>NZ_VFNC01000001.1:0-606749 GCF_006715395.1 Streptomyces sp. SLBN-31
CATCAACGGCCTGAGCAAGGTGGCGCCGAAGGCCTAGCCTCCGCGGGTGCTGCATCGGCGGCCCGGCGGGACGGACATTCGTCCCGCCGGGCCGCCGATGTGTGCGCGACGCCCCGTCAATGCCCTGCCCGCCGGGGACAATTCGGGCACTGAGTGCGATTCCGGCCGTGGGTGCGACGGAGGGCCGCTGCCCCCGAGCGGCAGCGGCCCTTTCCGTGTCGTGTTCTGTGTCCTGATGTGTCCCGGTGTCAGAGCACCCGCACCGCGCCGGTCGGCGGGTCGTAGGAGAGCGGCTTCTCCACGACGCCGGTCGAGGGGTTCTGCGCGCCGACGAACATGCCGTCACCGACGTACAGCGCCACGTGGTACGCGCTGCCCGCGCTGCCCCAGTACAGGATGTCGCCGGGCTGCAGGTTGCTCAGCGAGACCTGGGTGCCGGCCGTCGACTGGTCCTGCGAGACGCGCGGCAGGCTGATGCCGACCTGCTTGAACGCGGTCTGCATGAGGCCGGAGCAGTCCCACGAGTTGGGGCCGGTGCCGCCGGAGACGTAGGCGTCGCCGATCTGTGCCTTCACGAAGGCGATGACCGCCGCGGCCGAACCGGTGGCCGTGGAGGAGCTCGTGGAGGCGCTGGAGCCCACGGAGGCGGACAGGGTGGTCCGCTCGGAGCTGCGGGACGCGGCGCGCTCCGCGGCGGCCTTACGGGCCTCCTCGGCCTTCTTCTTCGCCTCGGCCTTCTTCTTCGCCTCGGCGAGGTCCGCCTTGGCCTGCTTCGCGGCCTTTGCGGCGGCCGCGTCACGCTCGGCCTGCAGCTCGTAGTTCGCGGCCGCCTGCTGAGTGGCGTCCGCGGACTGGGCGACCTGGGCGGCCAGGTCGGCCGTCAGGGTGGGCAGTTGCAGGGTCTGAGTGGTCTCGGCTGCGTTCGCCGAGGCCGCACCCGCCGCCGCCATGCTGAGTACGCCACCGGCAACTCCGGCACGCACGGCGAGGTTCGTCGTCGCGCTGCGGCGGGGTTTCCGGTGGCTGCGTATGTGAGCGGTGTGGGACATGAGAACAACCGGTATCAGGGGCTCCTCCATACCTTCAAGAAACGTGTGGTGCGCCACAGTTGCTCAATGGACCCCCCAAATTCCTCGCCAGGGTTTCCTTATTGACGCCGTAACGGACATTGCGGACGCGACCCATCAAGCCCGTGATCACGCTCTTTCGCCAGTACGCCCGAATTGCCCCCGACCTACCATCGGTTGGGACAGTTGGCCAAGCCCGGTTCTCAGACGCCTCTCATGGATGTGGCGGAGGTCACGCAACGGTCACGGCAATGCGTGCGTCACGCGCGTAGATCACGAAGGGATTGCGCCGGGATCGCGAGGCGGACTCGCTCGTGAACGGATGCACGCGTTCACATCGCGCCGCAGACCTCACTCCGAGGTGTGAACCGGCTCCACTATCAAGGCGGTGGGTCCAGCACCAATTTGCATGCAGCGGAACTCTCTTGATATGGAGACGCCCCCTCCGAGCTGCGCCGACGAGCGAAAATGTCACCTCTGGTGATCACTCTGGCGCTTCGCGTACGAAGATCACCGCTCATCCGACTTCATGATCCTTCGTCAGGTGGTGGAGATCACAAAGGTTGTGCAATACCCCGTGTCGCAGATCACAGAGCGGCAGGCATAAGATGCGAGGCAGTCGGGCTTGTGACCTGCTTCACATGTTCTCGATCTTCGTTGGGACGAACGGAGGTTGGAGGGGCGTGGGAGGCCGGTGTGAGTCCGGCACCAACGCCAGCAGTCAGTGCCGACTGAGAGGAGCGAGGAGCGGTGAACGCGTATGCGCCCATCCTCGTACTGGGAGCCCTCGGGGCAGGCTTTGCGATCTTCTCCGTGGTCATGGCCACGCTGATCGGTCCGAAGCGGTACAACCGGGCCAAGCTCGAGGCCTACGAGTGCGGTATCGAGCCCACCCCCACGCCGGCCGGCGGCGGGCGTTTCCCCATCAAGTACTACCTGACGGCGATGCTCTTCATCGTCTTCGACATCGAGATCGTCTTCCTCTACCCCTGGGCCGTCACCTTCGACGCCCTGGGGATCTTCGGGCTCGTGGAGATGCTGCTCTTCGTGCTCACCGTCTTCGTCGCCTACGCGTACGTATGGCGGCGGGGCGGCCTGGAATGGGACTGAGGGGCCTTTAACGACATGGGACTCGAAGAAAAGCTGCCGAGCGGCTTCCTGCTGACCACCGTCGAGCAGGCCGCGGGCTGGGTGCGCAAGGCGTCCGTCTTCCCGGCGACCTTCGGCCTGGCCTGCTGCGCCATCGAGATGATGACCACCGGCGCCGGCCGCTACGACCTGGCGCGCTTCGGCATGGAGGTCTTCCGCGGCTCACCCCGCCAGGCGGACCTGATGATCGTCGCCGGCCGGGTCAGCCAGAAGATGGCGCCGGTGCTCAGGCAGGTCTACGACCAGATGCCGAACCCCAAGTGGGTGATCTCCATGGGGGTCTGCGCCTCCTCGGGCGGCATGTTCAACAACTACGCGATCGTCCAGGGCGTCGACCACATCGTCCCGGTCGACATCTATCTCCCGGGCTGCCCGCCACGGCCCGAGATGCTGATGGACGCCATCCTCAAGCTCCACCACAAGATCCAGACCTCCAAGCTCGGCGTGAACGCCGAGGAGGCGGCTCGCGAGGCGGAGGAGGCGGCGCTCAAGGCCCTGCCCACGATCGAGATGAAGGGGCTGCTGCGGTGAGCGACGCGAACGGTGCGAACGGGGCGTCGAACGGCGTGAACCCCGAGAAGGACCTCGGCGCCTCCAACCTCCCCGGCCAGCGGGGCGAGGGCGGTGAGGAGATCCGCGTCCAGCGCGGCATGTTCGGCGCCAACAACGGCGGCGACACCTCCGGCTACGGCGGCCTCGTCCGCTCGGTCCGCCTTCCGGGGCCGGCCGCCCGCCCCTACGGCGGCTGGTTCGACGAGGTCGCAGACGAGCTGGAGGGCGCGCTGGAGGAGCAGGGCCTGCTCCCGGACAACGCCATCGAGAAGACGGTCGTCGACCGCGGCGAACTCACCTTCCACATCGAGCGTGAGCACCTGCTGCGCGTCGCCCGCACCCTGCGCGACGACCCGGCCCTGCGTTTCGAGCTGTGCACCGGCGTCAGCGGTGTCCACTACCCGCACGACAAGGGCCGCGAGCTGCACGCCGTCTACCACCTGCGCTCGATCACCCACAACAGGCTCATCCGCCTCGAGGTCAGCGCCCCCGACAGCGACCCGAAGATCCCCTCGCTGGTGTCGGTGTACCCGACCAACGACTGGCACGAGCGTGAGACCTACGACTTCTTCGGGATCGTCTTCGACGGTCACCCGGCGCTGACGCGGATCATGATGCCGGACGACTGGCAGGGCCATCCGCAGCGCAAGGACTACCCCCTCGGCGGCATCCCCGTCGAGTACAAGGGCGCCCAGATCCCGGCTCCGGACCAGCGGAGGTCGTACTCGTGAGCACGCAGTCAGCATCGGCCCGCGAGACCACCGAGGGCACCGTGTACACGGTCACCGGTGGCGACTGGGACGAGGTCGTCCAGTCCGCGGCCCGCGCCGACGACGAGCGCATCGTCGTCAACATGGGGCCCCAGCACCCGTCCACCCACGGAGTGCTGCGCCTGATCCTGGAGATCGACGGTGAGACGGTCACCGAGGCCCGCTGCGGCATCGGCTACCTCCACACCGGCATCGAGAAGAACCTCGAGTTCCGCACGTGGACGCAGGGCACCACGTTCGTGACGCGCATGGACTACCTGACGTCCTTCTTCAACGAGACCGCCTACTGTCTCGCCGTCGAGAAGCTCCTCGGCATCGAGGACCAGATCTCCGAGCGCACCAAGATCATCCGGGTGCTCCTGATGGAGCTGAACCGGCTCTCCTCCCACCTGGTGTGCATCGCCACCGGCGGCATGGAGCTCGGCGCCACCACGATCATGATCTACGGATTCCGTGATCGTGAAATGATTCTCGACATCTACGAGCTCATCACGGGCCTGCGCATGAACCACGCGTACATCCGGCCCGGCGGACTCGCCCAGGACCTGCCGCCCGGCGCGGTGGACCACATCCGCGAGTTCGTGAAGAAGATGAAGAAGAACCTCCCGGAGTACGACAAGCTCGCCACCGGGAACCCCATCTTCAAGGCCCGTATGCAGGACGTCGGCTATCTGGACCTGGCCGGCTGCATGGCCCTCGGCGCGACGGGACCGATCCTGCGCTCCACCGGCCTGCCGCACGACCTGCGCAAGGCGCAGCCCTACTGCGACTACGAGACCTACGACTTCGAGATCCCGACCGCCGACACCTGCGACTCCTACGGACGCTTCCTGATCCGCCTGGAGGAGATGCGCCAGTCGCTGGGCATCATCGAGCAGTGCCTGGACCGGCTGCAGCCCGGCCCGGTCATGGTCGCCGACAAGAAGATCGCCTGGCCCGCCCAGCTCGCCCTGGGACCGGACGGGCTCGGCAACTCCCTCGACCACATCAAGAAGATCATGGGCACCTCCATGGAGGCCCTGATCCACCACTTCAAGCTGGTCACCGAGGGCTTCCGCGTCCCGCCGGGACAGGCCTACGCGGCCGTCGAGTCGCCCAAGGGCGAACTCGGGGTGCACGCCGTGTCCGACGGCGGCACCCGCCCCTACCGGGTCCACTTCCGGGACCCGTCCTTCACCAACCTGCAGGCCATGGCGGCGATGTGCGAAGGCGGCCAGGTCGCCGACGTCATCGTGGCCGTCGCGTCCATCGACCCCGTGATGGGAGGCGTCGACCGGTGACCACCAGTCCTTCGGAGCACGGCGTCAGCCTGGGCATGCCCGAACTGCCCGCGCCCGCCTACCCGGCCGACGTCCGTGAACGGCTCGAGAGGGACGCGCGCGAGATCATCGCCCGCTACCCCGACTCCCGCTCGGCCCTGCTGCCACTGCTGCACCTCGTGCAGTCGGAGGAGGGCCATGTCACGCGCACCGGGATGCAGTTCTGCGCGGACGTGCTGGAGCTGACCACGGCCGAGGTCACCGCCGTCGCGACCTTCTACACCATGTACCGGCGCAAGCCGAGCGGCGACTACCAGGTCGGCGTCTGCACCAACACGCTGTGCGCGGTGATGGGCGGCGACGCGATCTTCGAGGAGCTCCAGGAGCACCTCGGCGTCGGCAACGGCGAGACCACCGGCGACGGCAAGGTCACCCTGGAGCACATCGAGTGCAACGCGGCCTGCGACTTCGCGCCGGTGGTGATGGTCAACTGGGAGTTCTTCGACAACCAGACCCCGGCCAGCGCCAAGCGCCTCGTCGACGACCTGCGCGCCGGACGCGACGTCGAGCCCACGCGCGGGGCACGCCTTTGCACCTTCAAGGAGACCGCGCGGATCCTGGCCGGCTTCCCCGACGAGCGGCCCGGGGCCGTCGAGGAGAGCGGCAGTGCGGGACCGGCGTCGCTCGTGGGCCTCCGCCTGGCAAGGGGAGAGACCGCACCCGCGCGCGTGGTCCATCCGCGGGACGGCGGCCCGCACGACGAGCCGCAGGACAGGGAAGTGCACGAGCCGTCGCCGACCGAGCACCTCAGCTCGCACGACGCGCCGCAGGAGACGTCGGCCTCCGACCCAGCCCACCCGGCAGGGCCCGCCGCCGAGGAGGGGGAGTGATGACCTTGGCACCCGAACTGAAGGACACCAGCCCGGAGAAGCTGCTCGCACCCGTGTTGTCGGCCTTCTGGGACGAGGACAGGTCCTGGTCGCTGGACGTCTACAAGAGGCACGAGGGGTACGAGGGCCTGCGCAAGGCGCTGGCGATGTCGCCGGACGACCTGATCGCGTACGTCAAGGACTCCGGTCTGCGCGGCCGCGGCGGCGCGGGATTCCCGACGGGAATGAAATGGCAGTTCATTCCGCAGGGTGATGGAAAACCGCACTATCTAGTTGTCAACGCCGACGAGTCGGAGCCGGGAACCTGCAAGGACATCCCGCTCCTCTTCGCGAACCCGCACAGCCTCATCGAGGGCATCGTCATCGCGTGTTACGCCATCAGGTCTTCGCATGCCTTCATCTATCTGCGGGGTGAAGTCGTCCCCGTTCTGCGGCGGTTGCACGAGGCCGTGCGCGAGGCCTACGCGGCGGGCTACCTCGGCGAGAACATCCTGGGCAGCGGGCTGAACCTGGAACTCACCGTGCACGCCGGCGCCGGCGCGTACATCTGCGGTGAGGAGACCGCACTGCTCGACTCGCTCGAAGGCCGCCGGGGTCAACCGCGGCTCCGTCCCCCTTTCCCCGCCGTGGCGGGCCTCTACGCGTGCCCGACTGTTGTGAACAACGTCGAGTCGATCGCGTCGGTTCCCGCGATCGTCCATCGGGGCAAGGAATGGTTCCGGTCGATGGGCAGCGAGAAGTCCCCCGGCTTCACGCTGTACTCGCTCAGCGGCCATGTCGCGAGCCCCGGCCAGTACGAGGCCCCGCTCGGCATCACGCTGCGCCAGCTGCTGGAGATGAGCGGCGGCATGCGGCCGGGCCACCGGCTGAAGTTCTGGACGCCGGGCGGCTCCTCGACGCCGATGTTCACCGACGAGCACCTCGACGTGCCCCTCGACTACGAGGGCGTCGGCGCCGCCGGTTCCATGCTCGGCACCAAGGCTCTGCAGTGCTTCGACGAGACGACCTGCGTCGTCCGCGCCGTCACCCGCTGGACCGAGTTCTACGCCCACGAGTCCTGCGGCAAGTGCACGCCGTGCCGAGAAGGCACCTACTGGCTCGTGCAGTTGCTGCGTGACATCGAGGCCGGCAAGGGCGCCATGGACGACCTCGACAAGCTGAACGACATCGCCGACAACATCAACGGCAAGGCGTTCTGCGCCCTCGGCGACGGCGCCGCCTCGCCGATCTTCTCCTCGCTGAAGTACTTCCGCGAGGAGTACGAGCAGCACATCACCGGCCGGGGCTGCCCCTTCGACCCGGCCAAGTCGACGGCCTGGGCGGACCGCCCGGAGGTGAACGCATGACCGTGACCACCAGTGCTCCCTCCGGAGGGGGAGAGGCGGCGGTCCCGCCGGAGGACCTCGTCACGCTGACCATCGACGGCGCCGAGATCAGCGTGCCCAAGGGCACCCTGGTCATCCGGGCCGCCGAGCAGCTCGGCATCGAGATCCCCCGCTTCTGCGACCACCCCCTCCTCGACCCGGTCGGCGCCTGCCGGCAGTGCATCGTCGAGGTCGAGGGCCAGCGCAAGCCGATGGCGTCCTGCACCATCACGTGCACGGACGGCATGGTCGTCAAGACGCAGCTCACCTCGCCGGTCGCCGAGAAGTCCCAGCACGGTGTGATGGAGTTCCTCCTCATCAACCACCCGCTGGACTGCCCGGTCTGCGACAAGGGCGGCGAGTGCCCGCTGCAGAACCAGGCCATGTCGCACGGCCAGGCCGACTCCCGCTTCGACGGCAAGAAGCGGACGTACGAGAAGCCGGTCGCGATCTCCACACAGGTCCTGCTCGACCGCGAGCGGTGCGTGCTGTGCGCGCGCTGCACCCGCTTCTCCAACCAGGTCGCGGGCGATCCGATGATCGAGCTGCTGGAGCGGGGCGCGCTGCAGCAGGTCGGCACCGGTGAGGGCGACCCCTTCGAGTCGTACTTCTCCGGCAACACCATCCAGATCTGCCCGGTGGGCGCGCTCACCTCGGCGGCGTACCGATTCCGCTCCCGTCCCTTCGACCTGGTCTCCTCGCCGAGCGTGTGCGAGCACTGCTCCGGCGGCTGCGCGACCCGCACCGACCACCGGCGCGGCAAGGTCATGCGGCGCCTGGCGGCCAACGACCCCGAGGTCAACGAGGAGTGGATCTGCGACAAGGGCCGCTTCGCGTTCCGCTACGCACAGCAGCGCGACCGGCTCACCAACCCCTGGTGCGCAACGCCGAGGGCGACCTCGAACCGGCCTCCTGGCCGGAGGCGCTGCAGATCGCCGCTCAGGGCCTGCTCGCCTCGCGCGGCCGCACCGGCGTCCTGACCGGCGGCCGGCTCACCGTCGAGGAACGCCTACGCGTACAGCAAGTTCGCGCGCGTGGCGCTCGATACGAACGACATCGACTTCCGCGCGCGCGTGCACAGCGGCGAGGAGGCCGACTTCCTGGCGGCGGGTCGCCGGCCGGGGACGGGACCTCGACGGTACGGGTGTCACGTACACCTCCCTGGAGAAGGCGCCCGCCGTCCTGCTGGTCGGCTTCGAGGCCGAGGAGGAGGCGCCCTGCGTCCTTCCTGAGCTGCGCAAGGCTGCGCAAGCACGGGCAGAAGGTGTTCGCGCTGGCCACGCACGCGACGCGCGGCCTGGAGAAGGCGGGCGGCACGCCTGCTGCCGGCCGCCCCCAGCACCGAGACCGAGTGGCTCGACGCGCTCGCGAGCGGGGTCGGCCTGGAGGACGACGGCGCGAAGGCCGCCGAGGCGCTGCGCGCCGAGGGCGCCGGATCGTCGTCGGCGAGCGGCTCGCCGCAGTGGCGGGAGGTCTGACCGCCGCCGTACGCGCCTCCTCCGCCACCGGGGCCCAGCTGGTCTGGATCCCGCGGCGGGCCGGAGAGCGCGCGGCCGTGGAGGCCGGCGCGCTGCCGTCCCTGCTGCCGGGCGGCCGTCCGGCGACCGACCCACGCGCGCGTGCAGAGGTGGCCGCGGTCTGGGGGGGTCGCCGAACTCCCGCACCGCTACGGCCGCGACACCAGCCAGATCGTGGAGGCCGCCGCGAGCGGCGAACTGCAGGCCCTGGTGGTCGCGGGCGTCGAGATCGCCGACCTGCCAGACCCGGCACGCGCGCGTGAAGCACTTCACGAGGCCGGGTTCGTGGTGTCGCTGGAGCTGCGGCCCAGTGAGGTCAGCGAACACGCCAGCGTCGTCCTGCCGGTCGCCGCGGTCGCCGAGAAGGCCGGAACCTCCTCAACTGGGAGGGCAGGGTGCGCTTCTTCGACGCCGCGCTCAAGCCCGAGCAGATGACCCGCCGCCTCGCGCCGACCGACGCGCGTGTGCTGCAGATGCTGGCCGACGCCATGGACGTGCACCTGGGTCTGCCGGACCTGCGCACCGTGCGCTCCGAGATCGACCGGCTCGGTCCCTGGGACGGGCCGCGCGCCTCCGAACCTCTGGAGACCGGGGGCCAGTTGCCCAGGCCCGCGGCCGGGGAGGCCGTACTCGCCGGGCACCCGCCTCCTGCTCGACCGGGGCGTCCTGCAGGAGGGCGACGAGGCGCTCGCCGGCACCCGGCACGCCGCCCACGCGCGCGTGTCGGCCGCGACGGCGGCCGAGGTGGGCGTCAAGGACGGCGATCTCCTCGCCGTGACCGGACCCCGCGGGAGCCGTCGAACTCCCCCTGCAGACCGCGAGATGCCCGACCGGGTGGTCTGGCTCCCGCTGAACTCCGTCGGCGGGGGAGTCGCCTCCGACACCGGGGCGCTGCCCGGCGCCTCGTCCGCATCGGCCCGGCGACGACCGTCGGCGAGGCCCCGAAGGAGGTGGAGGGATGAGCCCGTACTTCGCCGCTGAAGACCTCTCGATGTTCGGCACCGACCCCTGGTGGCTGGTCGTCGTCAAGGCCGTCTTCTGCTTCGCCTTCCTGATGTGGACCGTGCTGTTCTCCATCGTCTGGGAGCGCAAGGTCGTCGCCTGGATGCAGCTGCGCATCGGCCCCCAACCGGCACGGCCCCTGGGGCATGCTCCAGTCGCTCGCCGACGGTGTGAAGCTGATGCTCAAGGAAGACCTCATCGTCAAGCGCGCCGACAAGGTGGTGTACGTCCTCGCGCCGATCGTCGCGGCCATCCCGGCCTTCATGGCGATCGCGGTGATCCCTTCGGGCCGGCCGACAACGAGGTCTCGATCTTCGGCACGCGGACCGCGATGCAGCTCACCGACCTGCCGATCGCGATGCTCTTCATCCTCGCGGTCGCCTCGGTCGGCATCTACGGCATCGTCCTGGCCGGCTGGAGCTCCGGATCGACCTACCCGCTCCTGGGCGGTCTGCGCTCCTGCGCGCAGATGATCTCGTACGAGATCGCCATGGGCGCGGCGTTCGCCTCCGTGTTCCTCTACTCCGGGTCGATGTCGACGTCGACGATCGTCGAGCAGCAGCACGACCGCTGGTACATCCTGCTGCTGCCGGTCTCCTTCATCCTCTACATCGTCACCATGGTGGGCGAGACCAACCGCGCCCCCTTCGACATGCCGGAGTCCGAGGGCGACCTGGTCGGCGGCTTCAACACCGAGTACTCGTCGATCAAGTTCGCGATGTTCATGCTCGCCGAGTACGTCAACATGGTGACGGCTCTCGGCCGTGTCGACCACGCTCTTCCTCGGCGGTTGGCGCGCCCCCTGGCCGATCAGCACCTTCTGGGAGGGCGCCAACCACGGCTGGTGGCCGCTGCTGTGGTTCACGATCAAGGTCCAGCTGCTGCTGTTCTTCTTCATCTGGCTGCGCGGCACCCTCCCGCGGGTGCGCTACGACCAGCTGATGAAGCTCGGCTGGAAGGTCCTCATCCCCGTCTCCGTGGTCTGGCTGATGCTGGTCGCGACGGTGCGGGCGCTGAGGAACGAGAACTACGACTTCGCCGACATCGCCCTCTACATCGGCGGCGCCGTCCTCGCTCTGCTCCTGCTGTCCTTCGTCGCCGACATGTTCCGCGAGAAGGCCAAGGCGAGCGAGCAGGAGGCCGCGGAGCCCGCCGGATTCGACCCGATGGCGGGCGGATTCCCCGTGCCGCCGCTGCCCGGACAGGAGCTCCCGCCGGTGCCGAGGCGCAGCTCGCGCCGAGAGCGGGAGCTGATTGTCAGTGGTGGGCCGGATACTCCCAGTGACGGATCTTCGGATGGAAAGGAGGCGTCCGATGGCTGAGGAGCCCAAGGAGACCAAGCCCGGTTTCATGAACCCCGTCGCCGGCTTCGGCGTGACCTTCAAGGCCATGTTCAAGAAGCGGCTGACCGAGCAGTACCCGGAGCAGCAGAAGACCACCGCTCCCCGTTTCCACGGACGGCACCAGCTCAACCGCCATCCGGACGGCCTGGAGAAGTGCGTCGGCTGCGAGCTGTGCGCCTGGGCCTGCCCGCCGACGCCATCTATGTGGAGGGCGCCGACAACACGGACGAGGAGCGCTACTCGCCGGGCGAGCGGTACGGCCGCGTCTACCAGATCAACTACGCCCGCTGCATCCTGTGCGGCCTGTGCATCGAGGCGTGCCCACGCGCGCGCTGACGATGACCAACGAGTTCGAGCTGGCCGACTCCAGCCGCGCCAACCTCATCTACACCAAGGAGCAGCTGCTCGCCGGCCTCGAAGAGGGCATGGTCGACTCCCCGCACGCGATCTACCCGGGGACGGACGAGCAGGACTACTACCGGGGCCTGGTCACCGAGGCCGCCCCCGGCACAGTCCAACAGACCGCCGTCTCCAAGGGCGAGGTCGTCCAGGAGGCCGCGTCGACCTTCGGCGAGGAAGAGCCCGCGTCGGAGAAGGTGATCGGCCGATGAGCGCGCAACTCGCCGCCTACTCCACCTCCACCGGAGAGGCCTTCCAGTTCTGGGTCCTCGGCACCGTCGCCGTGATCGGCGCCCTGTCCACCGTCTTCATGAAGAAGGCCGTGCACAGCGCGCTGTCACTCGCCGGCACCATGATCGTCCTGGCGGTCTTCTACCTCGCCAACGGCGCCTACTTCCTGGGCATCGTGCAGATCGTCGTCTACACCGGCGCGATCATGATGCTGTTCCTCTTCGTGGTGATGCTCGTCGGCGTGACGGCCGCGGACTCGCTGAAGGAGACGATCAAGGGCCAGCGCTGGCTGGCACTTCTCTGCGGAGTCGGCTTCGGGGTCCTGCTGTTCGCCGGGATCGGCAACGCCTCCCTGAAGGAGTTCAACGGCACCGGCCAGGCGAACGCCAACGGCAATGTGGAAGGCCTCGCGGCCCTCATCTTCACCAAGTACGTCTTCGCCTTCGAAATCACCGGCGCGCTGCTGATCACGGCGGCCGTCGGCGCGATGGTGCTCACGCACCGCGAGCGCACCGAGCGCGCCAAGACGCAGCGCGAGCTGTCCGAACAGCGCGTCCGCGAGGGCAAGCACGTACCGCCGCTCCCGGCGCCCGGCGTGTACGCCCGGCACAACGCGGTCGACATCGCGGGCCTGCTGCCCGACGGCACCCCGTCGGAGCTCACGGTCAGCAAGACCCTGCGCGATCGCGGCCAGATCCGCGACGTGTCGGCCGAGGCGCTCAACGACCTCAAGGCGCTGGAGCAGCGCGCGGAGGAACGCCTTGAGCGCACCGCGATCGAACCGGCCACCTTCAAGCGGGAGGAGGCGTCGAAGTGAACCCCGTCAACTACCTGTATCTCTCGGCCCTGTTGTTCACGATCGGCGCCACCGGCGTGCTGATCAGGCGCAACGCGATCGTCGTCTTCATGTGCATCGAGCTGATGCTGAACGCGTGCAACCTCGCGTTCGTCACCTTCTCCCGGATGCACGGCAACCTCGACGGCCAGATCATCGCGTTCTTCACGATGGTCGTCGCCGCCGCGGAGGTCGTGGTCGGACTCGCGATCATCGTGTCCCTGTTCCGCACCCGCCACTCGGCCTCGGTCGACGACGCCAGCCTGATGAAGCTCTGAGGGGTCGGAAAGAATCGTGGATAACCTGATTGCGCTGCTGGTGGCGGCGCCACTGCTCGGAGCGGCCGTACTGCTGTGCGGCGGCCGGCGGCTCGATGCCGTCGGCCACTGGATCGGCGTCCTGATGTCGACGGCCTCCTTCGTGTTCGGTGTGATCCTCTTCGCCGACCTGCTCGGCAAGGACGCCGAACACCGCACCCTGACCCAGCACCTGTTCAGCTGGATCCCGGTCGCGGGCTTCCAGGCGGACGTCACCTTCCGCCTCGACCAGCTGTCGATGACGTTCGTCCTGCTGATCACCGGCGTCGGATCGCTGATCCACCTGTACTCGGTCGGGTACATGGAGCACGACGAGCGCCGCCGCCGCTTCTTCGGCTACCTGAACCTGTTCCTCGCGGCGATGCTGCTGCTGGTCCTCGCCGACAACTACCTGCTGCTGTACGTCGGCTGGGAAGGCGTCGGTCTGGCCTCGTACCTGCTGATCGGCTTCTGGCAGCACAAGCCCAGCGCGGCGACGGCGGCGAAGAAGGCCTTCCTGGTCAACCGCGTCGGCGACATGGGCCTGTCCATCGCGATCATGCTGATGTTCACGACGTTCGGCACCTTCGCCTTCGGACCGGTCCTCGGTCACGCGACCGACGCCTCCGAGGGCAAGCTCACCGCCATCGCCCTGATGCTCCTGCTCGCCGCCTGCGGCAAGTCCGCCCAGGTGCCGCTGCAGTCCTGGCTCGGGGACGCGATGGAGGGCCCGACCCCGGTCTCGGCCCTCATCCACGCCGCGACGATGGTGACCGCGGGCGTCTACCTGATCGTCCGCTCCGGGGCGATCTTCAACGCCGCGCCCGACGCACAGCTCGTGGTCACCGTGGTCGGTGCCGTCACGCTCCTGTTCGGTGCGATCGTCGGTTGCGCGAAGGACGACATCAAGAAGGCGCTGGCCGGCTCGACCATGTCGCAGATCGGCTACATGGTCCTCGCCGCCGGTCTCGGTCCCATCGGCTACGTCTTCGCGATCATGCACCTGGTGACGCACGGCTTCTTCAAGGCCGGCCTCTTCCTCGGCGCAGGTTCGGTCATGCACGGCATGAACGACGAGGTCGACATGCGCAAGTACGGCGGCCTGCGGAAGTACATGCCGGTCACCTTCATCACCTTCGGCCTCGGCTACCTCGCGATCATCGGCTTCCCGGGCCTGTCCGGCTTCTTCTCCAAGGACAAGATCATCGAGGCGGCCTTCGCGAAGGGCGGCACCGAGGGCTGGATCCTGGGCGCGTGCGCCCTGGTGGGCGCGGCCATCACCGCGTTCTACATGACGCGCGTGATGCTGATGACCTTCTTCGGAGAGGAGCGCTGGAAGAACCGGCCCACCCGCTCCCCGGAGGCCCCGAGCGCGGAGCCCGCCGCCGAGCACCGGGGCGAGCACGCCGAGCCGCACCCGCACGAGTCCCCGAAGGTCATGACGATCCCCATGATCGTGCTGGCGATCGGCTCGGTCTTCGGCGGCGCGTTCTTCAGCATCGGCGACCGCTTCCTGCACTGGCTGGAGCCGGTCACCGGGCACAGCGAGGGCGACTCCCCGCTGAGCGCGGCGACCGTCACCGGCGCGACAATGGTCTGCCTGATCATCGGCGTCGGCATCGCCTACGCCATGTACGGCCGCCGCCCGGTGCCGTCCGTCGCCCCGCGCGGTTCGCTGCTCACCCGGGCCGCCCGGCGCGACCTGCTGCAGGACGACTTCAACCACGTCGTCCTGGTCCGCGGCGGCGAACACCTCACGCGCTCCCTGGTGTACGTCGACCACACCCTGGTCGACGGTGTCGTCAACGGCACGGCCGCCTCGGTCGGGGGCCTGTCCGGACGCATGCGCAAGCTGCAGAACGGCTTCGCGCGCTCCTACGCGGTCTCGATGTTCGGCGGTGCGGCGGTCCTCGTCGCCGCGACCCTGCTGATGAGGGCGGTCTGATACCGATGTCCTTTCCTCTGCTGACAGCGACGGCGGTGCTCCCCGCGATCGGGGCCATCGCCACGGCCGCCGTGCCGGCCGCGCAGCGCACCGCCGCGAAATGGCTGGCACTGCTCGTCTCGCTCGCCACACTCGCCCTCGCGATCACCGTCCTGGTCCGCTTCGACCCGGACGGCGGCCGCTACCAACTGACCGAGTCGCACGCCTGGATCGCGGACTTCGGAGTCCGCTACGAACTGGGCGTGGACGGCATCGCGGTGGCGCTGGTCGCGCTGACCGCCCTGCTGATCCCGTTCATCATCCTCGCGGGCTGGCACGACGCGGACCCGCTGGAGACCGGAAGCCGCCGCTGGCGGCCGACGCAGGGCTTCTTCGCCCTGATCCTGGCCGTCGAGGCGATGGTGATCATCTCCTTCGAGGCGACCGACGTCTTCCTCTTCTACATCTTCTTCGAAGCGATGCTGATCCCGATGTACTTCCTCATCGGCGGCTTCGGGGACCGTGCCCACGAGCACGGCGAGGAGGCGGCGTCCACGCAGCGGTCGTACGCGGCCGTGAAGTTCCTGCTGTACAACCTGGTCGGCGGGCTGATCATGCTGGCCGCGGTGATCGGTCTGTACGTGGTCGCCGGGAACTTCAGCCTCCAGGAGATCGCCCAGGCCCGCGCCAACGGCTCGCTGCACATGGCGACGAGCACCGAGCGCTGGCTGTTCCTCGGCTTCTTCTTCGCCTTTGCCGTCAAGGCGCCGCTGTGGCCGCTGCACACCTGGCTGCCCAACGCCATGCAGGAGTCCACCGCGCCGGTCGCCGTGCTCATCACGGCGGTAGTCGACAAGGTGGGCACCTTCGCGATGCTCCGCTTCTGCCTCCAGCTGTTCCCGGAGGCCAGCAAGTGGGCGACGCCGGTGATCCTCGTACTGGCCCTCATCAGCATCGTCTACGGCGCGCTGCTCGCGGTGGGCCAGCGGGACATCAAGCGGCTGGTGGCGTACGCGTCGATCTCGCACTTCGGCTTCATCATCATGGGCATCTTCGCGATGACCAGCCAGGGCCAGTCCGGCGCGACGCTCTACATGGTCAACCACGGGATCTCCACGGCCGCGTGGATGCTGCTCGCCGGGTTCCTCATCTCGCGCCGCGGCTCGCGGCTCATCGCCGACTACGGCGGTGTGCAGAAGGTCGCCCCGGTGCTCGCCGGCACATTCCTGATCGGCACGCTGGCCACGCTGTCCCTGCCGGGACTGGCGCCGTTCGTGAGCGAGTTCCTGGTCCTGGTCGGCACGTTCACGCGCTACCCGGCGATCGGCATCATCGGCACCTTCGGCATCGTTCTCGCCGCGCTGTACGCCCTCGTCCTCTACCAGCGGACGATGACGGGCCCGGTGAAGCCGGAGGTCTCCGCGATGCCCGACCTCAGGGTGCGCGAGCTCCTGGTGGTCGCCCCGTTGATCGTTCTGTTGATCTTCCTGGGCGTCTACCCGAAGCCGGTGACGGACATCGTCAACCCGGCCGTGAAGTCGACCCTGTCCGACGTACACAAGACGGACCCCAAGCCTGAGGTGGAGGCGGTGGCCAAGTGAGCGCAGCAGCCGTCCACAGCCTGTGGACAACGGCGGCGACCGCAGCCGAACCGATTTCGAAGATCAACGCACCGAAGATCGAATACGCGCAGTTGTCGCCCACCCTGATCGTCGTGGGCGCGGCGATCGTCGGGGTGCTCGTCGAGGCGTTCGTCCCGCGCAAGTCCCGCTACTACGCCCAGGTGTTCGTGTCCCTCGTCGCGCTCGTCGCCGCCTTCGCCGCGGTCGTCGCGCTCGCGTCGGACGGATACGGCACCACCAAGGCGCACATCGCGGCGATGGGCGCCATCGCGGTCGACGGGCCGTCCCTGTTCCTGCAGGGCACGATCCTGCTGTCCGGACTGGTCGGCCTGTTCACCTTCGCCGAGCGGCGCCTGGACCCGGCGGCGCACGGCAACCGGGTCGACTCCTTCGCCGCGCAGGCCGCGTCCGTGCCGGGCAGCGACAGCGAGAAGGCGGCCGTGAAGGCCGGGTTCACCACCACCGAGGTGTTCCCGCTGCTGCTCTTCGCGATCTCCGGAATGCTGGTCTTCCCGTCGGCCAACGACCTGCTGACCCTGTTCGTGGCCCTGGAGGTCTTCTCCCTCCCGCTCTACCTGATGTGCGCGCTGGCCCGCCGCAAGCGGCTCATGTCGCAGGAGGCCGCGGTCAAGTACTTCCTGCTCGGCGCGTTCGCCTCGGCGTTCACCCTGTTCGGCATCGCCATGCTGTACGGCTACGCCGGGTCGGTGTCGTACGCGCGGATCGCGCAGGTCGTCGACGGCACCGTCACGAACGTCGACCCGGCGCTCGCGGACACCATGGGCAACGACGCGCTGCTGCTGATCGGCGGCGCGATGATCCTCATGGGCCTGCTGTTCAAGGTCGGAGCCGTCCCGTTCCACATGTGGACGCCGGACGTCTACCAGGGCGCGCCGACCCCGGTCACCGGGTTCATGGCGGCGGCGACGAAGGTGGCGGCGTTCGGTGCGCTGCTGCGCCTGCTGTACGTCGTCCTGCCGGGCATGCGCTGGGACTGGCGGCCGGTCATGTGGGCCGTCGCGATCGTCACCATGCTGGGCGGTGCGATCGTCGCGATCACCCAGACCGACATCAAGCGGCTGCTGGCGTACTCGTCGATCGCGCACGCCGGGTTCATCCTCGCGGGTGTCATCGCCACGTCGAAGGACGGCGTGTCGTCCGTCCTCTTCTACCTGGGCGCGTACTCCTTCGTGACGATCGGCGCGTTCGCGGTGGTCACGCTGGTGCGCGACGCGGGCGGCGAGGCGACACACCTGTCCAAGTGGGCGGGGCTCGGCCGTCGTTCGCCGCTGGTGGCGGCCGTGTTCGCGGTGTTCCTGCTGGCCTTCGCCGGTATCCCGCTGACCTCCGGCTTCGCCGGTAAGTTCGCCGTGTTCAAGGCGGCGGCGGAGGGCGGGGCGGCGCCGCTGGTCGTGATCGGTGTGATCTCGTCCGCGGTGGCGGCCTTCTTCTACATCCGCGTGATCGTGCTGATGTTCTTCAGCGAGCCCAGGCCGGAGGGCCCGACGGTCGCCGTGCCGTCGCCGCTGACGATGACCGCGATCGGGCTCGGTGTGGTGGTCACGCTGGTGCTCGGTGTGGCGCCGCAGTACTTCCTGGACCTCGCGAGTCAGGCGAGCGTCTTCGTGCGCTGATCCGCACACCGCGTCACGGCGGGCCCCGGTTCCCGGAGAGGGAGCCGGGGCCCGCCCATGTGCGGGGCAGGCGCCAGCAGGCCACCTCGGGGTTGTACGCGGCGAACAGCCCGTTGTCATTGGGCTCGTAGAGCCAGGCGCGCAGCGTGAAGTAGCCGGAGAGCCGGCCCTTCTGGAGGGTCTCGCCGAACAGCTTCGGCGCGGTCCGGCCGGTGTTCTGGACGATCCACTCCACCGCGACCAGCCTGCGGCCTGCGTCGGCGCCGTCCATGCCGGTGATCTCGTCGGTGAACCTGTCCGCGTAGATCAGAGCCGCCGGTTTCCCCGGATCGAGTGAACCGACATTCGACAGGTTGACGTAGCGGTAGTCGGCGCCGCCCTCGGCGGCGGCGTCGCACCCGCCGACGGGGACGTACCGGCCGTCCTTGGCGAAGCCCTCGTGGGCGTAGCGGGCCGTCGCGACGTAGGTGTCGGCCACGCCGGTCCACACGGAGGGGGCGGGGTCGGGCGCGGCCTGTGCGGGAACGGCGGCCAGCGAGAAGGCAGCGGCCACCGCCACGGTGAGGGCGGCCTTGAGGGGCCGACGGGACATCACGCGGCTCCTTGGTCGGGGGACGCGCGGGCCACCCGTCCGGGGAGACGCGGCCCGCCCCCGTCCCGCCCGAGCAGCATGTCCCGGCCGGTACGGCGGTGTCACGCGACGCGGGCCATTGGGCTGAGCGCCGATCGCCCGGCGCCGGCCTGTGGACAACTCCGGCGCTGTCAGTCCGGGCCCCTATCGTGGAGGCAGTGGTCGAGGGACGACGCACGGGGGACGAGCGATGCACGGGATGGGCGGGACGGTTGTGACGACCGAGGCACACACGCCTGTGGCACACGGCGACAGCGAGGCACTGGCCACGCTCCACCGCGTCTTCGGGTACGACAGCTTCCGCGGCGAGCAGGAAGCGGTCATCGAGCACGTGGTGGCGGGCGGCGACGCCGTCGTCCTCATGCCCACCGGCGGCGGCAAGTCGCTGTGCTACCAGATTCCGTCCCTGGTCAGACCCGGCACGGGAATCGTGGTCTCCCCGCTCATCGCGCTGATGCAGGACCAGGTCGACGCGCTCCGGGCGCTGGGCGTGCGCGCCGGGTTCATGAACTCCACGCAGGACTTCGACGAGCGGCGGGTGGTCGAGGCCGAATTCCTGGCCGGCGAACTCGATCTGCTCTACCTCGCCCCCGAGCGGCTGCGGCTGGACGCCACCCTGGACCTGCTCTCCCGCGGCAAGATCGCCCTCTTCGCGATCGACGAGGCCCACTGCGTCTCCCAGTGGGGCCACGACTTCCGCCCGGACTATCTCGCCCTGTCCCTGCTCGGCGAGCGCTGGCCGGACGTACCGCGCGTCGCGCTCACGGCGACGGCCACCCGCGCCACGCACGAGGAGCTCACCCAGCGGCTGCACATGCCGACCGCCCGGCACTTCGTGGCCAGCTTCGACCGGCCCAACATCCAGTACCGGATCGTGCCGAAGGCCGACCCGAAGAAGCAGCTGCTGGCGTTCCTGCGCGAGGAGCACGCCGGCGACGCGGGCATCGTGTACTGCCTCTCCCGCAAGTCGGTGGAGGCGACGGCGGAGTTCCTGACCCGCAACGGCATCGAGGCGGTGCCCTACCACGCGGGCCTGGACGCGGGCACCCGCGCGGCGCACCAGTCCAGGTTCCTGCGCGAGGAAGGCCTGGTCGTGGTCGCGACCATCGCCTTCGGAATGGGCATCGACAAGCCGGACGTCCGCTTCGTCGCCCACCTCGACCTGCCCAAGTCGGTCGAGGGCTACTACCAGGAGACGGGCCGCGCCGGACGCGACGGCCTGCCCTCCACGGCCTGGATGGCCTACGGCCTCAACGACGTCATACAGCAGCGCAAGATGATCCAGTCGTCCGAGGGCGACGAGGCGTTCCGCCGCCGGGCCGCCGCCCACCTGGACGCGATGCTGGCGCTGTGCGAGAGCGCCCGGTGCCGGCGCGGCCAGCTCCTCGCCTACTTCGGGCAGGACCCGGATGCGGCGGACTGCGGCAACTGCGACACCTGCCTCACACCGCCCGAGACCTGGGACGGCACGGTCGCCGCGCAGAAGGTGCTGTCCACGGTGGTGCGGCTGCAGCGGGAGCGGGGGCAGAAGTTCGGCGCCGTGCAGATCGTCGACATCCTGCTGGGCAGGCGCACGGCCAAGGTCATCCAGTTCGACCACGACCAGCTCTCCGTGTTCGGCATCGGCGAGGACCTCACCGAGGGCGAGTGGCGCGGTGTCGTAAGGCAGTTGCTCGCGCAGGGGCTGCTCGCGGTCGAGGGCGACTACGGCACGCTCGTGCTCACCGAGGCGAGCGGGTCGGTGCTGCGGCGCGAGCGGGAGGTACCGCTGCGCAAGGAGCCGAAGAAGCCGGTGACCTCACGCTCGGCGTCCTCCGCGAAGGGCTCCAAGGCCAAGGCTGCCGCGGCCGAGCTTCCCGAGGCCCTCCAGCCGGCCTTCGAGGCGCTGCGCGCCTGGCGGGCCGAGCAGGCCAGGGAGCAGGGCGTCCCGGCCTACGTCATCTTCCACGACGCCACGCTCCGGGAGATCGCCACGGCCTGGCCGACCTCCGTGCAACAGCTGGGCGGCATCAGCGGCGTCGGCGAGAAGAAGCTGGTGACGTACGGCGAGGGGGTGCTGGCGGTGCTGGCCTCGCTGGGCGGGGCGCCCGGCGCGGCGCCCGCGGCGGACACCGGTCCGAGCGCCGAGGACGACTGGCCCGAGATGGAGGAGGAGCCGGAGCCGGACGACTGGATGTAGGGGCGGACCGGGCACGCCCGGGGCTGGATCCCGTCGCGCCGCGGGACGGCGGAACTCCGGCGCGCCCGGGGCGGCGGCCGCGAATGCGTTCCTGCCAGCCGAGGTGTGGTCCGCGCTGGGCCTCGCCCTGGTGCGGGGGCTGGTCACAGGGTTCCTCGGCGCGAGACCGGTGCAGCGCCGGGGACCGGCGGAACGGCCCGCCCTGGTCGGCGCAACTCCGGCCCGCCAGGGCGACGGCAGCCCGACGCGGGTCAGGCCAGCGCCGTCAGCCCGGGGCCGAAGACGATCAGCAGCGGCAGCAACGGCACCAGCGCGGCGACGGTCGCCGTGAGCGCCCGGTGGCGGCGGCCCAGCCTGCGCGGCGGCTGCAGCAGCCGGTCCACGCGCTCGCCGAGCAGACGGTGGCTGGAGGAGCAGGACAGTACGCCCCGGTGCTGGTTCAGCTCGATCAGCGCCAGCGCGGTCGTCAGGTGCCCGCACCGCCGTGACGCCGTGTCGTCGGCGGCCAGCTCGACCAGCCGGTGCGTCTGGTCGCAGAAGTGGGCGAACAACGGCACCCGGGGGAAACCCGTGGCCAGCGCCGTCGACAGATGCAGCAGCCAGTCGTGGTGGGCCCGCGCGTGGTCCTGCTCGTGCGTCAGTACGGCGTCTAGTTGGTGGTCGGTCAGCCGGTGCAGGGCGCCCGTCGTGACGACCAGCTGTGCCGGGTTGCCCGGCATCCACCAGGCGTCCGGATACTCGTCCTCCAGCACCAGCAGCGGACCGCGCGCCACCGCCTCCAGTCCGGCGGGCAGCTCCGGCGCCCGCTCGCGCAGATGCGCCCGGGTCACGCCGCGCCGCCGCCGCGCCTCGACGAACTCGCGGGTGAGCATCGCGGTGCTCCAGGCGGCCCCGCAGGCCAGCAGCAGGGTGAGGGCGGCTGCCCAGACGGGCGCGGCGGACAGGTCGTACGCCGCGGTCACCGCCGGCGGCGCGGGCGCGAAGAGCTGGGCGCGCACCGTGCCGAAGACGGCGGCCGCGCCCAGCGTCAGCGCCGTCAGGCAGCACAGCAGGACCGTGGCGACCAGGCACTGCCACACCCACAGGGCGACGACGGGCTCCCGCTCGGGCCAGGCCGCCCGCACCAGGGCGCGCGGCACCGGCACGGCGGCCGTCAGGGCGACGACGGTCAGCAGGAGCAGGCAGTAGGTCATGCCGCGGGCTCCGGTTCCTGATCGAAGGAAAGGGGCGAGGGCGGGGCGGCCGGCGCAGGGCCCGTCTGTCCGGTGGGCCCGGCGCACGAGTCGCCCGCCGCCAGTATGACGGCGAAGGGGGCGGGAGTCAGGAGACGCGGAAGACCCACTACGTCACGTGCATCCCCGGTCACGCGGCAACGACCGCCGGCCGGCTCCCTGCCCTCAACTCCCGCTCACCCCGCGACGATCCGCCCAGAGACCTCGCCGAGCCCCACCCGGACCCCGCTCGGCCCCGGCGCCCACGCCGAGAGCGTCACCACGTCCCCGTCCTCCAGGAACGTCCGCTTGCCCTCCGGAAGTTCCAGCGGGTCCCGTCCGTTCCAGGTCAGTTCCAGCAGGGACCCGCGCTGCCCGGCCTCCGGGCCGCTGACCGTGCCCGAGCCGTACAGGTCGCCGGTGCGCAGCGAGGCGCCGTTGACCGTCATCTGGGCCAGCTGCTGGGCGGCCGTCCAGTACATGGTGGAGAAGGGCGGCTCGGAGACGACGTGCCCGTTGACGGCGACGGAGATCCGCAGGTCGTATCCGCTGGGCTCCACCGCCGTACCGGAGGAGCCGGTGTCGTCGAGGTACGGCAGCAGCGCGTGCGTGCGCTCCGGCGGTGCCACGCGCGCGTGGTCGAGCGCGTCAAGGGGCGTGACCCACGCCGACACCGACGTGGCGAACGACTTGCCGAGGAACGGGCCGAGGGGGACGTACTCCCAGGCCTGGATGTCCCGCGCCGACCAGTCGTTGAGCAGGCACAGCCCGAAGACGTGCTCGGGGAACTCCGTGAGTCCAACGGACGTTCCCATGGCGGAGGGCACGCCCACCACGAAGCCCACCTCCGCCTCGATGTCGAGGCGGACCGACGGCCCGAAGACCGGCTCGGCGTCCCCCGGAGCCTTCCGCTGGCCGGAGGGCCGCACGACATCGGTGCCCGAGACGACCACCGTCCCCGACCGTCCGTGGTACCCGATCGGCAGGTGCTTCCAGTTCGGCGTCAGTGAGTCCGCCGCGTCCGGGCGGAAGATCTGGCCGACGTTCCGCGCGTGGTGCTCCGAGGAGTAGAAGTCGACGTAGTCCGCGACCTCGAAGGGGAGGTGGAGCGTCACCGACGACAGCGGGTGGAAGTGCTCGGCGATCGTCTCCCGGTGCACCGTCACCCACGCCGTCAGCGCACGGCGTACGTCCGACCAGGTGGTGCGCCCGGCGGACAGGAGCGCGTTCAGGGTCGGTTGCGCGAGCAGGGGCGCGTACGGCGAGCCGAGCGCCCGGGCGGCCGCGCCCGCGTCCAGGACATGGTCGCCGAGCCGGACGCCGACGGTCCGCTCGCCGTCGGCCGCGAGCGAGAACACGCCGTAGGGGAGGTTGTGCGGGCCGAAGGGGTCGCCCTCGGGGACATCGAAGGGGGGCATGGGGTGCTGCCTCACTCTCACCTGTGTCACGAGCCAAGAACCGCACACCGACGTGCGGTCGCGCCACACGTTACGGCCGAGTCGCCCGCCCTGGGCAGTGTCTAAAGAGTTTGCAATGTCCGAATTGGCCTTGTCGGAGCCCCCAATTCCGGCTTAGCGTCCTTTGGGGGACACGGACGGGGTGGGTCCGGTCCGTAGGGGGGACACGTGGGGGGACCCGTGGCCAGGAGCACGAGCAGTGTGCCTTTCGAGGCCGACCGCGCCGTGCCGGGCCTGATCGTCAAGTTCGGCGACTACCCGCTGCACCACGGCGGAGTGGGCGCGATCCGCAGCCTGGGGCGCCTCGGCGTGCCCATGTACGCGATCACCGAGGACCCCTACACGCCCGCCGCCTCCTCACGCTATCTGAAGAAGTCCTTCGTCTGGCCGACCACCGGCACGGAGGACCCCGCCCACCTGGTCGAAGGCCTGCTGCGGATCGGGCGCCGCATCGGCCGCCCCGCCGTCCTCCTCCCCACCGACGAGGAGGCCGCCGTCCTGATCGCGGAACACCAGGACGTGCTCGCGGGCCGCTTCCTCTTCCCGCGCGTGGACCCGGCCCTGCCACGCCGTCTCGCCAGCAAACAGGGCCTGCACGAACTGTGCGTGGAACACGGCATCGCGAGCCCGACGACCGCGTTCCCGCAGTCCTACGACGACATCGTCGCCTTCGCCGAGAAGGCCCGCTTCCCGGTGGTGGCCAAGAACCGCGAGGCGTTCCTGCGGCGCACCCGGCCGGCGGTCAACGGCACGACGAGGATCGCCACCCGGGAGGGCCTGCTGCGCCTGGCCCGCGACTGGGGCCAGCGCCCCGGCGTGATCCTGCAGGAGTACCTGCCCAGGGAGGACGCCGAGGACTGGATCGTGCACGCCTACTTCGACCGGAACTCCACACCGCTCGCCATGTTCACGGGTGTGAAGGTCCGCTCCTGGCCCCCGCACGCGGGCATGACGGCGAACGCGTACGTCGTCGACAACCCGGAACTCGCCGACATCGCCGCGCGTTTCATCAAAGAGATCGGCTTCAGCGGCGTCATCGACCTCGACCTGCGCTTCGACCGGCGCGACGGACAGTACAAGCTCCTCGACTTCAACCCCCGCATGGGCGCCCAGTTCCGGCTCTTCGAGAACGAGTCGGCGGTGGACGTCGTACGCGCCATGCACCTCGATCTGACCGGACGCCCCGTCCCGGAGGGGGAACAGCGGGCCGGCCACCGGTACATCGTGGAGAACATCGACCTGCCCGCCCTGCTCGCCTACCGCCGCAGCGGCTACACGACGCCGCACGCACCGGCGCGCGCGAGCGGGACGGAGCTGGCCTGGCTCGCGGGTGACGACCCGCTGCCGTTCCTCACGATGCTCGCGCGCTTCGTGCGGCCGGGCGCGAAGCACCTGTATCAGCTGTGGCGGACCAACCGCCGCGGCGGCACCACCAGTTCGAGCAGCTAGCCAGCGCGCCGGCTGTCCGAACCGGACACGAAGTGACGAAAGTGAACGTCCTGGGGAGGGACTTCGTGACTCAACCGGTTGCAGTCATCGGCGCCGGGCCCTTCGGCCTGTCGACCGCCGCCCATCTGCGCGCCCGGGGCATCCCGGTGCGCGTGTTCGGCGAGCCCATGGTCAGCTGGCGCGACCACATGCCCGCCGGAATGCTCCTGAAGTCGACGCCGGCCGCCTCCAGCTTCGACGCCCCGCAGCAGGGCCACACCCTTGCCGACTACTGCGAGGCCGCCGGCATCAGGCGGCTGGTGACGGACGAGGACATCATCCCCGTCGAGACCTTCATCGCCTACGGCGAGTGGTTCCAGCAGAAGCTGGTGCCCGAGCTGGAGCGGGTGCGGGTGGTCTCGGTGGACCGGCGCGACGGAGGCGGCTTCGAACTGAAGCTGGACTCGGGCGAGTTGTTCACCGCCCGCGCGGTCGTCGTGGCGACCGGGCTGTCCGGCCTGTCCTACCTGCCTGCGGAACTCGCCACGGCCGCCGCGGACGGCCCGGCCCCCACCGGCCCGGTCTCCCACAGTTCACAGCACCACGACCTCACGCGCTACTCCGGCAAGGACCTGATCGTCGTCGGCGCGGGCCAGTCCGCGCTGGAGACGGCGGCGCTGGCGGCCGAGGCGGGCGCGCAGGTACGGGTGGTCTCCCGCGGGCGCGGCAAGGTCGACTTCGGCGCACCGCCCTGGAAGCAGCCGAGGCTGCGCCCCGAGTCGCCCTTCGGCCGCGCCTGGTCCCTGTGGGCGTTCAGCTACTACCCGCAGCCCTACCGCTATCTGCCCGCCCGGACCCGCCACTACCTGGTCCGCAGCGTCCTCGGCCCGCTCGGAGCCTGGTGGCTGCGCGACCGCTTCGAGGGCAAGGTGCAGGTCAGCGAGGTCGAGCAGATCGTGCGCACGGAGGCGGACGGTGGCGGCCCGGTGCTGACGGTCCGCACGCTCGACGGCCGGACGGACACGCTGGCCGCCGACCACGTCATCGCGGCGACCGGCTACCGGGTGGACATCGCGGCCATGGACTTCCTCGGCCACGAACTGCGCACCCGTCTCGCCGTCAGCCGCGGCGCGCCCAGGCTGGGCGCCGGATACGTGTCCTCGGTACCGGGCCTGTACTTCACCGGCCTGCCGGCCGCGGCCTCGTACGGGCCGGTGATGCGGTTCGTGTGCGGTACGGAGTTCGCCTCGCCGCGGCTCGCCAAGCACCTTGCGGCGGCGCACGGTTGAGAGCGTGACGGACACGGTCGAAGGGGTCCGGCGCTGGCCGGGCCCCATGGCCCACGGTCACGGGAGGTGATCAAAATCCGGGGCCGGTACGGGAGTTGACGGTGTGACGCCGGTGAACGGGGCGGTCGTCCGGTTCGAGATGAGTCGGCGGTGCGTCCTGTCCGTATTCTCTGATCATGGCCGCACCCACCGCATATGCACTCATCGCCACCGACCTGGACGGCACCCTTCTGCGAGGCGACGACACGCTCTCCGACCGGTCTCTCGCCGCCCTCGCGCGCGTGGCGGAGTCCGGCGCCCGGCACCTCGTGGTGACCGGCCGCCCCGCCCCCAGGGTGCGGCCGCTCCTGGACGACCTGGGCAGCACGGGGCTCGCGGTGTGCGGGCAGGGCGCGCAGGTGTACGACGTCGGCGCGGACCGTCTGCTGTGGTCCGTCACGCTGGACCGGGAGCTGGCCGAGACGGCCCTCGGCAAGATCGAGGCCGAGGTGGGCGAGGTGTACGCGGCCGTCGACCAGGACGGCGTCGACGGGCTCACGCTCATCGAGCCCGGGTACCTGATGCCGCACCCGACCCTGCCCGCCGTACGCGTCGGCCGGCGCGACGACCTGTGGTGCGAGCCGATCAGCAAGGTGCTGCTGCGCCATCCCGACCTGTCCGACGACGAGTTGGCGGCGACGGCGCGGTCGGTGGTCGGTTCCCTGGCCACCGTCACCATGTCGGGGCCCGGGACCGTCGAACTCCAGCCATGCGGCATCACCAAGGCGACGGGCCTGGCGCTGGCCGCCGAACACCTCGGCCTGGGACCGCGGCAGACCCTCGCGTTCGGGGACATGCCCAACGACATCCCGATGTTCGACTGGGCCGCCCGGGGCATCGCCATGGCCAACGCCCATCCCGAACTGAAGGCGGTGGCCGACGAGGTCACCCTGTCGAACGAGGACGACGGCATCGCCGTCGTCCTCGAGCGGTTGTTCGCGCAGGCCTAGGCCCTGACGGACCTTCGGCTGTGCCGGCCTAGTAGGCGCCGTAGACGTTGTCGATGGAGCCGTAGCGCTGGTACGCGTAGTTGCAGGCGGCGGTGATGTTGGCGACCGGGTCGTAGGGGTCGTACGACGTGCCCGCGACGTGGTAGGCGGCGAACGTCGGGTCGATCACCTGCAGCAGGCCCTTGGAGGGGGTGCCGGCCAGGGCGTTGGAGTCCCAGTTGTTGATGGCGTAGGGGTTGCCCGAGGACTCGCGGATGACGTTGCGGTAGATGCCGTCGTAGGTGCCGGGGATGCCGTGCTGGGCCATGACCTGCAGGGACGCCCGGATCCAGCCGTCGAGGTTGTTGCTGTAGCCGAGCGAGGACGCGGTGACGACGCTGTCGGTCGCCGCGGAGGCGCTGGTCGCGCCGATGACCGGAAGGGCGAGCACGGCGGCGCCCGTTCCGACGACGGCGAGCTTGCGGACCAGGCGGGAGCGCTTGGTGAGGCGGTGGCGAGCGGTTGCGGGCATGGCGGGTTTCCTCTCCGTCGCCTGCGAGGTGAGCTGTCGGGTTCGGGCGGGAGTTGCCCGGCCGCGCCGCCCTACGGCGGCACGACTTCACCCCAAGCCGGTGAGGGCGTCCTTGGACGCCCGTCCGGCGGCTTACCTGGTTCCCCCGCTCCTGCCGTGCGTGTGAGTTGGTCGATGGTGGAGAACGGGCGGCGGCAGGATTAGGCGTCCGCCCGGCACGGCGGGAACGTATGCGAGAGCACATGTCCGGAACAAGTGGCGGAGTCACACATCGGGCCGCTTGACCTCGGTGTGGGGGCTTTGGGGTGCTTGATCCTTTGCGCTTGCCAAGCTTCAACTGGCTTTTCCGGGAAGGCGGATCGGCCGAATTCGCCCGGAATGTGGATCTTGGCGTCGCGTGAGCCAAGTCACGGGTGTCGACAAGCGCGTCAAATCGGGCAATGAGCCCAACTCATAGTCAATGGGCGGCTGATGGGAAGCTGCTCGCTCCGGGTTCCCTCTCGCTCCGGATGGCTCCGGTGCGTGTGTCGCGCGGGTCGCGCACCGGCCCCGGGTGGCCGCCATGTCCATGCCGTCCGGCCGGGCGTGCCGGAAGGGCAGTGCACTCGCGGGGCAAGTCAGGAAAAATGCATTGTTATGAGGTGATCAGAAACATACCGGGCGTGATCCCATACCGCCCCTGCTGGACGGGCGGGCGGCATGGGTGATCGAAAGGCGACCGGATACGCTGACTTGAGTGATGGCAGCGACCTATCGACAAACCGCGTAACCAGCCAGTAGACACCAGCAGACAGGAGACCCCTCGTGACCGTCGTCGGGCCGTTCGGGCTGAGCGTGCGGGACCAGGCTCTGGAAGCCGATGTCCAGGCCGGATTGGTGGCCGTCGAGGAGGGCCTGCTCGAAGCCACCAAGAGTGAGGTCCCCTTCATCACGGAGGCCGCCCAGCACCTGGTGAGGGCTGGTGGAAAGCGCTTCCGTCCCCTGCTGGTGATGCTCGCCGCCCAGTTCGGCGACCCGTACGCGCCCGGCGTGGTGCCGTCGGCCGTGGTGGTGGAGCTGACCCACCTCGCGACCCTCTACCACGACGACGTCATGGACGAGGCGGCCGTGCGCCGCGGGGTCGACAGCGCGAACACCCGCTGGGGCAACTCGGTGGCGGTCCTGACCGGCGACTTCCTGTTCGCGCGCGCCTCCCACATCCTGGCCGACCTCGGTCCGGAGGCGGTGCGGGTGCAGGCCGAGGCGTTCGAGCGGCTGGTCACCGGGCAGATCCTGGAGACGGCGGGGCCGCAGGACGGCCGGGACCCGGTCGAGCACTACCTGGACGTGCTCAGCGGCAAGACGGGGTCGCTGGTGGCCGTGTCGTGCCGGTTCGGCGCGATGATGTCGGGTGCCGACGAGACGGTCGTCGACGTGCTGACCCAGTACGGGGAGCGGCTGGGCGTCGCCTTCCAGCTCGCCGACGACGTCCTGGACATCGCCTCCGACTCGCACGAGTCGGGCAAGACCCCCGGCACGGACCTGCGGGAGGGCATCCCGACGCTGCCTGTGCTGCGGCTGCGCGAGCGGGCGAAGCGGCTCGGGCTGGCCGAGGACCTCGCGCTGTGCGAGCTGCTGGACTCCGACCTGAGCGACGACGACCGGCACGCCCGGGCGCTGGCCGGGCTGCGGGCGCACCCCGCGCTGGAGCAGGCGCGCCGGGACACCGTGCGGTACGCGGAGGACGCCCGGTCGGCGCTGGCTCCGCTGAAGGAGTGCGACGCCAAGGTGGCGCTCATGGAGATGTGCGACGCCGTGGTGCACCGGGCGGGTTGATTCCCTCCCGGAGTGAGCTGATCTCCTCCCGCTGGCCCCGTCATCGGGGCCATTCGGTGTGACGTACGTCATATGGGTGGGCTGAGCCCCGCCTGCACTCCCGCCGTACGCATGGCCAGAAGGCCGGCGCAGGCGGTGCCGGCCGGTCTGCGGGGAGAAAACAGAATCATGCGCGTTCACGCGACGTTGTCGAAGCGCGGCAAGAGCCTGATCACGACCGCTGTCACGGTGGCCGCCCTCGGTGGCGTCGCCGCCGGGGCGACCCCCGCCTCCGCCGCCGGAGGCGACGACGGCACCGGCACGGGGGTGACCCTCCTCGCCACCAGTCTGCGCGGCGCCAACGAGGTGCCCGTACCGGGCGGCCCGGCCGTGGGGGACAAGGACGGCGCCGCTCTCGAGTTCATCGAGATCGACGGTGACCGGGTGTCCGTCGCCGTCACCTGGCGCGGCACCGGCAGGCCGACCGCGCTCCACATCCACCAGGGCGCCAAGGGCACCAACGGGGACGTGAAGATCGAATTCAGCGGGCTGCTGAAGCACAGCAGGCGGCACAGCGTCACCGGCACCGTGAAGGTGGAGGACCCGGCGCTGCTCGACGCGCTGAAGAACGACCCCGGTTCGTTCTACGCCAACCTGCACACCGCCGAGTTCCCCGGTGGAGCCGTCCGCGGCCGCCTCCACCGACTCACCGTCGCCGCCTTCGACTTCCGCGACGCCCTCGACAACTTCCGCGCCTCGGTGATCAAGGGCCGGCAGATCTACGAGTGCAAGCCCACCGACGCCGGCGGCCACGCCTACGCCCAACGCGACGTCAACGCCCTGCTCGAAAGCGGCATCCGCCACTCCTTCGTGGCACCCAACTCCGGTACGCCGCAGTGGGTCGCGCCCGACGGCAGCGCCGTCACCGGGGCCGTCCTGTCCAAGACACCGAACGGCGACGGCAACATCCCCGAACTCGACCTCAAGGCCACCGGGTCCGGCAGCCGGCACGGCCTGCTCGCCGGCACCACGGAGATCCTGCGGCTCAACACCGTCGGCGGCGTCGCCCCGTCCGGTTCCTGCGAACCCGGCACCGTCGTGGGCGTGCCGTACCGGGCCGACTACGTCTTCCTGCAGGGCTGACGCGGACGTTCCCGCAGAGCCGACACGAAGCCGACGCCGACCGCGTCCGGGCGGTGCCCTCCCGTGCCACGACCCCTACGGGTCGGGGGAGGCGCCGCCCGCTCGTGTCATACCCCAGGAGTACACACAGTTGCCTCCGCGGTCTGACGCTTCCTCCCGGCCGATTTGGTCAACTGGAAACCACGGAAAACACCACTCCTCACCGATTCGGGTGAGAATGGCGGCTACGGGGTGGATGCACGGGAGTTGGAAGCCGCCGCCGACGACGGAGGTAGCGCACAGATGGCACCGTACGAATCCGACGACAGCACGAGCGCCGACGAGGCCGACGACCTGCGCGCCGGACGGCGCAAGGCCGCCCGGTACGTCGTCCCGGTCGCGGTGGTGGGGGTGGCCGCTGCGACCATCGGGCTCGTCCCCGCGCTCGCGGACTCGGGCGACCCGAACCTGCCGAAGATCAGCGCACAGCAGCTCATCGAGAAGATCGCCAAGTCGGACGTGCAGCAGATGTCCGGCACGGTGAAGATCAGCACCGACCTCGGTCTGCCCGACCTCGGCGGGCTGGAGTCCAGCCTGACCTCCGGCGCGGCCGGCGGGTCCGGTGACGGTTCGTCCGCCGACCCCTCCGCCAAGCTCACCGAACTCGCCACGGGCACGCACACCGTGCGCGTCGCGGCCGACGGCCCGGACCGGCAGAAGCTGTCCCTGCTGGAGAACGCCGCGGAGTACAGCCTCATCCACAACGGCAAGGACGTCTGGGGCTACGACAGCCGGTCCAACTCGGTCTACCACTCCACCGCGCAGGACAGCGCCGGCGCGCGGAAGAAGCAGGAGCAGGCGCCCGCGACCCCGGATCAGCTCGCCAAGGACGCCCTCAAGGCGGTCGACGACACCACCTCCGTCTCCGTCCAGGGCACCGCGCAGGTCGCGGGCCGGGACGCGTACCGGCTGGTCATCAAGCCCAAGGACGCCGGTTCGACGGTCGGTCAGATCACCGTCGCCGTCGACTCCAAGACCGGTCTGCCGCTGAAGTTCACGCTGACCCCGGCGAGCGGCGGCGCCGCCGTGATCGACGCCGGCTTCACCCAGATCAGCTTCGCCAGGCCCGCCGCCTCGACCTTCGACTTCAAGACGCCCAAGGGCGCGAAGGTCACCGAGGACAAGAGCCACGACGACGGCGCCCCGAAGGGCGGCGGCAGGCACGGCACGCCCGGCAAGGACCTCGGCGAGGGCCCCGACGGGATGAACGTCATCGGCGAGGGCTGGGACTCCATCGCCACCTTCGACACCGGCGGCAAGGGCGTCCCGTCCGGCTCCGAGGTCGGCGGCCAGTTCGGCGGATTCCTCGACTCGCTCGGCGACAAGGTCAGCGGAAAGTTCGGCTCGGGCACGGTCTTCAAGACCCGCCTGATCAACGCCCTGATCACCGACGACGGCAAGGTCTACGTCGGCGCGGTCGACAAGGACGCGCTGGTGAAGGCCGCGAACGCGGGCTGATCGGGGAAAGACCGGTCCACGAGCACGAATCGAGGGAGCCGATGGACGAACCGTCCGCCCCGGAGCCGAAGCAGGGCGCGCCGGGTGACAGCGTCATCGCCACCCAGGCGCTCACCAAGCGCTACCGCGGCGGACAGCTCGCCGTGGACGGCCTCGACCTGACCGTCCCGGCGGGCAGCGTCTTCGGCTTCCTCGGTCCGAACGGCTCGGGCAAGACCACCACCATCCGCATGCTGATGGGCCTGATCGAGCCGACGTCGGGCACGGCACGCGTCCTCGGGCGTCCCATGCCCAGAGCCTCCCGTGCCGTGCTCCCGCACGTCGGTGCCCTCATCGAGGGCCCCGCCCTGTACGGCTTCCTCTCCGGCCGCGACAACCTCCTTCGCTACGACGCCGCCGACCCGACCGCCGACCCGCGCACCCGGCGGACCCGCGTCGCGGCGGCGCTGGACCGGGTGGGGCTGACGGCGGCGGCCGGCAAGAAGGCCAAGGCGTACTCGCTGGGCATGAAGCAGCGGCTGGGCCTCGCCGCGGCCCTGCTGCAACCGCGCAGGCTGCTCGTGCTGGACGAGCCGACCAACGGCCTCGACCCACAGGGGATGCGGGAAATCCGTTCCCTGATCAGGGAGTTGGCGTCGGACGGCACCACCGTCTTCCTCTCCTCCCACCTGCTGGACGAAATCGAGCAGGTGTGCACCCACGCGGCCGTGATGGCGCAGGGCCGGCTGATCACCCAGGGTGCGGTGGCCGATCTGGCGGCGGGAGCGCGCGGCCGGCTGACCGTCACCACACCGGACACCGGGGAGGCGGCGCGGGTGCTGAAGGAACAGGGCGCCGGCGATGTCGTGGCGGCAGACGACCGGGTGACGGCCGAGCCACCGGACAGGGATCTCGCCGAGGTGAACGCCGCGTTGGTGGAGGCGGGCGTGCGAGTCCGCGGCTTCGGGATCGAACGGGCCTCCCTGGAGGACGCGTTCGTGGCACTGACGGGGGAGGGGTTCGATGTCGCGGGCTGAGGTCACCTCGCCGGGCGAGGCAGTGCCGCGGGCCGAGGCGGTCCGCGGGGTGAGCCCGCTGTGGACCTTCGGGCTCCTGCGCAGCGAACTGCTCACCACCTTCCGCCGCTGGCGCACCCTCGCCCTGCTCGCCGTCCTCGCGGCCGTGCCGATCCTCGTCGGCATCGCGGTCAAGATCGAGACCGGTGACGGCTCCTCGGCCGGCCCCGGTGAGGGCGGCGGCCCGGCGTTCATCTCGCAGATCACCAACAACGGCCTGTTCCTGGTCTTCACCGCGCTGGCCGCGACGCTCCCGTTCTTCCTGCCGATGGCCATCGGCGTGGTCGCGGGCGACGCCATCGCCGGCGAGGCAAACTCCGGCACCCTGCGCTACCTCCTGGTGGCCCCGGCCGGCCGTACCCGCCTGCTGCTGACCAAGTACGCGACGGTCATGGTGTTCTGCCTCGTGGCCACCCTCGTGGTCGCCGTCTCGGCCCTCACCGTCGGCGCCATCCTCTTCCCCCTGGGCGATCTGACGACGATCTCCGGCACCCAGATCAGTTTCGCCGACGGCCTGGGCCGGGCCCTGATGATCGCCCTCGTCGTCGCCGCGTCCCTCATGGGCGTCGCGGCCCTGGGCCTGTTCGTCTCCACGCTCACCAGCAGCGGCATCGCGGCGATGGCGACCACCGTCGGCCTGCTGATCACCGTGCAGATCCTCGACCAGATTCCCCAGCTCCACGCCCTCCAGCCGTACTTCTTCTCCCACTACTGGCTGTCCTTCGCCGACCTGATGCGCGACCCGGTCTACTGGGACGACCTCACGAAGAACCTCGGCCTCCAGGCCCTGTACGCGGCGGTGTTCGGGTCGGCTGCCTGGGCGCGGTTCACGGCGAAGGACATCACGGCCTGACCCCCCGGCCGTCAGCCGTCGTAGGGGAAGCGGGCGAGCGGGGCCTCCTGGGCGAAGAAGGTCTTGGCCCGGGTGAGGGCGTCCGTGTCGTTCAGCACATCGCCGCGCCCGCTGCCGTTGCCGAGCAGGACTCCCCCGAAGCGCATCCCCATGTAGGCGGCCGAGTTGTTGAGGGTGCCGGCCAACGGGTCGGCGACCTCGGCCTGCTGGTGGGCGAGGGCGGTGACACCCCAGAGGGTGCGGCCCGCCATGGTCGCCTTGAAGTCGATGCCGGGAGTGCGCAGCCAGCCGGACCAGTGGTCCAGGTACCGCTTGGTGAGGCCGGACACCGAGTACCAGTACAGCGGTGAGGCGATCACGAGGTCGGTGGCCGCCAGCGTGGCGTCCAGGAGGAGTGCCGCAGAGCTGCCCGCGGGCGGGCGCACATGGTCGCTGTCGTGACGCTGGTCCACGAAGTCGGGCAGCGGGTGTTCGGCCAGGCTGATCCACTGCTGCTCGACGTCCGGGGACAGTTGTTCGGCGGCCTTCCGGGTGAGCAGTTCAGTGTTGCCGTCGGCGCGGCTGCTGCCGAGGACGAAGAGGAAACGGCGGCCGGACATGGGTCCCCCAGGAGTCGATGCGGTACAGAAGGCAGGCGTTGAGCAATTAGAAGCATCTGCATTATATGCACCTGCATCAATCTCGGGAAAGTGCCGCGGCCGGGCCACTGGAACGAGGCTGTGACGTCGTGGTGACATGAGACCCGTGGGTGGGCGGAGAGACTCCACCTGGAGCGTGTCGACCCGATCGTGACGCGCTGACCGCCGGTTCGCCGGCACGTTCGAGTGAGGGCACACATGTCTCGACCCAGCCGCGACACGAAGCGGGAACAGCAGGGCCCGGCGCCCTCGGCCCTGGCGGCTGCGCCGATCGACGTGCACATCCCCGCCGACACAACGGGCGCGGCAGCGGCGACGATCGGCGGTGTGCCGTTCACGGTGGCCGACGGCGAGGACGTCCAGCAGGCCGTCCTCGGCCATTTGCAGCGCGTCGCCCTCGCCACCGGCCACCCGGCCCGGGCCACGATCCACGACGAACGCCTCGGCTGCGTCGTCCCCCTCCAGGTGGACCCCGACGGCTCCAGTCACCTCACCGGCTCCCCGACCCCGGCTCCGGTACCGGCGACCTCGCCCCCGGCCGTTCCCGCCGTGCCGCCGGCCGCCCCCGGCGCCCCGTCCGCACCGCCGGTGCAGGCTCCGCGAGGTGCGCAGGAGGGCCCCGTCGGCCCTGCGCGACGGGAGGCGGAACCGGCGCGGGAGGGCGTGCCGACCTTCTCTCTGCGGGCGGTGCCCGAGCCGCAGCCGCTCGGGCAGCACGCGCCCACCTTTCGGCTGCGGGCCGTCGCGGAGTCCGCCCGCTCGGCACCGACGTTCGCTGTGCGTGGGGTTCCCGAGAGGGCGCCCGGCACGGTCGCGCCGCCGACGGGAGTGTTCGGACCGCCCCCGCTGATGGACGCGGTTCCGTCGCGCCCGGCGCCGGGCGCGGACACGGTCACCTGGCCGTCGCCGGCCGACAGCGACGAACCCGAGGACGGCGGCACGGACGCCCCCGCGCCGGCGTCCCTGTTCGCACCGGCGCCTGCCGCCGAACCCGCCCGGTCCTCCTCGCCGGAAGCCGGTCCCGCACCGACCCGGTCCTCCTTCTCGGAAGTCGGCCCCGCACCCACCTCCCACCACCCCGCGTCCAGCGCCTCACGCGCCGCCGCCACCCCCCGTTCGTCCGTGACGCCCCTCCTCCCTCGCCTCGATCCCGAGCCGGCACCCAAGCTCAACGTCACCCCCGCGCGAGGCTTCGACGCCATCGCCGAAGCCGTGCTCGGGGACGAGCCGCCCACCGCGCCCGGATTCCTCCTGGAGCCGATGGGCCGGGTCAACGAGGCCGTGCGGTCGGGCCGGATCGCGGAGGCGGACCAGTTGGCCACGAAGGTGGTGGGCGAGGCGTCGGCGGTGCTCGGACTGGAGCACCCCGAGGTGCTGAAGCTGCGCGAACTGGCCGCGTACATCGCCTACCTGGCGGGCGAGCCGGTCCGTGCCCTCCGGCTCTCGCTCGACCTGGCCCGCGTCCATCGCGGCCTTGGGGACGCGGAGGGGGCGTACGGGAACATCCAGAGCGCGGCGTCCGCCTGGCGTGCCGTGCGGGACCCGGAGCAGGGCCTCGTCCTGGGGCGCGACCTGATCGGCCTGTGGAGCGCGCTCGCCGCGGAGGGCGGCCCGGCCGCCGACGAGATCGCGCGCCTGGAGTCGGCACGCACGCGCATGGGCCGACTCGCGGAACGCGCCCGCAAGTCGGCCCGGTGACGAAGGAGTCGGGCCGTTACGCCGACAGCTTCCACACCGCGTACGCGATCGCGTCGCCGTTGCGGTCCAGCGCGGTGTCGTCGATGTTGGTGGTCTTGTCGCAGGAGGAGTGGTAGCAGGCGTCGAAGGCCCGTCCCGACGTGCCGCCCCACTTGGTCGCCTGGGCCGCGGTCTTGATGTAGTCAGCGCCGCTGAACAGGCCGCCGACCGGGACGCCGGCGTTCTTGAACGGCGCGTGGTCCGAGCGTCCGTCGCCCTCCGTCTCGGGCTCGGTGGAGACGCCGAGGCCGGTGAAGTAGTCCTGGAACGTCTTCTGGATCGTGGGATCGTCGTCGTAGACGAAGTAGCCGGGGTTCGGGGAGCCGATCATGTCGAAGTTCAGGTAACCGCTGATCTTCGAACGGTTGGCGCTGGACAGCCCGTTGACGTAGGAGCGGGAGCCGACCATGCCCAGTTCCTCGGCGCCCCACCAGGCGAACCGCAGGTGCTTGGCCGGCTGGTAGCCCGCCCGTGACACGGCGAGGGCGGTCTCCAGGATCGCGGCCGAACCGGAGCCGTTGTCGTTGATACCGGGCCCGGCGCCGACGCTGTCCAGGTGGGAGCCGGCCATCAGGACCCGGTTGGCGTCGCCGCCCGGCCAGTCGGCGACGAGGTTGTAGCCGGTACGGCCGGAGGACGTGAACTGCTGGACGGTGGTGGTGAATCCGGCCGCGTCCAGCTTGGCCTTCACATAGTCGAGCGAGGCCTTGTAGCCGGTGCTGCCGTGGGCGCGGTTGCCGCCGTTGGCGGTGGCTATGGACTGCAGCTGGGCGAGGTGGGCCTTGACGTTCGCCACGCTGATGTCGGGAGCGGCGGCCGCCGCCGAGGGAGCGCCGGCGGGGGCCGCACCGGCCATCGACCCATTGGTCAGGAGCATGACAGCCGAGAGGGTGGATGCGGCGCACGCGGCAGCCGCCCGCCCGGAAACGGAGAACTTCATGTGGGGGGCTCCGAATTCCTTGAAGGGAATGGGGTCCCCGGATGGTGAAGCTTTTACCAACTCCGCGTCAAGAGCGTTATCAGGACACCCAGTTCGCATACCGGAGCGGCCCGCACGGCTGCGACCGCGCCCCGCGGCTCAGGACACGCAGAACTCGTTCCCCTCCGGATCGGCCATCACCACCCACTCGCCGGACGGCTCCTTCACCCGCCGCAGCGCGCTCGCCCCCAGCGCCTCCAGCCGCTCCACCTCGCCCTCGCGCCGCCCCTCGCCGGGGTGCAGATCGAGATGCAGCCGGTTCTTCACGGTCTTCGCCTCCGGCACGCGCTGGAACAGCAGCCGCCGCCCGCGCCCGATGCCGGTGTCCTCGTCGTACGGGTCTTCCGGATGCCGTACGGCGATCAGATCCAGGAAGGCCGGGCGCCCGTGGGAGTCGACGGTCGCCTCGGCCGGCAGGGCCCCGGCCTGCAGCAGCCGCCGGACGAGCGGGCTGTTGTCCTCGACCTCGTAGCCGAGCGCGGCGGCCCAGAAGTCGGCCTGGGCGTGCGGATCGCCGGCGTCGACGACGAGCTTCCAGTGGACGGGGGCGGCAGGCGTCGGGTCGGGTGTCTGCGTCATGGGACCACTTATAGCGGCCGGGTCTGACAATCCAGGGTGACCTGCGGGACCCGCGAGGCGCGGGCCGGTGTCAGGCGTCCAAGCCGGGTTCCTGGGAGATGCCGGTCGCCGTCAGGCGCCACGCGCGGTTCCTCCGAGTCGCCGGTCGGCGTCAGGTGTCCAGCCGGGGTTCCTGCGAGGTGGCGGTCGGTGTCATGCGTCCAAGCCGGGTTCCTGGGAGATGCCGGTCGCCATCAGGCGCCACCCGCGGTTCCGGCCAGACCCCGGTCGGTGTCAGGCCTTCACCGAAGCCGACGGCGGCGCCGCCGCGATCGTCGCCGCCACGGCCGGCTCCTGCTCACGCTCCCGCCCGCCCCGGCGTGCGGCGCGCCACGCGTCGGCCGTCAGCAGGCACAGTGCCGCCCATACCAGCGCGAACCCGGCCCACCGCTCGGCGGGCATCTCCTCGTGGAAGTACAGGATGCCCAGCAGGAACTGGAACACCGGCGCCAGATACTGCAGCAGCCCCAGCGTCGACAGCGGCACCCGTATGGCCGCCGCCCCGAAGCAGACGAGCGGCAGCGCGGTCACCACACCCGTCGCCGCGAGCAGCGCACCGTGCCCAGGGCCCTCGGTCGCGAAGGTCGAGTCGCCGCGCGAGCCGAGCCACAGCAGGTAGGCGAGCGCCGGCAGGAACTGGATCGCGGTCTCCGCGGCCAGTGACTCGATGCCCCCGAGCCCGACCTTCTTCTTCACGAACCCGTACGTGGCGAACGAGAAGGCGAGCGTCAGGGAGATCCACGGCGGCTGCCCGTACCCCACCGTCAGGACCACCACCGCGGCGAACCCGATCCCGACCGCCGCCCACTGCACGGGCCGCAGTCGCTCCTTGAGGACGAGTACGCCCAGGGCGATGGTGACCAGCGGATTGATGAAGTACCCGAGCGAGGCCTCGACGACGTGCCCGCTGTTGACGGACCAGATGTAGACGCCCCAGTTGACGGTGATCACGGCCGCCGCCACCGTGATCAGACCCAGCCGCCGCGGCTGCCGCAGCAGCTCACCGGCCCAGGCCCAGCGTCGCATCACGACGAGCGCGACGACGACGAACCCCAGGGACCAGACCATGCGATGGGCGAGGATCTCGACAGATCCGGCGGGCTTCAGCAGCGGCCAGAAGAGGGGGACGAGGCCCCACATGCCGTACGCCGCGAAGCCGTTCAGCAGGCCTATCCGCTGCTCGCTCCTCGACTTCCCGGTCATGGGCACCTCCCGCTCACCTCGGCGCACACACGTGCAGCCACGAAGGTAACGCCGCGGACCCCCGCCTGTCATGCCCGTATCGCCATACGGTCATGACAGGTCGGGGGTGGGAGATCCCTGGGGCGCGGGCGGGGGAGTGTCAGCCCTTGAGCGCGGCCGTGATCGACTCGGCGATCGGCGTGGTCGGACGGCCGATCAGGCGGCCGAGGTCGCCGCTGTCGACGACCAGCTCGCCCTTCTCGACCGAGGCGTCCACACCGGCGATGACCGCGGCCACCGGCCCGGGCAGCCCGGCGCCGGCCAGGATGCCGGTGAACTCTTCGACGGAGACGGCGTTGTAGGCGATCTCCTTGCCGGTCTGCCTGCTCAGCTCGGCCGCGTACTCGGCGAAGCTCCAGGCCCGGTCGCCGCCCAGCTCGTACGTCTTGTTCTCGTGGCCCTCGCCGGTCAGTACGGCGACGGCGGCGGCCGCGTAGTCGGCGCGGGCGGCGGAGGAGACACGGCCCTCGCCGGCCGCCTGGGTGACGGCGTTGTACTGCAGGACGGGGGCCAGCTGCTCGGTGTAGTTCTCGTTGTACCAGCCGTTGCGCAGCAGCACGTAGGGCAGTCCGGACTCCAGCAGTGCCGCCTCGGTGCCGCGGTGGTCGTCGGCGAGCGCGGCCTTCAGGCTGCCGGGGGCGCTGGTGTAGGCGAGGAGGGCCACGCCGGCGGCCTTCGCGGCGTTGATGACGACCTTGTGCTGGCCCACGCGGTCGTTGCCGACCTCGCTGCCGGAGATCAGCAGCACCTTGTCGCCGGCCGAGAAGACGTGGTCGAAGGTCTCCGGGGCGTTGTAGTCGGCGACCGCGAGCTTCACGCCGCGCGCGGCGAGGCCGGCCGCCCTGGCCTCGTCGCGTACGACGGCGGTGATCTGCTCCGCCGGGACCTTCTCCAGCAGCTGCTCCACGACGTGCCGGCCGAGGTGTCCGGTTGCTCCGGTGACGACGATGCTCATGATTCGGGACTCCTTGTGGGGTGGGTATGCACTAACCCTAAAAGAAGCGCTAACTATTGGATAGTACCCACTTTGAAGTAAGGTACTGGCATGTCCGTAAGTGCCAGCAGCTCCCCGCTCGCCGTCTCCAAATACGACACCGGCGAGACGATGTGCCCCCATCGCCTCGTCCTGGAACACGTCACCAGCCGCTGGGGCGTCCTGGTCCTGATCGAACTCCTCGACCGCCCCTACCGCTTCAGCGAACTGCGCCGGGCCATCGGCCGGGTGGGCAAAGGAGTCAGCGAGAAGATGCTCACCCAGACCCTGCAGACCCTGGAACGCGACGGCCTGGTCCACCGCGACGCGCGACCGGTGATCCCGCCGAGGGTCGACTACTCGCTCACGGACCTGGGCCGCGAGGCCGCCGAACAGGTGCGCGCCCTGGCGGAGTGGACGCAGAGGCGGATGGGGGCGGTGCAGGAGGCGCGGGAGCGGTACGACGCGCGCAAGGCGTCCGCTGAGCAGGGGTGACCCACCCGGGCGGGGCCGTACGACGGCATGTGGACGGCGCCAGGGGGCACACATAGGTCAGGGCGCCGGGCGACATGGGTGCCACGTCCATCCGTGCGCCCCCTCTCCGCCTCCCGTGCCGACGTGACGCTCAGGGCAGGCTGGACGCGGAGTGGTATCGCACCCCCGGGGGGTTTCCCTGACATGGTGACACTGACTCCGGCCGCTAGGCGGATCGGTTCTGCAATGGTGGCGGGGTGGGGATTGCTCCGGTCGCCGCTGGCGCGAGGGGCCCGTCGTCGGCGCCAGGAGACGACGCTGCCGGATCTGGCGGACCAGATCGCCCGCCTCGGCGAGGAACTGCACGCCATCGGCCAGGAACTGCGCCGGGCGAACGAGATCCAGGTGCACCGCCTGCTCACGGAGCAGCTGGACCGGGCCATCGACGACCCCACGCTCGCGGCCGCGCTGAGCACGCTGAACGGCATCTCCGAGCACAAGCGACGGCAGATGCTGTTCGCCAACCGGGAGTACGCCACGATCCTGCTGTCCCACCGGACGGGCACCATCGACTGGAGCGAACTCCTCGGCAACCTGCGCGTGCTGTGCCGCAACGAGATCTTCGCGGAGTACTGGGAGCGCACGGTCGAGCACCGGCGCAGCCTCGCCGTCGGATCGCTGGAACGGCAGGTCGGCGAGGCGGTGGACACCCTCATGGAGGAGCTGGCCGACGACCCCGAGGAGTGGTGGATCGTCGGCCCCTCGCCGGAGCCACCGGAGCCGCCCGGTGACTGAGCCGGAACCGACCGGCGACCGAATCGGCCGGCGACCGGGGGGACGTCATCGGCGCGTGAGGGTGAAATGGCGCGGCGCGCGGGAGTGAAAGAGGTGTGAGAGCCGTCACAAGTGGCCAGAATCCCGCAGGGTCACCGTGACCTCCGAGGGTGGCAGTCGTTGAGCACTGCCGCCCTTGTTGATGCGAGGTCTCAGTGCCTCGAGAGGGAGCTGCTCAGTTGCACGATGAGCTCTCGTCCGTCCGCATCGCCCGCCGCATCGGCGCCTCCCCGCGGCAGCGGGGCAGCCACACCGGCGAGACCTGCCCGGACATCTTCGAGCTGTCCGACGGAAACTACGCCATCATCGGAACCGAAGCCACGGCCGTCCTCGACTCCCATCTCCCCCCGGACGCCGCAAGGGCCGACTACGAGCGCATCGTCGTGATCACCCGCGAGACCCTCATCCGAGCCAAGAAGGACATCCCCGACGCGTAGGACGAGGGCCCGGGTGCCGTAGGGCGGCACCGGGCCCTCCATGCCCGTGGGCGAGCGACCGTCAGCCCACCACCGTCCAGGTGTCCCCGCCCGCCAGCAGCGCGGCCAGATCGCCCTTGCCGTGCTGTTCGATCGCCGTGTCCAGCTGGTCGGCCATCTGGGTGTCGTACACCGGCCGGTCCACGGACCGCAGGACACCGATGGGGGTGTGGTGCAGGGTGTCGGGGTCGGCCAGGCGGGACAGGGCGAAGGCCGTGGTGGGCGACGCCGCGTGGGCGTCGTGGACCAGGACCTGGGCCTCGTTCTCCGGCGTCACGGTGACGACCTTCAAATCGCCCGTCGCCGCGTCCCGGACGACCCCCCGCGAACCGTCCGCACCGAAGCGGATCGGCTGCCCGTGCTCCAGCCGGATCACCGCCTCCTCCGCCCGCTGCTTGTCCTTCAGCGCGTCGAAGGCGCCGTCGTTGAAGATGTTGCAGTTCTGGTAGATCTCGATCAGCGCCGTGCCCGGGTGGGCCGCGGCCTGGCGCAGGACCTCGGTGAGGTGCTTGCGGTCGGAGTCGATGGTCCGGGCGACGAACGAGGCCTCCGCGCCCAGCGCCAGCGACACCGGGTTGAACGGCGCGTCCAGGGACCCCATCGGCGTCGACTTGGTGATCTTGCCGACCTCGGAGGTCGGGCTGTACTGGCCCTTGGTCAGACCGTAGATCCGGTTGTTGAACAGCAGGATCTTGAGGTTGACGTTGCGGCGCAGCGCGTGGATCAGGTGGTTGCCGCCGATGGACAGCGCGTCCCCGTCACCGGTGACCACCCACACGGACAGGTCCCGGCGCGAGGCCGCCAGGCCCGTCGCGATCGCCGGGGCGCGGCCGTGGATGGAGTGCATGCCGTAGGTGTTCATGTAGTACGGGAAGCGCGAGGAGCAGCCGATGCCCGAGACGAAGACGATGTTCTCCTTGGCCAGGCCCAGTTCCGGCATGAAGCCCTGGACGGCCGCCAGGATCGCGTAGTCACCGCAGCCGGGGCACCAGCGCACTTCCTGATCGGACTTGAAGTCCTTCATGGACTGGCGGGCCTCGGCCTTGGGAACGAGCGAAAGCGCCTCGATCGTGCCCGTGCCTTCCGTGGTCGTCTCAGCCATCGATGGCCTCCTTGAGAGCCGTGGCGAGCTGCTCAGCCTTGAACGGCATGCCGTTCACCTGGTTGTACGAGTGGGCGTCGACCAGGTACTTCGCCCGGATCAGCGTGGCGAGCTGCCCGAGGTTCATCTCGGGGATCACCACCTTGTCGTAGCGCTGCAACACCGCGCCGAGATTCCCCGGGAACGGGTTGAGGTGGCGCAGATGGGCCTGCGCGACAGCCTCGCCGGCCGCCCGCAGCCGGCGTACCGCCGCCGTGATGGGTCCGAAGGTCGAGCCCCACCCCAGTACCAGCGTGGACGCACCGTGCGGGTCGTCCACGACGACGTCCGGTACGGCGATGCCGTCGATCTTGGCCTGGCGGGTGCGGACCATGAAGTCGTGGTTGGCCGGGTCGTAGGAGATGTTGCCCGAGCCGTCCTGCTTCTCGATGCCGCCGATGCGGTGCTCCAGCCCCGGCGTGCCGGGGATGGCCCAGGGACGGGCGAGCGTGTGGGGGTCGCGCTTGTACGGCCAGAACACCTCGCTGCCGTCGTCCAGGGTGTGGTTCGGTCCCTGCGCGAACTGCACTCTCAGATCGGGGAGCTCGTCCAGCTCCGGGATGCGCCAGGGTTCGGAGCCGTTGGCCAGGTAGCCGTCGGAGAGCAGCATCACCGGGGTGCGGTAGGTCAGCGCGATCCGGGCCGCCTCCATGGCCGCCTCGAAGCAGTCCGCCGGCGTGCACGGCGCGACCACCGGGACCGGCGCCTCGCCGTTGCGGCCGAACATTGCCTGCAGCAGGTCCGCCTGCTCGGTCTTGGTCGGCAGACCGGTCGACGGCCCGCCCCGCTGGATGTCGATGATCAGTAGCGGCAGCTCCAGGGAGACCGCCAGCCCGATGGTCTCGCTCTTCAACGCCACGCCCGGACCGGACGTCGTCGTCACCCCCAGCGAACCGCCGAAGGCCGCGCCCAGCGCCGCGCCGATGCCAGCGATCTCGTCCTCGGCCTGGAAGGTGCGCACCCCGAAGTTCTTGTGCCGGCTCAGCTCGTGCAGGATGTCGGAGGCCGGGGTGATCGGATACGAGCCCAGGAACAGCGGCAGATCCGCCTGGCGGGAGGCCGCGATCAGACCGTAGGACAGGGCCAGGTTCCCGGAGATGTTGCGGTAGGTGCCGGTCGGGAAGGCCGTCGTCGCCGGCGCGATCTCGTAGGAGACCGCGAAGTCCTCCGTCGTCTCCCCGAAGTTCCAGCCCGCCCGGAACGCCGCGAGGTTGGCCTCGGCGATCTGGGGCTTCTTCGCGAACTTCGTCCGCAGGAACTTCTCCGTCCCCTCGGTGGGCCGGTGGTACATCCACGACAGCAGACCCAGCGCGAACATGTTCTTGCTGCGCTCGGCCTCCTTGCGGGACAGGTCGAAGTCCTTCAGGGCCTCCACCGTCAGCGTCGTCAGCGGCACCGGGTGCAGGCTGTAGCCGTCCAGCGAGCCGTCCTCCAGCGGGGAGGCGGTGTAGCCGACCTTCTGCATCGCCCGCTTGGTGAACTCGTCCGTGTTGACGATGATCTCCGCGCCCCGCGGCAGGTCGCCGATGTTCGCCTTCAAAGCGGCCGGGTTCATCGCCACCAGCACGTTCGGCGCGTCCCCGGGAGTGAGGATGTCGTGGTCGGCGAAGTGCAGCTGGAACGACGAGACGCCCGGGAGCGTCCCGGCGGGCGCCCGGATCTCGGCCGGGAAGTTGGGAAGGGTGGAGAGATCGTTTCCGAAGGACGCGGTCTCGGAGGTGAACCGGTCCCCGGTGAGCTGCATACCGTCACCGGAGTCTCCCGCGAACCGGATGATCACCCGGTCCAGCCTGCGTACGTCCTTCGCTCCGGCCGGCTTGCGCTGCTCTCCCAGTACGGATTCTTCGGCCTGCTCCGCTGTCCTGCTGACCTGGCTGGTCACTGAACTGGACCTCCCTCGAGGCGGCTGTCTGGGACCGGCCTTCCCGCAGGCCTTCCCTGGATCAACCCTACGTCCGTTAGGGTCGCCTTCCCTCGGTCATTCGCATGATGGACACGGATCTGAGACGGTGCGACGCCATGACTTGTCATGATTTCTCGCCCCCCGGTACTTCCCTTGAAGACGCTCCCCGCGAACGGTTCGGTTCTGGGCCCACGACGCCGTACGGGTGCCGGACGACGGACCACCGGCTCGACGGTCGAACGCGTGACCACCGACCTCAGTGTCGGCCCGTCACGAGTTCAAGTACGTGAGTACCGCTAGAACCCGCCGGTGATCCCCGTCACTCTGGGACAGCCCAAGCTTCAGGAAGATGTTGCTGACGTGCTTCTCGACGGCCCCGTCGCTGACCACCAGCTGCCGCGCGATCGCCGAATTGGTACGTCCCTCGGCCATGAGCCCCAGAACCTCCCGCTCCCGTGGCGTCAGCCCGGCCAGGACGTCCTGCTTCCTGCTCCGGCCGAGCAGCTGAGCGACCACCTCCGGGTCCAGCGCGGTTCCGCCCCGGGCCACCCGCACGACCGCGTCCACGAACTCACGGACCTCGGCGACCCTGTCCTTCAGCAGATAGCCGACGCCGTGGCTGGAACCGGCCAGCAGTTCGGTGGCGTAACGCTCTTCCACGTATTGCGACAGTACGAGTACCCCGAGACCGGGATGCGACTTCCGCAATTCCACGGCCGCTCGCACTCCCTCATCGGTGTGCGTCGGAGGCATGCGTACGTCGGCCACCACCACGTCCGGCAGCTCGCCCTGTCCGTCCAGCTCCGTGATCGTCTTGATCAACGCGTCCCCGTCGCCGACACCGGCGACGACCTCGTGCCCGCGGTCGGTCAGCAGCCGGGTCAGCCCCTCCCTGAGCAGCACTGAATCCTCGGCGATGACCACCCGCACCCTGTCCTCCACGATCTCCGGCCCCCCAGCCCGACTGCGTATGCCAGTAGTCCAGCATTCCAGCATTCGGACCCGGGTGCGCCCGGCCGACGTGATTCAACGCGAAAACGCGCACGGTACGGCGGGTTCCGGGGTGGTATCAGCCCGTCCGGCATGTGGGGGAGGGGCGCACGACGACCAGGCGGTCAGCCCAGCGCCCGCTCTCCCCGCCACGGCAGCTCCGCGGTCACCCGCGTCGGCCCGCCGGCCGGCGAGTCCACGACCAGAATCCCGTCCACGGCGTCCAACCGCTCCGCGAGCCCTCCCAGCCCCGACCCGCCGGAGGCGTCCGCGCCCCCCACACCGTTGTCCACGACCTGGACCATCAGCCGGTCCTCCACCCGCCACACGTCCACCGCCGCCCAGGTGGCCCGCGAGTGCTTGCTGATGTTCTGCAGCAGCTCCGACACCGTGAAGTAGGCGATGCCCTCGATGGCGGGCGCCGGCCGCTCAGTGAGATCCACCTCCACCTGCACCGGCACGGTGCACCGCGAGGCCACCGCCGACAGCGCCGCGTCCAGCCCCCGGTCCGTCAGCACCGCCGGATGAATCCCCCGCGCCAGGTCCCGCAGCTCCTGCAGCGCCGTCTTCACCTCGCCGTGCGCCTCGTCCACCATGCGCGCCGCCGCCTGCGGGTCCTCGGTCAGCTTCTCCTTCGCCAGCCCCAGATCCATGGCCAGCGCCACCAGCCGGGCCTGGGCGCCGTCATGCAGGTCGCGTTCGATGCGCCGCAGATCCGCGGCCGCCGTATCGACCACGACACCCCGGTCGGACTCCAGCTCCACCACCCGCGCCGACAACCGCGACGGCCCGAGCAGCCCGTGCACCAGCAGCCGGTCCACCGTCGTCAGCGCCCGCACGATCCACGGCGTCGCCAGCGTGAACAACAGCCCCACCAACGCCGTGACGGTGATCTCGAAGGGGTTGTCGAGATAGACCGAGTGGTGTGCGTCGCCGTACAGCTGGAGGCCGCCCTGGCCGACGTACACGGGGAAGACCCAGAACCACAGCGGATACGTCAGCAACGCCCACCCGTACGCCCAGAAGTTGAGGGCGACCACGAACGAGAACACCCGCCAGGGGAACTGCAGCACCGCGTACAGCAACGTCCGCCACGACGTGCCGCTCTTCAGCACCGCCCCCATCCAGGCCATCACCCCGGACTTCCTCATCCGCAGCGGCTCGGGGTCGGCCACCTCCAGCCCCAGCATCCCGCGGGCCCGTGCCCGCTCCAGCGCCGCGAACCCCCTGCACCCGGCGAGCCCCGCCGCCAGCACCGGAATCCCCAGGAAGGTGACCAGGAGCCCCGCCCCCAGCGACAGCAGGGTGACCGCGAAGACGAAGAGCAGGATGCCGATCGGCAGGCCGAGCAGCACATACCCGAACTCGCGCCAGCTGCGCGCCTCGAACGGCGCCCGCAGTCCGGCCGGCAGCCGATGCCGCCGCTCACCGGAGTACCCGGAGTACCCGAACCCGGATCCGTGACCCGATCCGTAGTCCTGCCCGTAGTCGTAGTCCGTGGCCATCGACGTCGTCCGTTTCTGCTCGTCCACTCGTCCACTCGACCTGCTCGGCCGCGGCTGTCCCGCCGTACCTCCACACTCCTGCGCCGCAGCTCCGCGGACCATGGAGTCCGTCGGCCTGTTGGAAGGGGGGTTTTCCCTACCTCCCGTGCGAGTCTCCGGCTACTTCTCGCCCGCGGGCCGGTCCCGCCACGGCAGCTCGGCCGTCACCACGGTCGGTCCGCCCTGCGGCGAGTCGATGACGAACAGGCCGTCCACCGCGTCCAGCCGGTCGGCGAGCCCCCGCAGGCCGCTGCCGCCGTCCAGGCGGGCCCCACCGCGGCCGTCGTCCTCGACCTGGATGAGCAGCCGGCTGTCCGCCCGCCACACCTCCACGGACGCGGTCTTCGCCCCGCTGTGCTTGCTGATGTTCTGCAGCAGCTCGGAGACGGTGAAGTAGGCGATGCCCTCGATCGCCGCGGCCGGCCGGGAGCCGAGATCGACCGTCACCTTCACGGGGACCGTGCAGCGCGAGGCGACCGACGAGAGCGCGGCATCGAGCCCCCGGTCCGTCAGTACGGCGGGATGGATGCCGCGGGCCAGGTCCCGCAGCTCCTGCAGCGCGAGCTTCACCTCGCCGTGTGCCTCGGCGACCATCTCCGCCGCCGCGTCGGGATCCTCCAGCAGCTTCTCCTTGGCCAGCCCCAGCCCCATCGCCAGATTGACCAGCCGGGCCTGCGCCCCGTCGTGCAGATCGCGCTCGATGCGCCGCAGGTCCGCGTTCGCCGTGTCGACCACGACCCCCCGGTCCGACTCCAGTTCCGCGATCCGCCGCTCGAGCTCGTCGGAGGGCGACAGCAAGCCGCGCACCATCGCCCGGTCGGCGTTCGCCAGCCCCCGCGCGATGAACGGCAGCACCGGCCACAGCACGAACAACGAGGTCAGCGTGACGGTGAAGGTGAGGATGCCCCACGGCAGCCGGATGACGTCGTACAGCACCGTGCGCCAGGCGACCGGATCCTTCACCACCATCCACAGCTTGGGGAGGAGGCCGCCCGCCGCCTCCCGCCCGGGCAACGGGCTCGGCTCGTCGATGTGCACCCCGAGCAGCGCCCTGGCCCGCCGCCGCTCCAGCCGCGCCCACAGTCGCGCGCCCATCAGCCCCGCCGCGAGCAATGGGAACCCGATCACCGTCACGGTCAGCCAGAACCCGGTGAACAGCACCGTCACGACGTACACGAACCCGAACAGCGCCAGCGGAAGGTTCGCCAGCAGATGCGCGATCTCCTTCCAGGTGTGCGGGTCGTAGGCGAAGCGGGCGGGCGGCAGACGGTCGTCGGCGCCTTCCGGGGCCCGGTCCGGGCGCGAGAATCCTTCGGTCATATGGGCTAGCGTGCCGCGCGGCGGGCAGCCGCGCCATGAGGTCGGCCGCCGCTGTCCGCTGGGGAAAACCCCACCCCCGCGCACCGGCGCCCGCCTCCGGCGGATCTCGAGGGGATCTCGAGGCGTGACGGGCTGCTTACCGTCCCTTTATCAGGGCCTAGACTCCGGTGCGTACAGATCGTCGAACAGCAACGAGTGACACGAGTGAGGGGACGGACGTGCGGGAACCGACCGTCGCGGTCGCGGCGGACTACTTCCAGTCGTACTCGGTCGTCGGGCTGCTCGCCGTCGTCGGCGTGCTGTTCGTCGCCGTGGCCTTCGGCGCCGGCCGGCTGCTGCGACCGGTGGTCCCCACCCCCGAGAAGCTCCTGACGTACGAGTGCGGAGTCGACCCCGTCGGCGAGGGCTGGGCCCACACCCAGGTCCGCTACTACGTCTACGCCTTCCTCTACGTCATCTTCGCCGTCGACTCGATCTTCCTGTTCCCCTGGGCGACGGTCTTCGCCGCCCCCGGTTACGGCGCGACGACCCTGGTCGAGATGTTCGTCTTCCTCGGCTTCCTGACCGTCGGCCTGCTCTACGCGTACAAGAAGGGCGTTCTGGCATGGACGTGACGCCAGACACCGACACCACCGACGGGCAGCCGGTCCTGCTGCCGGAGCCGAAGAGGCTCGGCGCCCTCGCCCGCCTCGCCCCGGAGCCGATGAAGGTGGTCCTGAACTGGGGCCGCCGCTACTCCCTCTGGGTCTTCAACTTCGGCCTGGCCTGCTGCGCGATCGAGTTCATCGCCGCCTCGATGGCCCGCCACGACTTCATCCGCCTCGGCGTCATCCCCTTCGCCCCGGGGCCGCGCCAGGCCGACCTGATGGTCGTCTCCGGCACGGTGACGGACAAGATGGCGCCTGCCGTGAAGCGCCTGTACGAGCAGATGCCGGAACCGAAGTACGTCATCTCCTTCGGCGCCTGCTCCAACTGCGGCGGCCCCTACTGGGACTCCTACTCCGTCACCAAGGGCGTCGACCAGATCATCCCGGTCGACGTCTACGTCCCCGGCTGCCCGCCCCGCCCCGAAGCCCTCCTCCAGGGCATCCTCAAGCTCCAGGAGAAGATCGCCCGCGAGTCCCTGGGGGAGCGGTACGGCAACGGCACGACGCGCCCGACGGCGGCCGCCCTGCAGAGCGGCCTGGTGAGGCCGCCGGCTCCTGCGACGGACGGCGGTGACGCGGCCGGCGCCGGCGAGGCCGGCCCGGCCGGCAGGGGCATCGAGAGTGGCGAGGCCGGCGAGGAGGGCGGGCGATGACCACGGTCGGCTGGCTCCCGGCCCCCGTCGAGGAGCTGTTCGGTACGGACGCCACGGCCGAGGAGTCCTACGAGGTCCTGACGGTCGACGTGCCGCCCTCCTCCTGGCTCACCGCGCTGGAAACGGCCCGTGACCGCCTCACCTGCACCTACTTCGACTGGCTGAGCGCCGTCGACGAACCGGGCACGGGTTTCCGCGTCGCGGCACACGTCGTCGCCCTCTCCCCGGTCCGCCGCCTGCTCCTGCGCACGACCGTTCCGCACGAGGCCCCGGCCCTGCCCTCCGCCGTCGGCGTGTACGCGGGCGCGGCCTGGCACGAGCGCGAGACCCACGAGATGTTCGGCGTCGACTTCGAGGGCCACCCCGCCCTTGACCACCTCCTCCTCCCGGAGACCTTCGAAGGCCACCCCCTGCGCAAGGACTTCGTCCTCGCCGCCCGCGTCGCCAAGGCCTGGCCCGGCGCCAAGGAACCCGGCGAGTCCGAGCACGGCGGCCCCAAGCGCCGCCAGATGCTCCCCCCGGGAGTCCCGGACCCCAACGAATGGGGCCCCCTGAAGGGCCAACTCCCCCCTGCCCCCGCCCGCCCGACGAGGGCCCCGGCCCGCGCGGCGGGTGAGCGTCCGGCCCGCGCGGCGGGTGAGCGTCCGGTCCGTGCGGCGGGTGAGCGTCCGGTCCGTGCGGCGGGTGAGCGTCCGGCTCGGCGCATGCGGTCGGCTGCGGAGGGGTCGGCGAGCCAGGCCGGAGGGGACCCGGAGGCCGGTGCGGTCGCGGACACCGGTGCGGCTTCGGCCGCGGCCGGCGGCGGCGCGCCCGGGGCACGGCCGCGGCGTGCGCGCTCTGCCGCACAGGGGTCCGTGAGCCAGACGGCGGCGGGCGCGGAGAACGCGGGCGGTCGTGCGGCGTCCACGGGTGAGGGGTCGGCGACCACGGCTGACGAGGCCCGTGCTCCGGCGGACGCTGCACAGGCCGCGGCTGACGTGGCCCGCACTGCGGCCGACGCGTCCGACGTCGCGGCCGATGCGCCCCGGACCACGCCGTCGCCGAAGCCCGCTACCACCCCTCGCAGCCCGGACGCCCCCTGGCATCACGCTCGCCCGGCCTTCGAGGAGCCCGACTCCACGCAACCCCCGAGCCCCGAGCCCGCCGCGCAACGCGACACGGACTCCGCCTTGAACCCGGACCCGGACTCCGTCCCGCAACCGGGCCCGGACTCCGTCCCGCCGTCCGAATCCGCCCCGGACCCCGAGGACCGCACCCCCGACACCCGAAGCCCGGAAGACCCCGAAGGAGGCAAGCAGTGACGGACGCTGTCGACGTCGCCCTGCGACTCCTGATCGTCTTCGTCGTCTTCCTCACCTTCCCCCTGATCGTGGGTCAGACCGAGCACAAGGTCATGGCCCACATGCAGGGCCGCCTCGGTCCGATGTACGCCGGCGGCTTCCACGGCTGGGCCCAACTCGTCGCCGACGGCGTGAAGTTCGCGCAGAAGGAAGACGTCGTGCCCGCGGGCGCGGACCGCCGCATCTTCCAGCTCGCTCCGGCCGTCGCCCTCCTGCCGTACCTCCTCGTCCTCGTCGCCATCCCCATCGGCCCGGACGAGGGCGCCGTCGGCCAGGTCCTGGACGCCGGCATCTTCTTCGTCCTCGCCGTGATGGGCGTCGGCGTCCTCGGTTCGCTCATGGCCGGCTGGGCCTCCGCCAACAAGTTCTCCCTCCTCGGCGGCCTGCGCACCGCCGCCCAGCTCCTCGCCTACGAACTCCCGATGCTGCTGGCCGCCGCCTCCGTCGCGATGGCCGCCGGCACCGTCTCCCTGCCGGGCATCCTCGACGCCTTCGAGTGGTGGTGGCTGCCGTGGCAGATCGTCGGCGCGGTCGTCTTCTTCGTCGCCGGGCTCGCCGAACTCCAGCGGCCGCCCTTCGACATGCCCGTCGCCGACTCGGAGATCATCTTCGGCGCCTACACCGAGTACACCGGTCTGCGTTTCGCCCTGTTCCTCCTCGCCGAGTACGCCGGAATCATCGTCCTGTGCGGCCTGACCACCGTCCTGTTCCTGGGCGGCTGGCACGGCCTCTGGGGCGCCGACGGCCTCGGCTGGGTCTGGACCCTGCTCAAGACGGCCGTCCTCGCCTTCCTCGTGATCTGGCTCCGCGTCACCTACCCCCGCCTGCGCGAGGACCAGCTGCAGAAGCTCTCCTGGACCCTCCTCGTCCCCCTCTCCCTCGCCCAGATCGCCCTCACCGGCATCGTCAAGGTGGTGATCCAGTAACCATGTCCCCCATTCCCGGCTCCGGCCTGGCCAAGGGCCTGGCCGTCACCCTCCGCACCATGACGAAGAAGTCGGTCACCGAGCAGTACCCGGACGCCCAGCCCGACCTCCCGCCCCGCACCCGCGGTGTCATCGGTCTGTTCGAGGAGAACTGCACGGTCTGCATGCTGTGCGCCCGGGAGTGCCCGGACTGGTGCATCTACATCGACTCCCACAAGGAGACGGTCCCGGCGGCGGCCCCCGGCGGCCGTGAGCGCAGCCGCAACGTCCTCGACCGCTTCGCCATCGACTTCTCCCTGTGCATGTACTGCGGTATCTGCATCGAGGTCTGTCCTTTCGACGCCCTGTTCTGGTCCCCGGAGTTCGAGTACGCCGAGACCGACATCCGCGAACTCACCCACGAGCGCGACAAGCTCCGCGAGTGGATGTGGACGGTGCCGGCCCCGCCCGCCCTCGACCCCGGCGCGGAGGAACCGAAGGAGATCGCCGCCGCCCGCAAGACCGCCGAGAAGCTCGCGGCGGCACGGACGGAGCCGACCGAGCCGCAGGGAGGACAGCCGTGACCCACCCGGCCGTCATGACCCATCCGGTCGCCGTGCCTCTCGCCGCCGCGCAGCACGGCTTCCTCTCGCCGACCGGCGTCGAGATCGCGTTCCTCCTCGTCGGCCTGGCCACCTTCGGCGCCGCGCTGGTCACCGTCACCACCCGACAACTGGTGCACGCCGCCCTGTGGCTGGTGGTCGCCCTCGGTGGCCTCGCCGTGGAGTACCTCCTGCTCACCGCCGAGTTCATCGCATGGGTGCAGGTCCTCATCTACGTCGGTTCCGTCGTGGTCCTCCTCCTGTTCGGTCTGATGCTCACCAGGGCCCCCATCGGGCGCTCCCCGGACGCCGACTCCGGCAATCGCTGGGCCGCCCTCACCGTCGCCGTCGCCGCCGCGGCCGCCCTGATCTGGGTCGTCGTCGATGCCTTCCGCACCACCTGGGTCGATCTGGACGGGCCGGCCGCCGGTTCCACCGCCGTCACCGGGGCGAGCCTCTTCCAGAACTGGGTCCTCCCCTTCGAGGCCCTCTCCGTCCTCCTCCTCGCCGCTCTGGTCGGCGCGATCGTCCTGTCCCGAAAGGCGAAGGCCGAGTCGAGCCTTCCCCCTGTGAACTCCCGAGCGGCGACCGGTGGTTCCCCATCTGTCCCGGATTCCCGTAATCACCCGATCGAGGGAAACCCCGGGAGCCGAGCGGCAAAGTCGGCCACGGGGACTCACCGCGTCGCGGGTCCGGACCCGGCCGCGGACTCCCACCCGGCCGACCAGGAAGGCGCCCGCTGATGCACCTCGCCTATCCCGCGGTCCTGGCCGCCCTCCTCTTCTGCACGGGCCTGTACGGAGTCCTCGCCCGTCGCAACGCCATCCTTGTCCTGATGTCGGTCGAGCTGATGCTCAACGCCGTCAACCTGAACCTGGTCGCCTTCGACGTATGGCTCAGCAAGGCCGCCCGCGAGACGCTGCACTCCGGTCAGGCCCTGACCCTGTTCACCATCGCCATCGCCGCCGCCGAGATCGGCATCGGCCTGGCGATCGTCCTCGCCGTCCACCGCAACCGCGGCACCTCCGACATCGACAAGCTCCGCGACACCGCCGAGGGCCACGAGACGGTCGGCCCCGACAGCGACGTCCTCACGGCCGGGCCGGCCGACGGGGCCGGGAAGGCCGAGGCCACCGCGTGACCACCACCACCCTCGCCGTCCTCGTCCCGCTCCTGCCGTTCCTGGGAGCCGCAGCGGGCCTGCTGCTGGGTCGCACGGCCCCCGGCTTCGTCCGTCCGCTCGCCGTCCTGCCGGCTCTCACCTCCTTGGTGCTGGCGGTGCTCGTCGCCGTGCGCCAGGGCGGCGACCAAGCCGTGAACGCCCACACCGAACTGACGCCCACCGGCTCGGTCCCCATCGAACTCGCCCTGCACATCGACGGCTTCGCCGCCCTCGTCGCCATCCTGGTCGCTGTCGTCGCGTCCTGCGTGCAGATCTACTCGACGGGCTACCTGCGCGACGACCCGCGCTACCCCTCCTACGCCGCGCTCGTCTCGCTGTTCACCTCCGCGATGCTGCTCGTCGTCTACTCCGGCGACCTGATCGTGCTGCTGGTCGGCTGGGAAGTCATGGGCATCTGCTCCTACTTCCTGGTCGGCCACTACTGGGAGACCCCGGAAGCCCGCGCCGCCTCCATCAAGGCCTTCCTCGTCACCAAGCTCGGTGACGTCCCCTTCCTCATCGGCCTGTTCGCCCTCGCCACCGAGGCCGGCTCCTTCCGGATCACGACGATCCTCGGCACCGTCGCGCACGGCGGCCTCGACCACCCGACCCTGATCGCCCTGCTGCTCCTTGCGGGCGTGGCGGGCAAGTCGGCGCAGTTCCCGCTGCACTCCTGGCTCCCCGACGCCATGGCCGGCCCGACACCCGTCTCCGCGCTGATCCACGCCGCGACGATGGTGGCCGCCGGTGTCTACTTCATCGCCCGTCTCCTCCCGGTGTTCGAGGCCTCCCGGGCCGCCATGGTCGTCCTCGCCGTCATGGCCGCCGTCACGATGGTCGGTTCGGGCCTCGCCGCGCTCGCCCAGGACGACATCAAGCGCGTCCTCGCGTACTCGACGATCGGCCAGCTCGGCTACATGACCGGCGCCCTCTCCGTCGGTGACCGCTCGGCCGCCGTCTTCCACCTCCTCACGCACGGCGCCTTCAAGGCGCTGCTCTTCCTCGCGGCCGGCGTGATCATCCACGCCGCCGGCACCAACTCGCTGGCCGCCATGTCCCGCCTGAGCGGGCTGCGCGACCGCGTCCCCGACGCCTTCTGGACGATGACCGTGGCGCTGCTCGCGCTCGCCGCGATCCCGCCCTTCAGCGGCTTCTTCTCCAAGGAGTCCGTCCTGGGCGCCGCCGAGCACGTCGCCACCGGCCACACCGAGCACGCGCCCGGCGTCGCGGGCTGGATCACCCTCGTCGCCGGAATGGTCGCGGCCCTGCTCACCGCCGCGTACGCGACGCGCCTGTGGCTGCTGGCCTTCCACGGCCGGGGCGCCGAGGCCCCCGACCACGGAAGGCAGCCCCTCACCATGACCGTGGTGCTGTGGGTGCTCGCCGTCCCGTCCCTCGCCCTCGGCGCCTTCTCCTACCGACCGCTGCCCGACTGGTTCGACGGCCGCGACCTCACGCCGACGCTGACCACCTCCGTCGTCGGCACGGGCGTCGCCCTGGTCGGCGGCATCGTCACCTACGCGGCCTGGCGCCACACCACCAGCCTCGCGGCCCGCGTGCCGCTCGGGGCGGTCGCGGCCCATCCGGAAGGCGACGCCGGGCAGGTCGAGGCCGAGGCCATCGCCAGCCACGCGCCCGCCTACGGGGGAGTGGCCTACGCGCCCGACCCCGCCGACCCCGGTCGTCTGCTGCTCGGTCCGCTGCACCGGCACGCGGCCGTCGGCTTCCACCTCGACGCCGTGTACGCGGCCCTCTTCGTCCGCCCGGTCCAGGCCGGTGCGAGCCTCGTCCGGTTCCTGGACCGCGAGGTCGTCGAAACCTACGTACGCGGCGCGGGCGCCCTACCCCGACTGCTGGGTGCCGCCGTACGGCGGGCCCAGACAGGCAATGTGCAGACCTATGTGAGCGCGCTGCTCGCAGGCACCGTCGTCCTGGCGGTCGCCGCCCTCCTCGTCGCCACGGGAGCGTGAGCAGGCGTGATCGATATCAGCGAGTCCGTGATGCAGTTCCTTCTGGCGTTCGTCGTCGTCGTACCGCTCCTCGGCGCGGTCGCCGCCCTCCTGCCCGCCCCGCCCGGACTGAAAGGGAAGTCGCCGGAGCAGGCCGTCCTGCGCCACGGCGTGACCGTCACCGGCGTGGTGCTCATCGCCGCGATCGCCCTCGCGCTCGGCTTCGACCACGACCACCCGTCGAAGATGCAGGCCACGACCGACATCAGCTGGATCCCCGCACTCGACGTGCGCATCCACCTCGGCATCGACGGCATCTCCCTCCCCCTTGTGGTCCTGACCGCGCTGCTGACCTTCCTCTGCGCGCTCTACTCGTACTTCAAGATGCCCGCGGGCCCGACCCCGAAGGCCTTCGTCGCGCTGCTGCTCGTCCTGGAGTCCGGCACCCTCGCGACCTTCGCCGTCCTCGACCTGCTGCTGTTCTTCCTGGCGTTCGAGACGGTGCTCATCCCGATGTACTTCCTCATCGCCCGCTGGGGCGGCGAGGGCCGTACCCGGGCCGCCTGGCGGTTCATCCTCTACACACTGCTCGGTTCGGTCGTCATGCTGCTCGGCCTGCTCCTGATCGGGATCAAGGCCGGCACTTTCGACATGGTGGCACTCGCCACTGACAACGGCCGGTCACTGACCACATCCGTGCAGGTCATCGCCGTTCTGGCGATCGGTGTCGGGCTCGCGGTCAAGACGCCGATGTGGCCGCTGCACAGCTGGCTGCCGGACGCCCACACCTCCGCCCCGACCGTCGGCTCGGTCCTCCTCGCCGGCGTCCTGCTGAAGATGGGCACGTACGGTTTCGTCCGCATCCTCCTGCCCATCGCGCCGGACGGCTTCCGCACCTTCGCGCCCTACCTCGCGGCCCTCGCGGTCGTCGGCATCATCTACGGGTCCCTCGCCTGCCTCGCCCTCGCCAAACAGGGCGCCAAGGGCGACCTCAAGCGGCTCGTCGCCTACTCCTCCGTCGGCCACATGGGCTTCGTCCTGCTCGGCATCGCCACCATGACCCCGACCGGCGTCAACGGCGCCCTCTTCGCCAACATCGCCCACGGCCTCATCACCGGCCTGCTCTTCTTCATCGTCGGCGCCCTCAAGGACCGCACCGGCACCACCGACCTGGACGCACTCGCCGAGGAGTCCGGTGCCGCCCTGTACGGCAAGGCCCCGCGCCTCGGCGGGCTCCTCGCCTTCGGCGCCGTGGCCTCCCTGGGCCTGCCGGGCCTGGCCGGCTTCTGGGGCGAAATGCTCGCTCTGTTCGGCGCGTTCAAACCCGCCGCCGACCTCAGCCGCCCCGCCTTCCTCACCTTCATGTCCATCGCGGCCTTCGGCACCCTGCTCACCGCCGCGTACATGCTCGTCGTCGTCCGGCGCGTGTGCATGGGCGCCGCACCGCAGGAAGCCCCGCAGCTGATGGACGTCCGCTCGTACGAGTTCGCGGCCTGGACGCCCCTCGTCGCCCTCACCGTCGTCGCCGGGCTGTGGCCCAAGGCGCTCCTCGGCCTGACCGACCCGGCCGTGCAGCAGCTCCTCGCAGGAGGCACCCGATGAGCTCCGTGGCCCAGCCGCTGGCCGAGAACCTCGTCCAGTCCGTCGACTGGCTCGCCATCGCGCCACCCACCCTCACGGCCCTCGTCGGACTCGTCGTCCTCGTCGCCGACCTGTTCGTCGGCGAGACAAGGAAGCCCCTGCTCGGCTGGGTGTCGGTCGCCGGCCTCGCCGCCTCCGCGCTCCTGCTGCTGCCCCTCCTCGGAGACGACCGCAGCACCTTCTGCGTCGACGGCACGCACGCGTGCAGCTACACAGCCGACAACTTCACCCTCGTCATCCAGTTCCTGGTCCTCGGCGGAGCCCTCCTCGCGGCCCTGCTGTCGGTGACGACCCTGAAGGACGCCGAACGACAACTCCCCGAAGGCGAGTACTGGTTCCTGCTGCTGTCCTCCGCCGCCGGCGCAGCCCTCCTGCCCGCCTCCCGCGACCTCGCGACCCTGATCGTCGCCCTGGAGGTCGCCTCCCTGCCCGCCTTCGCCCTCGTCGGCATCCGGCACGGCGACAGGAAGTCCTCCGAGGCGGCGCTGAAGTTCTTCCTGTCGTCGGTCACCGCGACCGCCGTCAGCCTCATGGGCATCAGCTTCGTGTACGCCTCGACCGGCACCCTCTACCTCATCCAGGTCGCCGACCGCATCCAGCACGTCGACGGCCAACTCCACACCCTCGCCCAGACCGGAGTCGTCCTCACCCTCGTCGGTTTCGCCTTCAAGACGGCAGCCGTTCCCTTCCACTTCTGGGTCCCCGACACCTACGTCGGCGCGCCCCTGCCGATCGCCGCCTATCTGTCGGTCGTCGGCAAGGCGGTCGGCTTCACCGGCCTCATCCTCGTCACCGTGCTCGCCTTCCCGTCGTACGCCGACGTCTGGGGCCCCGCACTCGCCGCCCTGGCCGCGCTCACCATGACCGTCGGCAACGTCGGTGCCCTGCGCCAGCAGGCCACGCGCGCGTACAGCGCGGTACGCCTCCTCGCCTGGTCGTCGGTCGGTCAGGCGGGCTACCTCCTCGTACCGATCGCCGCGGCCGCCTACTCCGGCCATCCGCAGCAGTCCGTCGGCTCCACCGTCGCCTACGCCCTCATGTACGCGGCCGTGAACCTCGGCGCGTTCGCCGTCGCCGCACTGGTGGGCCGCACGAAGACCGCCAACCGCCTCACCGACTACCGCGGCCTGTACGCCAGGAACCCGCTCGCAGCCCTGCTCCTGGCGTTCTTCCTGCTCTGCCTGGCCGGGCTGCCACCGGGCATCATCGGCCTGTTCGCCAAGGTCACCGTGTTCTCGGCGGCCGTCGACGCGGGACTCGGCTGGCTCGCCGTGATCATGGCCGTCAACGTCGTCGTCGCGCTCTTCTACTACCTTCAGTGGACGGCGCTGCTGTTCCGAGCTCCGGAGGGCGAACCCGTCGAGCACCGCATCCCGGCACCCCTGACAGCGGCGATCGCCCTCACCGGGGTCCTGGGCATCGCCCTCTCCGGGGCTCCCCAGTTGGTCCTGCGCTTCGCCGACACCGGCCTCTTCTGAGCACCTGCCCGGAGCCGCTCACCCGGACGGCGGAGGCATGCCGCCGTACGCACAAGGGAACTAGTGACCCTCGCCTGGCGTTGACCTGGAAGAAGGGTCCACTGGACGTGACACCACGGCACCAGCGGCACCGGAGAAAGCAAGCAAGATCCGCAAGCAAAGGGTTCCCCCTGCTGCATCACTTGGAGGGCGTACCGTGCACCGCCGGCACAACGGGCTAAGGACCGCAGTGCTCCTCGGAGGACTGTCCGCCCTCATCATCGTCATCGGCAGCTTTTTCGGCCGCATGGGGCTCGTCGTCGCGGTTCTCGTCGCCCTCGGGACGAACGCGTACGCGTACTGGAACAGCGACAAACTGGCGCTACGCGCGATGCGCGCGCGTCCGGTGAGCGAGTTCGAGGCCCCGGGCCTCTACCGCATGGTCCGCGAACTCTCCACCCAGGCGCGCCAGCCCATGCCCCGCCTCTACATCTCCCCTACGGAGGCGCCGAACGCCTTCGCGACGGGCCGCAACCCGCGCAACGCCGCGGTGTGCTGCACGGAAGGCATCCTGCGCCTCCTCGACGAGCGCGAACTGCGCGGCGTCATCGGCCACGAGCTCAGCCACGTCTACAACCGCGACATCCTCATCTCGTCGGTCGCCGGCGCCCTCGCCTCGGTGATCATGTTCCTGGTCAACTTCGCCTGGCTCATCCCGATCGGCCGCTCCGACGACGATGACGGCCCCGGCCTCATCGGCATGCTGTTCATCATGATCCTGGGCCCCCTCGCGGCCTCCCTCATCCAACTGGCCATCAGCCGGTCGAGGGAGTACGAGGCCGACGCGTCCGGCGCCCAACTGACCGGCGACCCGCTCGCCCTGGCCGGCGCCCTGCGCAAGCTGGAGACGGGCACCAAGCAACTGCCGCTGCCGCCCGAGCCGCGCATCGAGACGGCGAGCCACATGATGATCGCGAACCCCTTCCGCCCCGGTCAGGGACTGTCCAAGATGTTCTCGACGCATCCGCCGATGGCGGATCGCATCGCCCGGCTCGAGAAGATGGCAGGTCGCCCCCAGTGAAAACCATCCTGAACGTCATCTGGCTGGTCCTGAGCGGCTTCTGGCTGTTCCTCGGATACCTGGCAGCCGGAGTCCTGCTGTGCATCACGATCATCGGCATCCCGTTCGGCATTGCCGCGTTCCGTATCGGCGTCTATGCCCTGTGGCCCTTCGGGTACACGACGGTCGAGCGCCGTGACGCCGGTGCGCCCTCGTGCCTCGGCAACGTCCTGTGGCTGGTCCTCGCCGGCTGGTGGCTGGCGCTCGCGCACATCGCCACCGGCATCGCCCTGTGCATCACGATCATCGGGATCCCGTTCGGAGTCGCCAACTTCAAGCTGATCCCGGTCTCGCTGCTGCCGCTCGGCCGCGAAATCGTGCGGACGGACGAGCCGTTCGCCGCACGCTGACCTCGCCGCCGCCACGGCCCACCCCTGCCCGCCCCGGCCCAGAGGTTTTCCACAACCCCGCGGTTGTCCACAGGCCGGCTCGATTGTCAGTGCCGCCTTGCATCATGAACCCATGACCGACAACGAGCAGTTGCTGGCACGGGTGGCGGCCAAGGCGCGCACCACCCGCCCCTACGGCTGGACTTCCCTCCCCGCGCCCGTCGCCGCGGACACGCTGTCCCGCGCCGAGGCCGCCCTGGGCTTCACCCTGCCGCCACTGCTCGCCGACCTGTACCTGCGGATAGGAGACGGCGGATTCGGCCCGGAATACGGCCTGCTGCCCCTGCTCGACGGCCCGCCCGCGGGCGAGCCCGCCGCCGTCGTGCAGTACCTGGCCAACCGTGAGAGCGGCCGCAAGGACCCGGACTGGCTCTGGCCGGAAGGCGTCCTGCCGATATCCCACTGGGGCTGTGCCATGTACGCCTGCGTGGACTGCCGTTCCCCGGAGGCGACGGTCCTGCTCTTCGAGCCCAACCCGGGCGATCCCGACCACGCCTGGTTCGTGGACACGCCCACCCTCGCCGACTGGCTGCATGCCTGGGTCGAGGGCACCGGCTGGTGGGACGTGATGGAGGACGACTTCCAGATGGCCCCCTGGCCCGACTTCCGCATACGCACAGCGCAGGCGCCGACGGGCTGACAGCCCACCGCCGCAGCTACGTACGCCCGCGCCCCTCCACCCACCGCCGCACGCCGTACGCCACCACGCCCACCACCAGCACTCCCGCGCCCGCCACCACGGAAACCGCCGGCAACGAGAAAGCCAGCACGACGCACCCGACCAGTCCCAGAGTCGGCAGCAGCCGCGCCGTCGGGGCGGGACTCAGTGTCCAGGCCGAGGCGTTGGCCACGGCGTAGTACGCGAGCACACCGAAGGAGGAGAAGCCGATCGCACCCCGCACGTCCACCGTGGCGGCGAGGACGGCGACGACCGCGCCCACGGCCAGTTCGGCCCGGTGCGGCACCTGGAAACGCGGGTGCACGGCCGAGAGCGCGCCGGGCAGATGCCGGTCACGGGCCATGGCCAGCGTCGTCCGGGAGACGCCCAGGATGAGGGCGAGCAGCGAACCCAGCGCGGCCACGGCAGCCCCCACCCGCACGACCGGCACCAGCCACCGGACGCCGGCCGCCCGCACCGCGTCGGCCAGCGGAGCAGCCGCAGCCCCGAGACCATCGGCTCCCAGCACGGAGAGGACGGCCACCGCCACACACACGTACACGGCCAGGGCGATGCCCAACGCCACTGGGATCGCCCGGGGGATGGTGCGCGCGGGATCGCGTACCTCCTCGCCGAGGGTCGCGATGCGGGCGTACCCGGCGAAGGCGAAGAACAGCAGGCCGGCCGCCTGCAGCACGCCCCCCGCGCCCTCGGAGGCCCCGATGTTCAAGCGCGCGGCCTCGGACGCCCCCGACCCCAGACACACGACCACGACGGAAGCGAGGACAGCCAGCACCACCGCGACGATCACCCGGGTCAGCCAGGCGGACTTCTGAATGCCGCCGTAGTTCACCGCGGTCAGCGCCACCACCGCCGCGACCGCCACGGCATGGGCCTGCCCGGGCCAGACGTAGGCCCCCACGGTGAGCGCCATCGCCGCACAGGAGGCCGTCTTCCCGACGACGAACGACCAGCCCGCGAGATACCCCCAGAACGCGCCGAGCCGCTCGCGCCCGTACACGTAGGTGCCGCCGGAGGCCGGGTACAGAGCGGCCAGCCGCGCCGACGACGTGGCGTTGCAGTAGGCGACCACGGCGGCGACCGCCAGGCCGAGCAGCAGCCCGGAGCCGGCCGCACGGGCCGCGGGTCCCAGGGCGGCGAAGATCCCGGCGCCGATCATCGAGCCGAGCCCGATGACCACGGCGTCGCCGACGCCCAGGGTGCGTCGCAGTTCGGAGGCGGAGCCGGACCGTGTCATGGCTCGCACCCTACTGATCGCTGCAACCGGGGAGCACCGCGGAGGCGTCCTCCCCAGCAACGGAACACGAACAAGCGCGCCGAGAACGGATCGTGCGAGCCGGCCGACAGGCGGCCCGCGCGGTGGACGCGTGGCACACGGAGCACAGGCTGTCCGCACCGAAATCACACCGTTCGGACAGCGGATGCACAGAGCGGGAGGGCAGGTTCACGGCATGACGATCATCAGCTGGATCATCCTGGGGTTGTTGGCCGGAGCCATCGCCAAGTTCCTGCTGCCGGGCCGCGACCCGGGCGGCTTCGTCGGCACGACGCTCATCGGCATCGCGGGCGCGTTCATCGGCGGCTGGATCTCGTCCCGCTTCCTGGACCACCCGATCACCAAGCACTTCTACGACGGTGCGACCTGGGCGGCGGCGATCGGCGGCTCGCTGGTCCTCCTGATCGCTTACCGCATCCTGTTCGGCAACTCCCGCGACTGACCGGGAAGAACGGCCCGGTACGGCCGGGCACCCCTTGGACCGCAGCCAGCAGGCGAGAAAGGGTGGGCACCGACGGGTGCCCACCCTTTCCCGTACGCCGTGAGTCAGCGGCTCGTCGCGCCCACCAGGTGCATCCGGCTCACCGGTAGTTCACGAACTGGACCGCGAAGTCGAAGTCCTTGCCCTTCAGCAGGGCGATCACGGCCTGCAGGTCGTCACGGCTCTTGGAGCTGACGCGCAGCTCGTCACCCTGCACCTGAGCCTTGACCCCCTTGGGACCCTCGTCACGGATGATCTTCGCCACCTTCTTGGCGTTCTCCTGGGAGATGCCCTCCTCGATGGACGCGAAGATCTTGTACTCCTTGCCCGAGAGCTGGGGCTCGCCCGCGTCCAGGGCCTTCAGCGAGATGCCGCGCTTGATCAGCTTGGACTGGAAGACGTCGAGGACGGCCTTGACGCGGTCCTCGGAGTTCGCCTCCATCAGGATCTTTTCACCGGACCACGAGATCGAGGCTCCCACGCCCTTGAAGTCGTAGCGCTGCGAGATCTCCTTGGCGGCCTGGTTGAGGGCGTTGTCGACCTCCTGCCGCTCGACCTTCGAGACGATGTCGAAACTGGAGTCGGCCATGTCCTGTGGCTCCTTGTATCGGGGTGCTTGTGGGGTGCGGTTCGGCGGGCGTGGGGGTGGCCGCCGAGCCCGGCGTGGTGCGCGGGCCGCATCCGGACAAGCCTAGCCACCCGTGCTCGCTCGAGCGCAGATCAATCGGGTGGCGAAGCACCCCTCCGCATCGGGTATTGTTTACGTCGTTGCCAGCGAGCACCGCCGAAAAGCGGTTCGAACGGCAGCAGCCCCGGCGGTGTGCCCGAGCGGCCAAAGGGAGCAGACTGTAAATCTGCCGGCTCAGCCTTCCCAGGTTCGAATCCTGGCGCCGCCACAGGGAAAACAAGGGGCCCGTGACCAGCCATTTCGGCTGGTCACGGGCCCCTTGTCGTGTCTCCTGGCGATCGACACGCTGTCTCGCTCTGTCTCGCGTTCGAACGCCCTGTCTCGAACCGCGTGGCCCAGACGTGGACGGGATTTCTGCCCTGCTAGGAGCGCCCCTCCAGGCGAGCGGAGATCTTGGCGTTTGCCGCTTCGTCTCCGTCGCTGAGGAACTTCGCGTAGACGCGGAACAGGACGGCCACACTGTGGCCGGCGCGCTTCGCTACGAGCTGAGGTTCGACGCCAGAACTGAGCCAGGTGGAGACAGCCGCGTGACGGAGATCATAGGGACGCTTGGCCAAGGCTGACCCCCGCTGAGCGGGGGTCAGGGCCCGCGTTCGAGCTTCAGCCCAGACTTCCCCGTATCCGGTGTCTTGGATCAGTCCGCCCCGTTGCGTCCGGAACAGCCGGCCGTCCGGTGCCGTGCCGTATGCCATCACGTGCCATCGGAGCAAGGCGACCAGCTCTGGCGGGATAGGTACCTCCCGAACGGCCTTCCGAGGGCGGTGCTTCAGGCCCCGTTTGTCGTGGGCCTCGCCACTGTCCGTCCACGCCGAACCGGACCGCGGTCGTGTCTCTCTGAGGCGCAACTTCCCCCATCCGCGCCGCGGAAGGTCGCAGTCCTGGAGACGCAGGCCGATGACTTCGGCTGGCCGGGCCGCGGCGTAGTACATGCAGCCGAAGAACGGCATCAGGCGGCGGCCGCGTGGGCTCTGGGCCCGCACAGCGGCCAAGAGCTTCGCGGCCTGAGCAGGGTCCGGCACGCACGCCGGGTCCACCTCCTCTTCAACCTGTTCGGGAGCCTTCCACTGGACGCGCGGCAGGGGGTTCTCCGTCAAGAGTTCGGCGTCCACGGCGTACCCGAGGGCGTTGTGGAAGATGGCTCGCTTCCTGCGGATCACGCTTGCCGCTGCCGTCTTGCCGTCGAGCTTCTTGGTCAGGGCTTCCAGCGCGGCACGTACTTGCATGCGGTCTGCCAGAGCGGATGTGGGCAGGGACTTCGCTTCGAACCAGGCGAGCACCTTGACGACCTCGTCCGGGGGATCCTCCTTCCAGCGGTTCTTGTTGAACGCCCAGCTGTAGAGGGCGGTGCGTACGACTCGCGGTTCCGGCATGCCCTTGGTGTTCTTCACCAGAGCGGGCGTGACGGTTGCCATGGCTTCGGCGAGCGTGCGGCGTGTCGACGCAGGGGAGTGGTCCCACTTCATGGCGATGTAGTTGCGGGCATGCTCGTACCACGAAATGTCCCGCTCCTTGGTGAGCAAGGACTGGGGCAGTCCGCTCTCCACGTCGAACGGCTCGCCCTTGCGAGCGGCCGTCATGAGCTGGGCCCGGCGGCTCTCCGCCAGGCCCGATGTCTTGAAGGACTCCGAGTGCGGGCGGGTGCCGGTACCCCAGCGAACTTGGTAGGGCTTCCGCGTCGAATCACGCTTGCGGATAGCCCAGATCTTGACGTCGTAGGTCCACTCAGTCACGCGGCATCCAGTTCTTCTTTGAAGGCATCCAGGACACTTCGACGCACGCAGATGCGACCGGAAGGCGTGCGCCGCGCCTCCGGCGTGTAACCGCGGTCGCGCCACCGGTACCAGGTGGCGCGGGTGATGCCGATCTCGTCCAACACGTCGCTGAGCGGCACCAGTTCATCCTTCGGCTCGCGACGACGACGGGTAGGGGTGGCCATGTCGGAGTCTCCTTGAGACGGCAGGAGGGGAAGACGAACGAGAGGGGCCGTCGCAACCTTCGCGCGGCCCCTCTGGGAATCCGCTACAGCCGCTACATCCGCTACAGCGCAGGTCAGGGGGCTGTTGCGTGTAGCGGATGGGCGGGATGTAGCGGATAGGTGGTGCTACGCGGGGCGGTCGCCGGTAGCGGCTTGCGGGGTGATGTAGCGGATGCCGGGAAGCTCTTCCGCTACAGATTCACCCCCGTTGACCTGCGGTGTAGCGGATGTAGCGGATGTAGCGGAATTCTCGGGGAGTGGGGGGCAGTAGCGCAGCCAGGCGTCCGCGAGATCTTCGGCGTAGTAGCCCTTGGGGACGCCCTGGGTGGTGCGGATGGATCGGGGCCCGATCGGCTCGTTCTTCGCCGTGACGTACTCCCCGAGCATCTTGGACAGCGACCGGGCGTTGAGGGGCTTGCCGTTGCCATCCATGTCCGCCCACGGGGCGTCATCGATCCGGTGAAGGAGTTCGAGGATCGCGGCCGTGGGCATGCGCTCGGCTCCGCAGAACACCTTGTCCCGCAGGTCGGTCAACAGCCGGATGCCGATGGAGGAACCGCTTCCCTCGCCCGCCGCGCGGACCAGTTCCAGGCAGGCCGCGCGGGCTCGCTCGGGCCAGTGCCCGCCCGCCGCGTCGGCGACCGCCAACAGCGGCTCCCACACGTCGGCGGGCCGGTCCGAGACTCCCTCGGGCATCTCCGGCCAGGCCGCGGCGATGTCGTCCCTGACGGTGTCGGCCCACTTGGCGAGGCGGTCACGCAGGGCGTGGCCCTGCTTCTCGTGGACGCGTCGGCGATAGGGTTCGGCCTTCTCGTTGGGGGCCTTCTTGCGCATGCGGATGATGACGGAGCGGGTCAGGATCGTGTCCGGTAGCGAGCCGAGTCCGGCCATGGCGACCGCGCAGAACGAGGAGAACCACTCGGTGCTCTGGTTGGAGCCGTCGCCGACGCAGCGCAGGGACTTGGCGCCGCGCCGATAGCCGGAGTTGAGGAACCCGCGGACCTCTTCGTTGCCGCCGGCCTTGGGACCGAAAACGGTGTCGATCTCGTCGAAGAGCAGCGTCGGGGTTCCTCCGTCGGCCTCCACCAGCCGGAACAGGGCGTTGGCCGATGCGTTGACGGTGGTGGCCGCGCGTGGCGTGAGGGTTTCCACGATCTCCAGGGCGCGGGACTTGCCCGATCCGGGCTCGGGGGAGAGGAACGCGAGGCGGGCGGTGCCGTCGAACGCATCGATCAGGTGGGCGTGTGCGTCCCACAGGGTGACGGCGACGTAGGCGGCCTCGCGGGGGAAGACGTTGAAGCGGCGGTGGAACGCTTCGACCTCATCGAGCAGCGCGGCGCCGTCGATGGGGGCCTTGGGGCTGGTCATGCGGCGTTTCCCCTTTCGGAGTTACGTGCCGGGCACGGGGTGCGGTGGATCGGGGGGAAAGGCTGAAAGGACGCCCTTCGGGCGGCCTTCCGTCGGCCGCCCCCGCCTGCTCCGGTAGGGGCGGGCGGGGCGTCTGGCGGCCCGTCGGGGGCGGGGATGAGGCAATCCAGGCGGGGGGAACGGTTGGTGGTCACGCGACCTCCCGCGGTGTCGCGTGCGCCACGATCCACTCCATGGCGCTGTGGATGGTGGTGCGGCACTCGGCGGCCGGCAGTCCCGTCGACTCCCCCGCCGCCTGGATTGCCTCTTCGACCGTGCGCCGGTCGATGTGTCCCCAGGCGACGAACCGGGCCACCTTGCACGCACTGCGGTGCAGGGTGGCGTTGCGCCCGTTCGGCCCTCCCTCGCGGGCGGCCCGGATGACCGCACACTCCCGCTCGAGTGCCGTGCGCGCGGCCTTGCTGCCGTCCAACACCCGAGCGAGCGTCGGCGGTTCGGCCGGTTTCGCCGACTCAGTCAGCAGCTCTGCCAGCCACGCCGGCAGCGCGGCAACCGGGGCAGCCTCGGCTACCTCGTAGGCGCCCTGCGGGGTGGTACAGCCCGCGGCGACGACGTAGCCGCCCCAGGCGCGGGTGTCGATGTTGGGGGCGATCCGCTTGACGCTGCACTTCAACCGCACCCCGCGTGGGGCCGTGAAGTACAGGTGGCGGCCCCCGCTGGGAGTCCGCACCTGGTAGGTGTCCGGAAAGGGCTGACCGTGGCGCTCGCAGAGCGCCTCGAAAGAAGTGGCGCCGTCAGGCGCTCCTTCCTGCTCTTCCTCTTTCGGCACGTCCAGATCGACGACCAGTAGGCCAGCCGGTCCGGTCGCGATCCCGACGTTGTAGGGGTGGTGGGCCCACGCGGTCTGGATCAGGTCGGGCTCGGTGGTGGCGCGCTGTTCGGGGGTGCGGTGCCCGCCGGAGCAGCGTCCGGTGCGGGGGCAGGAGCGTTCGGGGTGTCCGGTAGGCCGCTTGGCCCCCGGAATCAGGGGAATGACAGGCCAGCCCCGCTCACCGCAGAGCAGGGCGGCGGCGAGCAGGTGCAGGGTGTCCAGGGACACGGTCCGGGGCTCGTTCACGGCGCAGCTCCCTCACTGCGCACTCGCCGGATGTCCGTGGGGTGGGTCATGCTGGAGACCTCCACAGGTCTGGTGACTGGTGGGTGGACAAGGGCGGCCCCGCGACTTTGCCGAGACGAGGGGGCCGCCCTTGGCGTAGCTAGAACGGGGGTTCGGCGTCGGCCGCGCCTGCGGCAGAGTTGTTGCCGGTGGCCCACACGTCATCGCCCGCCGAGCCGTTCTGACCAGTGCGCTTGGCGTTGATGGTCACGGTGGTGAAGCGGACCGAGGCGCCGATGTCGTCGATCTCGACGGCGAGCATGGAACGCTTCTCGCCCTGCTCGTTGGTCCAGTCGTGCTGCCGCATCCGCCCGTTGGCGACGACGCGCGAGCCCTTCTTGAGGCTGTCGGCGACATGTTCGGCGAGGGTGCGCCAGGCGGCGCAGCGGTAGAACGCGGTGGTGCCGTCCTTCCACGCGTTGGAGGTGCGGTCGAAGGTGCGCGGGGTGACAGCAATGGTGAACTTCGCCAGCGCGGCGCCGCCCTCGGTGAACTTCAGCTCCGGGTCGTCGGTCAGGTTGCCGACAAGGGTGATCGGGGTTTCTCCGAACGACATGGTCACTCGCTCTCGAGGTCGGTGGGCTGGTGGTCGGCGGTGAAGTACAGGCGGACGCGCTTGCGGTCGCGGGTGGGGTACTGGCGGGCGGGTCCGGTGTCGAACGCGGCGGCCAGGACTCGGCTGACGCGGTCGGTGTCGGTGGGCTCGCAGATGACGCGGATCTCGAACACGGATGCCTTCGGGGTCACTTGGAGCGGGCGAGTTTGAGGGTGATGCCGCCGACGCCGACGGGTCCGGCGGCGCCGGCGATGACGGTGGCGGTGTGGGCGGCGATGTCGAGCAGCCAGGCGAGCGCGGCGACCAGTCCCCAGCCGCCGATGACAACCGCGCCGGCAATGGCGAACGGGTACGCGAGGCGCCGCCAGGGGAAGGCAGCGGTGTTGTCCTGGACGACGAACACGACGGGCTGGCCGGTGGCCTGGGCGCGGTGGTAGGCGTCGGCGGGGATGTGCGGGGCTAAGACGCCGGGCGGTTCACGGTGCTCCATCAGGTGTGTCCTTCCGGTGTGCCGGGACACGCGGGCGCCCGCCGGAGGTGTTCCGGCGGGCGCCCACGTGATGACGGTGTGTGGTTGTAGTGGTCACTGGCTAGTGGCTACTGGCAAGCCGAAAGAGCCTGTTGAGGGCCCCTGGTGGCCAGTAGCGGGGTGTTCTACCGGCTAGTGGCAAGTTGGCGGTAGCCAGTAGCCGGTAGCTTTCTGTGAGCGTTCAGGCGTGGTCGGGGTGGACGTAGACCGAGTGCGGTCCGTTGTCCCGGTAGACCAGCTCGCCTCGTTCGGCCGCCGCTTTGAGTGCCTCGCGGACGGCTTGCCGGCTGCGGCCCACGCGGTCGGCGACGGCGGACGGTTTCATGCCCACCGGACCAGCGTCGGCGATCGCCGCGAGCGCGTCCGCCAGCCATTCCGGCCCCGCCGTCCCGCCCTGCGGCGCGGGCGCCTGGTCGTCGTCGTCCCGCAGCGCGGACAGGTTCAGCCCGCGCCGCTCCGGACGCTCCCGCTCCGGGTGCGGTGCCGGGGCGGACGGGTCGGGCTCGTCGGTGGTGCCGAACTGTGCGTCGATCTCGCGCATGAACGCATCCGCGAGCCGATCCACCTCCGACCCCGACCCTGAATCCGCCTGAGTCGGCGGGGTGTTGTTCGGTGCGTCGCGCAGGGCGGACAGATTGAGCCCGTACCGGCCACCCGCACCGCCGCCTTGGCCGGTGGGGATGGGGGTGGTGTCGGGGTTGCCCATCCAGGCGATGCGGTCGGCATCCCAGCGGCGCGCGTATGCCTCACCGGCGGCCTTGGCGGACACCGTGTCGAGGGCGGGGTGGCGTTCGCTGGTGGCGGCGACGATCTCGCGGATCTGGTGGGGCAGGACCCGCCACGTCTTGAACAGGGCGGCCGGCGATTCGGGTGTGCTCATGAACCCGGCGCCCTTGTAGGGGGCTTGCTCGGTGCGCAGGCCGCGGCTGCCGGGGAACATCTTCGAGAGGTCCATGCCCTCGGTTTCGCCGCCGGTCAGGGCGACGCGCACCTTGGCCTCGCGGCGGATCATCAGGTTGCCCAGCACACTGCCGGTCGCCCCCAGCGCGGTGAGCACGGTGCGGACGCCCATGGAGCGGGCGATGCGGATGACTTCCAGGATCTTTTCTGCGAGCTTGCGCATCCGCCGGTCGGTGCTGACCAGGATCTCCGCACCCTCGTCGATCAACAGCATGATCTGCGGGATCGCCGAACTAACCGGCAACAGGTCGGTGTTGTTGCGGTGCATGAGGTCCTGGTAGGCAGTCTTGCGATACCGGGCGACCGCCAAAGCGGTGTCCAGCATCAACAGCGCCTCCTCGTAGGTCGAGGCGAGCCAGTCGATCCCGGGCCGCCAGCGCCGCTCGCCCTCTGCCGGTTGGTGGTTGAGGGCGGGCAGGACCCAGGGCAGGCCGGCCGATCCTGCATTCAGGTCGATCACCCACGGCAGGATGTCCGTGGCGCGGGCGAAGCCGGCGAGGATGGCGTGGACCATGTTGGTCTTGCCCGACCCGGTGGGCCCGACCACGAGCGCGCACTGTTCGCGCAGGTAGGCGAGGATCTCGTCGGCGTTGGTGCGGTATCCCCAGGGGATGCCGGTCAGGACCGAGAGAGGGCCGTAGTCGGTGGGGTAGGTGCGTTCGTCCATGAGGACGTTGACGGTGGCCACGTCGATCAGGGCACGGCCCTGGTGGACGCCGGGAGAGGCGGTCGCGGTGCAGCCATGCGGCAGATGCGCATCCGACGACAACACTGCCGACCGCTTGCTGATCAGGTCATACGTGGCGCCGCCCGGCAGTTCGGCGTCGATGGTGAACCCGGTGCCCGCGGCCCACTTCTCGACGGCGAGCACCTTCAGGCGGATGCCGCAGATCCTTTCGATCCGCTCCGCCCACTCCTCAGCGATCGCCCGCCGCTCCGCAGACAACGCCGCGGCCACCGCCCGCTGTTCGGCAGCCAGCGCCTCGGTCTCGCGGGCTTCCTCGTAGAGGTTGGTGGACCGGGTGGCGGTGCCCATGCCGACGCCGATGACGGCCAGCGAGCCGAGCGCCTGCCAGGTCAGCGGCCCGTTGGTGACTGCCCAGGTGGTCCAGCCGGCGCCGATGAGCCAGGAGGAGGCGCGGGAGGCGATGGTCTGGCCGGCGTTGCGCAGCCGGATGCCGGCGGCGGTGTGGCCGATCGCTCCGGCCGCACCCACCGCCAGCGCCCACCCGGGCGGCATGCCCGTGGCGGCGCCGGTGGTGGCCACGGCGAACATGCCAGTAGTGGCGGACAGGGCGCCGGTCACAGGCCCGTGGCCGGCTGCCCAGTCCCACGCCGGGCCACCCTGAGCCGTATCGGTCTGCTTGCTGTTCTGTTTGGTCATGGTGGCCTCGGTAGTCATCTCAGACGTTCCAGCCCTTCTCGGCCTCGGTGCCGTTGCGGGGTTCCTCGTGGCGGGCGATGTCCTGCTCGTGGGCCTGCCGGAACAGCGGCACGAGGGTTTCGGCGGAGTCGACCGCGTTGAGCAGGGTGCGGTGGATGTCGTCGAACCCGGCGGCCACGTCCTTCTCGAAGGCGAACTCCTCGTCGGAGCGTTCGGCCAGAATGCGGAAGGTGTTGGCAATCGACAGCATGGCCGTGGGCAGGTTGTCGATCATCGCGAGAACTTCCATGTTCCCGTCGGGGTCGTAGGTGCGCGCCGCGTTCTCCATCTCCGCCGCGGCCTCTTCGAACTTGAAACCAGACACGCTGATGGCCTCCTGAACAGCCGAAAGAAACGTCGGAATGAGCGAGGCAGGACGCTGCACGCGGTCGCCGATCTCCTGCGGATTGCTGTCCGCGGCGGCCTCTTCCGCCGCCCGGGTGGCGCGGATCTGCTCGTCACGAGCGGCTCGCTTGGCGCGGGCTGCCGCAACCAGCCGCGCGTACAGGCGCCGTCCGGGGTGTATCAGGGCCCGCCAGCCGAGCTTTTTGCCCAGCGGGGTGGTCAGGCAGCCCAGCACTCCGGCGGCGCCGCCGGCCAGGGCGGCGAGCAGGCGCCGTCCCTGGAAGCGGGAAGCCGACTTCAGCAGCCCCCAGCGCGCCTTACGGCGGGCAGGCGCCTTGCGTACCTGATCGCGCTTGGCGGCGACCTGCGCCCCGGTAGCACGGTCACGAGCGGCGCGGGCCTTGTTGACCAGGGCTCGGCTGCCGGCGGCGGCCTTACCTGCTGCCCAGCCGCCTGCACGCCCCAACAGGCCACGCGAGGCCGCCTTGTTGGCGCGGTTGGTGGCGCGGGCGTTGCGGCGGGCATCGGCGACCTGCCGGCGGGCCGCGGTGGTCTGCTGCCGGGCCGCGGTCCGGGTCGGCGACTGCTTCCGGTTGGCGTTGCGCAGCGCCCGCACCTGCCCCAAACGCCCGGAACCGCCGCCAGCACCGGAGCGGGACGCCCCACTGCGGGAAGCACTCGGACGGGACGTGGGACGCCCGCTCCCACCGTGACGGCCGGCGCCGCCACGGCCACCGGAGCGCAGGCCCAAGCCTCCCGTGCCGCTGCCGGTGCGGGACTTGCCACCGGAGCCGCGCCCACGGCCGCGCCCGCCGGAGAACAGGCCGGAGCCACCGCCGGAGCGGGAAGCGGACGGGCGCGAGGCGTTGCGCCGCTGGTCGGAGCCGGCCGAACCACGACCACCGTTGGCGGTGGTGGTGCGGCGGCGGGCACGGATCGCGGCGGTGGTGCCCACGACGGCGGCGCCGCCCGCGGCCACCGCGAGCGCGATCGGCCCGCCGCCGACCAGGGCGACGGTGCTGACCGCGCCCACCGCGCCGTTCGTACCGGCCAAGGCCAGCGGCAGCACCGGGATACCGCCCGAGGTGTGCGCCAACTCCCTTTCAGAGGAAGCGATTTGAGCCTGGTCCGGTGGGGTGGTGGGTGGGGGTGGGGGTGGGGTGGTAGCCGGGTGGGCTACCGGTTCGGTGGTGGTCTCGGTCATGCTGAGAGCACTCCTTTATGGAGAGAGCAGGGCCCGGACGCGTGCTTTCCAGGGCTTGGCGTCCGGGCCCTGCGCAGGGGGAAAGGGGCTGGTCAGAGCCGGTTGGGCTCCAGGGAGAAGAACAGGACCGTGGCGCCCCGCAGCGCGGGGTGGCTGGCCGTGGCCGTGACCTCCTCGTAGATCTCCTGGTAGGCGTCCTCGCGGGTAGCACCCGGGCGCGGGGTGTAGGTGCCGCTGCGGGTCGTGGAGACCAGACCGGGCTTGTCCACGGACAGCACCCAGAACAGCGGGCCCGGCGCGCCGGCGCCGTCGGGGTGGACGGTGCTCATGGCGGCCTCCTGGCTCACGTGGTGCGGTGGTCGGGGTGACGGGTGGCGATCTCCTGCCAGCGGCGGCTTTCCGCAGGACCGGCGTGCGTCAGCCGCACCTGGAAGTCTCAGCCCGCCTGCGTGCAGCGGTGGGTGGTCGTCGACCGCGCGTCCACCAGGCGGAACAGCAGGCTGGAGAAGGTGGCCACGCAGGACAGGCAGCAGGCCAGCAACAGCGCAAGCGGCACGCCGTAGCCGGCAAGCCGCACGCCGATCGCGACGGACAGGGCCGTACTGACAGCGACGGCCGCCGACACCGCGAGGCGCCGGCGGCGGATGGATGAGGTGTTCACCAGGGAAGTTCCCTTCCAGACAGCGGGGGTGGGGGTGGTGTGCTGGGCTCAGCTCGCCGGGTCTGTACCGGGTCTGCGAACGTGCCGCTCGCCGACGCTCACCGGGTCTGCTTCACTGGTGCTCGACTGCTTCCGGCAGTCGCAACGAGGGCCAGCCCACTAGACCTGGGCTGGTCCTCATTGATGTGTGCCGGACGCTCGTTTACGGCTGTGCGTCCTCCGCGTCGATCAGGGCGGCGTACGCTTTGCGCACCCGCTCTTCCTTCGCGACGAACCCCGCCGCGCGGTAGGAGGCCAGCGCCTTGCGATACGACAGGGGCGGGTTGTCCGAGTGGCGCAGCCACCGCAGGACCACGGTGAGCTGTTCCTCGCTCAGCGGTTCGCCCGGCTCGGGGGTCTCGACCCCGGCCACGGACGCCACCTGCACGAGAGCCGACCAGTCGAGCGGGGTGTGTCCCTCGCCCTGCGAGGCGGTCAGTTCGGGCGTCGGGGACACGGGGCGGACCTGGGGGGACACAGGGGACACACCCGGGGACACGGCAGGGGACACGCCCCCGTCCGACCACTGGCCCAGCACGCGGGCGAGATCCTCGTCGGTGAACAGCGCCGGCACCGCCTGGGGGACGTCGGCTGCCGGGTGGTCGGCGGTGAGCTTGGTCAGCTTGTCTGCTGCCTCGTGGCGAACCTTCTGTGCCTTGCCGCGGGCCTTGTGCTCCTCGCGCTCCAGGACAGCCGCGGTGGTCTGTCGGTCGGTCTTGGCGCGGGTGACCGCACGGCCGATCGCGACTTGGTCCCGCGTCGCGCTGCGTACCGCGTCGATCTGCGCCTGTGCCGCGGGCGAGATCCGGGTGGCCTCCCGTTCCACCGCCATGATCAGCGTGGCCTTGGCGGCGGCGGGGACCACGGCGCCGATGACGGCGACGACCGCGGTGGCGTAGAGCAGGCCGTGGGTGAATAGCACTCCGACCGAGGTGACCAGGAACAGCCAGCCGAGCGTGGTGGGCAGTGTGGCCTTGGAGCCCTGGCGGCGGTGCGCGGTCTCCATGGCCAGCGCGTACAGCCACACCGCGTCGTAGATCCCGGCCACCGTGTAGGCGAGCGGTTCCGGTGCCTGGTGGGCGAGGATCTCGCCCACCGCGTAGACCGTCCAGCCCAGCGAGAGGCCGGTGAGACCGGCCGGCAGACTCCAGTGCACCGCCTTGCGGGCGGCCTTCTTCCAGTCCATGTTCACTCCTTGTTCTGGTCGTCGGGGTAGGCGCAGGGGACGCAGACCCCGAGGGATGAGGGGATGACGTATCCGGCATCTCTGCGGCACTGCGGGCACGTCCGGCGAGCGCGCATCGCGCAAGCCAAGGCCCGCCGCTTGGCCGGGGTCATGGGCCGCACGGGCAGTGCCTTGTCGAGGCGGTAGAGGTAAGCGACCAGCGGCCCGCGCCGGTAGCGGGGTCGGAGTATCTGGCCAGCGATCGGCTGACCGCCGGGACGCAGGCCGCGGGCCCGTAACTGGCGTCTGGTCGCCAGCCCGTCGGGGGCGTACCGCCACGGCCAGGTGGGGATGCCGTGCTGGGCGCCGTTCGGGTCGAAGCACTTGCCCCAGGTGACCGACATCAGGCCGCCATTCCCACCGCGGCCGGCGCGGGGATGCGGCCGTAGCCGACCAACGCCAGCCGGGCGCCCGCGTACTCGGTGTGGGCGTGCAGCACGCGGGTGCGGCCCGCGCTCTGGGTGGTGTGGGTGACCGCGTCCGGGGCGATGCCTAACGCGTCCCGCCACGCCTCAAACCCGGCCAGGTCGTCGTGGAACTCCAGCTCCAGCCGGTCCGGCCACACCGTGGTCACCCGCACCGCGGGCGCCGGCAGATGCCCGAAGTCCCCGGTCAGCAGGCGCAGCACCCGCAGCGGCACGGCCAGGTCATCCAGCGTCAGTGCCTCGCTCATGCCGCCACCCCCCGACGCGCGATACGGCGGCGGGCGGGGCGAACGAGCGGGACCACGTCGAACAGGCCGGGGTTCTCGTCGATCACGCGGGCGGCCAGGCGGATCAGGTCGTCGGGCAGGCTGCCGTACTCGGGGTCGGCGAGGATGTCGCGGGCCGCGTCCAGGCGGGCCGCGCCCTCCATCTCGCTCTCGCCGTCGACTCCGAGCCAGAGTTCGGTAGGGGTACCGAGGGCCAGCTCTGCGAACTCGGCGTCGGAGACGGCCTGATGACCGACAACGATGTACTTCATGGAGGTCTCTCCTCAGGGGAGCGGTCGCATGTGCCTGGAGTTGCCTCAACAGGCGTGCGCCGCGCGAAAGGGGGACTGCACCGGATGCGGTGCGGGTGGATCCTTCGAGGTACTCATCAAGCGGGCAGGGCACCGACGTGAGGCTGGCGCCCTGCCCGCATGACGAGTGACGGGAAAGCCCGTCACTGTCTTCTCACGGCTCCCGTATGCGCCTCGCTCCGCCTCCTTTTGGTCGGCGCGCGGTCACCGCGTCACTCAGTCGTCACTCGCTGAGTCGATCTCCCTGGAATGGCTACCTGTCATGGACCGGGTGCAGCCCAATCACCGGGATTCCCGCCGATCCGGTCCCTGGGTCTACGCCCGAGGGTCAGACCAACGGCTTAGCCGATGACACCGATCACTCCGTGAAGACGACGGACTTCTACGTCTCCCCTGCCGCTCGGACCGCGTGTAAGCGGGGCCGGCGGGGTCCTGCTGCGCGCACGGATGGATCCGCGCACGCCGGATCAGCTCCGTCCGGAGCCGCCCGTCTTGCAGTACCTGTTTTACAGGTACTGCATAATGGTCCGTCAAGTACGAGCACGGATCCGCTTGGGTTTGGCGCCGGGACTTCTTGGCGCACATTCAGAATCGCCCCAGGTCAGGGGAGTTGGTCACCCCGTACGTAGACAGCTCGAAATCATCTGGCTACGGTCAAGAAGTCCCTAGAAGTCCACGCGGGGGTAAGGTGTCCAACGAACGATTGAGGTCTGCCCTGTTGGCGCGCGGCATGACGATTCAGGACCTGGCTGCCGAGATTGGGGTGATCCCCAAGACCATCGAGCGCTGGGTAACGCAGGGCAAGGTGCCGTACCGGCGTCACCAGTACGCGACGGCGACAGCGCTTCAGGTCGACGTGACGATGCTGTGGGATGACTCCCGGACTCAGGAGTCTGCAGCCGACCTGAGCAAGGCGGAGATCGTCACGGTCTACCCGCATCGCCACGTCGTACCGACGGACTTGTGGCGGGAGATGTGCGAGTGCGCCAAGGAGCGCATCGACATCCTGGTCTACGCGGGCATCGGCCTTGCAGAAGACCCGCGCTTCCTCGCGGTCCTCAAGGCGAAGTCGAAGAGCGTCGTGATTCGCGTCCTGATGGGTGACCCTGCGTGCGAGGCCGTTATCCGGCGCGGCATCGACGAAGGTCACCGCATCATGGACGGCAAGATCCGCAACGCTCTGGTCAACTACAGCCCTCTGTTCACCAGCCACCCTGAGATCACGTTCCGCCTCCACGACACGGTGCTCTACAACTCGATCTACCGTGCGGATGACGAGATGCTCGTCAATACGCATGTGTACGGCATCGGCGCCTACCTGGCTCCGGTTCTGCACCTACGGCGGCTCCCTGGTGCCGGGCTCTTCGACACCTTCGCCAATAGCGTGCAACAGACCTGGGAAGGCGCAAGGCCAGTGACCGAACACGACATCACAGGAGCATGAGCCCATGGGACGCATCGACTACCTTCACGACCCCGACGCCCCGCCGGCCAACTCGGTGGTGCCCTCCGTCGTGGCATTCGTGCAGAACGATGCGGGACAGGTGCTGATGATCCAGCGGTCGGACAACGGCCGTTGGGCCCTGCCCGGAGGCGGGCACGACGTCGGCGAGTCCATCAGCGACACCGTGGTGCGCGAGGTCTGCGAAGAGACGGGCGTCAAGGCCGAAGTCGTCGACATGTCCGGGATCTACACCGACCCTGGTCACGTGATGCAGTACGACGACGGCGAGGTGCGCCAGCAGTTCAGCATCTGCTTCCGCGCGCGGCCGGTCGGCGGTGAACTCCGTACGAGCAACGAGACGACTCAGGTCCGTTGGGTCGACCCAGCGGACCTGACGACGTTGGACGTGCACCCCACGATGCGGCTCCGAATCGAGCACGCCATGGATCGGACGCGCCCGACTCCCTACATCGGCTGACGCTTGGCGGCGCTGACGCGTTCGAGCACCCGCGATGTGCACGCCAGGATCTCGGGTTCGGCCCTGCGGATGAACTGCCCGATCAAGCTCTCCGGTCCGTACCGTCCGGCGATCTCGTTGATCCGGTCGATCGGGTTCGTGGGCGTCCCATCCGGCGTGGTGTTCATGTCGCAGTAGCAGAGCGCATCGTTCAGCTGCGCGCTATCACGGGGGAACTCGCCCTCCAACTCCTCGCGCATACCGCGGGCTTCCGCCTCCAACCAGGCGCAGGAGTGGTGAGCAACCAGGTTGGTGACCCGTTCGTCGGCGCCGGCCACGTCCCGGAGGTATCGAGCCCCGTCCAGCGGGTGGAAGCCCGTCTTGGCCAGGTCCGGGGCATAGCCGATGTCGTGCAGTACCGCCGCGGCCTCCAACAGATCAGCGTCCTGGTCAAGAACGAGCGCGATCGTACGCGCCCTCTCGGCCACTCCGAGGCAGTGCTTCCAGCGCCGGGGAAGTGGCTCGGCGAGCAGGGACTCAGCCAGTGGATAGGCCCATTCCGTCAACCTCGGCAAGCTACGAACGCTCCTCTCGCATCGGCACGGCGCGGACCGTCCGCGCCCTGCCCTGTCCGCCTCCCGCCAGCACACCGGCGGCCTCCAACTTCTCCAGTGCTTTGGTCACTGTCGGACGCGAGACCCCAAACCGATCGGCCAGCGTAGAAGCGCTGGGGAAGGCTTCCCCTACTTCAAGCGCCTCAGCCGTGATGATGTCGGCAATTCGCTCATGGAGCGGGCGCCGGTCGACGCGCGCTCCCGCGCGTACGACGCGCCACCGCTCGCCGGGCACTGGTTCGGCCACGCCTTCCTGCCGCAGCACGCCAAACGCGCGGAGGGCGACCCCCCGCGATACCTCGTGATCACGCATGACCTCAGCCAGGGACGGGAGCTCTGTCATGTCTGGGTCGGTCGCGATCCGGGCCTTCACCGCGTCTGCCACCTTGAGGAAGGTCCCCCGAGGACTGGATTGCTGCGACATCGCTCTCCTCTCTGTTCGCCGGTTCCAAGCTTCCCATGGCGTCACGGAAGTTTGATGGCCCCAACAACCCTCCACCGCACGGGGCGCTCGACCCTCTACGCACGCAGATCCTTCGCTGTACTCGTGGATTTGAAATGGCAAGCGATCTTGAGAGTTGGCGATCTACTCTTGTTTCACAGGCGTGAGACAGGATCCGGTATGAGCGATCGACATGTGGCAGTCCAGGTTGACCGGCTTCGCCGACTCCTATGCGGTGATTCGGCGGGAGACTCAGAGTCCCCCTACTTGGTGGAGATCGAAAACGGAAAGACTTTCGTCTCCGGCACCGCTGTGAGGATGCTGTCGACCTCTTACGTCCAACGCTCCTCCGGAATACTTGTTCCCGAGAGATTTGGCGCGCCGATAGCTCCGATCGACCTGATTAAGACGTATGTAACGTACGAAGAATTGGTAGGGGGGAAGTCTGAACTTTCAGCTGTAATCGAAACCTTGAAAAGGATCAGCGTTTTTCAAGTGCTCGGCTTTACTTCGCATTGGCTTGCGCGATATTACGACCCTAGGGTCGATCATGCAAAGCTGGATCGCGAATATGCCGAGTTGCACTTTCAGGGGCCGGTGCGCATAAAGGCGATCTCTCTTGTGGGCGAGAGCCGTGCGCTTGTTGTTCCGCAGTTGCTGCATGCGCTGGCTAAGATTGCCATCATCTACTGTTCTGCAGAGACCCAGGACGTTGTGGATGTCGGTGTGCTCGGCTGGATGCCTTTGACTCTCGGTGATCACCTAGATCAAATTGGTGAAATTCCGGATGGTGAGAACGTGGCAGTGAACGCCGATGGAACCCCGGGTGTCCTGGCTCGTCATATGATCAGCAATCAGCATCTAAATCGTCCGCTCGATGCTGCTTCCCTGATGGCTAGCTTCTCGCGCCGCTGGAGAGAGATTCCCAGATGTAATCCCCATGAGAGTCTAGGGTCATTTGAGGACTTGTATCGGGCAGAAGTGGGGATCGACCTGGATGAGTTGGAGTCCGTGGTCTTGGCTGCCTGGTCCCATGTTTCACTGCATCACAAGACCTTTATTCCAGCGTCCTACTTCCAGTCCTGTGGCCTGCCGCTGGAGCGGACAGTGGAGGTGCTGAAGAAACTGGCAACCACTGTGGATGGGTTGCGCTATTACATCGCTAACGACATGACAGAGTTGGAAGGCGGTTTGGAGTGGTCCATCGCCCCGTTCGAAAGATTCCCCATCCTTGCTGTAGATGGAGGAATCCTCGTCCTGGATCCGCGGCTACTTATGCGCAGGTCTTTCGGGTGGCTTCCTTACTTCGACGTTCTTGATGAGTTGAAGGGCGACAAGAAGAGAGCTGGGCAACTGCGAGATTACGCCGGACGAGTGAGTGAGATCTATGCGCTAGAGATCCTCGATTCGATAGCCCCGCGTCTGCGTAAGTCCATCTTCTATGAAGGTGACCTGCGTCGGGCGTACGGAGCGAAACGGAAAGTGGTCGACGCCGCGATCGATTACGGGGACCGCTGGGTGATCGTCGACATCTCAACTCGCCAATTGATGCGGGAATCTGTGGCAGGTGTATCTGGGGACACTGTGAAGAAGGACCTGGATGCCCTGGTTAAGGCCAAGGCTGCGCAGATTCAGTCAACGATCGATGCTATAAGGGATGACGAAAAACCTCTAACTGGGCTGCCTGGTGAGGCGCGAATTTTCTATCCGGTGGTTGTTGCTAGCGAGGGGTTTCCTGTCAACCCGATAACTAGCTCCATGATTGAAGAAATGTTGCGTCGTGAAAACCTTCTTCAGGGTCCAGGGGTGGCTCCTGTTCAGGTTGTCGATATTGCAGAGCTAGAAATCGTGGAGGGTGTTCAAGAGCAGGGAGGCCCATCATTTGTGGATCTTCTAGAAAGGAAGGGGAAATCGGGCCTCTGGCGGGCTTCGTTGCGCGATTACATTCTTGTGGAGTTGAGGCTAGCGCCCAAGCGTCCAGAGCGGCTGGATAGGTTGTGGCAAGGTCTGTTTAATCGCGTCATCGATAAGGTCAAGCCTCGCTAAGCGAGCAGCGGCTGCATCGCCGATCCGCGTTCCGCTTTCTTAGGGCTGTTCCTGTGACGTGCCGGCGCTTACGCCACGAGGAGACGCCGGCACGCGCAAATCAATCGAGCATCGCTTCATGAAGGCGTCGTGCCGTAGCAGCGAGCAGACGCCGGAGCCTCTCCTTGTTTTCGCCGTACGTCTTGAGGGCGTGGCAGTTGGGACACAAGGCGATCATGTTCCAAGGGACATCGGGTCCCTGTTTGGCGAGGTCTTTGACGTGGTCGACCTGCAAGATTGGCAGGCCGGCTGTGGTCAGCTCGGTGGGGTGGCCTGCACATTCAGGGCTTTCGCACCTGCCGCGGCAGCGCTTGATGACGGCAGCTCGCGCGCTGGGGTCGCGGACGTACTTGTCGGCCAGTGTCGGTTTCTTCATCCCGCGGCGCCGCTCGGCGTTCGCCTCGGCCTTCTGCGCCAGGCGCCGATAGGCATCCTGGTCGCTCTCCCCGGTGGTGGGGGCTTCGAGGTCGAGGTCGCTGGGACGGTAGTCGCCGGTGTCGTCGTGGAGCTCCCCTGTATCGGCGTCCAGCGCTTCGAGCACTTCGGCAGGCCAGGTCTCCCGCTCTGGGGAGGGAACAGGCGCCAGCACCCAGAGGAACTCGCGGCGGGGCAGCTTGTCTTCTCCAACGCCCCACCGCAGTCGGCGTTGCACGATCACGGCCCAGGTTTCGAAGCCGAACTGTCCTTGGAACGGCTTGTGCCAGTAGCGCAGCGGGCGGCCGGCCGTCTGATGTTCGGCCATGAGCTCGTTGCCGTCAGTGAGCTTTTGGTCGCCAGACAGACCGTCGCCCACGTAGGCGATCCAGTTGGTGTCCGGGATGCGCCCATCGGCGTAAGGCCCCTTGTCGTCCGAGAAGACGCTCAGGATGCCATCGGCGAGGCAGCCGATCCCTGCCATCTTCTGACCGCCATAGGCCCGCCAAATGGTGTCCCGATCCTTGAACGTTTCCCCAAGCACCGGGCGCAGAGCATCCGGCCACCTGCCGGCGAGCAGCTCGTGGAGGCCGAAGTCTTCGAGCAAGCCCGCTGGAAGGGGATGGAAGTAGCGCAGGATCAGTCCGGCAGCCGCGGATGCAGCGGCATCCGGGTGCGAGCGGAGCAGGTTGTAGTCATCCTCGCGCAGACCGCCAAGGGGATTGACCTCATTCAAAGACTCCAGTGTCGGGCGCCGCCCACGGCTGGTCAGGTTGAGGTCCTGCCCCTGCTCGATGGTCCACAGCTCATCGCGAACAAGGGCCCAGAACGGGTAACGGGCCCCGTCCACGCCGTCTTCCACCTGGCCGTACTTCACCAGCAGAGGTGCCACAGCATCACGTGTGGCTGCCCATGGCTGCATGCGGGGTGCGCCGGCCAGAGCCTGGCCGATAGCCCAGAGCAGCAGAACGGGACGGTGCAGAGCGGGCCCCGTCGCACGTCGAGCCGGCCGGACGTCTCCCACGCGCCTGTGAAAGGTCTTCGGGGGCGCCACCACGGTGAAGCCCTCCCTACGGAGCCACGCCACTGCATGCTTGAGACCCCCGCTGAGCCCCGGAGAGGAGGGCTTGAGCGCTACGCCGAAGTCATACAGGTGGGCGACTCCGGCTATGGCCTTCGAGTCGTACAGGTTGCCTTCGTGTTCCAGGAAATACGCCGCCGCGGCGTGGAAGCCGTACGTTGCCCTAAACGCTTCCGGGCCGAGCCGGTCGTGCTCCGCAATCGCCTGCAGGATGCCTGCACGAGTGATCTCCGAAGGTGCCATGGGCGACACCGTAGAGCAGGGCACTGACAGCGGAGGTGGCGCTGCCATGCGCTGGGGTCAGTTGGTGTGGGGGAGTTCGCCAGCATTCGCCACCCTTGAACCAGCACTTGCGCCACTGGCGCGCCAGTTAACTTCTTGTGGGTTCGATGCCTGTCTCCTCGAGCGCCCGCCTGAACGCAGGCGGGCCCAACTCTGTTGGGATCACTGAGAGATGGGAGATCGAATCAGATGGAGCGATCGACACGGCGAGCACGGTGCCGCAGGCGCAGTCAGTTACCGGACTGGGTCCAGCTGGTGGCCTTGTTCCTGACTGCGGTCACTGCCATCGCGGGGTGCATCGAGCACTTTGTGTGAGGCATCAGAGGCGTTCCGGACGGTTGGTTGGGCGGCAGGCGAGCCCGACCGGTGCATAGTCGGCCGGACCCGCCCGTAACCCGCATGTGAGCCTGGCTCCGGGGAGCTGCCCGGAGCCAGGCATCCATGCGTCGTAGGTGCCTTTCGGCTCCATGACGAGGAAACCGCAAGTCACCAATACCTTCAAGCATCGGAACCAGCTTCATGATCCAAAACCGTGGCGAAGACCCGTAGTGAAGGCATGGCGCGAAGGGTGGCGTTCACCTTCAGTGCCTGGTCAGAGCCCTGCGGGGGTGGCGAAAGCTGGCGAATCGTGTCGGCCGACAGAACGGGTTGGAGGGCCGCGTGGTGCATGATCCCCCGGGTGCCCCCCCAGGAACGCGGCGTTGCTCTTCTTGCCAGGTGAGGCAGGCTGGGAGCGGTCCTCAGTAAGTCTGCCGATGCACTTCGACAGAACGTCTTGCTGAGAGTGGGGGCGTCACTGATCGCGGCTAACAAACCCGGGCCGTCTGGTGCAGGTCCACCGGGCGCATGTTGATTTACGCCGGGCGATTGGGCAGTGGCCGAGCAGCTCGGAGAACACGGCTGGTTGTGCCGGGATTGGGATACCCACTGATGGCCGTCTGCAGCCAGGACAGACCTCGCGGGGACTGCTTCGGGGCCGCCTGAGGTGTCTCGGGACGAGCCGCGGCCAGCCTCCGGCGGATGGCGACGGCTCCTCGATGGCGGTCAGTGCCTCCAAGCGCCGCCCCAGATCTCCCAGTCGGACGGAGAGGCGGCTGCATGGGCGCTGCTCGCGCTGCACCGCGAGCAGCACGAGTCTGGCGGTGAGCCAGTAAGGCATCCGGGTGCACGTTTCTCGGAACTTGACGTGGCGGACCGAAGCATCTGCTAGAGGAGTGAGCATGAAGGAAACTAGCGTGGGTTTGGCGGACGCAGTCGCCGCTCTGCGGCGGGAACTATTGAACGCAATGCAGGAGGGCGATAGAGCCCCGATGCGATTTCGGCTAGCGCCAATTGAGCTGTCGATGCAGGTAGCGATCTCCAAGGAAGCCAACGGAAATATCGGCTGGCATGTGCTTGGCTTGGGCGGGAAGTATAGCTCGGCGACGACACAGACACTGACGCTGCGGTTAGAGCCACTCTGGCAGGCAAAGGACGGCTCATACATCGGCGACTTCGCGATTGCAGATCAAGGAACAGAGAAACCTCGAGTGGGACCAGGCGCCGAATAGCCGTATAATATATATGTGCACCCTTTCCTTCGTATCGGCTAGGTGGTGTAGATGGCGACTAAGGCTTGGAGTGGCATCCCGTCTCATCAGGTAGTGGCTGTCGTCTGCGATCTCGATACAGGGCTGGTGCAGGTCGGTTCCGGCTACATGATCACGGGCCACCACGTGCTGACCGCGCTGCACTGCACGTTGGACAAGAAGACTGGCCGGGAACCCCGATCAATCAGTGTGATCCGCCGAACTGATGGCGCACGAGTAACAGCTACACGAATCGCTACAGAAATGGATGTGGCTGTCCTTAATATTTCCGAAAGTGCCGAGTGGGTGACAGATAAAGCGACGGAACCTCCCACGTTCGGGGTAGTAAGCCGTGCTTACGCTGGTGAGTTGCATAATTGCGCAGCCGTGGGGTTCCCCCTGTGGCAAATGGATCCGCAGGATCAGCAGCGGAACGCGGCGGAGATGCACGGCACGATCCGGGTAACCGAGGACGTCGAATCGGGTCTCCTAGTGATGAGGGATCCGCTGCTCAGCGACGTCAGTGTCCCCGATGCTGTACCCGAAGGACACGGATCGCCCTGGGGCGGACTGTCAGGTGCGCTGGTGTTTCACGATGGCATCGCCCTCGGAGTGGTCATTGAGCATCATCCGCGCCAGGGCCGATCAGCGGTCCGGATCATGCCGATCGAACGGCTCGTAGCCGTTCGGGACAGAATTGGCGAGCGGCAAAACTCCATCGCGTCCGTATTGGGAATAGGTTCTATAGATGAGTTGCGGCGAGTCGAAGTTGGTCTCCCGCGTAAAGGTGTCATTCAGCGCAAAATCTGGAGGGTTCCTTTTCCCGTGGATCCGGACTTTGTCGGCCGCGACGAAGAATTGGCCAAGCTCGCGGCTTCCCTCGTCCCCGGGGCTCGAACTGTAGTCACCCAGACTGTGTCTGGCCTCGGTGGGATTGGCAAAACCCAGTTGGCTGCCCACGTGGCCCATTCTGTCGTGAACAGGTTCCACATCATCTGGTGGGTAGAGGCACAGCAGCGCTTGACGATTGATGCCTCTCTTCGTGCACTGGGAAAGGCACTGGGCCTTCGGGAAGATTCGACAAGCGCGGATGTCTTGTCGGAGCTTTCCACCCTTGAGTCGTCAGTCAATTGGATGCTGATATACGACAACGCTGAGTCGCCGGCATCCCTCCACGGCATGCTGCCCACTCGTGGTTCCGGAGCCGTCCTCATCACCACCCGTTGCCAGGATTGGCCAACTTGGGCGTCAGTCACTGACCTCGGCCCTCTCGATGAAGAAGCGGCGGCGATACTGCTGTCTAAAGCATCCGGGAACGAGAGAGACGTTGCCCGAAGAATTGCAAATAAATTCGGCCGTCTCCCCTTGGCTCTAGCGCAAGCAGCAGCACAGATTCGCGCAGGGATCTCCTTGACCGAATATGAAGAGATACTGGGGTCGCGATTCCTTGATGCGGTCAGAGCCAAGGCATCTCTTCCTGGCTACGATCGTCCTGTACTCGATGTCGTCGTTATGGCGCGCGATGCTGCCGCTGCCGCTGCCGGAAGTGCTCAACGGCTTCTAGTGCTGTTTGCGTTACTGGATCCCGATAGAGTTGAAGACTGGCTATTGCAGAGCATCCCGGCAGATGATCCTCTCTCCGATCCGTTTGACCGTGGTGCCGCTCTCGCAGCACTCAGACGTTTTTCCCTGGTAACTGAGATTGAAGGCGAGTCGAGAGCGTACGCTAACCACAGACTCGTACAGGAGATTGTGCGGCAGACCTGCGAGGGTGATCTGGAAGATCTGTCGAAACTGGCTCTGCGTACACTCTGTAATTCAATTACAAGTGGTGACTGGAGATATCGCGAACAACGCACGTGGAGAGCCTCCAATCATCTGCAACACTTCTTGGATATTGCTGAGCTTTTTCATCCCCGCGAAACCGTGGCGGCTCTCATACGTCTCGCCGATCGATCAAATAGCGGCGTAGCCATGCGCGGCAATTCTGTGTGGGCTGCGCGAGCGGCACTCCAGATCGTAGAACGAAATTCTGGATTCTCGGACGATGACGTCGTAATTGCACTCCTCACTGTCCACAAAGCCGAACAGGGTGACAATGGACGCCGGCGCAACAGGCCAGATACTACCGCGATCCGCCGCGCCTTGGCCGTGCAGCGGAAAAAGGATCCAAATGGTTCCCAAGCTGTTGCGGCAATCGAGTTGGAACTGGCACGTACGTTGGCACGCAAATACTTTTGGTGGGTCGATTTTGATTTCATCGAGGCCGATCTTCTCGAGGCTGCGAATCTCGCTGGGTCGTCCTTGACGATACTGCAACGCGACAACAATCGTTTGGCAACTGCATCGGCTCAAGCACTTCACGCAGGCACGGTTGGACATCTGCGTTGCGTTGATGAGGCGGTGGCAGAATATGGTGACGCGGTCGCTCTGGCAGAAGAAGACGATTCCGTGTGGTGGGGACGGGTGGAGGCCGGGTATGCGCTCTCAAAGTTTGGGAGAATTGCTGACGCTCGCAGGATGGTAACCCCGCTCCTTGATCGCATCGAAGACGATTCCGAGGATTTTATCGAGCGCTCTCGGTATGGTGAATCATTGGACCGGATCTATTCATGCTGCCTCTGGGAACAGCGTGACTGGCGAGAATACTTGACCTACAAGGAAGCGAGATACGACCGTGCTGAGCAGAGAAACCGGACAAGAGGGATTGGCGATTCTTCGATAAGCCGCTACTATGCGTTGACTTCGTTGCGTAGCGCATACGATGCTCTGGGGTACTTGACAAGGGTTGACGAGTGCGACCAGGAAATTGCGTCTACTGCGATCGCCAACATGGTGAATGGACTTAGGCGCTATGAGATAGAGGTTGCTGGGGGCCAGCCAACTGCTGATGAGATAGTAGAAATGCTGGAGCGAGTGCCCAGAGGTAAAGATCTGCCGGTGGGGGATGATTGGCTGTATAGCTTGCAGGCGTTTAGAGATAGACCTGATCTCAGAGTGCGGATTGCTCGCGTTAAGCGAATCAATAAAGAGTACGCGACCCGCCAACCTTCATCTTCACAGGTTTCCCAGGATCTCCTATTTTATGCTCTCGCGCAAGAGGCGCGTGAACTTGCGGAGATTGACGAGGATGCAGCCGTATCAGTTATTGGACGAGCGCGATCAATGGTAGATCGCGGGGACGTCAAAATTCCCGTGTCGGAACTTGCAAAAGCGTATCTCGATATGGCTTCGGTGCCACGACCAAGTTCGATTGCCTTCATGGAAGAGGCGGTTTCGCTGCTGACGTCGGGCAATTGGTACGATAGTACCCATTATGTTCACTTCGGTTGCACTGGTCCGGGCCTACTCAGTCGTGCAGCTGACAGAATTGCTGTGCTCAAGCATGGGTTCACGAAGGCCAAGAACCTTGAGCTTGAGGCGGTGGCTCTTGAAGAGAATGTGCATGGTCGAATCTCTCCGGGGGTTTCTATGCATCTGTTCAACGCTGGCCAGTATGCCGTAAGCGCTGGCGAGATCATGGGCCAAATCGGGGCGATTTCCTTGCTGGAGGAATCCCTTGACATAGCTTCCATCTGTTTCGGCCGAGAGGTTCCTCGCTGGGCCAGCCATGCTGTTGAATTGGCGGCAGTGCTGCCTGATATCGAGCAGGCGTGGGCTAAAGCGCTACTGCAGCGTTCTCTGGCGATCTTCTCTGGATTCTATGGGGCAGATCATCATTTGGTCAGGGACTGTAAAATCAAGCTGACCGGCCTCACTGTCGGCCACGCATAGGAGTCCCTGATTCCCCCAGGCGTTCCCCGGGAGGGTTAGGCGCCGGAAGAACCGCAGGCCAAGAGCGGTGGGCGGAGCTCGATGTAAATCCGCCAGCTAAGTCATCTTTGACAGGAGGCCAGCATGTCAATGTGGTCCGGGCCTGGCGTCGGTCTCACGCGAGAAGGGTGACGGTCAACGAATCGTCCAGGGCGTCCAGGCCCCGCACACGGTCTTGGGCGATCGTGATGATGACGTCCCGCAGGGAGGTCAGGCCGGCCAGCGGCGTGAGGTCGATGTCCCCTTCCGCCGTCATGTCCCCGCTCAACTGACAGATCGCCAGTCCGGGGAAGGCGTACGGTAGCCGTCGCACCGCCGCCTGGACGACTCGGTCACCGCCTCCTCCGGACAGCGCCAGATGAGAGACACTGCCGAGGACCGCGTCCGACGGCAGTGCCTCCAAGGACACGGCGGTCGTGCTGAGCTCAGTGAGACAGGACAGGGAGCGGATCTCGGCCCATTCCTCGGCGGAGGTCGGGCACGACGGGCTGTTGAGGGTGAGGCTCTTCATTTCTGGGAAGTTGCCAATGCCCCGCATGCCTCCCTCGGGGCGCATGCTGCTCTCCACCTTCAGTACGTTGAGTGGGGCCGACCTCGGCAGGTCCGTCAGGGACCAGCGCAGATCCGCAGGGCCGGTGAGCGTGAGCGTCGTCAGTTCCGGCAGCTGGGACAACGGGCTCAGGTCCAGGTCGGACCGGGTGGCGGAGATGTCTAGATAGCGGATCGGGAGTCTGGTTAGGGCCGAAAGATCGGTCAGATGAGGGCAGTCGTCGATGATGAGGGTACGCAGCCGCGTCTGCCCGGTGAGGAAGTTGAGATCGGTGATCTCGTCGCTGGACACGGACAGAGACGCGAACGGTTGCTCGGCGGAGTACATGGCCAGGGCTTCCAGGGAGACCCCGGTCCTGACGTCCAGGTCGTCCGGCCGCACCTTGAGACGGATCAGCTGACGCAACTGCTCGTCCGACTGGATCGTGCAGTTCAGCTGGGTCATGTTCAGTCGTGCGACGACCTCCTCGGCGTACCGCGCCGTGTCGAAGCGTGACCAGGCCCACAGGAGCTGAAGGCGGACCAGCACGGAAGAGTGGTCGGCAAAACGAGAGAGGAAGGCGATGGCGGCGTCGGACTTGATGTGTGAGGCGGCGATGACCACGTTGAAGGCGGCCACATCGTCGGTCAGTTCATCGGGACCGGGCAGGAGGTGCAGGATCAGCGGGCCGACTTCGGCGAGGGCTTGGGCCTCCGCTTCGCTTCCCGGCGGGATTAGGGTTGCGGTGCGCTGTTCCACGGCCTCACGAACGGCGGGGTCGAGGGCTGTGGCGTGCTCCAGACAGGCGGCGGCGAGTAGGTAGAACCTGGCCTGCACCCGCTGCTCCACGGCCCGGTCCCCCTGAGCCATCAGCTCTTCGAAGATCGTCACGCGTTCACGGGCGCGGGCGAGGGCGACTGCCATACGGATGACGTCCTCCCACTGGTCGTCATCCGCGTGCTCGCTGAGTAGACCGAAGTCACCCTCTTCGAGGGCCGCCCGGGCTCCGAGGAAATCCTGGAAGGTGCGGTGGATGAAGTCCACGGAGTCGAGAGAAGGCTCGCGGAGCAGGCCGCTGCGCTGCAGGAAGTGATCGAACACGGCTGACGCGTCACCCAGCGCGGCCACTTCGGGCACCGCGGGAAGGGCCCGGTCGATGATGGACTCGGCACGCGCCCGGTCCATCTCTGTGCGGCCGTTTTTGATCAGCCAGTACGCGAGCCGCTGGAGGACGTCGAGCTGGGGGTCGTCGGCCAGTTCTGGACCCTCCATGTCCCGCTCCCGGTCGCGGCGGCTGAGAAGCATCGAGAGCGCGGCCTCGTAGAGGTCCTTGCGGCCGTGGGGGAGGTAACCCCGGCGGTCACGATGTAGAGCACAGGTCAGTCCGCACATCAGAGGATTGGTGGCCAGCCGGGCCAGCCCCGGTTCAGTGCGGACAGCGGTGAGCAGCTGCGCCTCGTACCTCTCCAGGTCGGTGTCGTCCTCGCCGCCGACGCGCGCCGCGCGGTGCCATCGCCGGATGAACGTGGCGATGCTGGCGGAGTCCATCGCGGCAAGACTCAGCTCGGTGAAATCCTCTTCGGCGAGCCAATCCCGGTCCACGGCCGCAGGACGGGATGTGATCAGCCAGCGGTTGTCACCGTCGTAGGTGTCGACGAGGTCCCGCAGCCACCTCCGGGCCCGCTCGCGCTCGCGGGCCGGTATCTCGTCGACGCCGTCGACGAGGAGGAGACCGCGCCCGGCGAGCAGCACCCTGTGCTCCCAGCCGTCGGGCTGGGAGCCGTCGAGGGGGCAGCTGGTGGCGGCCAGGAACCGCTTGGGGGAGGGGAGATCCCTGCCGTTGCGTGTCAAGGTACGCAGAGGGAGGACGAAGGGGACGCGGTCGTACAAGTAGTCAGCGCCGTCGGGTAGCTCCTGGCGGGCGGCAGTGACCGCGAGCCACTGGACCAGCGTCGTCTTGCCCGACCCGGCCTCGCCGCGCAGCAGCACACGGTGGCTGGTGGCGAGGGCGCGGTCTGCGGGCTGAGGCGTGAACAGGCCCGAGGGCTGGCTATTCAGTCCACGGAGGAGCGTCGGAAGGAGAGGGCTGCTCTCCCAACTGCGGCCGACTAGCTCGTGCGCCTGGCGGTTTCTCGTCTTCTCCCGCAATGACCACAGCTCCTCCGAGGCGGAGGTCACCAGCGCGTTCCTTCCCCCGTCGTCCGTCGCGGACCGGACGGACGACGTACGCAGCAGGATGGCTACACGGTCCTCGGAGGTCGCGGCCGTGTCGGCGAGGAGCTGATCGAGGATCAGCTGGTGGTTCCACGACGGTGACGCCTGGAGGCTGAGATAGGCCACGTCTAGCGGCCACCGCCGTGGCGAGTTGTTGAGGTCGATGCCGTAGATGGTCAGCTTGCCGTGCTTCTTCGCCACGTGGGCGAGATACCGCTGCTCGAAGGCGGCGTCCTCACCGCCGGGGAGCGGGTTGCGGCGGATCAGTTCGTCAATCTTGACAACGAGTTCGCCGAGGCTGTGGGCCTGCTCGACCAGAGCGTGGGCGACGAACGTTGAGCGTTGCGTGAAGAAGTGCAGGATGTGCAGGCAGGCCGTGTCAAGCAGACTCTCGTAGAAGTACGTGCCGTCGGCCGACAGATGGCGTTCGGGGGAGCCGCTCGCACGCCGCAGGGAACGGGCGAACTCCCGGTGACCGAGGCGGACCGCTTCGAGGTCGGTGAGCGTGATGTCGCCGAGGGCGCGCAGTGTAACGGCGAGGGCGTCGGTAACGGCCTGCCGTTCGTCAGCCGCGACGGGCCGTTCGCCGGCCTGCAGGGCCTTTCGGACGAGCCGGTCGGCCAGACGGCCGACATCGGCCTCGGTGAGGGTACGCTTCTCGCCCCTGAAGGACACGTACGCCGAAATGCGGACGGGCTTGGCGACCAGTCCCGCCCCGGGGCCCTCGTTGACGAAGAGCTTTTTGATGAGCGGGCCGATGGCGGCCGAAGCCAGCCGCGCGCCGATGGCCGTAGGTTCCAATTCTGCCCCCTGGAACTGTGATGACCCGTGTGCTGCGATCTTACGGTGCCCGGGCGGTCCGCACCGGCCCTGCGCTGATGATCTGCGGCTCTCAGTGGAGCCGGGGATCTCGATGGCCGGGCAGCGTTCCATGGCTATGTCCGGCCCTTTCGGAGCGGCACTCAGCTTCGCGTCTGAGTAGCAGCGCATGGGCTTTCCGCGGTCGGCACGGCCGCCCACTGCGGCCGTCGCATGACTCGATCGTCTCGGGGACTCCAGGGGGCAGATCCAAGTGAAGCGGCCGGGAACTTCAAGATCAGGACGAGACGTGGACGAGATTCGGCTGTCCGCCTTGGAGGCTATGCAAAGTGCCAGGTCAGAATGGCTATAGCTGAGGGATCTTGAGGGGACTGTAAATCTGCCGGCTCAGCCTTCCCAGGTTCGAATCCTGGCGCCGCCACGCTGAGAGAGGCCCCCTCCGAACTGCGGAAACGCAGCGCGGAGGGGGTTTCTTCGTGTTCGGCTCAGACCACCGGGCGGCGGTTCACGAGACCCGTTCGTCCTGCTCCCGCAGGGCCGACTGCATATGGCGGCAGCGGTCCAAGGTGCGGCGGCGCATCCAGAGGGTCCAGCAGCAGATGCCGATCAGGAGGACGGTGAACACGGGGAGGGAGAGCGAGCCGGTTACGGCACCGACCACGAGCAGTCCGACCGCGAGGAGCCCCATCAGGCCCAGCGAGTACGGCAGCCACCTGCCTCCGCGTTCCATCCGTCGCAGGTGCTCGGCGACCAGTCGGCGCATGACCGCCCGCTCCTCGGGATCGCTGGGCACCTCGCGGTGCCGGATCTTGCGGTTGAGGTCGGCGAGCCTGCGCGGGTCGGCACCGGTCGCACGGCCGATCCTGCGGCGCTGTACGACTATGAACACGACGCCGATACCCGTATAGAGCGCGCTTCGCAGAAGCCAGGAGGCCGGATGCTCGTCCGGGCGGGCGAAGAGGGCGGTGATGGCCAGAGCCATCAGGAAGGCCAGGACGGCCTGGGCGGTCAGGCTGCTGTCGAGCCGGCGCTTCAGGGCGCTCACGGCGCGTATCTCCTCGTAACCGAAGGGGTGTTGCCGCTGACGTATCCCGAATACCCCGTTACAGCATGCGTATTGGCCGAGACCCCGTAACAGCACGCCTATTGGCCGCGACAGGAGGCAACACATGGGACGCATCGACTACCTGCACGACCCCGACGCCCCACCGGCGACCTCGGTGGTGCCCGCCGCCGTGGCGCTCGTCCAAGACGACACGGGACGCGTCCTCATGGTCCGTCGCTCCGACAACGGCCGCTGGGCCCTGCCCGGGGGCGGCCACGACGTGGGGGAGTCCATCAGCGACACCGTGGTCCGCGAGGTCCGGGAGGAGACCGGCATCGAGGTGGAGGTCGTCGGACTGACGGGGATCTACACCGACCCGGGGCACGTGATGCGCTACGACGACGGCGAGGTCCGCCAGCAGTTCAGCATCTGCTTCCGGGCGCGCCCGACGGCGGGCCAACTCCGTACGAGCCCCGAAACCCCCCGCGTCCGCTGGGTCCCGCCGGCCGAACTCCCCGAACTCGACATCCATCCGAGCATGCGCCTGCGGATCGGGCACGCACTGGACCCCGCGCGCACCTCCCCCCACATCGGCTGACGCCCACCGACGGCACGAACCGGCGGCGATGAGCACGATCCCCTTACCCCCAAGGCAAACTGACTCCATGTCGACCCGCCGCAGACGCTGCCCCGAATGCCGTCGCGAAATCGCCGTCGTCGCCGGCCGCTTCGCACGGCACGACCCGCCCGGCGCCCGCGAGCACGGCGCCCTCGTGTCCTGCCCCGGCTCCCGCCGCCAGGCCCAGGCCGACGCCGCCCAACCCGCGTTGGACGGCTACGTCGTCCCCGAGATGCCGGGCCAACTACCCCTCTTCTGACCAGCGGCACGCCTGCCCACCACCGCTCTGCCTCAGCGGCGCGGACCGCCCCCGGCGGCCGCCCTCAGTTGCCCGCCACCGACTTCACCGCGACCGACACCGGCGTCGACCCGCCGACCAGTTCGAGGGTCAGGCCGGCGGTAGCGGCGGAATCCACCAACTCCGCGAGCACGGCGGCCACATCGTCGCGGGGAATCGCGGCGCGACCGGTGCGCGCCTCCAGCCGTACGAGTCCCGTACCGGCGTCGTTCGTCAGCATTCCGGGGCGCAGGATCGTCCAGTCCAGTGCGTCCAGATTCTGGATGTACCGGTCGGCCTCGCCCTTCGCCCGCAGGTACACGTCGAACACCTCGTCGCCCTCGTGCGCGGGGTCGGCACCCATCGACGAAACGACGACGTATCGGCGTACGCCCGCACGGACCGCCGCGTCCGCGAACAGGATCGCCGCCGCCTTGTCCACCGAGTCCTTGCGCGCGGTCCCGCTGCCCGCGCCGGCGCCCGCCGCGAACACGGCCGCGTCCGCGCCCCGCAGCCGCTCCGCGACCTCCTCGACCGAGGCCGACTCCAGATCCAGCACGATCGGTTCGGCCCCTGCCTCCCGCAGGTCGTCGCCCTGTTCGGCGCGGCGGATGATCCCCGCGACGTCGTCCCCGCGCGCGGCGAGCAGCCGTTCCAGCCGCAACGCGATCTGACCATGACCACCAGCGATGACAATGCGCATGCTTCCGACCGTACGCCCGGCCGGCCCCGTCCGCCGCACGACTCGGGCCATGCCCCAACGCCGCGCCACGCCGCCTTACGACACCTCGCCCGCCCCGGGAGACAGCCGCTCTACGCCACTTCCCCCGCCCCGTGCACGCCGCCCTACGCCACTTCCCCCGCCCCGTGCACGCCGCCCTACGACACTTCCCCACGCCCCTGCCGAGGCAGTCCCCACTCGGCCGCGGCGGCGGAGTTGCAGTACTCCCGTACCGCACTCGTCCGGGCCACAACCCGCCCCCGGTGCACGACGATCCGGCTGTACGCCAGTGACAGCGCCCCCGGCAGCCCGTCCCCGCGCACCGCGAGCAACTCGGCCGGGAAGCCCGCCTCGACCCGTACCTCGGGCAGCCCCAGGACCGCCCGCGCCGACGCGCTCACGGCGTCGTAGGCCTCCTCGGGGCGCAGCCCGTAGCGGGAGGCGAGCAGATAGGCCGCCTCCAACGGGTCGCCGCGCCCCACCGGGTTCGACAGGTCCCGCAGCGCACCGCTGCCCGCGGCGACCCGCACACCGGCCGCGCGCAGCAGCCGTACCGGAGCCGTGCCGCGCCGGTCGGTGCCGGAGCAGCCGCCCTGGGGCACGCACACCACGGTCACGCCGGCGGCCGCGAGCTGGTCGGCGGTGCGCCGGGCCGCCTCGGCGGGCATCCGGTCCAGCCCCCCGCACGGGCCGAGGGTCACGCCGGGGCGCAGCCCGCCGGCCATCGCGGCGAGGCGGGCGAGGCGGGCCGGATCGTCGGCGTCCGTGTGCAGGTCGACGGGGCAGCCGTACTCGGAGGCGATCTCCAGGACCGCCTCCACATATCCGGTCGGATCCGGGTCCAGGTCCGGGCACCCGCCCACCACCGTGGCGCCCATCTTGACCGCGTCGCGCAGTACGGCGAGCCCGTCCGCCCCGGCGACCCCGGTCAGCACCCTGGGCATCGCCACGGCCGTCAGCTCGGTCAGTCCGCGCAGCGAACGCCGTGCCCGCAGTACGGCGGCCAGCGCGCCGAGCCCCTGTACGTCGCCCACGCGCACGTGTGCCCGCAACGCGGTGGCCCCGTGCCCGAGTTGCAGCAGTGCCGCCTCCGTGGCGCGGCGCTGGACGTCGTGGGGGTCGTAGGAGGCGGGGCCGTCCCCGTCGGCCGACAGCGCGGTGTCGCCGTGGGCGTGCGGTTCGGCCGGCGCCGACAGGAGGAGATACCCGCCCAGGTCCACGCGTGCCCCGCACGCGCGCGTGCCGCCCACCGCCAGGCTCCCCGCCGTGCCGACCGCCTCGATGCGCCCGCCGCCCAGCCGTACGTCCACGGTCCGGCCGTCGGTCAGCCGCGCCCCGCACAGCAGCAGAGCGGCGGGGGCGCCGGGCCCGGAGGAGCCCGAAGAGCCCGAGGGAGACGAGTGGGGCGGCTGCGGCTGGCTGTCGGGCATCGCGCTCCTGGGACAAGAGGACACAAGATCACGCAGAGTGAGTCGAGCCTAGGGTGGTGATCCGTCCTCGGCGGGGAGGAGCGCAATAGTCGTACCGGTGTGGTCATCCGTGCGCGGGGCGACCTCAGTGGCTGGTGGGGAGGCCGCGAGAAGGCCGCGCGCGGCCCGCCGCGGAGACCGGGACGGGGGCCGCGAAACGGATTTGGGCGAACGGCGGCGGACCGTGTAATGTCTTCATCGCTCGCCCCAATAGCTCAGTCGGCAGAGCGTCTCCATGGTAAGGAGAAGGTCTACGGTTCGATTCCGTATTGGGGCTCTGGTGCGAGAGGTTCCCGTCGCAAGGCGGGAACGGATCGCATCACAGCGGTGTAGCTCAGTCGGTAGAGCAAGCGGCTCATAATCGCTGTGTCACCGGTTCAAGTCCGGTCACCGCTACTGACAGTAGCCGATTGCGGGGTCGGTCCTTCGATCGGCTACTCTTCTATGCGTTAAACCATCCCATCCGTTCGTCAAGGAGCACTCACGTGGCTGCCACCGACGTCCGCCCGAAGATCACGCTGGCCTGCGTGGAGTGCAAGGAGCGGAACTACATCACCAAGAAGAACCGGCGTAACAACCCGGACCGTCTTGAGATGAAGAAGCACTGCCCGCGTTGCAACGCGCACACCGCGCACCGCGAAACGCGATAAATCAGGCTCGTACACGAGGCCGCCCCCACCACAAGGGGGCGGCCTCGCGTCGTTTGCCCGCGCAGTGAACGTAAGTCATCGACACCAGGAGGTGCCGAGCCATGGCGCTCGACCAGTCCTTCGTGGGGCGGACGTACCCGCCCACCGCCCCCTACGAGGTGGGCCGCGAGAAGATCCGTGAGTTCGCGGAAGCGGTGGGGGACACCAATCCCGCGTACACGGACCCGGAGGCCGCCAAGGCGCTCGGTCACCCCGACGTCGTCGCCCCGCCGACCTTTGTGTTCGCCATCACCTTCAAGGCGGCGGCTCAGGTCGTCCAGGACTCCCAGCTCGGCCTGGACTACAGCCGGGTCGTGCACGGCGACCAGAAGTTCTCGTACGTCCGCCCGGTACGGGCCGGTGACCGCCTCACCGTCATCTCCACGATCGAGGCGATCAAGTCCCTGGCGGGCAACGACATCCTGGACATCCGCGGTGAGGTCCACGACGAGGCGGGCGAGCACGTCGTGACCGCCTGGACGAAGCTGGTCGCGCGCGCGGCAGAGGAGGCGTGAGAGCGGGATGACGGCAAAGATCGCATACGACGACGTCGAGGTCGGCACCGAACTGCCCGCCCGGACCTTTCCCGTGACTCGCGCCACACTCGTCCAGTACGCGGGCGCCTCCGGGGACTTCAACCCCATCCACTGGAACGAGAAGTTCGCCAAGGAGGTGGGCCTCCCCGACGTCATCGCGCACGGCATGTTCACCATGGCCGAGGCGATTCGGGTGGTCACCGACTGGGCCGGCGACCCGGGCGCGGTCGTCGAGTACGGCGTCCGCTTCACCAAGCCGGTCGTCGTCCCGAACGACGACAAGGGCGCCGTGATCGAGGTCAGCGCCAAGGTCGCCGCCAAGCTCGACGACAACACCGTCCGCGTGGACCTCACGGCGACCAGCGCCGGCCAGAAGGTGCTGGGCATGTCGAGGGCGGTCGTCCGCCTGGCGTGAGCCACGCGCGCGCGTGGCGAGCGGTAAGGGGCTCCCTCAGTGGCGGGCGCCCCTTACCCCCGCCTCTTGCGAACGCACTCCCCGCCCTCCCCTTGACGTAGTTAGTGATTGAGCACTAACTTGCTCGCATGGTCAGGATGAGCGCAGAAGAGAGGCGCGAGAGTGTCATCCGCGCGGCGACGGCCGAGTTCGCCCGCGGCGGCTACTACGGCACGTCCACCGAGGCGATCGCCAAGCGCGTGGGTGTCTCGCAGCCGTATCTCTTCCGCCTCTTCCCGGGCAAGAAGGCGATCTTCCTCGCAGCGTCCCAGCGGTGCCTGGAGGACACGATCCGCACCTTCGAGGAGGCCGCCGAGGGTCTGGAGGGCGAGGAGGCCCTGCGCGCCATGGCGAACGCCTACACCAAGGTCATCGCCGAGGAGCCCGAGCGGCTGCTGATGCAGATGCAGATGTACGTGGCCGTGGCCGCCGCCGAACAGGCCGGCGAGCCCGAACTCGGCGAGCAGGTGCGGGCGGGCTGGATGCGCCTGTGGGACACGGTCCACCTGTCGCTGGGCGCCGACACCGATGAGACGACGACCTTCATGGCGTACGGGATGCTCATCAACTGCCTGGTGTCCATGGGCTTCCCGCCCGGGCACAGGATCTGGGAAGGGCTCTACCCCGAGGCGCGCCTCAGGGGCCGGCTGGAGAAGTAGAAGCAAGAGGTGGACGGAAGGGCGAGAACCCGACCGTCACGGCGGACATCCGTGCCCGCGAAAGTTAGTCATCAATAACTAATTAATCGATGACCTTCATCTGATGACCCTCTGGGGGAGCGATGTCAGAGCAGACCGCACGTCGCGGGGGAACCGTCTGGGCCCTCGTCATCACCAGCGTCGCCGGATTCATGGCGGCGCTCGACAACCTCGTAGTCACCACCGCCCTGCCCTCCATCCGCAAGGACCTCGGGGGAGCCCTGGACGACCTGGAATGGACGGTCAGTGCCTACACCCTGACCTTCGCCGTCCTCCTGATGTTCGGCGCGGCACTGGGCGACCGCTTCGGCCGGCGCCGCCTCTTCCTCACCGGCCTCACGATATTCACCGGCGCCTCCGCCGCCGCGGCCATGTCGACCGGCATCGACGCCCTCATCGCCGCCCGGGCGATCCAGGGCGTGGGCGCGGCGATCATGATGCCGCTGACCCTCACCCTCCTCACCGCGGCTGTCCCCGCCGCCAAGCGCGGGATGGCGTACGGCATCTGGGGCGCGGTCAACGGCCTGGCGGTGGCCTCCGGCCCGCTGATCGGCGGCAGCCTCACCGAGCACGTCTCCTGGCACTGGATCTTCTGGCTGAACGTGCCGCTGGGCATCGCCCTGCTGCCGCTCGCCCGCCTCCGCCTGGCCGAGTCGCACGGCACCGGAGCGCCCCTCGACATCCCCGGCACCCTGCTGGCCAGCGGTGGTCTGTTCGGGATCGTCTACGGCCTGGTCCGCGGCCCCGCCGACGGCTGGACGGCACCTCTCGTCCTCACCGGCCTGTTCGCGGGCGCCGCGCTGCTGACCGCCTTCGTCCTCTACAGCCTGCGCGCCAAGAACCCCATGCTGCCGATGCGCCTGTTCCGCTCGCGGGCCTTCTCCGGCATCAACGCGGCGAGCCTGCTCATGTTCCTCGGGATGTTCGGCTCGATCTTCCTGCTCAGCCAGTTCATGCAGGGCGTCCTCGGCTACTCGCCCACCGAGGCGGGCCTGCGGATGCTCCCCTGGACCGGCATGCCGATGCTCGTCGCCCCGGTCGCCGGCATCCTGTCCGACCGCATCGGAGGCCGGCCCGTGGTTGCCGCGGGCCTCTTCTTCCAGGCGGCGGGGCTCGGCTGGATGGCTTCCGTGGTCGACCCCGAGGTGTCCTACGCCGCCCAGCTCCCGGCCCTGATCATCAGCGGCGTCGGCATGGGTCTGTTCTTCGCTCCGGCCGCCAACCTGGTCATGTCCAGCGTCCGCGCCACTGAGCAGGGCATCGCCTCCGGTGCGAACAACGCGCTGCGTGAGGTGGGGGGCGCACTGGGCATCGCGATCATGTCGTCGATCTTCTCGTCCCAGGGTGGGTACGAATCCGCCCAGACCTTCGTCGACGGTCTGCAGCCGGCGCTGGTCACCGGGGCGGCGGTGGTCGCGGTCGCGGGAGCCGCGGCGCTGCTGATCCCGAGGCGTCGCGCGCCCCACCCGACGGCCACCTCCCCGGCAGAGGAACCGACCCCGACCCTCGACCCCGTCGCAGGATGACCCAACCCCCCGAAACGGCCCCGCTTCCCAAAGTCGGGGCCGTTTCCCCGTACCCCGGCAGGTGGGCTTCGGCCCGGCCAAGAGGTACCGCTGCGCCCACCCGTGCCGCCCAAGCGGCACGACTGCCCGCAGCTGAGCGAGTGCAGCCGCCGAACGTCCGCTGCGACGGCCGGAGCTGAGTGGCACAGCCGCCGAGGCCCCCGCTGCCATGGCCCAGCGAGCGACCACAGCCGCCGGACCCGCAGCCGAGTGGCCACAGGCGCCGCCCGCCGCGACGACGGCCCGCGGCCGATTGCCGGGGCTGTCGGCCTCGTAAGGCATCCGCTGTGGCGGCCCGCAGGGGGCTACGGCGGGGAGGGGGCGGGGTGGGGGGTGTCCGCCCGCAGTGGCGGGCGTCAGGCTGGGAGTGCGTCTTGGCCGACGGCACCGCCCGTCCGAGGACGGACACCCCCCACCCCGCCCCCGCACCCACACCCACCCCGCCCCCGCCTCGCACCCACACCCCCGGCGCCCGCGCCCCCGCACCCACACCGACCGCGGCCCCGAAGCCGGAGGCCCTACCCTTGTGCCCGTGCAGGAACGACACGACGCCCCCCTCGCCCCGCTGACCACCTTCCGCCTGGGCGGCCCAGCCTCCCGCCTGATCACCGCCACCACCGACGCGGAGGTCATCGCGGCGGTCCGCGAGGCCGACGACACCGGCACCCCGCTCCTGCTGATCGGCGGCGGCTCGAACCTGGTCATCGGCGACAAGGGCTTCCCCGGCACCGCCCTGGTCATCGCCACCAAGGGTTTCACCCTCGACGGCACCCGCCTCGAACTCGCCGCGGGCGAGGTGTGGACCGACGTCGTCGCCCGCACGGTCGAGGCCGGCCTCGCCGGCATCGAGTGCCTGGCCGGCATCCCCGGCTCCGCCGGCGCGACCCCCATCCAGAACGTGGGCGCGTACGGCCAGGAGGTCTCCTCGACGATCACCGAGGTCGTCGCCTACGACCGCACGACCCGCGAGACGGTCACCCTCCCGAACGCCGACTGCGCCTTCTCCTACCGCCACAGCCGCTTCAAGGCCGACCCCGACCGCTACGTCGTCCTGCGCGTCCGCTACGACCTCGAGGACGCGGCCGGCCTCTCCGGCCCCATCAAGTACGCCGAGACGGCCCGCGCCCTCGGCGTGGACCCCGGCGACCGCGTCCCCCTGCCCGCCGCCCGCGAGACGGTCCTCAAGCTCCGCTCGGGCAAGGGCATGGTCCTGGACCCCGAGGACCACGACACCTGGTCGGCGGGCTCCTTCTTCACCAACCCGATCCTCACGAACGCCGACTTCGCCGCCTTCCACGCACGCGTGAGGGAACACCTCGGCCCCGACGCCGAACCCCCCGCCTACCCGGCGGGCGAGGGCCGCACCAAGACCTCGGCGGCCTGGCTGATCGACAAGGCGGGCTTCACCAAGGGCTACGGCACCGGCCCAGCCCGCATCTCCACCAAGCACACCCTCGCCCTCACCAACAGGGGCGAAGCCACCACGGAGGACCTCCTCGCCCTCGCCCGCGAGGTCGTGGCAGGCGTCCGCGACACCTTCGGCATCACGCTCGTCAACGAACCGGTGACGGTCGGCGTGAGCCTGTAACGGGCCAGGCCCTAAGACGCCAGCCAGTCGTCGATCCCCGCCAGCAGCTTCCGCCGCACATCCTCCGGCGCCGCCGACCCCCGCACCGACTGCCGAGCCAGCTCGGCCAACTCCTCGTCGCCGAAACCATGGTGGCGCCGAGCGATCTCGTACTGCGCGGCGAGCCGGGACCCGAACAGCAGCGGATCGTCGGCGCCCAGGGCCAGCGGCACACCGGCGTCGTACAGGGTCCGCAGCGGGACGTCCTCGGGCTTCTCGTAGACACCCAGCGCGACGTTCGACGCCGGGCACACCTCGCACGTGACGCCCCTGTCCGCGAGCCGCTTCAGCAGCCGCGGATCCTCGGCGGCCCGCACCCCGTGCCCCAGCCGGTCGGCGTGCAGGTCGTCGAGGCAGTCCCGTACCGACGACGGCCCGGTCAGCTCCCCGCCGTGCGGGGCGGACAGCAGGCCGCCCTCGCGGGCGATGTGGAAGGCACGGTCGAAGTCGCGGGCCATGCCCCGCCGCTCGTCGTTGGACAGCCCGAAGCCCACGACGCCCCGCTCCGCGTACCGCACGGCGAGCCGGGCCAGCGTGCGGGCGTCCAGCGGATGCTTCATCCGGTTCGCGGCGACGAGCACCCGCATCCCGAGCCCCGTCTCCCTGGACGTGGTCTCGACGGCGTCGAGGATGATCTCCAGCGCGGGGATCAATCCGCCCAGCCGAGGGGCGTACGAGGTCGGATCGACCTGGATCTCCAACCACCCCGAGCCGTCCCGGACGTCCTCCTCGGCGGCCTCGCGCACCAGCCGCTGGATGTCCCCGGGCTCGCGCAGACACGACCGGGCGGCGTCGTACAGCCGCTGGAAGCGGAACCAGCCCCGCTCGTCCGTGGCCCGCAGCTTCGGCGGCTCCCCGCTGGTCAGCGCCTCGGTCAGGGCGTCGGGCAGCCGCACGCCGTACTTGTCGGCCAGTTCCAGGACGGTCCCCGGCCGCATGGACCCGGTGAAGTGCAGGTGCAGATGGGCCTTCGGCAGCTCAGAGACATCACGTACACGCTCCATCCCAGGATCCTGCCGTACGTCCCCGCCGTCCCGGTAGCGGAATCCACGTTAGTGGTCTTGCTCGCACGAAAGAGCGGACCCCCTCACGCGAGGGGGTCCGCTCAGCCGTTGCCAGAAGCCGGGTTCTCAGTCCCGGGCCTCCGCCAGCAGCTTCTGGATCCGCGAGACGCCCTCGACGAGATCCTCGTCACCGAGGGCGTACGACAGACGAAGATATCCCGGGGTGCCGAAGGCCTCACCCGGGACGACCGCGACCTCGGCCTCCTCCAGGATCAGCGCGGCGAGCTCGACGGTGTCCTGCGGCCGCTTGCCGCGGATCTCCTTGCCGAGCAGGGCCTTCACGGACGGGTAGGCGTAGAACGCGCCCTCGGGCTCGGGGCAGACGACGCCGTCGATCTCGTTGAGCATCCGCACGATGGTCTTGCGGCGCCGGTCGAAGGCCTCGCGCATCTTCGCGACGGCCTCCAGGTCACCGGAGACGGCGGCGAGCGCCGCCACCTGCGCGACGTTGGACACGTTCGACGTGGCGTGCGACTGCAGGTTGGTGGCCGCCTTGACGACGTCCTTCGGGCCGATGACCCAGCCGACACGCCAGCCGGTCATGGCGTACGTCTTGGCTACGCCGTTGACGACGATGCACTTGTCGCGCAGCTCGGGCAGCAGCGCCGGCAGGGACACGGAGACCGCGTCGCCGTAGACGAGGTGCTCGTAGATCTCGTCGGTCAGCACCCACAGGCCGTGCTCGACGGCCCAGCGGCCGATCGCCTCGGTCTCGGCCTCGGAGTACACCGCGCCGGTCGGGTTGGACGGCGAGACGAAGAGGACGACCTTCGTCTTCTCCGTACGGGCCGCCTCCAGCTGCTCCACGCTCACGCGGTAGCCGGTCGTCTCGTCCGCGACGACCTCCACGGGCACACCGCCGGCGAGACGGATCGACTCCGGGTACGTCGTCCAGTACGGCGCGGGCACGATGACCTCGTCGCCCGGGTCGAGGATCGCGGCGAAGGCCTCGTAGATGGCCTGCTTGCCACCGTTGGTGACGAGGATCTGCGAGACGTCGGGCTCCCAGCCGGAGTCGCGCAGCGTCTTCGCGGCGATCGCGGACTTCAGCTCGGGCAGGCCGCCGGCCGGCGTGTACCGGTGGTACTTGGGGTTCTTGCAGGCCTCGACGGCCGCCTCGACGATGTAGTCCGGGGTCGGGAAGTCGGGCTCACCGGCGCCGAAGCCGATCACCGGACGCCCGGCTGCCTTGAGGGCCTTGGCCTTGGCGTCCACGGCGAGGGTGGCGGACTCGGAGATCGCGCCGACTCGGGCGGAGACCCGGCGCTCGGTGGGAGGGGTTGCAGGGCTCATGGAGCCCATCGTTCCAGACCGGAAACATGCCGGGCACGCGGGTTTCACAGACTGAACATCCAGGGGTCGGTCGCTGAACACCCGTCCGGAACGGGGCCATGGCCTGGGTGATCTTCCACGGGTTTCGTGACGATCCTCCTCCGCCAAGCCCCGTACGCGGGCTTTCTGTTCGACGGAGGGCTCCGGAACACGTACACTCTCACCTCGTTGGCCTTCAGCAGCCGCGCCGCAGCCGGTGCACACCGAGCACCCGGTCGGATGCGGTACGTTGGGGGACACACCAAAGGGTCGTAGCTCAATTGGTAGAGCACCGGTCTCCAAAACCGGCGGTTGGGGGTTCAAGTCCCTCCGGCCCTGCTACACACACCTTCGCCAGGTGTGCGCATGTACGTACAGCAACGCACCGCCGTGCGGCTCAGACCGGGCGCGGCACGGCCACGACCCGGGAACAGGTGAGGACGAATGGCGGACGCCGTGGGCTCCATCGATACGCCTGATGCCCAGGACGAGGCTCAGGAGACCAAGAAGAAGGCCCGGAAGGGCGGCAAGCGGGCCAAGAAGGGTCCGCTCAAGCGGCTTGCCCTTTTCTACCGCCAGGTCATCGCCGAGCTCCGCAAGGTCGTCTGGCCGACGCGCAACCAGCTGACGTCGTACACCACCGTGGTGATCTTCTTCGTCGCCATCATGATCGCCCTGGTGACCGTGATTGACTATGGGCTCAACCACGCGGCCAAGTACGTCTTCGGCTGAGTCGAAAGCGAAGGGCGCCGTGGTTACCGGCGCCCCTTTTCGCATGTTCCACCCCTATGTATCCAGGAAGAAGCAGCCACCGTGTCTGACACGAACCTGAACGACGACGCCATCGAGCCGGACGAGTCCGTGGACGACGAGCTCGACATCGTCGAGGGCGCGGACGACGACCTGGACGAGTTCGAGGCTGCGGACGCAGAGGCCGGCGAGGCCGCCGAGGAGGACGCCGTCCACGTCGTGGACGAGGACGCCGAGGATGCCGACGACGCCGAGGAAGAGGCCGTCGCCGAGGAGGAGACGGAGCCCGCGGAGCCCGTCGACCCCGTCGCCGCCCTGCGCGAGGAGCTGCGCACCCTGCCCGGCGAGTGGTACGTCATCCACACCTACGCCGGTTACGAGAACCGCGTGAAGACCAACCTGGAGCAGCGCGCCGTCTCGCTGAACGTCGAGGACTACATCTTCCAGGCCGAGGTGCCGCAGGAAGAGGTCGTCCAGATCAAGAACGGCGACCGCAAGACGATCAAGCAGAACAAGCTGCCGGGTTACGTCCTGGTCCGCATGGACCTGACGAACGAGTCCTGGGGCGTCGTCCGCAACACCCCGGGTGTCACCGGGTTCGTGGGCAACGCCTACGACCCGTACCCGCTGACGCTGGACGAGATCGTCAAGATGCTCGCCCCGGAGGCCGAGGAGAAGGCCGCCCGTGAGGCCGCCGAGGCCGAGGGCAAGCCGGCTCCGCAGCGCAAGGTCGAGGTCCAGGTGCTGGACTTCGAGGTGGGCGACTCGGTCACCGTCACCGACGGCCCGTTCGCCACGCTGCAGGCGACGATCAACGAGATCAACCCGGACTCCAAGAAGGTCAAGGGTCTGGTGGAGATCTTCGGCCGCGAGACCCCGGTCGAGCTGAGCTTCGACCAGATCCAGAAGAACTAGCTTCTTCCGAAAAAGAGCTTCCGAGCAGGTCAGGCGGGCTGTCCTCAGCCTTCCTGACCTGCTCGGTTTTTGGCCGCGCATCTATACCCGTTATCGTTGTGCGGTATGCCTGCGTTCGGGTGGTCCCCGCGTGCAGGCAGGACCCGAACCGAAAGGACGCGGAGAGCTATGCCTCCCAAGAAGAAGAAGGTCACGGGGCTCATCAAGCTCCAGATCAACGCCGGTGCGGCGAACCCGGCTCCGCCGGTCGGCCCCGCGCTGGGCCAGCACGGCGTCAACATCATGGAGTTCTGCAAGGCGTACAACGCCGCGACCGAGTCGCAGCGTGGCTGGGTGATCCCGGTGGAGATCACGGTCTACGAGGACCGCTCCTTCACCTTCATCACCAAGACGCCGCCGGCCGCCAAGATGATCCTCAAGGCCGCGGGTGTCGAGAAGGGCTCCGGCGAGCCGCACAAGACCAAGGTCGCCAAGATCACCGAGGCGCAGGTCCGCGAGATCGCCCAGACCAAGCTTCCCGACCTGAACGCCAACGACCTGGACGCCGCGTCGAAGATCATCGCCGGCACCGCCCGTTCCATGGGCATCACGGTCGAGGGCTGAGCCCCACCTCCCCCGTACATCAAGCAGAAGTGGCAGGGCCTGCTCGGCCCGTACCACGACTCCTAAAAACCTCAGGAGAAGTAGTGAGCAAGCGCAGCAAGGCCCTTCGCGCTGCGGACGAGAAGATCGACCGGGAGAAGCTGTACGCCCCGCTCGAGGCCGTCCGTCTCGCCAAGGAGACCTCCACGTCCAAGTTCGACGGCACCGTCGAGGTCGCCTTCCGTCTGGGTGTCGACCCGCGCAAGGCCGACCAGATGGTCCGTGGCACCGTGAACCTGCCGCACGGCACCGGCAAGACTGCCCGGGTCCTGGTCTTCGCGACCGGTGACCGTGCTGCGGCCGCGGAGGCCGCGGGCGCCGACATCGTCGGCTCCGACGAGCTGATCGACGAGGTTTCGAAGGGCCGCCTGGACTTCGACGCCGTCGTCGCCACCCCGGACCTCATGGGCAAGGTCGGCCGCCTCGGCCGCGTGCTCGGTCCCCGTGGTCTCATGCCGAACCCGAAGACCGGCACCGTGACCCCGGACGTGGCGAAGGCCGTCACCGACATCAAGGGCGGCAAGATCGAGTTCCGCGTCGACAAGCACTCGAACCTGCACTTCATCATCGGCAAGACGTCCTTCGAGGACGACAAGCTGGTGGAGAACTACGCCGCGGCGCTGGACGAGATCACCCGTCTGAAGCCGTCCGCCGCCAAGGGTCGCTACATCAAGAAGGCCGCCATCAGCACCACGATGGGCCCCGGCATCCCGGTCGACCCGAACCGCACCCGCAACCTCCTCGTCGAGGAGGACCCGGCCGCCGTCTGATCCGACGGCGGCCGCGCGCAGGCGCAAGCAGTGGCGGGCCCCGCAACCTTCCGAGGTTGCGGGGCCCCCGCCTTTTCCGGCGCGTCCGTCAGTGCCCTGGGTCAGCGTGCGAGCACGGCAATCTCATGGGGGTGGGGACGTATGAGGGGCACGACCGTGTGCCGTGGGACCGTCGCGATCGCGGTGGTGGCCGCGCTCGCGGGCGCCGCCGGCTGCACCTCCTCCGACGCCTTCGGTGACACGGACCGCGGCGGCAGGGCGTCCGGCAAGGTCACCGCCCACCCCGCCGTCGTCACGGCCCTGCGCGCGGCCGAGAGTTCCACCGACCGCGCGGACTCCGCCCGGGTCCGCTCCACGACCACCATGGGCTCCGACCTTGGACGCGCTCACATGGACATGTGGGTCGACGGCCAGGACCACACCAAGCAGGTCCGGATGCGCGGAGACGCCGACAAGGGGCCCCTCGACCTGACGTTCACCTTCCTCGACTTCGACAAGCCGGTGAAGGTCACGGCCCCGCCGGCCAAGGACACCGCCGATCTCGCCGAGATGATGAAGGGCCTCCAGGGCTGAGCCGTACGGGCGGATTTGCCTGACGGCGACCGGGTCCCGTACTCTCCTACAGAAGCCAAAGACCGCTGGTCGTTGCCGTGCGCTCGTGAGAGGGCCCGGTGGCCGAAGGATCCGCTGAACTGCGGACGACCCGCGCAGGTGACTGTGGAAGTGCTCCCGGGTACGCCCCTGTCCAAGGGGATCTCCGGTCGAGCTACGCCCCGTGCGCCTGCGCCGGGGCGTTTCGTTTTCCCCAGCCCCTTCCGAGCGGTCGTCATCACCCGGAAGGAGGCCGACGCTCTATGGCAAGGCCCGACAAGGCTGCCGCGGTAGCCGAGCTGACGGAGCAGTTCCGCAGCTCGAGCGCCGCCGTGCTGACCGAGTACCGGGGTCTCACCGTGGCGCAGCTCAAGACGCTGCGCCGCTCGCTCGGTGAGAACGCCCAGTACGCCGTGGTGAAGAACACGCTGACCAAGATTGCGGCCAACGAGGCCGGGATCACGACGCTCGACGACCTGTTCAACGGTCCGACGGCGGTCGCCTTCGTCACCGGTGACCCGGTGGAGTCGGCGAAGGGTCTTCGTGACTTCGCCAAGGACAACCCGAACCTCGTCATCAAGGGCGGTGTCCTTGACGGCAAGGCTCTGTCCGCCGACGAGATCAAGAAGCTTGCGGACCTCGAGTCCCGCGAGGTTCTGCTCTCCAAGCTGGCCGGTGCCATGAAGGGCAAGCAGTCCCAGGCTGCCTCCCTCTTCCAGGCGCTGCCGTCGAAGCTCGTCCGCACCGTGGACGCGCTCCGTGCCAAGCAGGACGAGCAGGGCGGTGCCGAGTAACTCGGCTCGCATCATGACCGCCGCCGGAGGCAGCCGCCGAAGGCAACGGTCGTAGCGGGCCGAACGTACGCCCGCCAGACATGTACATCACGGCACCAGCCGAAATTAGTGGAAGGAAAGCCATCGTGGCTCTCACCCAGGACGAACTGCTCGCCGAGTTCGAGGGCATGACCCTCATCCAGCTCTCCGAGTTCGTGAAGGCGTTCGAGGAGAAGTTCGACGTCACCGCTGCCGCCGCCGCCCCGGTCGTCGTGGCCGGCGGTGCCGCTGGTGGCGCTGCCGCCGAGGCCGTCGAGGAGAAGGACGAGTTCGACGTCATCCTCACGGGTGCCGGCGACAAGAAGATCCAGGTCATCAAGGTCGTGCGTGAGCTGACCTCCCTCGGCCTGAAGGAGGCCAAGGACCTCGTGGACGGCGCCCCGAAGCCCGTTCTCGAGAAGGTCGCCAAGGACGCCGCCGAGAAGGCCGCCGAGTCCCTCAAGGGCGCCGGCGCCTCCGTCGAGGTCAAGTAAGACCTCTTACAGCCCTAAGGGCTGTAACGCGTAAGCACTGAGGAGCGATCATCCATCCGGGTGGTCGCTCTTCGGCGTTCCTGGAGGCGTGGCCACGGTTGCCTTGCGGCCTCGTACACGAGGGGTATGGTGATCTTCGTCGTGTCTCCGGGCGGCCCCGGTTCGGGCTACGGGGCCTTGACGAACCGCACGCAGCGCGCAATTCTCAGGACGCGTCGCCAGAACGGTCCGAATCCGAGGCATGGATCGGCGACGAAGAGGGCAGTATCAACGTGCGTTGAGGGCGACCATGCCGAGGGCGTTGAGGACAACGAGGGTCTCAGAAAATCGGGGCTGGACATCAGTGCGCCAAGTGGCTACACTGACCCTTTGCGCTGCCTGTTAGCTGTCCCCTGCCCGTCACCAGGGGTCTGCCCTCGCCTCGGCACCTTCGATCGGATCTCCCTGACCTGGGATTTCTGTCGCTTGTGTGGGGTGAGGGGCCGGGGAGCGCGTAGTGAGTCCGAGCCCTCGGAAGGACCCCCTCTTGGCCGCCTCGCGCACTGCCTCGAACGCGAATATGAACAACGGCGCCAGCACCGCCCCGCTGCGCATCTCCTTTGCAAAGATCAAGGAGCCTCTCGAGGTTCCCAACCTGCTCGCGCTTCAGACCGAGAGCTTTGACTGGCTGCTCGGCAACACCGCTTGGCAGAGTCGGGTCGAGGAGGCTCTGGAGTCCGGTCAGGACGTCCCCACCAAGTCCGGTCTGGAGGAGATCTTCGAGGAGATCTCCCCGATCGAGGACTTCTCCGGGTCCATGTCGCTGACGTTCCGCGACCACCGCTTCGAGCCGCCGAAGAACAGCATCGACGAGTGCAAGGAGCGCGACTTCACGTACGCCGCCCCGCTCTTCGTGACGGCGGAGTTCACCAACAACGAGACCGGCGAGATCAAGTCCCAGACGGTCTTCATGGGCGACTTCCCGCTCATGACCAACAAGGGCACCTTCGTCATCAACGGCACCGAGCGTGTCGTGGTGTCGCAGCTGGTCCGCTCGCCCGGCGTCTACTTCGACTCCTCCATCGACAAGACGTCCGACAAGGACATCTTCTCGGCCAAGATCATCCCGTCCCGGGGTGCCTGGCTGGAGATGGAGATCGACAAGCGCGACATGGTCGGTGTCCGTATCGACCGCAAGCGCAAGCAGTCCGTCACCGTCCTTCTGAAGGCGCTCGGCTGGACGACCGAGCAGATCCTGGAGGAGTTCGGCGAGTACGAGTCGATGCGCGCCACCCTGGAGAAGGACCACACCCAGGGCCAGGACGACGCGCTGCTCGACATCTACCGCAAGCTGCGTCCGGGCGAGCCCCCCACGCGTGAGGCCGCGCAGACGCTTCTTGAGAACCTCTACTTCAACCCCAAGCGCTACGACCTCGCCAAGGTCGGCCGCTACAAGGTCAACAAGAAGCTGGCCGCGGACGCTCCGCTGGACGCCGGCATCCTGACCGTCGAGGACATCATCTCGACGATCAAGTACCTGGTGAAGCTGCACGCCGGCGAGACCGAGACGGTCGGGGACAACGGTCAGACGATCGTCGTCGAGACCGATGACATCGACCACTTCGGCAACCGTCGTCTGCGCAGCGTCGGCGAGCTCATCCAGAACCAGGTCCGCACGGGTCTGGCCCGTATGGAGCGCGTCGTGCGTGAGCGCATGACGACCCAGGACGTCGAGGCGATCACGCCGCAGACCCTGATCAACATCCGGCCGGTCGTCGCCTCCATCAAGGAGTTCTTCGGCACCAGCCAGCTGTCGCAGTTCATGGACCAGAACAACCCGCTGTCGGGTCTCACCCACAAGCGCCGTCTGTCGGCCCTTGGCCCGGGTGGTCTCTCCCGTGAGCGGGCCGGCTTCGAGGTCCGTGACGTGCACCCCTCGCACTACGGCCGCATGTGCCCGATCGAGACCCCCGAAGGCCCGAACATCGGTCTGATCGGCTCGCTCGCCTCCTACGGCCGGGTCAACGCGTTCGGCTTCGTCGAGACCCCGTACCGCAAGGTCATCGACGGCCAGGTCACCGACGAGGTGGACTACCTGACCGCCGACGAGGAGGACCGCTTCGTCATCGCGCAGGCCAACGCCACGCTCAACGACGACATGCGGTTCGAGGAGTCCCGGGTCCTGGTCCGCCGTCGTGGCGGAGAGGTCGACTACGTCCCCGGCGACGACGTCGACTACATGGACGTCTCGCCGCGCCAGATGGTGTCGGTCGCGACCGCCATGATCCCGTTCCTCGAGCACGACGACGCCAACCGTGCCCTCATGGGCGCGAACATGATGCGTCAGGCCGTGCCGCTGATCAAGAGCGAGGCGCCGCTCGTCGGCACCGGCATGGAGTACCGCTCCGCGGTCGACGCCGGCGACGTGGTCAAGGCCGAGAAGGACGGTGTGGTCCAGGAGGTCTCCGCGGACTACATCACCACCGCCAACGACGACGGCACGTACATCACGTACCGCCTGGCCAAGTTCTCCCGGTCCAACCAGGGCACCTCGGTCAACCAGAAGGTCATCGTCAACGAGGGCGACCGGATCATCACGGGCCAGGTGCTCGCCGACGGTCCCGCCACCCAGAACGGCGAGATGGCGCTCGGCAAGAACCTGCTGGTCGCGTTCATGCCGTGGGAGGGTCACAACTACGAGGACGCGATCATCCTGTCGCAGCGCCTCGTGCAGGACGACGTCCTCTCCTCGATCCACATCGAGGAGCACGAGGTCGACGCCCGTGACACCAAGCTCGGCCCCGAGGAGATCACCCGGGACATCCCGAACGTCTCCGAGGAGGTCCTCGCCGACCTCGACGAGCGCGGCATCATCCGCATCGGCGCCGAGGTCATCGCCGGTGACATCCTCGTCGGCAAGGTCACGCCCAAGGGTGAGACCGAGCTGACGCCGGAGGAGCGCCTGCTGCGCGCGATCTTCGGTGAGAAGGCCCGTGAGGTCCGTGACACCTCGCTGAAGGTGCCGCACGGCGAGACCGGCAAGGTCATCGGCGTCCGCGTCTTCGACCGCGAGGAGGGCGACGAGCTTCCCCCCGGTGTGAACCAGCTGGTGCGCGTCTACGTCGCGCAGAAGCGCAAGATCACCGACGGTGACAAGCTCGCCGGCCGTCACGGCAACAAGGGCGTCATCTCCAAGATCCTGCCGATCGAGGACATGCCGTTCCTGGAGGACGGCACCCCGGTCGACATCATCCTCAACCCGCTGGGTGTCCCGTCCCGAATGAACCCGGGACAGGTCCTGGAGATCCACCTCGGCTGGCTCGCCAGCCGCGGCTGGGACGTCTCCGGCCTCGGCGAGGAGTGGGCGCAGCGCCTCCAGGCGATCGGCGCCGACCAGGTCGACCCGGGCACGAACGTCGCGACCCCCGTCTTCGACGGTGCGCGCGAGGACGAGCTCGCGGGTCTGCTGCAGCACACCATCCCGAACCGCGACGGCGAGCGCATGGTGCAGCCGACCGGTAAGGCGAGGCTGTTCGACGGCCGCTCCGGTGAGCCGTTCCCGGACCCGATCTCGATCGGGTACATGTACATCCTCAAGCTGCACCACCTGGTCGACGACAAGCTGCACGCCCGCTCGACCGGCCCGTACTCGATGATCACCCAGCAGCCGCTGGGTGGTAAGGCGCAGTTCGGTGGCCAGCGCTTCGGTGAGATGGAGGTGTGGGCCCTCGAGGCCTACGGCGCCGCGTACGCCCTCCAGGAGCTGCTGACCATCAAGTCCGACGACGTCACCGGCCGCGTGAAGGTCTACGAGGCCATCGTCAAGGGCGAGAACATCCCCGAGCCCGGCATCCCCGAGTCCTTCAAGGTGCTCATCAAGGAGATGCAGTCGCTCTGCCTGAACGTGGAGGTGCTGTCCAGCGACGGTATGTCCATCGAGATGCGTGACACCGACGAGGACGTCTTCCGCGCTGCGGAGGAGCTCGGCATCGACCTGTCCCGGCGCGAGCCGAGCAGCGTCGAAGAGGTCTGACGGGAGTCCGGCCGGAGGATCTGGTGAGGAATCTCCGGCCGGCCCCTGGACCCCCGTTTCAGACCCCAAGACTTTCAACCCTGAGAGGGATTGACGCATAGTGCTCGACGTCAACTTCTTCGATGAGCTCCGGATCGGCCTGGCCACCGCCGACGACATCCGTCAGTGGAGCCACGGCGAGGTCAAGAAGCCCGAGACGATCAACTACCGCACGCTCAAGCCGGAAAAGGACGGACTCTTCTGCGAGAAGATCTTCGGTCCGACCCGGGACTGGGAGTGCTACTGCGGCAAGTACAAGCGTGTCCGGTTCAAGGGCATCATCTGTGAGCGCTGCGGCGTCGAGGTGACTCGCGCCAAGGTGCGCCGTGAGCGGATGGGCCACATCGAACTGGCCGCCCCCGTCACGCACATCTGGTACTTCAAGGGCGTCCCGTCGCGCCTGGGCTACCTGCTCGACCTGGCCCCGAAGGACCTGGAGAAGGTCATCTACTTCGCGGCGTACATGATCACGTACGTCGACGAGGAGCGCCGTACCCGCGACCTGCCCTCCCTGGAGGCGCACGTCTCGGTCGAGCGGCAGCAGATCGAGAACCGCCGGGACGCCGACCTGGAGGCCCGCGCCAAGAAGCTCGAGTCCGACCTGGCCGAGCTCGAGGCCGAGGGTGCCAAGGCCGACGTGCGCCGCAAGGTGCGCGAGGGCGCCGAGCGTGAGATGAAGCAGCTGCGCGACCGTTCGCAGCGCGAGATCGACCGCCTCGACGAGGTGTGGACCCGGTTCAAGAACCTCAAGGTCCAGGACCTCGAGGGCGACGAACTCCTCTACCGCGAGCTGCGTGACCGCTTCGGCACGTACTTCGACGGTTCGATGGGTGCCGCGGCGCTGCAGAAGCGCCTGGAGTCCTTCGACCTCGACGAGGAGGCCGAGCGCCTCCGCGAGATCATCCGTACCGGCAAGGGCCAGAAGAAGACCCGTGCGCTCAAGCGCCTGAAGGTCGTCTCCGCGTTCCTGCAGACCAGCAACAGCCCCAAGGGCATGGTGCTGGACTGCGTGCCGGTCATCCCGCCGGACCTCCGCCCGATGGTGCAGCTGGACGGTGGCCGCTTCGCGACCTCCGACCTGAACGACCTGTACCGCCGTGTGATCAACCGCAACAACCGTCTGAAGAGGCTCCTCGACCTCGGCGCGCCCGAGATCATCGTCAACAACGAGAAGCGCATGCTTCAGGAGGCCGTTGACGCCCTCTTCGACAACGGTCGTCGCGGCCGTCCGGTGACCGGTCCCGGTAACCGCCCGCTGAAGTCCCTCAGCGACATGCTGAAGGGCAAGCAGGGTCGATTCCGTCAGAACCTGCTCGGCAAGCGTGTCGACTACTCGGCGCGTTCCGTGATCGTCGTCGGTCCGCAGCTGAAGCTGCACCAGTGCGGTCTGCCGAAGGCGATGGCGCTGGAGCTGTTCAAGCCGTTCGTGATGAAGCGCCTGGTCGACCTGAACCACGCGCAGAACATCAAGAGCGCCAAGCGCATGGTGGAGCGCGGCCGCACGGTCGTGTACGACGTCCTCGAAGAGGTCATCGCCGAGCACCCGGTTCTGCTGAACCGTGCTCCCACCCTGCACCGCCTCGGCATCCAGGCCTTCGAGCCGCAGCTGGTCGAGGGCAAGGCCATCCAGATCCACCCGCTCGTGTGCACCGCGTTCAACGCGGACTTCGACGGTGACCAGATGGCCGTGCACCTGCCGCTGTCCGCGGAGGCGCAGGCCGAGGCCCGCATCCTCATGCTGTCCTCGAACAACATCCTCAAGCCGGCCGACGGCCGTCCGGTGACGATGCCGACCCAGGACATGGTCCTCGGTCTGTTCTTCCTGACCACCGACGGCGAGATGCGCAACGTCAAGGGCGAGGACCGCTCCTTCGCGTCCGTGGCCGAGGCGATCATGGCGTTCGACGCCGGCGAGCTCTCGCTGCAGTCGCGCGTGGACATCCGCTTCCCGGTGGGCACCATCCCGCCGCGCGGCTGGACCCCGCCGGCGCAGGAGGAGGGCGAGCCGGAGTGGCAGCAGGGTGACAGCTTCCGTCTGAAGACCACGCTCGGCCGTGCGCTCTTCAACGAACTGCTGCCCGAGGACTACCCGTTCGTCGACTACGAGGTCGGCAAGAAGCAGCTCTCCGAGATCGTCAACGACCTCGCCGAGCGCTACCCCAAGGTCATCGTGGCGGCGACGCTCGACAACCTGAAGGCGGCCGGCTTCTACTGGGCCACCCGTTCCGGCGTCACCGTCGCCATCTCCGACGTCGTCGTCCCCGACGCGAAGAAGGAGATCGTCAAGGGCTACGAGGCGCAGGACGAGAAGGTCCAGAAGCAGTACGAGCGCGGTCTGATCACCAAGGACGAGCGCACGCAGGAGCTCATCGCGATCTGGACCAAGGCGACCAACGAGGTCGCCGAGGCGATGAACGACAACTTCCCGAAGACCAACCCGATCTTCATGATGGTGAACTCGGGTGCACGAGGCAACATGATGCAGATGCGTCAGATCGCCGGTATGCGTGGTCTGGTGTCGAACGCGAAGAACGAGACGATCCCGCGTCCGATCAAGGCGTCGTTCCGTGAGGGCCTGTCCGTGCTGGAGTACTTCATCTCCACGCACGGTGCCCGTAAGGGTCTGGCGGACACCGCTCTGCGTACCGCCGACTCGGGTTACCTCACCCGTCGTCTGGTCGACGTCTCCCAGGACGTCATCATCCGCGAGGAGGACTGCGGCACCGAGCGCGGTCTGAAGCTGCGGATCGCCTCGCGCGGCGCCGACGGCGTCCTGCGCAAGGCGGACGACGTCGAGACCAGCGTCTACGCCCGCATGCTCGCCGAGGACGTCGTCATCGACGGCAAGGTGATCGCGCCGGCCAACGTGGACCTGGGCGACGTGCTCATCGACCAGCTGGTGCACCACGGTGTCGAGGAGGTCAAGACCCGTTCGATCCTGACCTGCGAGTCCCAGGTCGGCACCTGCGCCATGTGCTACGGCCGTTCGCTGGCCACCGGCAAGCTGGTCGACATCGGTGAGGCGGTCGGCATCATCGCCGCCCAGTCCATCGGTGAGCCCGGCACCCAGCTGACGATGCGTACCTTCCACACCGGTGGTGTGGCCGGTGACGACATCACCCAGGGTCTGCCGCGTGTCGTCGAGCTCTTCGAGGCCCGTACCCCGAAGGGTGTGGCTCCCATCTCCGAGGCGAGCGGCCGCGTTCGCATCGAGGAGACGGAGAAGACCAAGAAGATCGTCATCACGCCGGACGACGGCAGCGACGAGACGGCGTACCCGATCTCGAAGCGCGCCCGACTCCTGGTCAGCGAGGGCGAGCACGTCGAGGTGGGCCAGAAGCTCACCGTGGGTGCCACAAACCCGCACGACGTGCTGCGCATCCTGGGCCAGCGTGCCGTCCAGGTCCACCTGGTCGGCGAGGTCCAGAAGGTCTACAACTCGCAGGGTGTGTCGATCCACGATAAGCACATCGAGATCATCATCCGGCAGATGCTGCGCCGTGTGACGATCATCGAGTCCGGCGACGCCGAGCTGCTGCCCGGCGAGCTGGTCGAGCGCTCGAAGTTCGAGACCGAGAACCGTCGTGTGGTCCAGGAGGGCGGTCACCCGGCCTCCGGTCGTCCGCAGCTCATGGGTATCACCAAGGCCTCGCTGGCCACGGAGTCCTGGCTGTCGGCGGCGTCCTTCCAGGAGACGACGCGAGTCCTCACGGACGCGGCGATCAACGCCAAGTCCGACTCGCTCATCGGCCTCAAGGAGAACGTCATCATCGGTAAGCTCATCCCGGCCGGTACGGGTCTGTCCCGCTACCGCAACATCCGGGTCGAGCCGACCGAGGAGGCCAAGGCCGCGATGTACTCGGCCGTCGGCTACGACGACATCGACTACTCGCCGTTCGGCACCGGCTCCGGCCAGGCCGTCCCGCTGGAGGACTACGACTACGGTCCGTACAACCAGTAAGGCGCACGTCAACCGAAGGGCGGTCACCCCGTGGGGCGGCCGCCCTTCGGCGTGCGCAGGGCGATCCGCCCTGCGCCCCGTGCCCGGCCGCCGCGCGGCAACCGTGCGCCGCCGGCCGGGCGCCGGCTCCGGCCCTGCCGGACACCGGACTCCACGCCTCGGCGCGACGCAGCACAGCTCCCGCGGACGCACGTCCCGACCGCCGCCCTCGTACACCTGGGAGCCGCCGGGGCGCGCTCCGGTCCCGGCGTCAGGGGGCGATCCGTGCCGTATCGAGAGGGTTTCGGATGTCGGGCTTCGGTGGCGGCCGGAAGTAGATGTCCTCGTCCGGGAACCGGTGCCGGAAACGATGCGTTAGAGGATGATGGAGGCGTTGATTCGCTTTTGGGGGGAGGCGCCCGTGTCGCAGTCGCAGCCGACGCCATGGCAGCCGTGGCAGTCGGGACAAGGTGTCCCGCAGCCCTGGCAGGCCCAGGCCACCTCTTCCATGCTCGCCTCCCACGCGGAGCGCGAGCGGGCCGTCGATGTGCTCAGAGCCGGGTACGGGGAAGGGCGGCTGCAGCACTCCGAGTTCGAGAGGCGGGTCGCGCGGGCCTACGAGGCGCGGACGGTGGGGGAGCTGGCGCTGCTGGTCGCCGACCTGCCGCAGGGGCCCGTACCGGTCAACAGGCCGCCCGTGGGGCCCGTGCCACCCACCTTCCTGCCGGCCCCGCCCACGAACGCCAAGGCGGTCGGTTCCCTCATCTGCGGGGTGCTCACGGTGGTGACCGGCGGCCTCACCGGGCTGCCCGCGGTCATCCTCGGGCACAGTGCGCGCAGTGAGATGCAGCGCACCGGCGAGCGGGGCGACGGACTGGCGATGACCGGGCTCGTGCTGGGCTGGATGTCGGTCGCCGGATGGGCACTGATCATCACGATCCTCATGGCGGCGGCGATCGCCGGCGCGTGAGCCGCCTGAGCTGCGGTGACGTAGCCGCCGTGGATGACCGGAGCGTGAAATCGAAGATCAACCACGGTGCAGGGTCTTGACATGGTCCGCATGGCGATGCGGGCGGGGCCCATTTGTTTTGACCGTAGCGTTTGAGGTAGGTACGCTCAGACCTTGTGCCTGGGGTGTGCCCTGGCTCTTGTGCGTGCCATCAACCGCATAGCGAGTCAAGACTGGCCACCGTAATCTGTGCTCTTTTCGCCTCGCGGCGGGAGTCCGCCGGATTCGACACACCCGACCGCGTGGGTCGGCGAAGTTCCAGGTTAGCTTCACCATTCGGCACACAGAAACCGGAGAAGTAGTGCCTACGATCCAGCAGCTGGTCCGTAAGGGCCGGCAGGACAAGGTCGAGAAGAACAAGACGCCCGCACTCGAGGGTTCCCCTCAGCGTCGCGGCGTCTGCACGCGTGTGTTCACGACCACCCCGAAGAAGCCGAACTCGGCCCTGCGTAAGGTCGCGCGTGTGCGTCTGACCAGCGGGATCGAGGTCACCGCTTACATTCCGGGTGAGGGACACAACCTGCAGGAGCACTCCATCGTGCTCGTGCGCGGCGGCCGTGTGAAGGACCTGCCGGGTGTTCGCTACAAGATCATCCGCGGCTCGCTCGACACCCAGGGTGTCAAGAACCGCAAGCAGGCTCGCAGCCGTTACGGCGCCAAGAAGGAGAAGTAAGAATGCCTCGTAAGGGCCCCGCCCCGAAGCGCCCGGTCATCATCGACCCGGTCTACGGTTCTCCTCTGGTGACCTCCCTCATCAACAAGGTGCTGCTGAACGGCAAGCGCTCCACCGCCGAGCGCATCGTCTACGGTGCCATGGAGGGTCTGCGTGAGAAGACGGGCAACGACCCGATCATCACGCTGAAGCGCGCACTGGAGAACATCAAGCCGACCCTCGAGGTCAAGTCCCGCCGTGTCGGCGGTGCGACGTACCAGGTTCCGATCGAGGTCAAGCCCGGTCGTGCCAACACGCTCGCGCTGCGCTGGCTGGTCGGTTACTCCCGCGCCCGTCGCGAGAAGACCATGACCGAGCGTCTGCTCAACGAGCTTCTCGACGCGTCCAACGGCCTTGGTGCCGCTGTGAAGAAGCGCGAGGACACCCACAAGATGGCCGAGTCCAACAAGGCCTTCGCGCACTACCGCTGGTAGTCGCTACCCACATCGAGACCGAGAGAAGACTGAAGCCTTATGGCTACCACTTCACTTGACCTGGCCAAGGTGCGCAACATCGGCATCATGGCCCACATCGACGCGGGCAAGACGACCACCACAGAGCGGATCCTGTTCTACACCGGTGTGTCTTACAAGATCGGTGAGGTCCACGACGGCGCTGCCACCATGGACTGGATGGAGCAGGAGCAGGAGCGTGGCATCACGATCACCTCTGCTGCCACCACCTGTCACTGGCCGCTGGAAGACGTCGACCACACCATCAACATCATCGACACGCCGGGCCACGTCGACTTCACCGTCGAGGTGGAGCGTTCGCTGCGCGTGCTCGACGGTGCCGTGACGGTGTTCGACGGCGTCGCCGGTGTTGAGCCCCAGTCCGAGACCGTGTGGCGTCAGGCGGACCGCTACGGCGTTCCGCGTATCTGCTTCGTCAACAAGCTCGACCGCACGGGCGCCGAGTTCCACCGCTGTGTGGACATGATCTCGGACCGCCTGGGCGCGCAGCCGATCGTCATGCAGCTCCCGATCGGTGCCGAGGCCGACTTCAAGGGCGTCGTGGACCTGGTCCGCATGAAGGCGCTCGTCTGGTCCGCCGAGGCCACCAAGGGCGAGATGTACGACGTCGTCGACATCCCGGACACGCACGCCGAGGCTGCCGAGGAGTACCGCGGCAAGCTTCTGGAGGCCGTGGCCGAGAACGACGAGGAGATCATGGAGCTGTACCTCGAGGGCACCGAGCCCACCGAGGAGCAGCTGTACGCCGCGATCCGTCGTATCACCATCGCGTCCGGCAAGTCCAAGGACGTCACGGTCACCCCGGTGTTCTGTGGCACCGCGTTCAAGAACAAGGGCGTCCAGCCCCTGCTCGACGCGGTCGTGCGCTACCTCCCCTCCCCCCTGGACGTCGAGGCCATCGAGGGCCACGACGTGAAGGATCCGGAGGTCGTGGTCAAGCGCAAGCCGTCCGAGGACGAGCCGCTGTCGGCCCTCGCGTTCAAGATCATGAGCGACCCGCACCTCGGCAAGCTCACCTTCGTCCGGGTCTACTCGGGCCGCCTGGAGTCCGGCACCTCGGTGCTGAACTCCGTCAAGGGCAAGAAGGAGCGCATCGGCAAGATCTACCGCATGCACGCGAACAAGCGTGAGGAGATCGACTCGGTGGGCGCCGGCGACATCATCGCCGTCATGGGTCTGAAGCAGACCACGACCGGTGAGACGCTTTGCGACGACAAGCAGCCGGTGATCCTGGAGTCCATGGACTTCCCGGCGCCGGTCATCCAGGTCGCCATCGAGCCCAAGTCGAAGGGCGACCAGGAGAAGCTGGGCGTCGCGATCCAGCGCCTGGCCGAGGAGGACCCGTCCTTCCAGGTCCACTCGGACGAGGAGACCGGCCAGACCATCATCGGTGGTATGGGCGAGCTGCACCTCGAGGTGCTGGTCGACCGTATGCGCCGTGAGTTCAAGGTCGAGGCCAACGTCGGCAAGCCGCAGGTCGCGTACCGCGAGACGATCCGCAAGGCCGTCGAGCGCGTCGACTACACGCACAAGAAGCAGACCGGTGGTACGGGTCAGTTCGCCAAGGTCCAGATCGGCATCGAGCCGATCGAGGGCGGCGACGCCTCGTACGAGTTCATCAACAAGGTGACCGGTGGCCGTATCCCCAAGGAGTACATCCCTTCGGTGGACGCGGGTGCGCAGGAGGCCATGCAGTTCGGCATCCTGGCCGGTTACGAGATGACCGGTGTCCGTGTGATCCTGCACGACGGTGGCTACCACGAGGTCGACTCCTCCGAGCTCGCCTTCAAGATCGCCGGCTCGCAGGCCTTCAAGGAGGCCGCGCGCAAGGCCAGCCCCGTGCTCCTCGAGCCGATGATGGCCGTCGAGGTCACCACGCCCGAGGACTACATGGGTGAGGTCATCGGCGACATCAACTCCCGCCGTGGCCAGATCCAGGCCATGGAGGAGCGGGCCGGTGCCCGCGTCGTGAAGGGCCTCGTGCCCCTTTCGGAGATGTTCGGCTACGTCGGCGACCTGCGCAGCAAGACGTCCGGCCGTGCCAGCTACTCCATGCAGTTCGACTCCTACGCCGAGGTTCCGCGGAACGTCGCCGAGGAGATCATCGCGAAGGCCAAGGGCGAGTAACGCACCGCGTTCACACGCCGTAGGCTTGACTCCGGAGCCTCACGGGGCATTCCGTCGCAAGAGCGGAGGAATGCCCCGGGGATCCGGGCCATCCAGCAAAGATCACCTGGCGCCGATGAAGCAAGGCGTTCAGAACCACTCCACAGGAGGACCCCAGTGGCGAAGGCGAAGTTCGAGCGGACTAAGCCGCACGTCAACATCGGCACCATCGGTCACATCGACCACGGTAAGACGACCCTCACGGCCGCCATTACCAAGGTGCTGCACGACGCGTTCCCGGACCTGAACGAGGCCTCGGCGTTCGACCAGATCGACAAGGCTCCCGAAGAGCGCCAGCGCGGTATCACCATCTCCATCGCGCACGTCGAGTACCAGACGGAGACCCGTCACTACGCCCACGTCGACTGCCCCGGTCACGCGGACTACATCAAGAACATGATCACCGGTGCTGCCCAGATGGACGGCGCCATCCTCGTGGTCGCCGCCACCGACGGCCCGATGCCGCAGACCAAGGAGCACGTGCTCCTGGCCCGCCAGGTCGGCGTTCCGTACATCGTCGTCGCCCTGAACAAGGCCGACATGGTGGACGACGAGGAGATCCTGGAGCTCGTCGAGCTCGAGGTCCGCGAGCTGCTCTCCGAGTACGAGTTCCCGGGCGACGACCTGCCGGTCGTCAAGGTCTCCGCTCTGAAGGCCCTTGAGGGCGACAAGGAGTGGGGCCAGACCGTCCTCGACCTGATGAAGGCCGTCGACGAGTCGATCCCGGAGCCCGAGCGCGACGTCGACAAGCCGTTCCTGATGCCGATCGAGGACGTCTTCACGATCACCGGTCGCGGTACGGTCGTCACCGGCCGTATCGAGCGTGGTGTCCTGAAGGTCAACGAGACCGTCGACATCATCGGCATCAAGACCGAGAAGACCACCACCACGGTCACCGGCATCGAGATGTTCCGCAAGCTGCTCGACGAGGGCCAGGCCGGTGAGAACGTCGGTCTGCTGCTCCGTGGCATCAAGCGCGAGGACGTCGAGCGCGGCCAGGTCATCATCAAGCCGGGCTCGGTCACCCCGCACACCGAGTTCGAGGCGCAGGCCTACATCCTGTCCAAGGACGAGGGTGGCCGCCACACGCCGTTCTTCAACAACTACCGTCCGCAGTTCTACTTCCGTACGACGGACGTGACCGGCGTGGTGACCCTCCCCGAGGGCACCGAGATGGTCATGCCGGGTGACAACACCGAGATGAAGGTGGAGCTCATCCAGCCCATCGCCATGGAAGAGGGCCTGAAGTTCGCCATCCGTGAGGGTGGCCGGACGGTCGGCGCCGGCCAGGTCACCAAGATCAACAAGTGATCTTGGCCCGCAAGGGCTGACCTGACCCGCCAAGGGCACTGAAAGGGCCCGTACGACTTCGGTCGTGCGGGCCCTTTCGCTCGTGCTGTGAAGGCTGGGCGAACTCTGTGGGACGCGACGCCGAAGATGCCCCTTCCGTCACGGTGTGCGGTGGATGTGACGCCCTAGCGTGAGGGTGTTCCGAGCAGCCAGGCAGGGGATGATCGTCGATGTCCGTGGTGGTCGACCGACCGACGCAGCGGTTGCGAACGGTGCGGGTCCACCGTCACAGACCCCCGCTCCGCCCCGAACGCCCGCGGCTGTACGCCGTGGACGGCATCCGCCTCCTCGCCGCCCTGATGGTCGCGGTCCACCACTACGCCGGCAGTTGGCGGGTCGACCAGCCGGGCAACGCGGTGTGGGGCCGGCCGGTGTCGGAGGTGATGCCGACGGTGTTCCGCCTCGCGGCCTACGGCTGGATCGGCGTCGAGTTCTTCTTCGTGATCAGCGGCTTCGTGATCTGCATGTCCTGCTGGGGCCGCGGCCCGCGCCAGTTCTTCGTCTCACGCGTGATCCGCCTGTACCCGGCGTACTGGTTCGCCATCGTCTTCACGACGGCCGTGGTGGTGGCGCTGCCCGGCGTCTGGGACCGCCTGAAGGCGCGCGACATTCTGCTCAACTTCACGATGCTGCAGTCCGGTTCGGGCGTCGACAGCGTCGACGGGGTGTACTGGACGCTCTGGTCCGAGCTGCGTTTCTACCTGCTCTTCCTCGCGGTCGTCGCCACGGGACTGACCTACCGCAAGGTCGTCGTCTTCTGCTGCGCGTGGGGCGCGGCCGCGATGCTGGCGCCGGCGGCCCACTTCGCCCCGCTGACACTCGCGGCGAACCCCGAGGGCGCCTGGTTCTTCATTGCGGGGCTCGCCCTCTACCTGATGCACCGCTTCGGCCAGGACCTGCTGCTGTGGGGGATCCTCGCGATGGCGTGGCTGATGGGGCAGCGCCAACTGGGCCTGCGCATCGACGACTTCGAGCAGGTCTCGGGCTGGCGGGGGAGTGTCGTCCTCTTCACCGGGTTCCTGCTCGTGATGGTCGCGATCGCGCTGGGCGCGACGGACCGCCTCCGCTGGAAGTGGCTGGCGACGGCGGGCGGCCTCACCTATCCGCTCTACCTCCTGCACTACGTCGCCGGTACGACACTCATCAACCGCCTGCAGGGCACGATGGACGCGCGACTGCTGGTGACCGCGGTGATCGCCGGCTTCCTGGTACTGAGCCGGCTGGTGCACCGGTATGTGGAGCGGCCGGGGGCGCGGCTGCTGAAGAGGGGGTTGGAGGGGGCGTTCGCGCGGGTGCGGGGGGTCTAGGGCGCGCCGGGCCTCGACCGGGCGCGCCCTCATCCGGCGGGGTCAGCCGGACGTGACCGGCACTGCCGTCCGGTCGGCGGACGTGGGCTGTTCGGGCGGGGACGGCCGGTGCCGGTCGTGCTCTCGGATCGCCTGCCGCAGCCGGGCCAGTACCGGCCCGTGCCCGGTGCCCAGTTCCCGGGCCGCGCCCGCCGGGGCTTCCGCGACGGCCGACTCGATGGCCACGAAGAGTGGAGGGGATCGGTCCGCTCTGTGCGTGATCGTTGCGAAGGGCACCCGTGTTTGACCTACGTCACTCCCGGGGTATTCTCTCCGGCTCGATTGGCCAGGCCCCTGCCCCATATGGCAGACTGTCCGAGTTGCTCGGTCGAGTGTTGATGCTGCGCGCCTCCCGCCGGGAGGACCGGAAGCGAGTCCCACAGTACTCGTCGTCCTAACTGCCCTCGGGCAGCACTGGGGCGGACGTACGGGAATCTTCCGGGAAGCGTTGGTGCGGCACCGGCCAGGCACCCGGTGAACCTCTTTCCCAAGATCAGGGATGTTCGAACAAGGGACATCTGTGTCAGTGGAAGCGCGACACGCCCGACCGCGTGGGTCGGAGAAAGTGTCAGAGGGACACCAGGTTCCAGAGCTGTAGAAGAGACAGGACTACTGAGTAGCCATGGCGGGACAGAAGATCCGCATCCGGCTCAAGGCCTACGACCACGAGGTCATCGACTCCTCGGCGAAGAAGATCGTCGAGACGGTGACCCGCACTGGTGCGTCGGTCGCGGGCCCGGTGCCGCTGCCCACTGAGAAGAACGTGTACTGCGTCATCAAGTCGCCGCACAAGTACAAGGACTCGCGCGAGCACTTCGAGATGCGCACGCACAAGCGCCTGATCGACATCCTCGACCCCACCCCCAAGACCGTTGACTCTCTGATGCGACTCGACCTCCCGGCCGGTGTCGACATCGAGATCAAGCTCTGAGGGCTGGTGATCTGAGAATGGCTAAGCAGATCAAGGGCATCCTGGGCGAGAAGCTCGGCATGACGCAGGTGTGGGACGAGAACAACCGCGTTGTTCCGGTCACCGTCGTCAAGGCCGGCCCCAACGTCGTCACCCAGGTCCGTACGAACGACGTCGACGGCTACGAGTCCGTCCAGATCGCGTTCGGCGAGATCGACCCGCGCAAGGTGAACAAGCCCCTCAAGGGCCACTTCGCCAAGGCCGACGTCACTCCCCGCCGCCACCTCGTCGAGATCCGCACCGCGGACGCCTCCGAGTACACGCTGGGCCAGGAGATCTCCGCTGAGGTCTTCGAGGCGGGCGTCAAGGTGGACGTGACCGGCAAGAGCAAGGGCAAGGGCTTCGCCGGTGTCATGAAGCGTCACAACTTCAAGGGCCTCGGCGCCGGACACGGCACCCAGCGCAAGCACCGCTCTCCCGGTTCCATCGGTGGCTGCGCCACCCCGGGCCGTGTGTTCAAGGGCCTCCGCATGGCGGGTCGCATGGGCAACGAGCGCGTCACCACCCAGAACCTGACCGTCCACGCCGTTGACGCGGAGAAGGGTCTGCTGCTCATCAAGGGCGCGGTTCCCGGTCCGAACGGCGGCCTCGTCCTGGTCCGCACCGCGGCCAAGGGGGCCTGAGGTACCGATGAGCACTGTTGACATCCTTTCGCCTGCCGGCGAGAAGACCGGTAGCGTCGAGCTCCCCGCGGAGATCTTCGGCGTGGAGAAGGTCAGCATCCCGCTGATCCACCAGGTCGTCGTCGCGCAGAACGCCGCTGCCCGTCAGGGCACGCACAAGACCAAGACCCGTGGCGAGGTTCGCGGTGGCGGCAAGAAGCCGTACCGCCAGAAGGGCACCGGCCGCGCCCGTCAGGGCTCGACCCGCGCGCCCCAGTTCGCCGGTGGTGGCGTCGTGCACGGTCCCGTGCCGCGCGACTACTCGCAGCGGACCCCGAAGAAGATGAAGGCTGCCGCCCTGCGTCACGCCCTCACCGACCGGGCCCGCCACAACCGCATCCACGTCGTCTCCGGCGTGATCGAGGGCGAGACCCCCAGCACCAAGGCCGCTCGCACGCTGTTCGGCAAGATCTCGGAGCGCAAGAACCTGCTCCTGGTCGTCGAGCGCGCCGACGAGGCCGCGTGGCTGTCCGCCCGCAACCTGCCCCAGGTCCACATCCTGGAGCCGGGCCAGCTGAACACGTACGACGTGATCGTCTCGGACGACGTGGTCTTCACCCAGGCCGCTCTCGAGTCCTTCGTCGCCGGCCCGAAGGCCAACGACACCGAAGGGAGCGAGGCCTGATGGCTACGCGTCACCCGAGCATTGCCTCCAAGGCTGCGAAGGCCGCCAAGGCCGCGCGCGTCGCCAAGGCGCGTCGCCACGCCACCGAGGGCAAGAACACGGTCGAGACCCCGCTCAGCAAGTCGTACACGGACCCCCGTGACGTGCTGCTGAAGCCGGTCGTCTCCGAGAAGAGCTACGCGCTCCTGGACGAGAACAAGTACACGTTCATCGTCGACCCGCGCGCCAACAAGACCCAGATCAAGGAGGCCGTCCAGGCGGTCTTCTCGGTCAAGGTCACCGGGGTCAACACGATCAACCGCATCGGCAAGCGCAAGCGGACCCGCACCGGCTTCGGCCAGCGTGCGGCGACCAAGCGCGCGATCGTGACCCTCGCCGAGGGCGACCGTATCGACATCTTCGGCGGTCCGACCGCGTAAGCGGGTCGGATCGTCCGATATCGGACGAGGACTGAGAAATGGGAATCCGCAAGTACAAGCCGACTACGCCGGGCCGTCGTGGTTCCAGCGTCGCCGACTTCGTCGAGGTCACGCGGTCCACGCCGGAGAAGTCGCTGGTCCGCCCGCTGCACAGCAAGGGCGGCCGTAACAACGCCGGTCGTGTGACCGTTCGCCACCAGGGTGGCGGACACAAGCGCGCCTACCGAGTGATCGACTTCCGTCGTCACGACAAGGACGGCGTGCCGGCGAAGGTCGCGCACATCGAGTACGACCCCAACCGCACCGCGCGCATCGCGCTGCTCCACTACGCGGACGGCGAGAAGCGCTACATCCTGGCGCCGAAGGGCCTGACCCAGGGCGACCGGATCGAGAACGGCCCCGGTGCCGACATCAAGCCCGGCAACAACCTGGCGCTGCGCAACATCCCGGTCGGTACGACGATCCACTCCGTGGAGCTTCGTCCGGGCGGCGGCGCCAAGTTCGCCCGTTCCGCCGGTGCCTCCGTGCAGCTGCTCGCGAAGGAGGGCACGATGGCCCACCTCCGCATGCCCTCCGGTGAGATCCGCCTGGTCGACCAGCGCTGCCGCGCCACGGTCGGCGAGGTCGGCAACGCCGAGCAGAGCAACATCAACTGGGGCAAGGCCGGCCGCAAGCGCTGGCTGGGCGTCCGCCCGACCGTTCGCGGTGTGGCGATGAACCCGGTTGACCACCCCCACGGTGGTGGTGAGGGCAAGACCTCCGGTGGTCGCCACCCGGTCAGCCCCTGGGGTCAGAAGGAGGGTCGTACTCGTTCGCCGAAGAAGGCTTCGAACAAGTACATCGTCCGCCGCCGCAAGACGAACAAGAAGCGCTAGGAGCGGGTTTAGATGCCGCGCAGTCTCAAGAAGGGGCCCTTCGTCGACGACCACCTGATCAAGAAGGTGGACGCCCAGAACGAAGCCGGTTCCAAGAACGTCATCAAGACCTGGTCCCGTCGCTCGATGATCGTCCCGGCCATGCTCGGCCACACGATCGCGGTGCACAACGGCAAGACCCACATCCCGGTGTTCGTCACCGAGTCGATGGTCGGCCACAAGCTCGGCGAGTTCTCGCCGACGCGCACCTTCCGGGGTCACGTCAAGGACGACCGGAAGTCGAAGCGCCGCTAGTAGCGGATCGCATTCAGACACGTAAGTAACTGAGAGGGACAACCATGGAAGCCAGGGCCCAGGCGCGGTACATCCGCGTTACGCCCATGAAGGCCCGCCGAGTGGTGGACCTTATCCGTGGCATGGACGCCACGGAGGCTCAGGCGGTCCTGCGATTCGCTCCGCAGGCCGCCTCAGTGCCCGTCGGCAAGGTGCTGGACAGCGCCATCGCCAACGCCGCGCACAACTACGACCACACCGACGCCGACAGCCTCTTCATCTCCGAGGCGTACGTCGACGAGGGCCCGACCCTGAAGCGGTTCCGGCCGCGCGCCCAGGGCCGTGCCTACCGGATCCGCAAGCGGACCAGCCACATCACCGTGGTCGTCAGCAGCAAGGAAGGAACCCGGTAATGGGCCAGAAGGTTAACCCGCATGGGTTCCGGCTCGGTGTCACCACGGACTTCAAGTCCCGGTGGTACGCCGACAAGCTGTACAAGGACTACGTCAAGGAAGACGTCGCCATCCGTCGGATGATGACGTCCGGCATGGAGCGCGCCGGTATCTCGAAGGTGGAGATCGAGCGCACCCGTGACCGTGTGCGTGTGGACATCCACACCGCTCGTCCGGGCATCGTCATCGGCCGCCGTGGCGCCGAGGCCGACCGCATCCGCGGTGACCTCGAGAAGCTCACGGGCAAGCAGGTCCAGCTGAACATCCTCGAGGTCAAGAACCCCGAGACCGACGCTCAGCTGGTCGCTCAGGCCGTCGCCGAGCAGCTCTCCTCCCGCGTCTCCTTCCGTCGCGCCATGCGTAAGAGCATGCAGTCGGCGATGAAGGCCGGCGCCAAGGGCATCAAGATCCAGTGCGGTGGCCGCCTCGGCGGCGCCGAGATGTCCCGCTCGGAGTTCTACCGCGAGGGCCGTGTGCCCCTGCACACGCTCCGTGCGAACGTGGACTACGGCTTCTTCGAGGCCAAGACGACCTTCGGCCGCATCGGTGTGAAGGTCTGGATCTACAAGGGCGACGTCAAGAACATCGCCGAGGTCCGCGCCGAGAACGCTGCCGCCCGTGCGGGTAACCGCCCGGCTCGCGGTGGCGGTGCCGACCGCCCGGCCCGTGGTGGCCGCGGTGGCGAGCGGCGCGGTCGCAAGCCGCAGCAGGCTGCCGGCGCCGAGGCCCCCAAGGCCGAGGCTCCCGCCGCCGCTCCGGCTGAGAGCACCGGAACGGAGGCCTGACCGACATGCTGATCCCCCGTAGGGTCAAGCACCGCAAGCAGCACCACCCCGGACGCAGCGGCGCTGCCAAGGGTGGCACGACGGTTGCGTTCGGCGAGTACGGCATCCAGGCGCTCACCCCGGCGTATGTGACGAACCGTCAGATCGAGGCCGCTCGTATCGCCATGACGCGTCACATCAAGCGTGGTGGCAAGGTCTGGATCAACATCTACCCGGACCGTCCCCTCACCAAGAAGCCCGCGGAGACCCGCATGGGTTCCGGTAAGGGTTCGCCGGAGTGGTGGATCGCCAACGTCAAGCCCGGACGCGTGATGTTCGAGCTGTCGTACCCCAACGAGAAGATCGCCCGTGAGGCGCTGACCCGTGCGGCCCACAAGCTGCCGATGAAGTGCCGGATCGTCAAGCGCGAGGCAGGTGAAGCGTGATGTCGGCCGGTACCAAGGCGTCCGAGCTGCGCGAGCTGGGCAACGAGGAGCTTCTGGCGAAGCTCCGCGAGGCCAAGGAAGAGCTGTTCAACCTCCGCTTCCAGGCGGCGACGGGCCAGCTCGAGAACCACGGCCGTCTGAAGGCGGTCCGCAAGGACATCGCGCGGATCTACACCCTGATGCGCGAGCGTGAGCTGGGCATCGAAACGGTGGAGAACGCATGAGCGAGAGCAACGTGACTGAGAACGCAGAGGCCCGCGGCTTCCGCAAGACCCGTGAGGGTCTCGTCGTCAGCGACAAGATGGACAAGACCGTCGTCGTCGCCGTCGAGGACCGCGTGAAGCACGCGCTGTACGGCAAGGTCATCCGCCGTACGAACAAGCTCAAGGCGCACGACGAGCAGAACGCCGCGGGTGTCGGCGACCGTGTCCTCCTCGCGGAGACCCGGCCGCTGTCCGCCACGAAGCGCTGGCGCGTCGTCGAGATCCTCGAGAAGGCCAAGTAGGTAATTCCCGCAAGGGAATTCCAACAAGTACGCCTGCGGGTATTCCGCAGGACAGTTCCGCCAGGCTCCGGGGGCCGTTGAAGAACGGCCCCCGGGGAACCGGCAGACGATCAGGAGATAGACGTGATCCAGCAGGAGTCGCGACTGCGTGTCGCCGACAACACTGGTGCGAAGGAGATCCTTTGCATCCGTGTGCTCGGTGGCTCCGGTCGCCGCTACGCGGGCATCGGTGACGTCATCGTCGCCACCGTCAAGGACGCGATCCCCGGTGGCAACGTGAAGAAGGGTGACGTCGTCAAGGCGGTCATCGTTCGCACCGTCAAGGAGCGCCGCCGTCCGGACGGCTCGTACATCCGCTTCGACGAGAACGCCGCCGTCATTCTGAAGAACGACGGCGACCCTCGCGGCACCCGCATCTTCGGCCCGGTCGGGCGTGAGCTGCGCGAGAAGAAGTTCATGAAGATCATCTCGCTGGCTCCGGAGGTGCTGTAAGCATGAAGATCAAGAAGGGCGACCTGGTCCAGGTCATCACCGGCAAGGACAAGGGCAAGCAGGGCAAGGTCATTGCCGCTTTCCCGCGCGAGGAGCGCGTCCTGGTCGAGGGTGTCAACCGGGTCAAGAAGCACACCAAGGCCGGCCCGACCGCCAGCGGTTCGCAGGCCGGCGGCATCGTCACGACCGAGGCGCCGATCCACGTCTCCAACGTCCAGCTGGTCGTTGAGAAGGACGGCAACAAGGTCGTCACGCGTGTCGGTTACCGCTTCGACGACGAGGGCAACAAGATCCGCGTTGCCAAGCGGACGGGTGAGGACATCTGATGGCTACCACCACCACTCCGCGTCTCAAGACGAAGTACCGCGAGGAGATCGCGGGCAAGCTGCGTGACGAGTTCAAGTACGAGAACGTCATGCAGATCCCCGGCCTCGTGAAGATCGTGGTCAACATGGGTGTCGGCGACGCCGCCCGTGACTCGAAGCTGATCGAGGGCGCGATCCGCGACCTGACCACCATCACCGGTCAGAAGCCGGCCGTCACCAAGGCCCGCAAGTCCATCGCGCAGTTCAAGCTGCGTGAGGGCCAGCCGATCGGTGCCCACGTCACGCTCCGTGGCGACCGCATGTGGGAGTTCCTGGACCGCACCCTGTCGCTGGCGCTCCCGCGCATCCGCGACTTCCGCGGCCTGTCCCCCAAGCAGTTCGACGGCCGTGGCAACTACACCTTCGGTCTCACGGAGCAGGTCATGTTCCACGAGATCGACCAGGACAAGATCGACCGCGTCCGGGGTATGGACATCACCGTGGTGACCACGGCGACCAACGACGCTGAGGGCCGTGCGCTCCTTCGTCACCTCGGCTTCCCCTTCAAGGAGGCGTGAGCGAGATGGCGAAGAAGGCTCTGATCGCGAAGGCTGCTCGCAAGCCCAAGTTCGGCGTGCGTGGCTACACGCGCTGCCAGCGCTGCGGCCGTCCCCACTCCGTGTACCGCAAGTTCGGCCTGTGCCGCGTGTGCCTTCGTGAGATGGCTCACCGTGGCGAGCTGCCGGGCGTGACCAAGAGCTCCTGGTAATCCCCTGATTGGGGATTCCTGAAGCTCTCGGTAAGCAGACTGGGCGGTCAGACGCCCACCTCCGCATGCCTTAGGCTTGTGGGGTTGGGCGTCTGTCGCCGCCCGTACGACTTACTACGCCGTAGGTCCACCGCGCCGCACCCGTCCCGTCTCGGATCGGGGAGAGGGATGGCGCACCAGGAAACCCCGGCGAGAGAGGCCGAAGGCCAATTCATGACCATGACTGATCCGATCGCAGACATGCTTACGCGTCTGCGGAATGCGAACTCGGCGTACCACGACTCGGTGTCGATGCCGCACTCCAAGATCAAGTCCCACATCGCGGAGATCCTCCAGCAGGAGGGCTTCATCACGGGCTGGAAGGTCGAGGACGCCGAGGTCGGCAAGAACCTCGTCCTCGAGCTGAAGTTCGGCCCGAACCGTGAGCGCTCCATCGCGGGCATCAAGCGGATCTCCAAGCCCGGTCTCCGGGTGTACGCGAAGTCCACCAACCTGCCGAAGGTGCTCGGCGGCCTCGGCGTGGCGATCATCTCCACGTCGCACGGGCTCCTCACCGACAAGCAGGCCGGCAAGAAGGGCGTGGGTGGGGAAGTCCTCGCCTACGTCTGGTAGCGGAAGGGAACGGAGGAAACAGCTATGTCGCGTATTGGCAAGCTCCCCATCACGGTTCCCGCCGGCGTGGACGTCACCATCGACGGCCAGACGGTCTCGGTCAAGGGCCCCAAGGGCACGCTGACCCACACCGTCGTGGCGCCGATCGAGATCGCCAAGGGTGAGGACGGCGTTCTGAACGTCACCCGCCCCAACGACGAGCGTCAGAGCAAGGCCCTGCACGGCCTGTCCCGCACGCTGGTGGCGAACATGATCACCGGCGTGACCCAGGGTTACGTGAAGAAGCTCGAGATCAGCGGTGTCGGTTACCGCGTGACCGCCAAGGGTTCGAACCTCGAGTTCGCTCTCGGCTACAGCCACCCGATCACCGTCGAGGCGCCCGAGGGAATCACCTTCAAGGTGGAGACCCCGACCCGCTTCCAGGTCGAGGGCATCGACAAGCAGAAGGTCGGCGAGGTTGCGGCCAACATCCGCAAGCTGCGCAAGCCCGACCCGTACAAGGCCAAGGGCGTCAAGTACGAGGGCGAAGTCATCCGCCGCAAGGTCGGAAAGGCGGGTAAGTAAGCCATGGCATACGGGCAGAAGATCCTCAAGGGCGACGCCTACAAGCGCGCCGCGATCAAGCGCCGTCACATCCGGATCCGCAAGAACCTTTCCGGTACGGCGGAGCGTCCCCGTCTGGTCGTGACCCGCTCCAACCGCCACATCGTGGCGCAGGTGATCGACGACCTGAAGGGCCACACCCTGGCTTCGGCGTCCACGCTGGACAGCTCGATCCGCGGTGGCGAGGGCGACAAGTCCGCGCAGGCCAAGCAGGTCGGCGCCCTGGTCGCCGAGCGGGCCAAGGCCGCCGGTGTCGAGGCCGTCGTGTTCGACCGTGGTGGCAACCAGTACGCCGGGCGCATCGCCGCCCTGGCGGACGCCGCCCGCGAGGCCGGGCTCAAGTTCTGAGCCGCTTGTAGCTAGCGGAAAGAGAGAGGTAATCCAATGGCTGGACCCCAGCGCCGCGGAAGCGGTGCCGGTGGCGGCGAGCGGCGGGACCGGAAGGGCCGTGACGGCGGCGCTGCTGCCGCCGAGAAGACCGCGTACGTTGAGCGCGTCGTCGCGATCAACCGCGTCGCCAAGGTTGTGAAGGGTGGTCGTCGCTTCAGCTTCACCGCGCTGGTCGTGGTGGGCGATGGTGACGGCACCGTGGGTGTCGGTTACGGCAAGGCCAAGGAGGTGCCGGCCGCCATCGCCAAGGGCGTTGAGGAGGCCAAGAAGCACTTCTTCAAGGTCCCCCGTATCCAGGGCACCATCCCGCACCCCATCCAGGGTGAGAAGGCTGCCGGCGTCGTGCTGCTCAAGCCCGCGTCCCCCGGTACCGGCGTTATCGCCGGTGGTCCGGTGCGTGCCGTGCTCGAGTGCGCCGGTATCCACGACATCCTGTCGAAGTCGCTCGGCTCCGACAACGCGATCAACATCGTGCACGCGACCGTGGAGGCCCTGAAGGGCCTGCAGCGCCCCGAGGAGGTCGCGGCCCGCCGTGGCCTGCCGCTCGAGGACGTCGCCCCCGCGGCTCTGCTGCGCGCTCGTGCCGGGGCGGGTGTGTGATCATGGCTCAGCTCAAGATCACACAGGTCAAGTCCTACATCGGCAGCAAGCAGAACCACCGTGACACCCTGCGCTCCCTTGGTCTCAAGGGCATCAACACGCAGGTCGTCAAGGAGGACCGCCCCGAGTTCCGCGGCATGGTGCACACCGTCCGCCACCTCGTGACGGTCGAGGAGGTCGACTGATCATGGCGGAAAACAACCCGCTCAAGATCCACAACCTCCGTCCCGCCCCGGGCGCCAAGACCGCCAAGACCCGTGTCGGTCGTGGTGAGGCGTCGAAGGGTAAGACGGCCGGTCGTGGTACCAAGGGCACGAAGGCCCGTTACCAGGTTCCGGAGCGCTTCGAGGGTGGGCAGATGCCCCTCCACATGCGTCTTCCGAAGCTGAAGGGCTTCAAGAACCCGTTCAAGACCGAGTTCCAGGTCGTGAACCTCGACAAGCTGGCCGCGCTCTACCCCGAGGGTGGCGAGGTCACGGTCGAGGGTCTGGTGGCCAAGGGTGCCGTTCGCAAGAACAGCCTCGTCAAGGTCCTCGGCCAGGGTGAGATCTCCGTGGCGCTGCAGGTGACGGTCGACGCCGTCTCCGGCTCCGCCAAGGAGAAGATCACCGCCGCCGGCGGTACGGTCACCGAGCTCGTCTGAGTTCCGGCGACACCGTCGCACACGTAACAGAGGCCGGGCAGTTCTCCACGGGGAGCTGCCCGGCCTCTGCCGTAGAAAGTGGCCGGAAATGTACGGTCGTATTACCGGAAGTCAATACGGCTTGACCGCCACCGGGTGATGCTGCGGATCTCCACCGGCCCGTAACTGACCCACCCTTGACCTGCCGTCCCCCTCATGAACTTCACCTGGCTGCACAGGCGCTGTTAGAGTCCGTAAGTCCACCTGTGCCCGCGCGAGGTATGCCGTTCGGTGTCGGGGTGGTAGAAAACATCGTTCGGCCCTCTGGGCCATGTCAGACGACTAGTCCCTGCCGCGCGCGGCGCGGGGGTCGCAGGAGGAACCGTGCTCACCGCGTTCGCCCGGGCGTTCAAGACGCCCGACCTGCGCAAGAAGCTGCTCTTCACGCTGGGCATCATCGTGGTGTACCGCGTAGGTACCCACATCCCGATCCCGGGCGTGTCCTACACGGCCGTCCAGGAGTGCGTGAAGGAGGCCTCGGGCAACCAGGGTCTCTTCGGCATGATCAACATGTTCAGCGGTGGCGCGCTGCTCCAGGTCACCGTCTTCGCCCTCGGCATCATGCCCTACATCACGGCCAGCATCATCCTGCAGCTGCTGACCGTGGTGATCCCGCGCCTGGAAGCCCTCAAGAAGGAGGGCCAGGCCGGCACGGCGAAGATCACGCAGTACACCCGCTATCTGACCGTGGCGCTCGCCATCCTGCAGGGCACCGGTCTGGTCGCCACCGCGCGCAGCGGCGCGCTGTTCAACGGCTGCCAGGTCGCCGGCCAGATCGTGCCGGACCGCTCGATCTTCTCCACCATCACGATGGTCATCTGCATGACCGCGGGTACCGCCGTCGTCATGTGGCTCGGTGAGCTGATCACCGACCGCGGCATCGGCAACGGCATGTCGATCCTGATGTTCATCTCGATCGCCGCGACCTTCCCGTCCGCGCTGTGGGCGATCAAGAAGCAGGGCACCCTGGCCGACGGCTGGATCGAGTTCGGCACGGTCATCCTCGTCGGCCTGGTCATGGTCGGTCTGGTGGTCTTCGTCGAGCAGGCGCAGCGGCGCATTCCGGTGCAGTACGCGAAGCGCATGATCGGCCGTCGTTCCTACGGCGGTACGTCCACGTACATCCCGTTGAAGGTGAACCAGGCGGGTGTGATTCCCGTCATCTTCGCGTCGTCGCTGCTCTACATTCCCGCGCTGGTCGCTCAGTTCTCCGGTTCCCAGTCCGGCTGGAAAACGTGGGTCGAGCAGAATCTGACCAAGGGCGACCATCCGATTTACATCGTTTCGTACTTCTTGCTCATCGTGTTCTTCGCATTCTTCTATGTGGCGATCTCCTTCAACCCCGAGGAAGTCGCCGACAACATGAAGAAGTATGGTGGCTTCATCCCGGGCATCCGGGCTGGCCGACCGACCGCTGAGTACCTCAGTTACGTGCTCAACCGGATCACCTGGCCGGGTTCGCTGTATCTGGGTCTGATCGCTCTCGTGCCGACGATGGCGTTGGTGGGCTTTGGGGCAAGCCAGAACTTCCCGTTCGGCGGGACCAGCATCCTGATCATCGTGGGTGTGGGTCTCGAGACGGTGAAGCAGATCGAGAGCCAGCTCCAGCAGCGCAATTACGAAGGGTTCCTCCGCTGATGCGAATCGTCCTCGTCGGGCCGCCCGGTGCCGGAAAGGGCACGCAGGCCACCCGCCTTGCCGGGAAGCTCTCGATCCCGCACATCTCCACGGGCGATCTGTTCCGCGCCAACATCAGCCGGCAGACGGAGCTCGGGAAACTCGCGAAGTCCTACATGGACGCGGGCAACCTCGTTCCCGACGAGGTCACCATCGCGATGGCGAAGGACCGCATGGAACAGCCGGACGCCGAGGGCGGCTTCCTGCTGGACGGTTTCCCGCGCAACGTCTCGCAGGCCGAGGCGCTCGACGAGCTGCTCAAGACCGAGACCATCAAGCTGGACGCGGTACTCGACCTCGAGGTCCCCGAGGAAGAGGTCGTGAAGCGGATCGCCGGCCGGCGCATCTGCCGCAACGACTCGGCGCACGTCTTCCACGTCTCCTACAGCCCCGCCAAGGAGGAAGGCGTCTGCGACGTCTGCGGCGGCGAGCTGTACCAGCGTGACGACGACTCCGAGGAGACCGTCCGCAAGCGGCTCGAGGTCTACCACACGCAGACCGAGCCGATCATCGACTACTACAAGGCGCAGGGCCTGGTCGTCACGATCTCCTCCCTGGGCCCGGTGGACGAGATCACGCAACGCGCCCTGGAGGCGCTCAAGCGCGAGGACGACGGCAAGTAGACGCCGGTCCGGTACGGCCGTGGCACCCGTATGGGCGTCACGGCCGTACTGTTGTGTACGTAATCGGACGACGTGAGTGACGGAGAGCGCAGGCCCCCATGGTGCAGATCAAGACCCCCGAGCAGATCGCCAAGATGCGTGAGGCGGGACTGGTCGTCGCCGCCATCCACGCGGCCACCCGTGAGGCGGCGGTGCCCGGAGCCACCACCAAGGACCTGGACGAGGTCGCCCGCAAGGTCCTCGCCGAGCACAACGCCAAGCCCAACTTCCTCGGCTACGGCGGCTTCCCGGCCACGATCTGCACGTCCGTCAACGAGGTCGTCGTCCACGGCATCCCCTCCGACGACGTCGTCCTCAAGGACGGCGACATCATCTCCATCGACTGCGGCGCGATCGTCGACGGCTGGCACGGGGACGCCGCCTACACGGCCTTCGTGGGGTCCGGCCACGCCCCCGAGCTGATCGAGCTCTCCCGGGTGACCGAGGAGTCGATGTGGGCCGGCATCGCGGCCATGAAGCTGGGCAACCGGCTCGTCGACGTCTCTCGGGCCATCGAGACCTACATCCGCCGCCAGCCGAAGCCGGGCGGCGGCAAGTACGGGATCATCGAGGACTACGGCGGCCACGGCATCGGCACCGAGATGCACATGGACCCGCACCTGCTGAACTACGTCGACCGCCGGCGGGGGAAGGGGCCGAAGCTGGTCCCCGGCTTCTGCCTGGCCATCGAGCCGATGGTGTCCCTGGGCACGCCCAGGACCGAGGTCCTGTCCGACGACTGGACGGTCATCACCACGGACGGGACCTGGTCCTCGCACTGGGAGCACTCGGTCGCGCTGACCGAGGAGGGTCCGCTGGTCCTCACCGCCCCGGACGGGGGCAGGGCGAAGCTGGCGGAGCACGGAGTCACGGCCGCGCCGGATCCGCTGGCCTGACGGCCGCGACCGCCTACCGGGGTGCCGCGACGCGGTCGTGCGGAGGCTGCCGGTGCGTGAGGGCTGGTCGCGCAGTTCCCCGCGCCCCTTACGGGGCGCCACGGCTCGGCGCGCTTAAGGATCTCCCCCTCGGGGCATCCTTCCTCGATTCGTGTTTCCGGGTGCGCTGACGTAGACTGACTCGTCGGCTCTCGTGCACCCGCATGTCCGCATGCGCCCTCAAGGGGAAAAGCAGGAGAGTCGATCAAGGTAGTCGATTCGAAGGGCGAAGCGTGGCCAAGAAGCAAGGTGCCATCGAGATCGAGGGCACTGTCGTCGAGTCTCTGCCGAACGCCATGTTCAAGGTCGAGCTCCAGAACGGCCACCAGGTCCTGGCACACATCAGCGGCAAGATGCGCATGCACTACATCCGCATCCTCCCTGACGACCGGGTCGTGGTGGAGCTGTCTCCGTACGACCTGACACGTGGCCGGATCGTCTACCGCTACAAGTAGATCTTGCCCGCACTCCGCCTCGGCGGGGTGGTGGCACTGACCCGGAGAACCTCAATCCCATGAAGGTCAAGCCGAGCGTCAAGAAGATCTGCGACAAGTGCAGGGTGATCCGCCGTCACGGTCGGGTCATGGTCATCTGCGAGAACCCGCGCCACAAGCAGCGCCAGGGCTGACGCACGATCGACCGTTCCCTCTGCATCGACATCGCAGGGATTCGCGCGACGCGAGCTGAATATGTTCATACGCAGAGCCCAAGTCGACACGGCTTGACACCCCCGGTTCGGAGGCCGGGGACCCGGTTCGTACCTGATACGGCGGCCGGGAACCGGCTCTGCGGAAGACCTCCGAAGATCACCAGGAGCCATTGAAGTGGCACGCGTTTCCGGTGTTGACATCCCGCGCGAAAAGCGCGTGGAGGTCGCCCTCACCTACGTGTTCGGCATCGGCCGGACCCTTTCGCAGCAGACGCTGGCGGAGACGGGCATCGACCCGAACACCCGTGTTCGTGACCTGAGCGAAGAGCAGCTGGTCGCGATCCGCGAGTACGTGGACAACAACATCAAGACCGAGGGTGACCTCCGTCGCGAGATCCAGGCCGACATCCGCCGCAAGGTCGAGATCGGCTGCTACCAGGGTCTCCGTCACCGTCGTGGTCTGCCCGTCCGCGGTCAGCGCACCAGCACCAACGCCCGCACCCGCAAGGGCCCGCGTCGCGCCATCGCCGGCAAGAAGAAGCCGGGCAAGAAGTAGTCCTCAGCGGACAACGCTTCATCAGCGGTCTTCGCTGTAGGACCGACCACCTCCCCGTAGGAGTTTGTAGATGCCCCCCAAGGGTCGTCAGGGCGCTGCCAAGAAGGTGCGCCGCAAGGAAAAGAAGAACGTCGCTCACGGCCACGCGCACATCAAGAGCACGTTCAACAACACGATCGTCTCCATCACGGACCCGTCCGGCAACGTGATCTCCTGGGCCTCCGCCGGCCACGTCGGCTTCAAGGGCTCCCGGAAGTCCACGCCGTTCGCCGCGCAGATGGCCGCCGAGTCGGCTGCCCGCCGCGCCCAGGAGCACGGCATGCGCAAGGTCGACGTGTTCGTGAAGGGCCCGGGTTCCGGTCGTGAGACCGCCATCCGTTCCCTGCAGGCCACGGGCCTCGAGGTCGGCTCCATCCAGGACGTGACCCCGACCCCGCACAACGGCTGCCGTCCGCCGAAGCGTCGCCGCGTCTGACGCACGGTCGCTTTGAGGATTCGGGCGGTACGGCTCCGTAAAAGGGCCGTATCGCCCGTACCCTTGCAGTACCCGCGCTTCTCACAGGGCGCGGTTTCCGTCGGGCGTCAAATAGCGGGCGTCCACGAATGAAGGATCTCCACACATGCTGATCGCTCAGCGTCCCTCGTTGACCGAAGAGGTCGTCGACGAGTTCCGCTCCCGGTTCGTGATCGAGCCGCTGGAGCCGGGCTTCGGCTACACCCTCGGCAACTCCCTCCGCCGCACCCTCCTGTCGTCGATCCCCGGCGCTGCTGTCACCAGCATCCGCATCGACGGCGTCCTGCACGAGTTCACCACCGTGCCGGGCGTCAAGGAGGACGTCACCGACCTGATCCTCAACATCAAGCAGCTGGTCGTGTCGTCCGAGCACGACGAGCCCGTTGTGATGTACCTGCGCAAGCAGGGTCCGGGTCTGGTCACCGCCGCCGACATCGCGCCCCCGGCCGGTGTCGAGGTGCACAACCCCGACCTCGTCCTCGCCACGCTCAACGGCAAGGGCAAGCTGGAGATGGAGCTGACGGTCGAGCGTGGCCGGGGTTACGTCTCCGCCGTGCAGAACAAGCAGGTGGGCCAGGAGATCGGCCGTATCCCGGTCGACTCCATCTACAGCCCCGTGCTGAAGGTCACGTACAAGGTCGAGGCGACCCGTGTCGAGCAGCGCACCGACTTCGACAAGCTGATCGTCGACGTCGAGACCAAGCAGGCGATGCGTCCCCGTGACGCCATGGCCTCCGCCGGTAAGACCCTGGTCGAGCTGTTCGGTCTGGCCCGTGAGCTGAACATCGACGCCGAGGGCATCGACATGGGCCCGTCCCCGACGGACGCCGCCCTTGCCGCCGACCTGGCGCTGCCGATCGAGGAGCTGGAGCTCACGGTCCGCTCCTACAACTGCCTCAAGCGTGAGGGCATCCACTCCGTGGGTGAGCTCGTCGCGCGCTCCGAGGCCGACCTGCTCGACATTCGCAACTTCGGTGCGAAGTCGATCGACGAGGTCAAGGCGAAGCTGGCCGGCATGGGCCTGGCCCTCAAGGACAGCCCGCCCGGATTCGACCCCACGGCCGCTGCCGACGCCTTCGGCGCCGACGACGACGCGGACGCGGGTTTCGTGGAGACCGAGCAGTACTGAGTCAGTACTGACCAGTGCTTGATCGGTCGATGCCGGTGAGCATCCGCTCATCGGGTTCCTGACCCCGGTACCTGACACGGCCGGGGCAGACACACAGGAGAAGAACAATGCCGAAGCCCACCAAGGGTGCCCGTCTGGGCGGCAGCGCCGCGCACGAGAAGCTGCTCCTCGCGAACCTGGCGAAGAGCCTCTTCGAGCACGGCCGTATCACCACCACCGAGGCGAAGGCCCGCCGTCTGCGGCCGTACGCCGAGCGTCTGGTCACCAAGGCGAAGAAGGGCGACCTTCACAACCGCCGTCAGGTGCTCCAGGTGATCACGGACAAGAGCGTCGTCCACACGCTCTTCACCGAGATCGGCCCGCGCTACGAGAACCGCCCGGGCGGCTACACCCGCATCACCAAGATCGGTAACCGCCGTGGCGACAACGCGCCCATGGCCGTCATCGAGCTGGTCGAGGCGCTGACGGTGGCGCAGCAGGCGACCGGCGAGGCCGAGGCCGCGACGAAGCGTGCGGTCAAGGAGTCCGAGGAGGCCAAGGTCGAGGAGACCAAGGCCGACGAGGTCGTCGAGGACGCGAAGCCGGAGGCCGAGGAGGCGTAGGCCGTCCTTGGGCTGCCGGTCCGTAGTGGCTGGTCGCGCAGTTCCCCGCGCCCCTGAAGGGGCGTGACAGTGGGCCCGTTCCTTCTTGGGACGGGCCCACTTGCCGTTCCTGAGAGGATCTCTGTGTGAGTGACGAAGTAGAGCCCGGGTATGTGCGGGTGCGGCTCGATCTTTCCTACGACGGCACCGACTTCTCCGGCTGGGCCAAGCAGGCCGGTGGGCGGCGGACCGTGCAGGGGGAGATCGAGGACGCCCTGCGGACCGTCACGCGGTCGGGGGAGACGTCGTACGAGCTGACCGTCGCCGGGCGGACGGATGCCGGGGTGCACGCCCGGGGCCAGGTGGCACACGTCGACCTGCCGGAGGCGGTCTGGCGTGAACACCACGAGAAGCTGCTCAAGCGGCTCGCCGGGCGGCTGCCCAGGGACGTGCGGGTCTGGGCGCTCAGACAGGCGCCCAGCGGCTTCAACGCCCGGTTCTCGGCCGTCTGGCGGCGCTACGCGTACCGGGTGACGGACAACCCCGGCGGGGTCGATCCGCTGCTGCGCAACCACGTCCTGTGGCACGACTGGCCGCTCGACGTCGACGCCATGAACGAGGCGGCCGAGCGGCTGCTCGGGGAGCACGACTTCGCCGCGTACTGCAAGAAGCGGGAGGGCGCGACCACCATCCGCACGCTGCAGGAGCTCAGCCTGGTGCGCGGGGACGACGGGATCGTCACCGCCACCATCCGTGCCGACGCCTTCTGCCACAACATGGTGCGCTCCCTGATCGGGGCGCTGCTGTTCGTCGGCGACGGGCACCGGGGCCCGGAGTGGCCGGGCAAGGTGCTGGCCGCCGGGGTCAGGGACTCCGCCGTTCACGTCGTACGACCGCACGGGCTGACGCTGGAGGAGGTCGGCTACCCGGCCGACGGGCTGCTGGCCGCCCGGAACAAGGAGGCCCGCAACCGGCGGACGCTCCCTGGGGCGGCCTGCTGCTGACCGCGGCGCCCGGGCGCCCGGCGTCCTACTCGGTCGCCGCGGCCGACGCCTGGGCCTCGCCGCGCCTGCGGATCTGGCGGAACGTGAACGTCTGCAGGTCGTCGCCGGTCGAGAACACCTTCGTGTCCTTGTTCGTGACGTCCTTGCCGTTCAGGAAGCCGCCGGTGGTGAAGTAGGCGTACCGGCCGTAGGAGTTGACCGTCGTGCGGCAGGTCGCGGAGTTGCAGAAAGCCTTCACACCGCCGCCCGAGAGCGGCTTGACGAAGCCCTTCTTGTCCGCCGTGGCCTTGACCTTGGTCGCCTGGGCCTCCGTGTCGAACACGGCCACGCCGACCGTCACCGCGATGCCGTCCTTCTGGTACGTCACGCGCATCAGACGGGTGCACTTGTTGGCCGTGAGGAGATTCACGTAGGTGCCCTGCACGGCGGAGGCGCAGTTGTTGGTGTCGGCCGTGGGGCCCTTCTGATAGACCGTCGAGCCCATGGTCAGCCGCGCGCCCGGGAAGAGCAGGGTCGCGCTGAGCGGCGCCGTGTCCTTGGCCTTGCTGGAGATGAACTCCTTCGGGTCCAGTGGCGGCGGCGCGCTGGTCGGCGCGAAGGACGGGGCCGTGGCGGTGCTGCCCGGGATGGACGCGCTGGCCGGCAGGTTCGACGGGTTGCCGGACGCCTTGTTGTCGCCGTTCGCGGACACCACGGCCATCGCGACGGCGGTGCCTATCGCGATGGTGGCGAGCGCCCCGCCGCCGATGAACAGCAGCCGGCGCCGCCTGTTGCGCGTCTCGGACGCCTCCGCGAGCGCCGCCCAGTCCGGGGTCTGGCCGTCACCGCCGCCGTTCCACGGCTGCTGGGAGTTCGGTTTCCAGGGATCCCATTGAGACTGGGGACCCCCCTGCTGCCCAAAGCTCATGGGGCGCATCTTAGACGGGGTACGGAGGGGGCCGGTGTGGCTCCGGCGAGGCTCCTGGGGACCTTTGTGACAGGGCCGTACATCTCGGCCGCGGATCGCCGCGGAGGGCTCGTTTTGACCCGCCAGGGGGCACCCCGGTATCCTGCATCTTCGTTGTGTATTGGCTCGCTCGTTCTCACGCGAGAGGCCCATACCTAGGTTCCCTGGAGCAGTTACCAGTGGGCGGCATACGGGCAGCGTCCCCGGCCATTGTCGTCCCCAGCTGCACGATCGCTTCAGTGATGCCATGTGTCAGCACCCATCCACTGAAGAAAAAGGCTGCGAAGTGCGTACATACAGCCCCAAGCCCGGCGATGTGACTCGCCAGTGGCACGTCATCGACGCTCAGGACGTGGTCCTGGGCCGTCTGGCCACGACCGCCGCGTCCCTTCTCCGCGGCAAGCACAAGCCGATCTACGCGCCCCACGTCGACACCGGTGACTTCGTCATCATCATCAACGCCGACAAGGTGCACCTGTCCGGCAACAAGCGGACCCAGAAGATGGCGTACCGCCACTCCGGCTACCCGGGTGGTCTGCGCTCCGTCCGTTACGACGAGCTGCTGGACAAGAACCCCGAGAAGGCCATCGAGAAGGCCGTCAAGGGCATGCTCCCCAAGAACACGCTGGGCCGTCAGATGCTCTCGAAGCTGAAGGTCTACAAGGGTGACCAGCACCCGCACGGCGCGCAGCAGCCGCAGCCGTTCGAGATCACCCAGGTCGCGCAGTAAGTCCGGCCACCCCTAAGCCTGAAGAGAATCTGAGGAGAATCGTGGCCGAGACCACTGCCGAGCAGCCGCTCGAAGAGCTTGACATCGACAGCTACACCACGGAGTCGGACGTCCCCGTCGAGGGCGAGTACACCTCCGAGTCCATGGCTTCCCGCTTCGGCGACCCGCAGCCGGCCGCCGGCCTGGGCCGTCGCAAGAACGCCATCGCCCGCGTCCGGATCGTCCCGGGCACCGGCAAGTGGAAGATCAACGGTCGCACCCTTGAGGACTACTTCCCGAACAAGGTGCACCAGCAGGAAGTCAACGAGCCCTTCAAGGTGCTCGAGCTCGAGGGTCGCTACGACGTCATCGCCCGCATCGCCGGTGGCGGTGTCTCCGGTCAGGCCGGTGCGCTCCGTCTCGGTGTCGCCCGCGCGCTGAACGAGGCCGACGTCGACAACAACCGCGGCCCGCTCAAGAAGGCCGGCTTCCTCCGCCGCGACGACCGTGCGGTCGAGCGCAAGAAGGCCGGTCTGAAGAAGGCCCGCAAGGCCCCGCAGTACAGCAAGCGCTAATCACCAGCTGCCTGCACGTACTCCGAACGCCCCGGCGGCACGCCACAGTGCCGACCGGGGCGTTCGTTTATCACCGGCGTGGGCGTATAACGGCACAAGACGCTCAGAAGCTTGTGTGATCTGATGCCGGTACGTCTGCAACAGCTGACGCTTTCTCAGGAGGACAAGTGGGACGACTCTTCGGCACGGACGGCGTGCGGGGCGTCGCCAACGCGGATCTGACCGCCGAGATGGCACTCGGTCTGTCGGTGGCGGCGGCGCACGTGCTGGCCGAGGCGGGTACGTTCGAGGGCCACCGGCCCACGGCGGTCGTCGGACGCGATCCGCGTGCGTCCGGGGAGTTCCTTGAGGCCGCGGTGGTCGCGGGTCTCGCGAGCGCCGGCGTCGACGTGCTGCGGGTCGGTGTGCTGCCCACGCCCGCCGTCGCCTACCTCACCGGCGCGCTCGGCGCCGACCTGGGCGTCATGCTCTCCGCCAGCCACAACGCCATGCCCGACAACGGCGTCAAGTTCTTCGCCCGCGGGGGCCACAAGCTGGCCGACGAGCTGGAGGACAGGATCGAGGCGGTGTACGACGCCCACCGGCACGGGGAGCCGTGGGAGCGGCCGACCGGCGCGGGCGTGGGTCGGGTACGGACCTACGACGAGGGGTTCGACCAGTACGTCGCCCACCTCATCGCCGTACTGCCCAACCGGCTGGACGGGCTGAGGATCGTCCTGGACGAGGCGCACGGCGCCGCGGCACGGGTGTCGCCGGAGGCGTTCTCGCGGGCCGGAGCCGAGGTCGTCACGATCGGGACCGAGCCGGACGGGCTGAACATCAACGACGGGTGCGGGTCCACCCACCTGGACAAGCTGAAGGCGGCCGTCGTCGAGCACGGGGCCGCGCTGGGCATCGCCCACGACGGCGACGCCGACCGGTGCCTGGCCGTGGACCACACGGGCGCCGAGGTCGACGGCGACCAGATCCTGGCCGTGCTCGCGCTCGACATGCGGGAACGCTCGGTGCTGCGCTCCGACACCGTGGTCGCCACCGTCATGTCCAACCTGGGCTTCAAGCTCGCGCTGGAGCGGGAGGGGCTCAAGCTCGTCCAGACGGCGGTGGGGGACCGGTACGTCCTGGAGGAGATGAAGCAGCACGGGTACGCGCTCGGCGGCGAGCAGTCCGGGCACGTGATCATCCTCGATCACGCGACGACCGGGGACGGGACGCTGACCGGGCTGATGCTGGCCGCTCGGGTCGCTCGGACCGGGCGGTCGCTGCAGGAGCTCGCGTCCGTCATGGAGCGGCTGCCCCAGGTGCTGATCAATGTGCCGGACGTGGACAGGTCCAGGGTCGCCACGTCGGCCGAGCTGGCGTCCGCCGTCGCCGAGGCCGAGCGGGAACTCGGTTCCACCGGGCGGGTGCTGCTGCGGCCGTCGGGGACGGAGCCGCTGGTGCGGGTGATGGTGGAGGCGGCGGACATCGAGCAGGCTCGGTCCGTGGCGGGGCGGCTCGCTGACGCGGTGAAGTCGGCTCTAGGGTAGGTCGCCGGGTTCGGGGTGGGGGTTCTGTGCGGTGCGGGCTGCGGGTGCGTTGTGGCTTGTCGCGCCCGCGCGGCGGAGCCGCATATCGAGCAGAGCCCCGCGCCCCTAGGCGTTGCCCTGCCGGGCGTTGGAGCGTCCGCGTTGCCTGGACCAGAGCCATTTCTGGGTGAGTAGGGTCAGGGTGCCCGCCAGGACGATGCCCAGGAGGTTCAGCAGGAGCTGTTCCGAGGAACGCATCGCCTGGTTGGTGTCGCTGTAGATCAGGGCCACCGCCGCGTTGGCGGCGGCCGGGACCGTCGTCACGGAGATGGCGACGCCGACCAGGGCGCCCGATTTCGCGGAGGTCAGGGAGAGGGTGCCCGCCGCGCCCGCCAGGACCGCGACCACGAACGAGAACCAGTCCGGGGCGTAGATGAAGCCCGTGTTGGGCCGCTTCGCCTCCAGCTGGGCCTTGGTGAACAAGCCGACCGCGTCCATGAACAGGCTGAAGCCGGCCGTCAGCAGCATCGCCGCGGCGAAGCCCACCAGCAGCGCGACCAGTGACCGCAGCGCCAGGCGCGGGGCGCGCTGCACGATCGCCGTGCAGATGCCGGCGAGGGGCCCGAACTCCGGGCCGACCGCCATCGCGCCCACGATGAGGATCGCGTTGTCCAGGACGACACCGCAGGCCGCGATCATCGTGGCGAGCGTGATGAACGCGAGGTAGGTGGCGGAGAGCGTCGACTCCTCGTGGGTGGCGTCGGTGAGGTGCTCCCACAGGACGGCGTCCGCGCCCTCGCCCGGGGCCTCCGCCTCCGCCTTGTCGGCCCGCCTGGACAGCGACAGGTCGATGTTCTCGACGGCGATCGAACCGGTGTGGTCCAGGCCCAACTCCTGCAGACCTGTGAGGAGTTCGTCGCCGGCCTCGCGGGCCACGTCGCACATCACGACGTCTCCCGCGGGGTTGCGGGCGGCTCCGGGGACGACGACGAGGTGTGTCGTGCCGACCGTCTTCTCGATCAGGCGGACCACGTCGTCCGTCCTGTCGGACGGTGTGATCAGGCGCAGGTGCAGCATGGGCGCAGACTAACGGTCAGAGCTTGCGCAGCCGCAGCCGCTGCACCTTGTGGTCCGGGCCCTTGCGCAGCACCAGGGTGGCGCGGCCACGGGTGGGGGCGATGTTCTCCACCAGATTGGGCTTGTTGATGGTGCGCCACTGGGTGCGGGCGTAGTCGAGGGCCTCCTCCTCGGAGACCTGGGTGTACTTGCGGAAGTACGAGTTGGGGTCCTGGAACGCCGTCTGGCGCAGCTTCTTGAAGCGGTTGAGGTACCAGCTCTCGACGTCCTCGGCGCCCGCGTCGACGTACACGCTGAAGTCGAAGTAGTCGGCGAGGCCGACGCGGGTGCGGCCATCCTTGCCGGGGAGGGCGGGCTGGAGGACGTTCAGGCCCTCGACGATCAGGATGTCGGGCCGGCGGACGACGAGCTTCTCGTCCGGGACGATGTCGTAGATGAGGTGGGAGTAGACGGGCGCGGTGACCTCGTCCTTGCCCGCCTTGACGTCGGCGACGAACCGGGTCAGGGCCCGGCGGTCGTACGACTCCGGGAATCCCTTCCTCGACATCAGCCCGCGGGCCCGGAGCTCCTTGGTCGGCAGCAGGAAGCCGTCGGTGGTGACGCGCTCGACGCGCGGGTGCTCGGGCCAGCGGGAGAGCAGGGCCTGCAGCAGTCGGGCGACGGTCGACTTGCCGCAGGCCACCGAGCCGGCGATCCCTATCACGAAGGGGGTGCCGGACTGGGAGCCCTGTTCGCCGAGGAAGGTGTTCAGGGCGCTTCTGAGGCCGTCGGTGGCCCCCACGTACAGGTTGAGGAGGCGGGACAGCGGGAGGTAGATGTCCCGCACCTCGTCGAGGTCGATGACATCGCCGAGGCCGCGCACCTTCTCGACCTCCTCGGCGGTCAGCGGCAGCGGCGTCTTGTCCCGCAGCGCGCTCCACTCGGAACGGGTGAGGTCGACGAAAGGAGTCGCCTCCGGCCCTCGCCGGTGGGCGCTCCGGGGCATCGAGTTGACCGGAGAGATCACAGTCCATTGTTAACGGAGTTTGAACCGGATGGCGGGTGGGGTGCGTCACGCTCTTTCCGCAGGGTTCGTATGGCGGTGGGAATTTCCGAATCCGGGCACGCTGAGCCTCTTTCGGGCGCCGGTTCGCCCGTAGGCTGCCGCCCATGTGCGGAATCGTGGGATACGTGGGGTCGCAGTCGGCGCTGGATGTCGTGATGGCCGGACTGAAGCGGCTGGAGTACCGGGGGTACGACTCGGCGGGTGTCGCCGTGCTGGCGGACGGGGGGCTGGCGGCCGCGAAGAAGGCCGGGAAGCTGGTGAACCTCGAGAAGGAGCTGGTGGACCGGCCGCTGCCGACGGGTTCCACAGGGATCGGGCACACCCGCTGGGCCACGCACGGCGGGCCGACCGACGCGAATGCCCACCCCCATCTCGACAACGCGGGCCGGGTCTCGGTCGTCCACAACGGGATCATCGAGAACTTCGCGGTGCTGCGGGCCGAGCTGGAGGAGCGGGGGCACGAGCTGGCCTCCGAGACCGACACCGAGGTGGTCGCGCACCTGATCGCGGAGGAGTTCTCCGCCTGCGCGGACCTGGCGGAGGCGATGCGGCTGGTGTGCCGGCGGCTGGAGGGGGCGTTCACGCTGGTCGCGGTGCACGCCGACGAGCCGGACGTGGTGGTGGGGGCCCGGCGGAACTCGCCGCTGGTCGTCGGCGTCGGCGAGGGCGAGGCGTTCCTGGCCTCCGACGTCGCCGCGTTCATCGCGCACACGCGCTCCGCGATCGAGCTGGGCCAGGACCAGGTCGTTGAGCTGCGCCGCGACGGGGTGACGGTGACCGGCTTCGACGGGCGTCCGGCCGAAGTGCGCTCGTACCACGTCGACTGGGACGCGTCGGCCGCCGAGAAGGGCGGCTACGACTACTTCATGCTCAAGGAGATCGCCGAGCAGCCCAAGGCGGTCGCCGACACGCTGCTGGGGCGCATCGACGCCGCGGGCTCGCTGACGCTGGACGAGGTGCGGATCTCCGACGCCGAGCTGCGGGAGGTCGACAAGGTCGTCATCGTCGCGTGCGGTACGGCCTTCCACGCCGGGCTGATCGCCAAGTACGCCATCGAGCACTGGACGCGGATCCCCTGCGAGGTGGAGCTGGCGAGCGAGTTCCGGTACCGGGACCCGATCCTGGGGGCGCGCTCGCTGGTGATCGCGATCTCGCAGTCCGGGGAGACCATGGACACGCTGATGGCGTTGCGGCACGCGCGGCAGCAGGGGTCCAAGGTGCTGGCGATCTGCAACACGAACGGGTCGACGATTCCGCGCGAGTCGGACGCGGTGCTGTACACGCACGCCGGTCCGGAGGTGGCGGTCGCCTCGACGAAGGCCTTCCTGACGCAGCTGGTGGCGTGCTACCTGGTGGCGCTGTACCTGGGGCAGGTGCGCGGCACCAAGTGGGGCGACGAGATCACCGCCGTCATCCGGGACCTGTCCCAGATCTCCGGCGAGGTCGAGCGGGTGCTCGAGACCATGGAGCCGGTACGGGCGCTGGCGCGCACCCTGGCCCACAAGAACACGGTGCTGTTCCTGGGGCGGCACGTGGGCTACCCGGTGGCGCTGGAGGGCGCGCTGAAGCTGAAGGAGCTCGCCTACATGCACGCGGAGGGGTTCGCGGCGGGGGAGCTGAAGCACGGCCCGATCGCTCTCATCGAGGAGGACCTGCCGGTGGTGGTGGTCGTGCCGTCACCGCGCGGGCGTTCCGTCCTCCACGACAAGATCGTCTCCAACATCCAGGAGATCCGGGCCCGGGGTGCGCGGACGATCGTCATCGCGGAGGAGGGCGACGAGGCGGTGGTGCCGTACGCCGACCACCTCATCCGCATCCCGGTGACGCCGACTCTGCTGCAGCCGCTGGTGGCGACGGTGCCGCTGCAGGTGTTCGCCTGCGAACTGGCGACGGCCCGCGGCAACGAGGTGGACCAGCCGCGGAACCTGGCGAAGTCGGTGACGGTGGAGTAGGCGGTGTTCAGGAGCGCCGGTCGGGAGCGCCCTTGCCGCTCAGGTACGTCCGGTACGTGATGCGCATGAGCAGGATGCCCGGAACGACCGCCGGGAGAAGTCGGTTCCACCGCGGGGCGGCGGACTCGGCCAGGTGGACGGCGGTGAGCAGGACGCCCGCCCCGAACACCACGTCCACGCCCAGCATGAGCAGGAGTCCGAGGGACCACGTCCAGGCCCTCTCCTCCTTCGCCTCCTTCGGGGTCTCGGCGGTCGGCGCGGCGGGCCTGCGTTCTCGCGGCCGGGGGATCTCCTCCTCCTTGCGCGCCCGCAGCGGGACCACCGCCTCGGCGGGCACGGCCGCGTCCAGTACGGCGATCCGCTCGGGGCTGACGTCGCCGTACAGGGTCGGCTCCACGGCCACGCGGAAGCCGTCGAGGCCGGTCAGGTACCGGGCCCCGTCGGGGCGGGTGGTCATCGCGGCGCACGCGTCGTACCGGACGGTGACCAGGCCGCCGGGCAGCGACAGCGTCACACCGGTGTCCCCGATGACCAGCGTGACGTCGTCGTCCTCCAGCGACGGGTGCAGGGTGCCGGACACCCCGGTCGGCGAGTACTGCGGGGCCGGGGTCAGGCCCGCCCGGATGGTGTTCCGAGAGCCGGTCGTAACGCCGCCGCGCCTCGGACTGCCCCAGCTCCAGGCCGCGGGCGGTCAGCAGCCGGGCGGTCCAGGCGGGGCCGTACTCCGGGTGCTCCGCGCACACCTCGATCAGCAGCAGCTCGGCCCTGCGCAGCCAGTCGTGGAACTGGGCGAACTGGTCCCGCGAGACCTGCTCGGCCCGGACGCCGCCGCGGATGTGCCAGCCGATGCGGGTGTACCGCTCCGCGAGGAGGGTGCGGGGGAGCGGGTCGGCGGGCTGCGCCTTCACGGCCCGCTCCAGATACGCCTCCGTCCGCTCCACGTTCGCGAGGAGGCCCGCGGCGAACGAGACGTCGGCGGCGCGATCCCCGATCCCCGCGAAGAAGGCCTGGGTGCCCGCCCAGTCGTCGTCCCACGCGGCGGCACGCAGCGGCGCGAGCCCGGGCAGGGCGTCGAACGGATCACTCACGGTGCTTTCGCCCATGCGGGCGCACCCTTGACCGGTCGATGAGAACGCGTGAACTGGCCCCCCAGGCGCGCGAGGCTTCGCAGGCTAGCAGGGGGTGTGACGGGACGGGACCGAGATTTCGCGGAGCGCTACGGCCTGACGGGCGGCGCGAGTTGACCTGGTTCCGGCGGGGGCCGTCCGGCGCCCTAAGGTGCTCGGCATGAGCATCATCGGGGTCGGTATCGACGTGGCCGAGATCGAGCGCTTCGAGGCGTCGCTGAAGCGTACGCCCGGGATGGCTGAACGGCTGTTCGTGCGGGACGAGTTGCTGTTGCCGAGCGGGGAGCGCCGCGGGGTCGCCTCGCTCGCCGCCCGGTTCGCCGCCAAGGAGGCCCTCGCCAAGGCGCTCGGCGCACCGGCCGGGCTGCTGTGGACCGATGCCGAGGTGTACGTCGAGGACAGCGGGCGGCCCCGGCTGCGGGTGAGGGGGAGCGTGGCGGCGAAGGCGGCGGAGCTGGGAGTGCGGTCCTGGCACGTGTCGTTGAGCCATGACGCGGGGGTGGCGTCGGCAGTGGTGATCGCGGAGGGCTAGGACCCTTCCGCGTGGGGCGAGTGCGGGCTGCGGGGGGTTCGGGGCAGACTCGGGCGCATGCGTACTGCGTACAGCGTGGAGACGGTCAGGGCAGCCGAGCGGGGACTCATGGCGCGGCTGCCGGAGGGTGCGTTGATGCAGCGGGCCGCGGCGGGGCTCGCCGCCGCCTGTGCCGAACTGCTGGGGCGGGTCTACGGCAGCCGGGTCGTGCTGCTCGTCGGGAGTGGGGACAACGGGGGCGACGCCCTGTTCGCCGGTGGGCGGCTCGCCCGGCGCGGGGCGGGGGTCGCGGCCGTACTGCTGTCGCCCGAGCGCGTGCACGCCGGGGGCCTCGCGGCGTTGCGGCGGGCGGGCGGCCGGGTCGTGGGCGCCGGGAGCGGTACCGAACCCGCCGCGGCCGCGGGCGTCGACCGTGTGGAGGAGGCGATCCTGCGCGCGGACCTGGTCCTCGACGGCATCGTCGGCATCGGAGGCAAGGGCGGACTGCGACCGGAGGCGGAGCGGCTGGCCGGGGTCGTCGCCGAGTCCGGGGCGCCCGTCGTCGCCGTCGACCTGCCCAGTGGCGTCGACGCCGACACCGGAGAGGTACGGGGTGCCGCCGTCCGTGCCGATCTCACCGTGACCTTCGGCACGCACAAGCCCGGCCTGCTCGTCGATCCCGCCCGCGAGTACGCCGGTTCCGTGCGGCTGGTCGACATCGGGCTGGGCGAGGTGCTGCCCGAGCGGCCCGATCTGGAGGCGCTGCAGCACGCCGACGTTGCCGCGCTGCTGCCGTCGCCCGGCGCCGAGAGCGACAAGTACCGCCGGGGCGTGGTGGGCATCGCCGCCGGGTCCGCACGGTATCCGGGCGCCGCCGTCCTCGCCGTCTCCGGGGCACTGCGCGGCGGCGCGGGCGCCGTCCGGTACGTCGGGCCCGCCGGGGACGCCGTCGTCGCGCGGTTCCCCGAGACGCTCGTGTCGGACCAGGGGCCGCACAAGGCCGGGCGCGTGCAGGCGTGGGTGGTCGGCCCCGGTGCCGGCGACGACGCCGGGACCGTGGCCGAGGTGCTGGAGGCCGACGTCCCGGTGCTGATCGACGCGGACGGGCTGCGGCTCGCCGACCTGGACGTCGTACGGGAACGGCGTGCGCCCACGCTCATGACCCCGCACGCCGGGGAGGCCGCCGCCCTGCTGGGTGTCGCGCGCGAGGAGGTCGAGGGGGCGCGGCTGAAGTGCGTGCGGGAGCTGGCGTCGAGGTACCGGGCGACCGTGCTGCTCAAGGGGTCGACGACGCTCGTCGCCGACCCGGCGAGCGGGCTCGTACGGGTCAACGCGACGGGCACCTCCTGGCTGGCCACCGCCGGCAGCGGGGACGTGCTGTCGGGACTCGCCGGGTCGCTGCTGGCGTCGGGGCTGTCGGCGCTGGATGCGGGCAGCGCCGCCGCCTATCTGCACGGTCTGGCCGGGCGGTTCGCGTCGGACGGCGCGCCGGCCGGGGCGCACGACGTGGCGGAGGCGATCCCGGGGGCCTGGCGGGACGTACGCGGCTGAACCGGGAAGGAAGCGGGAAGCCCGGGGGCGGGACCGCTCCGCAATAAGGGTGACCCGGCCGCGCGGCATCCCCGATCGGCCGTACCGTCACGTTTCTCTGATGGGATGATCAGTAGACGAATCGCCCATAGAGGCATCGCGGTACTGCTCACCGCGGCCACCGCCCTGTCCGTCGGCGCAGGCCTCCCCGCCGTTGCCGCCCAGGCCGCTCCCGCCCCGCCGGTCCCCGTGCCCGGCCCCGCCGACGCCGAGCTGGTTCCCGGCGTTCCGCCGGGCCCCTCCCGGCCCTGGCAGATCGACACGCCGGACCAGGTGCTCGCCCCGAAGGCGTACACACCGAGCGCGGCGGAGGACGCCGTCGAACCGAGGAACGCGGCCCAGAGGACGTACGACCTCGTCCAGTACGTCCCGCTCGGGGACGCGGTCAAGAAGGTGACGTGCAGCAAACGGACCGGGCCGTACCAGCGGGCCGTGGAGCGGTGGCTGAAGCTGCGCGCGGACGGGCGGCAGTCCGGCGCCGACTGCCGGGCCATCCGCGCCTTCCAGACCGCGCACGGCATCAAGCCCGCGATCGGGTTCGCGGGCCCTGTGACCTGGGCCACCATGCAGCTCATCGGTGCGCGCAAGAACCCCAACGCCGCCGGGAAGTGTCCGGTGCGCACGTACAGGGTCGCCTGCGTCGATCTCAACCGGGAGCTGACCTGGGTGCAGAAGGGTGGGAAGGTCGTCTTCGGGCCGGTGCCGATGCGCAGCGGGCGGGCCGGGCACCGTACCCGGGCCGGCTGGCACACGATCTACTGGCGGCACAAGAACCACTGGTCCACGCTCTACAACTCGCCCATGCCCTACGCCCAGTTCTTCGACGGCGGAGAGGCCTTCCACGCCGTCTACGGCACCATCTACACCACCGTCGGCTCCTGGGGCTGCGTCAATCTCCGTCTCGGTGACGCCCGCAAGCTGTGGAGCGTGCTGAAGAAGGGCGACCGGGTGTACGTGTGGGGACGCAGGCCCGGCGCGTAGACGGGGCCCCGGCGCTTCTGGCGCCCTCTGAGACACTGGGGGCGCCATGACTGAGACTGCATCTGCCCCGACCGCGCCCCTGCGCGCCCGTGCCGAGATCGATCTGGCGGCCCTGCGCGCCAATGTGCGGACCCTGCGCGCCCTCGCGCCCGGGGCGCAGCTCATGGCCGTCGTCAAGTCCGAGGCCTACGGCCACGGGGCGGTCCGGTGCGCCCGGGCGGCCGTCGAGGCCGGAGCCGGGTGGCTGGGGACCGCCACGCCCGAGGAGGCCCTCGCGCTGCGCCGGGCGGGCCTGCCGGGGCGCATCATGTGCTGGCTGTGGACGCCGAGCGGGCCCTGGCGGGAGGCCGTCGAGGCCGACATCGACGTGTCGGTGAGCGGAATGTGGGCCCTGGCCGAGGTCACGGCCGCGGCGCGGGCGGCCGGAGTGCCCGCCCGCGTGCAGCTCAAGGCCGACACCGGGCTGGGGCGCAACGGCTGCCAGCCGGGGGAGGACTGGGCCGAGCTGGTCGCCGAGGCCCTGCGCGCCGAGGCCGACGGGGTGCTGCGGATCACCGGACTGTGGTCCCACTTCGCCTGCGCAGACGAACCGGGGCACCCCTCCATCGCCGCCCAGCTCGCCCTCTTCCGGGAGATGGTCGGGTACGCGGAGCGGCAGGGTGTCCGGCCGGAGGTCCGGCACATCGCCAACTCCCCCGCCACGCTCACCGTTCCCGACTCCCACTTCGACCTCGTCCGCACCGGCATCGCGCTCTACGGCATCTCGCCCAGCCCCGAGCTCGGCACCCCCGCCGACTTCGGACTGCGGCCGGTGATGACGCTCTCGGCGAACCTCGCCCTGGTGAAGCACGTTCCGGGGGGTCACGGCGTCAGTTACGGGCATCACTACGTCACGTCCGGCCGGACCACCCTCGGTCTCGTGCCCCTCGGGTACGCGGACGGCATCCCCCGGCATGCCTCGGGCAACGGCCCGGTGCTGGTCGGGGGCAAGTGGCGGACGGTCGCGGGGCGGATCGCGATGGACCAGTTCGTCGTGGACCTGGGCGGAGACGAGCCGCCGGTCGGCGCGGAGGCGGTGCTCTTCGGGCCGGGCGACCGCGGCGAGCCCACCGCCGAGGACTGGGCGCAGGCCGCGGGAACCATCGCGTACGAAATCGTCACACGCATCGGAACGCGTGTTCCCCGCGTCTATGTGAATGAGGAACAGGACGGGGTAATCCGCTGAGGGACCTGCCGAAGGCACGGCACCGTCAGGTCCAGCGGCATCAGCGTCACCCGAACCGGCGAACAGCATTCCGGCGAAAGAGGAGCGGTACGTGAGCGAGAGCAGCGCGGAGGCCGGCATGGAGGCCGTCGCGGCCGTCGCCTCCGCCGCGGGGGCGGCCGGGAACTGGCGCCGGGCCACGGGCATCGCGGGCGCCGCGATAGGCGTGGTCGCGGCGGGGGCCGCGGCCGGCGTCGCCATCGAACGGCTCACCGTGGGCCGCGGCATGCGGAGGAAGGCGCGGCTCGCCCTCGACTCCGCCGGTCCGTACGGCGCGCTGCGCGGCACGCCCGGCAAGGCGTACGCCGACGACGGCACCGAGCTGTACTACGAGGTCGACGACGTGGACCCCGACGCCGTGCCCGCGCTCGGCCCGCGCCGCAGACGGCTGTTCGGGCGCAAGGCGCCCGCTCCCGTCACCGTCGTCTTCAGCCACGGCTACTGCCTCAGCCAGGACTCCTGGCACTTCCAGCGCGCGGCGCTGCGAGGTGTCGTACGGACCGTGCACTGGGACCAGCGCAGCCACGGCCGGTCCGGGCGGGGCGTGCGGCAGGTGCAGGACGGGGTGCCCGTCGACATCGAGCAGCTCGGGCGGGACCTCAAGGCCGTCATCGACGCCGCCGCGCCTACCGGGCCGATCGTGCTGGTCGGGCACTCCATGGGCGGGATGACCGTGATGGCACTGGCCGACCAGTACCCGGAGCTGATCCGGGACCGGGTCGTCGCCACCGCCTTCGTCGGCACGTCGTCCGGGCGGCTCGGCGAGGTCAACTTCGGGCTGCCCGTCGCGGGCGTGAACGCCGTACGGCGGGTGCTGCCCGGCGTGCTGAAGGCGCTCGGGCAGCAGGCCGCGCTGGTGGAGCGGGGCCGGCGGGCCACCGCCGACCTGTTCGCCGGGATCATCAAGCGGTACTCCTTCGCCTCCCGGGACGTCGACCCGGCCATCGTGCGGTTCGCCGAGCGGATGATCGAGGCCACGCCGATCGACGTCGTCGCCGAGTACTACCCGGCGTTCAACGACCACGACAAGACCGAGGCGCTCGTCCACTTCACGGACATGCCGGTACTGGTACTGGCCGGCATCGGCGACCTGGTCACGCCCAGCGAGCACAGCGAGGCCATCGCCGACCTGCTGCCGGAAGCCGAGCTGGTGCTGGTCCCGGACGCCGGACACCTGGTGATGCTGGAACACCCGGAAGTGGTCACCGACCGGCTCGCCGACCTGCTCACCCGTGCGGGTGCCGTGCCCGCAGGGGCTACCGTGGGTGGCTATGGAAGCACCAGCAGCACCGCACAACCCGGTTGAGACCCGGCTGACGGTCACCTCCCCCGAGCAGATGCAGGAGCTGGGCCGACGGCTGGCCAAGCTGCTGCGCGCCGGTGATCTCCTGATGCTCAACGGGGAACTCGGCGCCGGCAAGACGACCCTCACCCGCGGGCTCGGCGAGGGGCTGGGGGTGCGGGGCGCCGTCACCTCGCCCACCTTCGTCATCGCCCGCGTGCACCCCTCTCTTGGCGACGGCCCGCCGCTGGTGCACGTCGACGCCTACCGGCTGGGCGGCGGTCTCGACGAGATGGAGGACCTGGACCTCGACGTCTCGCTGCCCGAGTCCGTGATCGTCGTGGAGTGGGGCGAGGGCAAGGTCGAGGAGCTGACCGAGGACCGGCTGCACGTCGTCATCCACCGAGCCGTCGGGGACACCACGGACGAGGTGCGGCACGTGACGGTGACCGGGCTCGGCGAGCGCTGGGCCGCGGTGGACCTGAGCGTGCTCTCCGCGTAGCGGCCGGTCTTTTCCGGGAGCGTTCCGACAACGCGTCGGCAAAATGTTGCTTTCCGCATCGCGCTCGTGGTCACATGGTATCCAGCTCGTGGTTAGGTCTACCTAACTACGCCCGCCCCCGCACGTCAGGAGGCGTCCATGCCGGCCACGGAACAAGACGAGAAGCCGCAGCGCGCGATGCCCGCGGTTCCCATGCGCGAGCTGCTCGCGTCCTGCGCCGCGGCGACCGCGATCTCCACCCCGCCGCGGCTGCCCGACCCCGGGACCACGGGGCACCGCAGAGCCGCCTGAGACCCGGCGGACCACCCCGGGTGGCCTACGGGACCACCACGACCTTCACGCCGATCGTCGCGAACTCCCACATCGCCCTGCCGTCCGCGCGGGACTCGCGGATGCCGCCGGTGCGCACGCCCGGGTCCGGCGCCGACTTCGGCTTCCGCACCGCCGCGCTGAAGCCCACGGCCACGCCGTCCACGCTCGCGAAGCGGACGACGTGCTCGATGGGGGTGCCGTCGGTGCCCGTGACCGAGTTCGAGCGGGACGTGACCCGGTAGGCGCCCGGCACCGGATCGACGTTGCCCGCGGTGACCTCGAACGTCCGGACGATCCTGTCGCGCTTGCCGAGCAGCCACACCCGGTCGCGGGTCACCGAGTACACGACCCGGGGACCCGTGCCGGACCGGGACGGCAGGGCCGCCGGGTCCCTTCTGACGCGGGGCGCCTTCGAGACGGCCGGTGCCGCGGAGGCGCTAGCGTGCGGCTTGCCGAAGCCCGCCGGGACCGTCGCCGAGGCCTGGTAGGCGAGTGCGCCGACGGCCGCGAGCGCCGCCGCGGTGAGCCCGAACACGAATCCGGCGCTGCCGTTCGCCACCGTCGCCCACCTGACCCATCGCCTCGTACGCCGTGCTTCCCGGCGACCGTAGCAGCACGAGCGTGCCTCACCCGGGCGGCAATGCCGTGGCCCAAACCGCCGTACGCTGTTTGCGTGCTCTTGCTCGCTCTGGATACCGCCACCCCAGCCGTCACCGTCGCCCTGCACGACGGCCGCGACGTCATCGTCTCGTCGAGCCAGGTGGACGCGCGCCGGCACGGAGAGCTGCTGCTGCCGGCCGTCGACCGCGTCCTCGCCGAGGCCGGGCTCACGCTGGACGCCGTCACCGGCGTCGTCGTGGGCATCGGGCCCGGCCCCTACACCGGGCTGCGCGTCGGGCTGATGACCGCCGACACCTTCGGGCTCGTCCTCGGCGTCCCCGTGCACGGCGTGTGCACGCTCGACGGGCTGGCCTACGCGGCCGACATCGACGAGGGCCCCTTCGTCGTGGCGACCGACGCCCGGCGCAAGGAGGTGTACTGGGCGCGGTACGCCGACTCCCGCACCCGGCTGACCGACCCGGCCGTGGATCGGCCCGCCGACATCGCCGACCAGGTGGCGGGGCTGCCGGCCGTCGGCGCGGGCGCGCTGCTGTACCCGGACACCTTCCCGGTCGCGCACGAGCCGGAGCACGTGTCGGCGGCGGCGCTGGCGCGGCTGGCCGCCGAGAAGCTGGCCGTGGGCGAGGAGCTGCCCGCCCCGCGGCCGCTGTACCTGCGCCGGCCCGACGCCCAGGTCCCCAAGAACTACAAGGTGGTCACCCCGAAGTGACCGACGCCGTGACTCCTCGTCTGCGCGAGATGCGCTGGTGGGACATCGATCCCGTGCTGGAGCTGGAGAAGGACCTCTTCCCCGAGGACGCCTGGTCCCGGGGCATGTTCTGGTCGGAGCTGGCCCACGCGCGCGGGCCCGAGGCGACGCGCCGGTACGTCGTCGCCGAGGACGGCGAGCGGATCGTGGGCTACGCGGGCCTCGCTGCGTCCGGGGACCTCGCCGACATCCAGACCATCGCCGTCCGCCGCGACCACTGGGGCACCGGTCTCGGCGGGCTGCTGCTGACCGAACTGCTGCGGGCCGCCACCGCGTTCGAGTGCGCCGAAGTGATGCTGGAGTGCCGGATCGACAACATCCGCGCCCAGAAGCTCTACGAGCGCTTCGGCTTCGAGGCCATCGGGTTCCGCCGCGGCTACTACCAGCCGGGGAACGTGGACGCCCTGGTGATGCGACTGACCGACCCATCCACTTCCGTACAAGGAACCGAGATCCATGGCTGACGAACCTCTCGTCCTCGGCATCGAGACCTCCTGCGACGAGACCGGCGTCGGCATCGTCCGCGGCACCACCCTGCTGGCCGACGCCGTCGCCTCCAGCGTCGACGAGCACGCCCGCTTCGGCGGGGTCGTCCCGGAGGTCGCGAGCCGGGCGCACCTGGAGGCGATGGTCCCGACGATCGACCGCGCGCTGAAGGATGCGGGGGTGAGCGCCCGCGACCTCGACGGTGTCGCGGTGACGGCCGGCCCGGGCCTCGCGGGCGCCCTGCTGGTCGGCGTCACGGCGGCCAAGGCGTACGCCTACGCGCTCGGCAAGCCCCTCTACGGCGTCAACCACCTCGCCTCCCACATCTGCGTCGACCAGCTGGAGCACGGCGCCCTGCCCGAGCCGACGATGGCTCTGCTGGTCTCCGGCGGGCACTCGTCGCTGCTGCTGTCGACGGACATCACCTCCGACGTACGGCCCCTCGGCGCGACCATCGACGACGCGGCCGGCGAGGCCTTCGACAAGATCGCGCGCGTGCTGAACCTCGGCTTCCCCGGCGGCCCGGTCATCGACCGCTACGCGCGCGAGGGCGACCCCTCGGCGATCGCCTTCCCGCGCGGCCTGACCGGCCCGCGCGACCCGGCGTACGACTTTTCCTTCTCCGGCCTGAAGACGGCCGTGGCCCGCTGGATCGAGGCCAAGCGGGCGGCGGGGGAGGACGTGCCGGTGCGTGACGTGGCGGCGTCCTTCCAGGAGGCGGTCGTGGACGTGCTGACCCGCAAGGCCGTACGGGCCTGCAAGGACGAGGGCGTCGACCACCTGATGATCGGCGGTGGCGTGGCCGCCAACTCGCGGCTGCGGGCGCTGGCGCAGGAGCGGTGCGAGACGGCCGGCATCCGGCTGCGGGTGCCGCGGCCGAAGCTGTGCACGGACAACGGCGCGATGGTGGCCGCGCTCGGCGCGGAGATGGTCGCCCGGGGCCGTGCGGCGTCGAGCTGGGACCTGTCGGCGGACTCGTCGCTGCCGGTGACCGACCCGCACGTGCCGGGGCACGACCACGTCCACGAGGTGAGCAAGGAGAACCTCTTCTCGTGACGGTCGCGCTGATGTGGGAGGCCCGGGCGACGGCGGGGCACGGGGACCGGCTCCTGGCCTGGGCCGAGGGACAGGAGCTGCCGGGGCGCCCCCTGCGCCGCGAAACCTTCCGCGCCCCCCAGGACCGCGTCCTCGTCATCACCTGGTGGAACGCCCCCTACGACGCGAAACTGCCGGAACTCCCGGAACCCCCGGCCGAGTTGGTGACCCGCGCGGTGCACCGCTGGCGGTTCGAGTCGGTCACCACCGGCTGAGCGGTCCCGTCGGTCGTCGTCACCAGCCACAGGCGTCGGCCGTTGCCGTGCTCCCAGCCGGCGCCCGCCACCGCCTTTCCGAGCCAGTCCAGGCCCATCGCCAGGGGCACCACGACGATGCCGGTGTCCCTGATGACGAACACGCACAGGGCCGGCAGCAGCAACAGGCCGAGCATGCGGGGGGCGAAGGCGGCGCGGCGGGGAAGCCCCTCGCCGTCCGGCACCCGCGCCGCGGCCTCGAACTCCCGCGTCCGCCCGACCCACCTCAGCCGGGACGCCCGCAGCACGGTCGACAGCACGAGGCAGCCGAGCGCGAAGGTGACCAGGATCCCGAGGGCTCCGGTCCGCACCGGCGGCTCCTGCGCCGTGGCGAGCGCCGACACCCAGCCGACGGCGACGCCGGCGAGGATGAGCCCCGAAGCCCACAACTCGTGATGCACGTACCGGACCATCGTCCCCCCAACCCCACGGCGCCCTCCCCACCGTAGCCCCGGCCCGCCCGGTCAGACCTCCCTCGCTTGTGAGCGCCCGGTGAAGGCCTTCCGGCCGGTCGGTCCCAGCGCTCCTACACCCGCGACGTCCGTGTCTCGCAGTGCAGTTGGCGGTCGGGGCCGGGGTTGCGGGGTGGGCCGGTGAGGGTGAGGTGCGTTGTGTGCCGGGTGTCGGTGCTCGATGCCGCGAGGCGGAGTTCCAGGGCACCCGGTTCGACCACGCGGTGGCCGGAGCGGTCGGTGAAGGACGACAGGTCGGCGTGGAAGCGGAAGGTGACGCGGGTCGACTCGCCGGGGTCCAGGTCCAGGCGCTGGTAGCCGATCAGGCGGACGTCCGGGCGGACCACCGAGGCCACCGGGTCGTGCAGGTACAGCTGGACGATCTCCGTGCCCGCGCGCTCGCCCGTGTTGCGGACCGTCACCGAGACGTCGTAGGAGCCGTCCGTGCCGATCTCCGCGCCGGTGGAGTCGGACTCCCACGCGAAGGTCGTGTACGAGCGGCCGTGGCCGAAGGGGTACAGCGGTGTCGGGTCCAGGTTGCTGACCTCGCCCGCGAGGCCCAGCGGCGGCTGGAGGTACGTCCACGGCTGGCCGCCCGGCTCCCGCGGGACGCTCACCGGCAGCCGGCCCGAGGGGTTGACGCGGCCCGACAGCACGCCCGCCACCGCGGGGCCGCCCTCCTCGCCGGGGAAGAAGGCCTGGACCACCGCGCCCAGCCGGCCGTCCCAGCGGCCCAGCGCGTACGGGCGGCCGGTCAGCAGGACCAGCACCACCGGGACGCCGGTGGCCACCAGGGAGTCCAGCAGATCGGCCTGGACGCCGGGCAGCCGCAGGTCCGTCACGTCGCAGCCCTCGCCCGAGGTGCCCCGCCCGAACAGGCCCGCCCGGTCGCCCAGTACGGCCACGCACACGTCCGCCTCGGCCGTCCGCGCCACGGCCTCCTCGAAGCCGCCGGTGTCGGGGTCGTCGACGCCGCAGCCCTCGGCGAAGGTGACCTTGGCGTCCGGCAGTTCGGACCGCAGGGCCTCGAGGACGGTCGGGATGCCGATGCCCATCGGCACCTCGGGGTGGTGCGTGAGGACGTGCGAGGGGAAGGAGTAGCAGCCCAGCATGGCGAGGGCGTCGGCGGCACGCGGGCCGACGACCGCGATCCGGGTGTCGGGGGCCAGCGGGAGGATGCCGTCGGGGTTGTCCAGCAGGACCACCGACTCCTCGGCCAGCCGGCGGGCGAGCGCCCGGTTGGACGCCGAGTCCAGGTCGATGCGCTCGGCCGGCTCGGGGTTCCAGTCCTCGTCGAGCAGGCCCAGTTCACACTTCTGCAGCAGCACCCGGCGGGCCGCCCGGTCGATCAGGGACTCGGGGACCTCACCCGCCCGCACGGCCTCGACGAGCGGTGTGCCGTAGCACTTCAGGGTCGGCAGTTCGACGTCCAGGCCGGCCGCGAGCGCCGCGTGTGCCGCCTCCGCCTCGCTGCCGGCGACCCGGTGCTGGGTCTGCAGGAAGCCGACACCGAAGTAGTCGGCGACGACCGTGCCGGTGAAGCCCCACTGCTCGCGCAGCAGCTCGGTCAGCAGGCCCGGGTCGGCCGAGGCAGGGACGCCGTCCGTGTCGTTGTACGCGGCCATCACCGAGCGCGCCCCGCCGTCCCGCAGCGCCATCTCGAAGGGCGGCAGCGTGACGTCGGCGAACTCCCGCACCCCCGCCCGCACCGGTGCCAGGTTGCGGGCGCCCGCCGAGGACGCGTACCCGGCGAAGTGCTTGAGCGTGGAGACGATCCCGGCGGACTCCAGCCCCCGCACATAGGCGGTGCCGACCGTCCCCACCAGGTACGGGTCCTCGCCGATGGTCTCCTCCACCCGGCCCCAGCGCGGATCGCGTACGACGTCCAGGACGGGGGCGAGACCCTGGTGGACGCCCACCGAGCGCAGGTCGCGGCCGATGGCGGCGCCCATCTCCTCGACCAGAGCGGGGTCGAAGCTCGCGCCCCAGGCGAGCGGCACCGGGTAGGCGGTGGCCCGCCAGGTGGTGAAGCCGGCCAGGCACTCCTCGTGCGCGAGCGCGGGAATGCCGAAGCGGCCCGCGGCGGCGATACGGCGCTGGGCGCGGGCCAGTGCCTGCGCGCCCAGCGCCGGGTCAACGGGGGCGGTGCCGAAGGGGCGGGTGAGCTGGCCCAGGCCGTGGGTGATCAGCTCGTCCCAGTCGTACTCGGACGTCATCTCGCGCTGCAGCGGGGCGACCCCGTCGCCGTCGGTGTCGGCGCCCACCCACACGCCGTACAGCTGTGCGGTCTTCTCCTGAAGCGTCATCCGGGAGAGGAGGTCTTCGACGCGGACGGCGGCCGGCAGGGCGGGGTCACGCCAAGGGGCGGTGGTCATGAAACTCCTGCTCTTGGTCGAGGCGGGGATGTCCCTCTCGCGAATGTTTCGATGTGTACTTCGAATGTTCCGGGAACCTAGGCCGGTGAGAAGGGTTCGTCAAGAGGTCGCGCAGGGATACGATCGCCGCCATGACACCCCCGGAGCCCCTGGAAACCCGGACGACAAGCCCGTCGACCGGCCGATCGGCACAGACCGCGACGCTCGCCGAGATCGCCCGCGAGGCCGGCGTGTCCGCGCCGACAGTTTCGAAGGTCCTCAACGGCCGGGCGGACGTGGCCCCGGCCACCCGCAGCCGTGTGGAGGAGCTGCTGCGCGCGCACGGCTACCGGCGCCGACGGGCCGAGGCCAGTCGTTCCCCCCTCCTCGACCTGGTCTTCCACGAGCTGGAGAGCGCCTGGGCGATGGAGGTCATCCGCGGCGTGGAGAACGTGGCCCGGGACACCGGGCTCAGCGTGGTGCTCAGCGAGAGCGCGGGGCGGCTGACGCCCGGCCGGACGTGGGCGGACCAGGTCGCCGCCCGCCGCCCGCACGGCGTCATCCTGGTGCTCTCCGGCCTCGACGAGTCCCAGCGGGCGCTGCTGACCAGCCGCTCCATCCCGTTCGTCGTGATGGACCCGGCAGGCGACCCGGGCGTCGACGTGCCGTCCATCGGCGCGACCAACTGGCAGGGCGGGCTCGCCGCCACCCGGCACCTGATCGAACTCGGCCACACCCGCATCGGCGCCATCACTGGCCCCTCCCGCATGATGTGCAGCCGCGCGCGCGTCGACGGCTACCGCGCCGCCCTGGAGACCGCCGGGCTGCCCGTCGACCCGGCGCTGATCGTGACCGGTGACTTCCACCACGACGCCGGCTATCGGCAGGGACTGGAGCTGCTGCGCCGCCCGGACCGCCCCACCGCGGTCTTCGCCCTCAACGACCTCCAGGCGCTCGGCCTGTACGAGGCCGCGCGCGAGCTCGGGCTGCGCATCCCCGAGGACCTGAGCGTGGTCGGGTTCGACGACCTGCCGGTCGCGCGCTGGGTCGGGCCGCCGCTGACGACCGTACGGCAGCCGCTGATGGAGATGGCCGAGGCGGCCGCCAGGCTCGTGCTCGACCTCGGGCGCGAGGATCAGCCGGTGGCGACGCGGGTGGAGCTGGCGACGAGTCTGGTGGTGCGCAGCAGTACGGGGGCGCCCGCGTGACGAGGGTGGCCGGAAGTTGACCTATTGACGGGTGGGGTCGGCACCACGACACTCCTCCGAAGCCAATCGGTTGCACGACCGAAACTTTCGGAGGCACCCGCAAAATGAGATCTCTGAGAACTGGCTTATCCCTGGCGGCAGTTGCCGGCAGCCTCGCTCTGCTGTTCACCGCGCCCGCGGCCCACGCCGCCGACACGCCCCTGCGCGACCTGGCCGCCGCCAAGGGCAAGGTCATCGGCACGGCCGTCACCGGCTCCAAGCTCACCGGTACCTACGGCGACCTCGCGGGGGCCCAGTTCAACTCACTCACCCCCGGCAACGCCATGAAGTGGGGCTCCGTCGAGCCCAGCCAGGGCAGCTTCAACTGGACCGAGGCCGACCAGATCGTGGCCTTCGCGCAGGCCCATGACCAGCAGGTGCGCGGCCACACCCTGGTCTGGCACAACCAGAACCCGAGCTGGCTGACGAACGGCAGCTGGACGTCCGCCCAGCTCGGCAGCCTCCTGCAGAACCACATCAGCACGGAGGTGGGCCGGTACAAGGGCAGGATCACGGCCTGGGACGTGGTCAACGAGCCCTTCAACGAGGACGGCACCTACCGCTCCGACATCTGGTACGACGGCCTCGGCGCCGACTACATCGCCAACGCCCTGACCTGGGCGCACACCGCCGACCCGGCCGCGAAGCTGTACATCAACGACTACAACGTCGAAGGCGTCAACGCCAAGAGCACCGCCCTGTACAACCTGGTGAAGGACCTCAAGGGCCGGGGCGTGCCGATCGACGGAGTCGGCCTCCAGGCGCACCTGATCGTCGGCCAGGTCCCCGCCACGCTGCAGCAGAACATCCAGCGCTTCACCGACCTCGGCGTCGACGTGGCGATCACCGAGCTGGACGTGCGGATGGCCCTTCCGGCCGACAGCGCGAAACTCGCCCAGCAGGCGGCCGACTTCAAGTCGGTCGTGGCCGCCTGCGTCGCCGTGACGCGCTGCGCCGGCGTCACCGTCTGGGGCTTCGCCGACTCCGACTCCTGGGTGCCGGGCACGTTCCCGGGGTACGGGGCGGCGACGCCGTACGACGACAACTACGCGCCGAAACCGGCGTACTACGCCATCGTCGAGGCCCTCGGCGGTACGACGACCACCCCGCCGCCCTCGGGCGCCTGCTCGGCGACGTACAGCGTGCAGAGCCAGTGGAACACCGGGTTCACGGGCCAGGTGACGGTCTCCTGCTCGGGCGCCTCCCTCTCCTCATGGAAGGCGAACTGGACGTTCGGCGCGGGTCAGCGGATCACGCAGGCCTGGAACGCGACCTGCACCCAGAGCGGCTCGTCGGTCAGTTGCGCCAACGCCTCGTACAACGGCTCCGTGCCGGACGGCGGTTCGGTGACCTTCGGGTTCAACGGGTCGTGGAGCGGGAGCAATCCCGTACCGGCCGTGACGCTGGGCTGAGAAATCTGAGATTCTCCGAAGAAAACCGTCTGACGGGGTCGCTGCTAACAATCTCCTAATAATTCGGACTTACGTTCCTGCCCGTGACGGGACACGTGGAGAGTGGCGGCGCGGGCAGACCCAAGGGCCGGCGATCGACCGTACTGAAGATCGCCGGCCTCGCGGCGGCGGGCCTGCTGGTGCTCGGCGCGGGGGCGGCCGGACTGGCGTACTGGCACCTCGACAACAACATCCAAAGCGTCGACATCAACCAGGCGCTCGGCGACGACCGCCCGGCGAAGGCGGTGACGACCGCGTCGGCCTCCGCCTCCGCCTCGGCCTCCCCGCTGCCCTCCGGCTCCCTCAACATCCTCGTGCTGGGGTCGGACTCGCGCAGCGGCAAGGAGAACAAGACGCTCGGCGGGGGCAGCAGCTCCGGCGCCCGGTCCGACACGGCGATGGTCGTGCACATCGACGCGGGCCGGAAGAAGGCGACCGTCGTCAGCATCCCGCGCGACACGCTGGTGACGCGTCCGTCGTGCCCGCTGACGACGGGCGGTTCGACGGCGGTGGCGTACGACGCGATGTTCAACAGCGCGTACTCGGTGGGCGGTCCGGTCTGCGCGGTGAAGACGGTCGAGTCGATCACCGGCATCCGCATGGACCACTACGTCGAGATCGACTTCTCGGGGTTCGCGAAGCTGGTGAACGCACTCGGCGGCGTCACCGTCACCACCGACGAGGACATCGACGACGACGACAGCCATCTGCGCCTCGCGGCCGGCACCCACCACCTGAACGGCAGCCAGGCCCTGGCGCTCGCCCGCACCCGGCACGGCATAGGCGACGGCAGCGACCTGGGCCGCATAGGCCTGCAGCAGAAGCTGGTGAAGGCACTGCTGGACCAGATCGCCTCGACGAGCCTGTTCACCAGCCCCGCCAAGCTCTACGACGTCGCCGACGCCGTCACCGGCAGCCTGACCACCGACACCGGCCTGGACTCGCTGAGCGAACTGGTGGACCTGGGCAGGAGCCTGAGAGGCCTGTCCTCGGCCCACGTCAGAACGGTGATGATGCCGGTGGTCACGGCCCCGTCGGACCCCAACCGGGTGGTGGCGAGGGAACCGGGGGCCGGGCAGTTGTGGAAGTCGCTGCGGTGAGGGGCGGCGCCTGAAGAAGATCCCGCAGCCTCTCCTCGCCGATGTTCCTCACCGCGTCGCCGACGACCTCGGTGACGTCGTTCGCCAGCGTGAGGGGTGCGGGACCCAGCAGGTACTGACCCACCTTGATGGCCGCCTCGATCCCCTTGCCGCCGTGTCGTGCGGCGCGCCGGGCGTCCGGCAGGGAGATGTAGGAGGCGGCTTCCAGCCCGAGGGCGACGGCCTTCTCCTCGCCGGCCGCCGCGACGCCCTCGCGGAGCGTCCCGGGCGGGAAATGGTGCGCCCGCAGGTCCCGAACCAGGGCCTCGGCCTCGTCGAGGAGGTTGCCGTGCGCCAGGCGGTACGTCTCCCGGTCCGCCGTCGTGGGGGCCCGCAGTTCGGTCGTGTACTCGTCGTACGAGAACCGGTAGGCCCTGCGGTTCGCCAGGAACGCCTCCCCCTGTGCCGCCGCGGCGAGGTGGACGAGATCCTCGATGACGCCCGCGACCTTCGGCGGCACGGCCTCGGCGTCGTGCCGCTGATCGCGGGCCTCTCGCAGGGACCGCCTCAACTGCTCGTGCCATTTGCCCAGTTCACTCATCGCTGCGCTCCCCTCGGGCGATGACAGACCTTGCGAACGTACTCAAGGGCAGCCCGGCCGGGCAGGGCGCACGGGGTGCGTACGGCTACAACCCCCGCGCCCCCTGACGAGTCTTCAGTCATGTCATCGCAACTAGGGGGTCTCCCGGTGTTTTCCCTTTCTCCGTCAGGCCGTTGGGCGGTACCGATCGTCGTGGGGCTGGTCGCGCTCGGCGTGGCGCCCCCGCAGGAGCCGAGCCGTGCCGAGGCGGCGACACCGGCGCCCGTGCGGAACGACTTCAACGGCGACGGTTACGCCGACCTCGCGATCGGGGCCCCGAAAGCCACCGTCTCGGGTCACGCCCGGGCCGGTTACGCGGCGGTCGTGTACGGCGGCCCGCACGGCCTGTCCGCCGCCCGGCGGACCGTCGTCAGCCGCTCCACGAGCGGAGTCCCGGGCGCCGCCGCCACCGACGAGGGCTTCGGCACGCAGCTCTCCCGCGGCGACCTCGACGGCGACGGCTACGCCGACCTGGTCGTCGGCAACCGTGCCGGGAAGACCGACGCGGTGATCCTCTGGGGCGGCCCGCACGGCCTGACCGGCGCCGGCGCGCGCTCCGTCCCCGCCACCAACACCCAGACCGGCGACTTCGACGGCGACGGCCGGCTCGACCTGGCCCTGTTCCGGACCCGCCCGGCGATGGGCGACGACCCTAACGGCAGTACCGCCAGCGTCTGGAAGGGTCCCTTCACCCGCTCCGGACGGCACGGCACCGAGACGCCCCTCGACGCCGACCACCTCAAGTACTACGACGTCCGGGACGGCGCGACGGGGGACGTGAACGGCGACGGCCGCGACGACCTGGCGCTGAGCGTCTACGAGGGCGACGGCAGCTACGGCACGAGGTTCTACACCGGCTCCGCCTCCGGCCTGGTCCCGCCGTCCACCCCCGACGCCGCCCCCGACACCGACGGCGGCCTCGCCTTCGGCGACCTCGACGGCGACGGCTACGACGACCTCGCCGTCGGCTCCGTGTACGACTCCGCGGTCACGGTGGCGTACGGCTCCGCCTCGGGCCTCGGGGCTCGCGACACCTGGAAGACGTTCACCGAGGACACCCCCGGCGTGCCGGGCACCGGCGACTCCGTCTTCCGCTTCGGCCAGGCCCTCTCGGCCGGTGACGTCAACGGCGACCACATCGACGACCTCGCCGTCGGCATCCCCGGCAAGGAACTCGGCTACGACGACAACGCGGGCGCCGTCGACGTCCTGTACGGCACCAGGTCCGGCCTCACCGGCAAGGGCGCCCAGTCCTTCACCCAGGACACCCCCGGCGTCCCGGGCAAGGCCGAACTCGCCGACACCTTCGGCGCGTCCGTCGCCCTCCTCGACATCAACGGCAACGGCTACGCCGACCTGGCGGCCGCGGCCGTCGGCGAGGACGGCGGCAATGGCGCGGTGTGGTCCCTGCGCGGCCGCCCGACCGGCATCGTGACGGACGCGGCCCTGGTCCTCGGCCCCAAGGCGATCGGCGCGCCGTACACGAAGGCGGCGTTCGGGGCCGAGCTCAAGTAGCCTCCGGCGACTTGAGCTCCGGGGCTCGGGATCCGAGACGCTTTTGCAAGGAATGGGCGGGTGGCTCGACCCGCCCACCTACCCGAAGTCGCCCTGCTGCCAGGCGAGATGACTTTTCGTGATCGAGTCGCGGCGTAGCGTTGCAAGCGTGTAGCGTGCGCCACGAAAGCATCGACCCCCGTGTGGTGTTAGCAGCACCGCGCGGGGGTCTGACCACAGATCGAAAAGGGTAGGTCGATCCATGGCTGTCTCCCAGCTTAGTGCTGCCCCGCGCCCGTCCGCGCACCCGAAGGCCAATCCCGGCTACGGAAAGAAGTCCGTCCCCGGCCAAGAGCCCCGCACCGGACGCGAGTTCGCTCATCTGCCCGCCCGCGAGGCATCGATCGCCGGGTACCTCGACCGGCTCGACGACGGGGCGGACATCTCCATCAAGACCCTGGCCAAGCACCTCCCGTACGGTCAGTGCGCCCTGGCCACCGCCCTCAACAAGCTGTCCGCCGCAGGGCATTTGCGCCGCGTGCGCCGACCCGTCACCGTCGACGGCAACCCGCGCTGGGTCTGGCACACCTTCTTCTCCCGCCCCGCCGGCGACGACGCCTGGTGGGACGCCTTCCTCGCCGGGGAGGCGCCGGTCACCGAGCCGTCGCCGGAAGCGGTGCGCTCGGCCGCGTACGGCGTGCTCGCCCGTCTCGGCCGCGTCGACCCCCGGCTGACGCTCTCGGCCAGTGAGTGCGGCGCACTGGAGGAGAGCGCGGCGCAATGGTTCGCGCGGGGCGCGAGCGAGGCGCAGTTCGTGCAGGCGCTGACCGCCGGACTACCCGAACGAGTGGCGCACGCCTACGGCTTCGTACGGGCCCGGCTCCTGGCGAAGCTCCCACCGGAGCCACTGCCGCAGTCGCCGCCGCCCGCTCGCTACGAGGTCGTCTGCACCGCCTGCGCCGAGCCCGCCGCCGAGGGCGCCTCATTGCGCGGCGGACTCTGCGAGGGCTGCCGGGGCGGACGGCCCGTCCTCGCCGCCGACCGGGTCCACGCCCACGCGGGACACCTGCGCGCCGCTCTGCGCGCCCGCCCCAGTACACAGAAAGGACCGGACGCATGACGACCTTGCAGCACGGGCCGCCCGCGGTCGGGGCAGGATGGAGGGGAGGAGGCGACGCCATGACCCCCAGCACTGCCGACCGGCCCCAGATGCTCGTCGAGGAGTTCGAGGAGCTCGCACGTCACGCGCCGGAATCCGCGCGCCTGGAGTTCCTGCACGGAAAGATCGGGGTCAAGCCCATGCCGGACGGCAACCACGGCGAGATCGTCGCCTGGCTTCTCAAGCGGTGCATGCAGCATCGACCTGAGCTGTTCCTCTATCCGGAACAGGGGCTGAAGGTCGAGGCATACCGAAAAGGGCGAGCGAAGCCGGACGGTGTCCTGGTGCCCGAGGGGTACTTCGTCGGCAAGGGCGAGTGGTCCGACCCCGCCGGCGTCCTCATGGTCGTCGAGGTCACCTCGCACGACTGGGACGCGGACAGGCGCGACCGAGTCGAGAAGCCGGACGGCTATGCGGCGGCCGGCATCCCCGTCTACCTCCTCGTCGACCGGGACCAGAACAGCGTGACCGTCCACGCGGATCCCGAGGGCGGCGCTTACCGATCCGTGACCACCCGGGCCTTCGGAACGGAGATCGAGTTGCCGGACCCGGTCGGGTTCACCCTGGACACGGCGATGCTCAAGGAGTTCGCCGACTGAGTCCACCTGCGGAAACGCGGCCCGGGAAAATCTCCGAAGAAAAATCCGCGAGCGTGTCGATTCCCCCGTCCCCCGATCGACGCCCTGGGTGAGAGGCCGGAAAGGAACCGGCCCCGGACCTCAGGAGTCACCATGCCCCGCTACCTCTCCCTCGTCCGCATCGACGAGTCCACCATGCCCGCCGAAGGCCCCAGCCCCGAGCTGATGCAGCGCATGGGCGAGCTGATCGAGGAGGTCACCAAGGCCGGCGTCATGCTCGACACCGCCGGTCTCACCCCGTCCGCGCAGGGCGCCCGCGTGCGCTGGGAAGGCGGGCAGATCTCCGTGACCGACGGGCCCTTCACGGAGTCCAAGGAGGTCATCGGCGGCTACGCGCTGATGCAGTGCAAGGACAGGGCCGAGGCGCTGGAGTGGGCGAAGAAGTTCCTGAAGGTGCACGAGGAGTACTGGACGGTCACCTGTGAGGTGCGGGAGATCGCCGAGGGCTGACGCCTCGCCGGTACCTGCTTGGCCCGGCGCCGCGCACGGTGTTCGATGGTGGGCTGTGACAGCGCAGCCCACCGCCGACCCCCGCCACGCCACCGAGACCGTCTTCCGTATCGAGTCCCCCCGGATCATCGCCGCCCTCACCCGTCTCGTCCGTGACGTCGGCATCGCCGAGGAACTCGCCCAGGACGCCCTGGTCGCCGCCCTGGAGCAGTGGCCCCGGGACGGGGTGCCCGACAACCCGGGCGCCTGGCTGATGGCGACCGCCCGCCACCGTGCCGTCGACCTCGTCCGCCGCCGCGAGAACTACGCCCGCAAGCTGCAGGAGATCGGCCGGAGCGTGGAGACCGCGGCACCGCCCGAGGAGCCCGCCGACCCCGACGACATCGACGACGACCTGCTCAGGCTCGTCTTCACGGCCTGCCACCCCGTGCTGTCCGCCGAGGCCCGCATCGCCCTCACCCTGCGGCTGCTGGGCGGCCTGACCACCGCCGAGATCGCCCGCGCGTTCCTGGTGCCCGAGCCGACCGTCGCCCAGCGCATCGTCCGCGCCAAACGCACCCTCGCCGCGAAGAACGTCGCCTTCGAGGTGCCGTACGGCCCCGAACGCGAGGCCCGGCTGGGGTCCGTCCTCGACGTCATCTACCTCATCTTCAACGAGGGGTACGCCGCCACCGCCGGCGACGACTGGCTGCGCCCCGCGCTGTGCGAGGACGCGCTGCGGCTGGCCCGCGTCCTCAGCTCGCTCATGCCCAAGGAACCCGAGGTGCACGCTCTGACCTCGCTGCTGGAGTTCCAGGCGTCCCGTGCCGCCGCCCGTACCGGTCCCGACGGCGAGCCGGTCCTCCTCAAGGACCAGAACCGCCGCCGCTGGAACCGCATGCTCATCGCGCGCGGCATCACTGCCCTGCACCGCGCCGAGGCCACGGCCACCGGCGCCCCGGGCCCGTACGCCCTGCAGGCGGCCATCGCCGCCTGCCACGCGCACGCGTACACCTACGATGAGACCGACTGGCGCAGCATCGCGACGCTGTACGGGCTGCTCGCCGCCCGAGCCCCGTCGCCCGTCGTCGAGCTCAACCGCGCGGTCGCCGTGTCGATGGCCGAGGGGCCGCGGCAGGGGCTCGCGATCGTCGACGCCCTCGCCGACGAGCCCGCCCTCGCCGGCTACCACCTGCTGCCCAGCGTGCGCGGCGACCTGCTCGCCCGGCTCGGGCGTACGGCGGAGGCGCGCGAGGAGTTCCTACGGGCCGCGGGGCTCGCGCGCAACGAGCGCGAGCGGGAGCTGCTGCTGGGGCGAGCGGCCACATGTGAAACGTAATCTTCTTCCCCCGAAACTCTGTTCCCATGCGTCCCCGTGGCATCTACAGTTACTCAGCCCCTGTGCGGGGCCTGTGCTGTGATCCATGGGGGGTCGACAACTTGAGACTGTTCACGCGCCGCCGTGCCGCGGCGCTCGCGACCGCGGCGGCGCTCGCCGCGATGGGCACCCTGGCGAGCGCTCCGGGCGCCGCCGCCGACGACGCCGGACCCTGGCCGGGCACCGAGGGCAAGATCCTCACCGACGGCCCGACGGTGGTCGATCCGGCCACCGGGACCGCCACCCAGGTGGGCACCCACATGGGCAGCTACGCGGCCTGGGCGCCGGACGGCAGCCGGATCGTCTCCGAATGGGGCCAGCTCGCCAGCGAACGGCCCGACGGCAGCTCGCGGTTCAGCCTGCCCTGGGCGACGGGCGTGCGCTCCAGCGCCGAGCAGAAGGACATCGCCTTCTGGTGGGGCGGCCGTTACGTCGTCTACTCCACCGGCGGCCAGATCGTCTACGGCCCCTCCGACGGCTCATGGGCCCCCGAGCCCCTGCTGTCCGCCACCCAGGAGCCGTCCACCGTCTGCGACGAGGACCCGACCGTCAGCCCGAGCGGCCTGATGGCCTTCTCCCGCCGCATCAACTACGGCTGCTACGACAACGACGGCGTCTGGGTCTACGACGGGTCCGCGAACACGGTCAAGCGCGTCATCGCCGACGCCGCGCAGCCCGCGTTCTCCCCGGACGGCACCAGGCTCGCCTTCGTCCGCAACGTGAACGGCGGCCTCAGTCAGCTGTTCACCGCCAACGCCGACGGCACCGACGTCAAGCAGATCACCACCGACGGCCGCGGCTACGCGAACCCGTCCTGGTCGCCGACCGGCACCCGGATCATCGCCGACGTCCACACCTCCGGCGACAGCTCCGACGTGCACACCACCGGGTACGTCGACGTGGCCACCGGCGCGACGACCGCGATTCCCGGCACGCCGAAGGGCAGCAATCCCAGCTGGCAGCCGCTGCGCAAGAACTCCGCCGGCCGCGTCTGGGGCTCGGACGTCTACGCCAGCAACATCGCCTCCTCGCGCTGGACCTGGAACACCTACGGCGGCACGAAGGTCCCGGGCCTGATGGACGCCAAGGCCGCCGTCCTGATCAACCGCGACGACTCGGCGTACTCGCTCACCGCGCCCGCCCTCGCAGGCAAGAAGCACGGCCCGGTCCTCGGCACCACCAGGAGCGGCCTGACGACCGCGGTGAAGAACGAGCTCAAGCGCACCCTGAAGCCGGGCTCGAACGTCTACCTCATCGGCGGCACGTCGATCCTGACCAGCACGGTCTCCTCGCAGGTCAGCTCGCTCGGCTTCACCCCGAAGCGGCTGTCCGGCACCGACCGCTACGCCACCTCGGTCGCCGTCGCCAAGTCGGTGACGAGCAGCCCGAAGTACGTCTTCCTGGCCACCGGCACCGACTACCACTCCGCGCTCGCGGCCGCCGCCGCGGCAGGCGCCGACGGCACGAGCAGCGCGGGCAGCGTCGTGCTCAACAACGGCAACTCGCTGACCTCGTCGGTGAAGTCGTACCTGAACAGCCTGAACCCGAACAACACCATGATCATCACGGTGGGTTCCTCGGCGAAGTACGCGCTGACGCACACGTACTTCTCCAACTGGCCGTCGACGTTCTCGTACTACCCGATCACGGCGTCGACGAACGAGGGCACCTCGGTCGCCATCGCCAAGTTCTGGTGGTCGGCGCCGAGCACGGCGGCGCTCGCGTACACCAACTCCTGGCGCGGCGGCGTCTCCGCGGGCGCGGCGATGAACGTCTTCGGCCCCGTCCTGTGGACCGCCAAGGACAGCCTCTCCAGCGAGGTCAAGAGCTACCTGCTGCGCGAGTCGGCGAGCACGAACTCCGTGATCGCGTTCGGCGGCACGGGTTCGGTCGCCAAGGCCGCGCTGGACACCGCGGGCGCCGCGATCAGCGCGAGCGCGAGCCAGTTCGTCTACAACCCGTACTACAACGGCGTCATCCCGACGACGTCCCTGCAGAGCACCTACGCGGCCCGTACCAACGGCGGGCAGCCGGACACCGTGGCCCGCACGGGCCCGCTCGGCTCGGACCCGCACCTGGGCTCGCTCAGGACGGTCCAGCACCAGTAGTCCGGCTAGGCGGCGGGGGCACCGATCAGCATGGTCGGCGCCCCCGCGACCCGCGTCAGGAACACCGTCGCCGAGTGCGGGCCGGACGGCTTGACCTTCCTGCGCAGTTCCTCCGGCTCCACCGCCGACCCGCGCTTCTTCACGGTCAGCGTCCCGACCCCGCGCTCGCGCAGCAGTGCCTTCAACTTCTTCACGTTGAAGGGGAGTTGGTCGGTGATCTCGTAGGCGGTGGCATACGGCGACTCGTGCCGCTCGTCCGAGGTGACATAGGCGATGGTCGGGTCGATCAGGCCGCCGCCCACCTCCTCGGCCACCTCGGCGACCAGGTGGGCGCGGATGACGGCGCCGTCGGGCTCGTACAAGTACCGCCCGACCGGCCGGACTTCGGGGTCGGGGAGGCCGCGGCCGAGCAGGGTGCGCGGCCCGGGCAGCAGGGTGGCCCGGACCGCCCCCGGCGCCGTCCCGAACCACAGCACCGCCTCCTTCACGTCCCCGCCGTCCGAGATCCACTCGGCTTCGGCGTCGGCCGGGACGGCCTCGTGCGGAATGCCGGGCGCGACCTTCAGCGCGGCGTGCGGTGCCGTGCGGGCCGCTTCGACGGCCCAGGACAGGGGCGGCGAGTAGGCCTCGGGGTCGAAGATGCGCCCCCGGCCGCCGCGCCGGGCGGGGTCGACGAACACGGCGTCCCAGCCCGTGGTGCCGACCTCCGTGACATCGGCCTCCCGCACCTCGATCAGGTCCGTCAGCCCCAGCGCCTCGGCGTTCGCCCGCGCCGCGGCCGCCGTCACCGGGTCCCGGTCCACGGCGAGGACCCTGATGCCCGCGCGGGCCAGCGCGATCGCGTCCCCGCCGATTCCGCAGCACAGGTCCGCGAGCGAGGTCACGCCCAGCGCCCGCAGCCGCCCGGCCCGGTACGCGGCGACGGCGGCCCGGGTCGACTGCTCGACGCCGTTGGGCGTGAAGAACATGCGCCCCGCGTCCTCCTGGCCGAACTTGGCCGCCGCCCGCTGCCGCAACCGGGCCTGGCCGAGCGCCGCCGACACCAGTTCGGCGGGGTGGTCGCGGCGCAGCCGGGTCGCCACGGCGAGTTCGTCGGCCGGGGCGGTGTCGCGCACCTCGTCGAGGAGGGCGCGGCCTTCGGGGGTGAGAAGGGGTGCGAGGTCGTTCACCGGCTCATTGTGGGCCAGCCGGGGGACGGTGTGCGTGCGGCCGAGGTGTCGGACGGGGTTGCGGGCCGGGGGCTGCGAAGATCCGGGCCCATGCGAGCAGTAGTACAAAATGACAAAAACAGGTCATCTTGTGGGGCGCGAGTCCGTGGCGGAATCGCTGTGCTCGCCGTCGCCGTCGCCGTCGCCGTCGCCGCCGTCGCCTCCGGCTGTGCGCAGGACGCGGGCCGGGAGGTACGCCCGGCCGCCGGCCAGCCCCGCCTGAAGTCGTCCGAGGCCCGCGCCCTGGACTCGTACGCCACGAAGCTGCGCACGGCCTACGCCGCGCGCGCCCGGGCGGCCAGGTACTGGGGGTTGAAGCAGGTGCCCCTGACGGCCCCGCCCCCGCCGCTGCACAAGCCGCACATCACCGCCCGCCGGGGCTTCGAGGTCGACGACCAGGAGGAGCTGGGCCTGCCGCCGGTGTTCACCACGGTCCCCACCCGGCAGAAGGTCGTCTTCCTCACCATCGACGACGGCGCCGAGAAGGACCGGGCGTTCCTGCGGATGATGAACCAGCTGAAGATCCCGTACTCCGCCTTCCTCAGCAACTTCCTGGTCAAGGACGACTACGCGTACTTCCGCGACATGCAGTCCAAGGGCGTCACCCTCAACAACCACACCCTCACCCACCCCTACCTGCCGGGGCTGTCGTACGCGCGGCAGAAGCGCGAGATCTGCGGCATGCAGGAAATCATGAAGAGGCAGTTCGGCAAGGCCCCGACCGTCTTCCGGCCGCCCTTCGGCAACTACAACCAGGACACCCTGCGCGCCGCGAAGTCCTGCGGCATCCGGTACGCGCCGATCTGGGACGAGGAGGTCTTCGTCGACCACTGGGAGTACCGGGAGGACGACCGGGACCTGCACCCCGGCGACATCGTGCTCACCCACTTCCGGGGCCGCGCCGAGTGGAAGGGCACCATGGTCGACGACATGCGGCGCTTCCTGAACAAGGTCACTGCCGAGGGGTACGCGGTGGCCCGCCTGGAGGACTACCTGTGAGGCGCCGGGGCCTGGTGACGGGCGTCCTGGCGCTGGTCCTGCTCACCGGCTGCGCCCCGTCCGTCGCGCCCATCGAACGGCTCGGTGAGAAGGCGGCCCAGCGGGTGCGGGCCGACGGCCCCTCGGGCGCCGCCGTACCGCCGTTCCGGCGCTGGGGCCTGCCGGAGCCGCTGGCCCGCCCCCCGAGACCGGCGCGCGCCCGGACGGCCCGCGCGGCGCGCCCCCTGCCCGTCGTCTCCCGCGTCGCCACCCGCGACAGGGTCGTCTTCCTCACCTACGACGACGGCGCCGAGCAGGACCCCCGCTTCGTCGACATGGTCCGTGAACTGCGCCTGCCGGTCAGCATGTTCCTCACCGACAGCGTCGTCGGACCGAGGTACGGCCACTTCGCCCGCCTGCGCTCGGCGGGCGCCGGCATCCAGAACCACACCCTCGACCACTCCGCCCTGCGCGGTCTGCCCTACGCGGGCCAGCGCGCCGAGATCTGCGGCCAGCAGGACAAGCTCCGCTCCCGCTTCGGCGTCCGCCCCCGCCTCTTCCGCCCGCCGTACGGCACCTACGACACCACCACCCTGCGCGCGGCGGCCGACTGCGGTGTCTCGGCGGTCGTGCTGTGGCGGGCGTCGATGGAGGCCGGGGAGCCGACGTTCGCCCGGGGCGAGCGCCGGCTGCGGGCGGGCGACATCGTCTCGGTGCCGTCGGGCGAGTCGGCCTTCCCGACCCTCGTCGAACGCACCCGAGGACTGCTGCGGGCGGCACAGGAACGCGGGCTGACGGTGGCACGGCTGGAGGACTACCTGTAGCCGAGCGCCACCGCGAGGAAGAACAGGGCCGCCAGTAACTGCCCCCCGCCGGTCACGGCGAACCCGTCCCGGAAGAAGAAGACGGCGGCCGCCAGGGCCACCACCGCCGCCCCGCCCAGCCACACCATCGCGCCCCACGCGTGCCCGTTCAGCGCCAGGGCGGCGGCGAACACCAGGCCGAAGGCGACTTCGGCCGGGAGGAGAACCACGAGCGCGCAGCCGTCGGACGACAGGGACCGGGAGGGCATGGGCCGACGGTACGCGTCCGGCACGGCGGCCGGCACCCTTCCGCGGCGCGCCGCTTCGACCGTCTCCCGGGGCCGACGCGCCGTCGGGATTAGCAGTCCGCTTGACCGAGTGCTAATCGCGGTCATAGTCTCGGCTCTGGCACTCCCCCCTGGAGAGTGCCAAACAAGCGACGGGCAGGTCCGGCACCCGCGACGACGGATCGACCTGGTCGCCACCTCAGACAGTTAACCCCGTGAGATCTCCGAAGGGGGAGGTCGGATCGTGACGACCGCCAGCTCCAAGGTTGCCATCAAGCCGCTCGAGGACCGCATTGTGGTCCAGCCGCTGGACGCCGAGCAGACCACGGCCTCTGGCCTGGTCATCCCGGACACCGCCAAGGAGAAGCCCCAGGAGGGCGTCGTCCTGGCCGTGGGCCCGGGCCGGTTCGAGAACGGCGAGCGCCTGCCGCTCGACGTCAAGACCGGCGACATCGTGCTGTACAGCAAGTACGGCGGCACCGAGGTGAAGTACAACGGCGAGGAGTACCTCGTCCTCTCGGCTCGCGACGTGCTCGCGATCATCGAGAAGTAGTACTGCCTCAGAGTTTTTCCGAACTGCGCCCCTGGCCCCCCGCGACCGATAAGAAGCCGGGCGCCCGGGGCGCAGTGTCTTTTTGAACCCACAGATTCCGAGAGGGCTCCCGCTGTCATGGCGAAGATCCTGAAGTTCGACGAGGACGCCCGTCGCGCCCTCGAGCGCGGCGTCAACAAGCTGGCCGACACGGTCAAGGTGACGATCGGTCCCAAGGGCCGCAACGTCGTCATCGACAAGAAGTTCGGCGCCCCGACCATCACCAACGACGGCGTCACCATCGCCCGCGAGGTCGAGATCGAGGACCCGTACGAGAACCTCGGCGCGCAGCTGGTGAAGGAGGTGGCGACCAAGACCAACGACATCGCTGGTGACGGCACCACCACCGCCACCGTGCTCGCCCAGGCGCTGGTACGCGAGGGCCTGAAGAACGTGGCCGCGGGTGCCTCCCCGGCGCTGCTGAAGAAGGGCATCGACGCGGCCGTCGCCGCGATCTCCGAGGAACTTCTCGCGACCGCCCGCCCGATCGACGAGAAGTCCGACATCGCCGCCGTGGCCGGCCTGTCCGCCCAGGACAGCCAGGTCGGCGAGCTCATCGCCGAGGCGATGGACAAGGTCGGCAAGGACGGTGTCATCACCGTCGAGGAGTCCAACACCTTCGGTCTGGAGCTGGACTTCACCGAGGGCATGGCCTTCGACAAGGGCTACCTGTCCCCGTACTTCGTCACCGACCAGGAGCGTATGGAGGCCGTCCTCGACGACCCGTACATCCTGATCAACCAGGGCAAGATCTCCTCGATCGCCGACCTGCTGCCGCTGCTGGAGAAGGTCATCCAGGCCGGCTCCTCCAAGCCGCTGCTGATCATCGCCGAGGACGTCGAGGGCGAGGCCCTGTCCACCCTGGTCGTCAACAAGATCCGCGGCACCTTCAACGCGGTCGCGGTCAAGGCCCCCGGCTTCGGTGACCGCCGCAAGGCGATGCTGCAGGACATGGCGGTCCTCACCGGCGCCACGGTCATCTCCGAGGAGGTCGGCCTCAAGCTCGACCAGGCCGGTCTGGACGTGCTGGGCTCCGCCCGCCGCGTGACCGTCACCAAGGACGACACGACCATCGTCGACGGCGCCGGCAACTCCGAGGACGTCGTCGGCCGCGTCAACCAGATCAAGGCCGAGATCGAGAACACCGACTCCGACTGGGACCGCGAGAAGCTCCAGGAGCGCCTCGCGAAGCTGGCCGGCGGCGTGTGCGTGATCAAGGTCGGCGCCGCCACCGAGGTGGAGCTGAAGGAGAAGAAGCACCGTCTGGAGGACGCCATCTCCGCGACCCGCGCCGCGGTCGAGGAGGGCATCGTCTCCGGTGGTGGCTCCGCTCTGGTCCACGCCGCCAAGGTGCTGGACGGCGGCCTCGGCCGCACCGGCGACGAGGCCACCGGTGTCGCCGTGGTCCGCCGCGCGGTCGTCGAGCCGCTGCGCTGGATCGCCGAGAACGCCGGCCTGGAGGGCTACGTCATCACCTCCAAGGTCGCCGACCTCGACAAGGGCCAGGGCTTCAACGCCGCCACCGGCGAGTACGGCGACCTGATCAAGGCCGGCGTCATTGACCCGGTCAAGGTCACCCGCTCCGCCCTGGAGAACGCCGCCTCCATCGCCTCCCTGCTCCTCACGACCGAGACCCTGGTCGTCGAGAAGAAGGAAGAGGAGGAGCCGGCGGCCGCGGGCCACGGCCACGGTCACTCCCACTGACCCAGGTCAGCACCGAGGCCCGGCACCCGATGGGTGCCGGGCCTTCGCGTTCCCCTACTGCTCCAGCGCGTCGAGCGCGCCCAGCTGCTCCATCAGCCCGAGCCGGTCGTACTGCCACCACCCCTCGGCGAGCTTCCCGTCCTCGTCGCAGCGGAAGACGGTCGTCCCGGTCATCACGACGCTCCGCCCGGTGGCCGGCAGCCCCATGAACTCACCGCTGTGGGTCCCGCGCCAGGTCCACCGGGTGCACACCCGGTCTCCCTGCGAGATCTGGTCCTCGATGTCGAAGGTGTAGTCGAACCCGGCGCGCCACATCCGGATGTCCCGCCGCATGGCGTCCATGCCCAGGGTGTCCTGCTCCTTGCCGGGATCGTGGTCGTGATAGTTCTCGGCGACCAGTTCGTCGAGCGCCGGCAGCTCCCCCTTCTGCGCGATCCTTTCGAAGAACCGCCGCACGTTCACCGCGTGCAACTGGTCGTCCCGCACCACGTCCAGGTCCGTGAAGGTCGGCATCTCGTCGCAGAGGGCCACCATCTCCCGGAAGATCCTGTCCGTCTCGGGCAGGCCGGAGTTGCGCATCGCCTCCTCGTACGACGGGAACTCCACGATCTCGATGAAGTGCGAGGCGTCGGAGTGGTCCTTGCCGACCACCGCGTGCGTCGCCGTGCGCTTCCCCTTGGTCTGCTCGACCCATGTGTTCATCAGCCGGTCGATGTCGTCGAAGTGGCTGGTCCTGCAGTCGATGATCTGAACGAAAGTCATGGCACCATCGCCTCCGGCCCCCCTGGATCCGGTCGTACCGGACCATTTTCCCACCGGAGCGCGCCGGTGCCTCGTTCACTGAGGCCCGTACTTGCGCCCGGTCCGTGAGGTGATCCCGCCCAGCAGCGCCCGCGGGGTGACCTTCACGAGCCCCATCAGCGCCTTGTACCGGGGGTCGGGGATCGACAACGACTTCCCCCGCGCCAGATCGCCCAGCGCCGACGCCACCAGCTTGTCCGCGTCGAGCCACATCCAGCCGGGGATGTTGTCGGTGCCCATCCCGGCCCGCTGGTGGAACTCCGTGCGCACGAAGCCCGGGCACAGCGCCATCAGCCGGACCCCGCTGCCCGCGAGGTCCTTCGCCGCCCCCTGGGTGAACTGCACGACCCACGCCTTGGACGCCCCGTACGTGCCGCGCGGCACGAAGGCGGCCACGGAGGCGACGTTGACGACCCCGCCGCGCCCCCGCTCCCGCATCGCCTCGGTCGCCGCCGACGTCAGTCGCAGGACCGCCTCGCAGTGGACCTTGAGCATCTTCAGCTCGTCGGCCATGGAGACGTCGAGGTAGCGGCCCTTGTTGCCGAAGCCGGCGTTGTTGACCAGCAGGTCGACGGGGTTATTCCTGTCGGCGAGGCGGGCGGCGACCGTTTCGATGCCGTCGTCCGTCGCGAGGTCGGCCGTGAGGACCTCGGCCTCGATGCCGTGCCGGTCGTGCAGCTCGGTCGCCTGCTCCCGCAGCCGCTTGGTGTCGCGCGCGACGAGCACCAGGTTGTGCCCGTCACCCGCCAGCCGCCGTGCGAAGGCCGCGCCGATGCCCGCGGTCGATCCCGTAATCAGAGCCGTTGTCATGGCCCAAGGGTAGTTACCCGGACCCGGCTATTCCGATCTCCGCCGGGTCTCGACGACGTCTCAGGAGCCATACGCCGCCCGGCACTTCCGCACCGACTCCTGCGGACACGGGCGGGAGACACTCAAAGCGGTGACGCATCAATCGGCACCGGGTAAAAGGATCTCTTATCCTTGACGGTGTGATCGAAGCCCGACATCTGCGCGTGCTGCGCGCCGTCGCCACCACCGGCTCCTTCTCCGCGGCTGGGCGCGAACTGGGCTGCACCCAGCCCGCTGTCAGCCAGCAGATGAAGGCCCTGGAGTCATCCGTCGGCACCCCGCTGCTCGTGCGCAGCGGGCGGGAGATGCGGCTGACCCAGGCGGGCGAGGCGCTCGTGCGGCACGCCAACGGCATCCTGGCCGGGCTCACCGCCGCCGAGGAGGAGGTGGCCGCCATCGCCGGACTGCGGGCGGGGCGCGTCCGGCTCGTGTCGTTCCCCAGCGGCAGCTCCACCCTCGTACCGGCCGCCCTCGCCGCCCTGCGCGCCGCCCATCCCGGCACCCGCGTCTTCCTGGAGGAGGCCGAACCGCCCGCGTCCGTGGAGATGCTGCGCGAGGGCGAGTGCGACGTGGCGCTCGCCTTCCGCTACGAGGGCGCGGCGGGCGCCGAGGAGTGGGACGACCTCGTCGTACGGCCGCTGCTGACCGACCGGCTCGTCGGACTGGTGCCGGAGCGGCACCGGCTCGCGGGGGCGGGTTCCGTCGGCATCGGGGAGCTGGCCGAGGAGCCCTGGATCGCCGGATGCCCGCGCTGCCGGGGGCAGTTGGTGGAGGTGTGCGAGGGGGCCGGCTTCACCCCCCGGATCGACTTCGCCACCGACGACTATCCGGCCGTCGTGGGCCTCGTCGGCGCCGGCCTGGGCGTCGCCGTCCTGCCGCAGCTCGCCCTGGAGTCCGTACGGCCGCGCCACGCGCGCGTGCTCACGCTCCGGCCGGCGGTGCGGCGCGAGATCGTGGCGCTGACCCTGCCCGACCTGGCCCAGGTGCCGGCGGTGGCGGCGACGCTGGAGCAGCTCGGGCGCGCGGCGGCCCGGCAGTAGGGAGGAGCCGCCGGGTGCCGGACGGGCGGGAGAGAGCCGGCCACGGCCGGGAAAGGGCCGGCCACGGCCGCGAAAAAGAAGGGCACGCGTACGTGCCCTTCTCGTCGGGAGCTCGGGGTCCGGGAGCTCGGTACCGCGGAATCGCAAAAACGTTCCTTCAGTTGTTCGAGACGCTGTCCCCGCTGCCGGCCATCGCCGAGACCAGCCGGTTCCGGGCCCGTCCCATCAGTTCTTCGCGCTCGTCCTCGGTCAGGCCGCCCCACACGCCGTACGGCTCCCTCACCGCCAGCGCGTGCGCCGCGCACTGCGCGCGCACCGGGCACCTCATGCAGACCTCCTTGGCCGAGTTCTCGCGAGCGCTCCGGGCCGCGCCTCGCTCGCCCTCCGGATGAAAGAAGAGCGAGCTGTCCACCCCGCGACAGGCGGCCAGGAGCTGCCAGTCCCACAGGTCCGCGTTCGGTCCGGGAAGGCGGGAGAAATCTGCCATTACGTGACCCCTTGTAGCCGTACTGAGCGGATACGGTGCCGACGACCGTGTAACTACGATCTAAGGAGATGAAAATATGACTCATTGCGAATCTAGCCTCAGACACCAGTAGATGGGAAGAAAAGGGGCCGAATGGGGCACCGGTTGTGATGAAACGTTGTGGGTCAGCCCCGCATGTCTGCACCGTGTCCGTGCCCTCACGTAGAGTGCCGAAGATGGCACACAGCCCCGTAACTCTTTCGAGTGACCGTCGTTGAGAGTGCGGTGGCGGTTGACGCAACAAGCGCTCGGGCGGGCGTCCGGGACGGTCGACCGCACAGGTGACGATTTCGTACCAGCCTGGAGGCTCAAGGTGACGTGCATCAGCTGCGGAGGGCGGCCATGACATCCGTCCTCGTCTGCGACGACTCCCCGCTTGCCCGAGAGGCGCTGCGCCGCGCGGTCGCGACCGTACCCGGCGTCGAGCGCGTGACGACCGCGGCCAACGGCGAGGAAGTCCTCCGCCGCTGGGGCGCGGACCGTTCGGACCTGATTCTGATGGACGTACGCATGCCCGGTCTGGGCGGCGTCGAGACCGTGCGCCGGCTGCTGTCGGCCGACCCCGGCGCGCGCATCATCATGCTGACCGTCGCCGAGGACCTGGACGGCGTGGCGCTCGCGGTCGCCGCCGGAGCGCGCGGCTACCTCCACAAGGACGCCTCGCGCGCGGAGTTGCGCGCGACCGTGACCCAGGCGCTCGCGGACCCGACCTGGCGGCTCGCCCCGCGGCGGCTGCGGTCCGCCGAGATGGGCGCGGCGCCGACGCTCACAGCGCGTGAGATCCAGGTGCTCGAAGGCATGAGCCACGGGCGGTCCAACGCGGAGATCGGGCGGGAGCTCTTCCTCTCCGAGGACACCGTGAAGACGCACGCGCGACGGCTGTTCAAGAAGCTGGGTGCGTCGGACCGGGCGCATGCGGTGGCGCTCGGCTTCCGGTGGGGTCTGGTTCGTTAGGCCCACCGGGGTGCCGCCTTCTGCCGCCTGGCGGCTGCGGGTTCGTTGTGGCTGGTCGCGCAGTTCCCCGCGCCCCTGAGGGGGCGCGGTTGCAGGGGTGGTCAAGCAGTCCCCTTGGTACCCGCTGCTCGTTTCGGCGCGGATGCCGCATCCTTGGAGATGTGGAGTCTCTCGGGGACGAGTCGGTCGAGCGGAAGGGGAGGGCGCAGGGGATGAGTGCCGGCGCACCTGCTCATAACGCTTCAGTGCACAACATCGGGCGTGGCGCCACGGATCCGACGGCCACAGGGCACCATGGACCGATGCGCGACGACGAGGCGGTCCAAGCCGCAGGGGCGATCGGGCCACTCGTCCATCGCGCCGTAGACGGGGACGAGCAGGCCACGCACGACCTGCTCGCCCATGTCCACCCGCTGGCGCTGCGGTACTGCCGCACCCGTCTGTCCCGCCTTCCGGGCGACGCGCGCCACTTCGTCGAGGACCTCGCACAGGAGGTCTGCGTCGCCGTCCTGCTCGCGCTCCCGCGCTACCGGGACACCGGGCGGCCCTTCGAGGCGTTCGTCTTCGCCATCGCCGCGCACAAGGTCGCCGACCTGCAGCGGGCGGCGATGCGGCATCCGGGCTCGACGGCGGTCCCGTCCGACGAGATGCCCGAGCGGCCGGACGACTCACTGGGCCCGGAAGAGCGCGCGCTGCTCAGCAGCGACGCCGAATGGGCCAAGAAACTGCTGGCCAACCTGCCGGAGAACCAGCGGGAGCTGTTGCTGCTGCGCATCGCGGTGGGCCTCACGGCCGAGGAGACCGGCCAGATGTTGGGAATGTCACCCGGAGCGGTCCGGGTGGCGCAGCACCGGGCCCTGAGCCGCCTCAGGGCACTGGCGGAACAGTAGTTTCCGGGCGGTCGACGCCTTCTTTGAACAGGCCGCTCGGGGATTCCGTACGAACATACGAAGCCCGAGGTCAGGCGGAACCGTGGAATTCGACGGCCCTGCTTCCCGTTAGCATGGACATCCGCACCGATCAAGGCCATTTGGGGAAGGTGTCATGACTGCAAACGTCGACGGAGTGCCCGGTAAATTCGCGACACTCGGGCTGACCTACGACGACGTGCTGCTGCTGCCGGGAGCGTCCGAGGTGCTCCCCAACGCGGTCGACACCTCGTCCCGCATCTCCCGCAACGTCCGGGTCAACATCCCGCTGCTGTCCGCGGCGATGGACAAGGTGACCGAGTCCCGCATGGCCATCGCGATGGCCCGGCTCGGCGGTGTCGGCGTGCTGCACCGCAACCTCTCGGTCGAGGACCAGGTCAACCAGGTCGACCTGGTCAAGCGGTCCGAGTCCGGCATGGTCACCGACCCCATCACGGTGCACCCCGAGGCCACGCTCGCCGAGGCGGACGCGCTGTGCGCCAAGTTCCGCATCAGCGGTGTCCCCGTGACCGACCCCGCCGGCAAGCTGCTCGGAATCGTCACCAACCGTGACATGGCCTTCGAGACCGACCGCGGCCGCCAGGTGCGCGAGGTCATGACGCCGATGCCGCTGGTCACCGGCAAGGTCGGCATCTCCGGTGTGGACGCCATGGAGCTGCTGCGCAAGCACAAGATCGAGAAGCTTCCGCTGGTCGACGACGCCGGGGTCCTCAAGGGGCTGATCACGGTCAAGGACTTCGTCAAGGCGGAGAAGTACCCGAACGCCGCCAAGGACGCCGAGGGCCGCCTGCTCGTCGGTGCCGCCGTCGGCGCCAGCCCCGAGGCGCTGGAGCGCGCCCAGGCGCTCGCCGAGGCCGGCGTGGACTTCCTGGTCGTCGACACCTCGCACGGCCACAACAGCAACGCGCTCAGCTGGATGTCGAAGATCAAGTCGGCCGTGGCCGTCGACGTGATCGGCGGCAACGTCGCCACCCGCGACGGCGCCCAGGCGCTGATCGACTCCGGTGTCGACGGCATCAAGGTCGGTGTCGGCCCCGGCTCCATCTGCACCACGCGCGTGGTCGCCGGCATCGGCGTCCCGCAGGTCACCGCCATCTACGAGGCCTCCCTCGCCGCCCGCCCGGCCGGTATCCCGCTGATCGGCGACGGCGGCCTGCAGTACTCCGGCGACATCGGCAAGGCCCTCGCGGCCGGTGCCGACACGGTGATGCTGGGCTCGCTGCTCGCGGGCTGCGAGGAGTCGCCCGGCGAGCTGCAGTTCATCAACGGCAAGCAGTTCAAGTCGTACCGCGGCATGGGCTCGCTCGGTGCGATGCAGTCCCGCGGCCAGGGCAGGTCGTACTCGAAGGACCGCTACTTCCAGGCCGAGGTCGCCTCCGACGACAAGCTCGTGCCCGAGGGCATCGAGGGGCAGGTGCCCTACCGCGGCCCGCTGGCCAGCGTCCTGCACCAGCTCGTCGGCGGTCTGCGCCAGACCATGGGCTATGTGGGCGCGGCGACCATCGAGGAGATGGAGTCCAAGGGCCGCTTCGTGCGGATCACCTCCGCGGGCCTGAAGGAGAGCCACCCGCACGACATCCAGATGACGGTCGAGGCGCCGAACTACAGCAGCAAGTAGGCGACAGGCGTTGTGAGGGGCGGCCCCGGGAGCATCCGGGGCCGCCCTTGCCGTACCCGTCGGCGATACTGGAAGACGCTGCAACGCATCAGGGAAAGGCCACAGACGTGACTGAGATCGAGATCGGGCGCGGCAAGCGCGGCCGCCGGGCGTACGCCTTCGACGACATCGCCGTCGTCCCCAGCCGCCGTACGCGGGACCCGAAGGAGGTCTCGATCGCCTGGCAGATCGACGCCTACCGCTTCGAGCTGCCCTTCCTGGCCGCCCCCATGGACTCGGTCGTCTCCCCGGCCACCGCGATCCGCATCGGCGAGCTCGGCGGCCTGGGCGTGCTGAACCTCGAGGGCCTGTGGACCCGTCACGAGGACCCGCAGCCGCTCCTCGACGAGATCGTCGAGCTGCCCGCCGAGGCCGCGACCCGGCGCCTGCAGGAGATCTACGCGGCCCCCATCAAGGAGGAGCTGATCGGCGCGCGCCTCAAGGAGGTGCGCGACTCCGGCGTGGTCACGGCCGCCGCGCTCTCCCCGCAGCGCACCGCGCAGTTCTCCAAGGCGGTCGTGGACGCGGGCGTGGACATCTTCGTCATCCGCGGTACGACGGTCTCCGCGGAGCACGTCTCCGGCTCGCACGAGCCGCTGAACCTGAAGCAGTTCATCTACGAGCTCGACGTCCCGGTGATCGTCGGCGGCTGCGCCACGTACACCGCGGCCCTGCACCTGATGCGTACGGGCGCGGCGGGTGTGCTGGTCGGCTTCGGCGGCGGCGCGGCGCACACGACGAGGAACGTGCTGGGCATCCAGGTGCCCATGGCGACCGCCGTCGCCGACGTGGCAGCCGCCCGCCGCGACTACATGGACGAGTCGGGCGGCCGGTACGTGCACGTCATCGCCGACGGCGGCGTCGGCTGGTCCGGCGACCTGCCGAAGGCGATCGCCTGCGGCGCGGACGCGGTGATGATGGGCTCGCCGCTCGCGCGCGCCACGGACGCGCCGGGCCGCGGCCACCACTGGGGCATGGAGGCCGTCAACGAGGAGCTGCCGCGCGGCAAGAAGGTCGACCTCGGCACGGTCGGCACGATCGAGGAGGTCCTCACCGGCCCCTCGCACACCCCCGACGGCTCCATGAACCTCTTCGGCGCCCTGCGCCGCGCGATGGCCACGACCGGCTACAGCGAGCTCAAGGAGTTCCAGCGCGTCGAGGTGACGGTGGCGGACTCCCAGCACCGACGCTGAGACCCACGACAAGGGGGCCGGCCACCCGACGGGTGACCGGCCCCCTTCGCGTGCCTGGGGCTTGCGCGGGCGCGTGAGGTGGTGCGGGGGCGTGCGGTTGCGTTCCCGCCCGATATCGGCTGGTCAGCCGGTCGGCGGGCGACAACGTCGGTTTCGGCGCACCAGGTTGCTGGAGCGCCCCCTTCCAGGGACTTGGTTCCGGACCCCGCTCCTCGGGGCCCGGCCCGATGTCCGACGTGCTGCCTACCGGGTCGATGGGCGGTGTCGTGGAAGGGGGCGCCCATGGACGTCACCGCAAGCCCACTCGCTGGGATCGGATCCGTCTGTGGATGGTGAAGTGCCGGAGGTGGATCTTGCGGATTTTCGGCTGGTGAGCGGCCGCCCCCACACAACCTAGGGGCGGACACTCCGTGAACCATCCGGGAGCCTGCCGCAGTGACCGCTGCGGTGGGCTCCACCTGTTCCCAACTTACCGGTGCCCGGGAGGCCACGCCAGCAGCGCCCGGGGCCCACCAAGCACGTGCGCGCCCCCCTTCACAACCGGTGCGCCGCCCCCGTCGGTGTGGCTCCGCGTGTGTCCAGCAGCAGCTGGGCCTTCACCGACAGGCCCTGCAGGTCGTACGTGCGGTGCTGCTGGAGCAGGATCGTGAGGTCGGCGTCGGCCGCCGCCTCGTAGAGGGAGTCGGCGCGCGGGACCGGGCGGTCCAGGACGTTCCAGGACGGGACGTGCGGGTCGTGGTAGCTCACCGAGGCGCCCAGCTCCATCAGCCGGACCGCGATCTCGCGCGCGGGCGTGCCCTGCTGGTCGGCCAGGTCCGGCTTGTACGTCACACCCAGAAGGAGTACGCGCGCGCCCCGCGCCGACTTGCCGTGCTCGTTCAGGAGGGCGGCCGCGCGCTGGACGACGTAGCGGGGCATCTGGCTGTTGACCTGCTGGGCCAGTTCGACCATGCGCAGGGTGCGGCCGGCCGGGGCGGTCAGGTCCTGGGGGACGGTGTGGCCGCCGACGCCCGGGCCGGGGCGGAAGGCCTGGAAACCGAACGGTTTGGTCTCCGCGCAGCGGATGACGTCCCAGAGGTCGACGCCGAGGTCGTGGCAGAGGACGGCCATCTCGTTGACGAGCGCGATGTTGACGTGGCGGAAATTCGTCTCCAGGAGCTGCACCGTCTCCGCCTCGCGCGGGCCACGCGCGCGTACCACCTTGTCCGTGAGGCGCGAGTAGAAGGCGGCGGCCGACTCCGTGCAGGCGGGCGTGAGGCCGCCGATCACCTTCGGGGTGTTGGCCGGGGTGAAGTCGCGGTTGCCGGGGTCGACGCGGCTGGGGGAGTAGGCGAGGTGGAAGTCGCGGCCCGCGCGCAGCCGGGAGCCCGCTTCGAGCAGGGGGCGCAGCACTTCCTCCGTGGTGCCCGGCGGGGCGGCCGATTCCAGGACGACCGTGGTGTGCGGGCGCAGCTGGGCGGCGAGGGTGCGGGCGGCCGCCTCCACCTGGGTGAGGTCGAGCGCGCCGTCGGGGCCGCGCGGGGTGGGCGCGCAGATGACGGCGGTGCGCACCCGGCCGAGCTCGGCGGGGCCGGTGGCGTGCCGGAAGCCCCCCGAGAGCATCCGGCGCAGGTCGGCCGCGCTGAGGGAGCCGGCCTCCGGGCCGGTCCGGTAGCCGACGGTCGGGATGCCGGCCGCGACGGCGGCCTGGGCCAGGGGCAGGCCGAACGGGCCGAGTCCGATGACGGCGAGATCTGCGGGCATGGCGTGGGCCGTCCTTCCCAGTAACCGAAGCGGGACAGGTGCGCAAGCCCTGTGGACAGGATGGGCGAGCGCAATGTCAGACTAGGAGTAAATATGACCGTTATGCGGGATTGGTCGGCAGTGTTTTCCGGCGGTCCCTGGAAAGTTGTCCACAGGGTGGGAGGCCGTGGTGGCTGAAGTGGGGCAAGACGGTCAGAATTTGGGCATGGGGGGTAGGACACGGGCTTCGCCCGACGGGTGCGGCCGGCGCTATCGATAGCGGGAGGCAGCAGTGAGGACAGCGACACTCGGACCGGCGCAGCGTGCCGAGTCACTGGCGGCCATGGCCGAGCGCGAACTCGACATCCTGGTGGTGGGCGGCGGGGTGGTCGGTGCGGGCACCGCCCTGGACGCCGTGACCCGCGGCCTGTCCACCGGCCTGGTCGAGGCACGTGACTGGGCCTCGGGCACGTCCAGCAGGTCCAGCAAGCTGATCCACGGCGGCCTGCGCTATCTGGAGATGCTCGACTTCGCCCTCGTGCGCGAGGCGTTGAAGGAGCGCGGCCTGCTGCTGGAACGGCTGGCGCCGCACCTGGTGAAGCCGGTGCCGTTCCTGTATCCCCTGCAGCACCAGGCCTGGGAGCGGTTCTACGCCGGCTCGGGCGTCGCGCTCTACGACGCCATGTCGATGGCCCGCGGGCACGGCCGGGGCCTGCCCGTGCACCGCCACCTGACGCGCCGTCAAGCCCTGCGGGCGGCCCCGGCCCTGAAGAAGGACGCCTTGGTCGGGGCCCTGCAGTACTACGACGCCCAGGTGGACGACGCGCGGCATACGGCCACCCTCGTGCGCACGGCCGCCGCCTACGGCGCGAAGGTCGCCAACCGCGCCCGCGTGACGGGCTTCCTGCGCGAGGGCGAGCGGGTCGTCGGCGCGCGCGTGCAGGACGTCGAGGGCGGTGGCGAGTACGAGGTCCGCGCCAAGCAGGTGGTGAACGCGACCGGTGTGTGGACCGACGACACCCAGGCGATGGTGGGGGAACGCGGCCAGTTCCACGTCCGTGCCTCCAAGGGCATCCACCTGGTCGTGCCGAAGGACCGCGTCAACTCCTCCACCGGCCTGATCCTGCGCACGGAGAAGTCGGTCCTCTTCGTCATCCCCTGGGGCCGGCACTGGATCATCGGCACGACCGACACCGACTGGGACCTCGACAAGGCGCACCCGGCGGCGTCCAGCGCGGACATCGACTACATCCTGGAGCACGTGAACTCCGTGCTCTCGGTGCCCCTCACGCGCGACGACGTGCAGGGCGTGTACGCGGGCCTGCGGCCGCTGCTGGCCGGCGAGTCGGACGCCACCAGCAAGCTCTCGCGCGAGCACACCGTGGCCCATCCGGTCCCGGGACTGGTCGTCGTGGCCGGCGGCAAGTACACGACGTACCGGGTGATGGCCAAGGACGCGGTGGACGAGGCGGTGCACGGGCTCGACCTGCGGGTCGCCGAGTGCGTCACCGAGGACGTGCCGCTGCTCGGCGCCGAGGGCTATCGCGCGCTGTGGAACGCGCGGGCCCGGATCGCGGCCCGGACGGGCCTTCACGTGGTCCGCGTCGAACATCTGCTGAATCGGTACGGCAGCATGGCGGAGGAACTCCTCGACCTCATCGCCGCCGACGCCTCACTCGGTGAGCCGCTGCAGGCCGCCGACGACTATCTGCGTGCCGAGATCGTGTACGCAGCCTCGCACGAGGGCGCTCGTCACCTGGACGACGCGCTGACCCGGCGCACCCGCATCTCCATCGAGACCTTCGACCGCGGCACCCGCAGCGCCCGGGAGGCCGCCGAACTGATGGCCCCGGTACTCGGCTGGGACAAGGACCAGATCGAGCGCGAGGTGGAGCACTACGAGAAGCGGGTGGAGGCCGAGCGGGAGTCGCAACGCCAGCCGGACGACCTGACGGCGGACGCGGCACGGCTGGGTGCCCCGGACATCGTGCCCCTGTGAGGCGGCGGGGGTGCTGAGCCGGCATCACCCGAATGAGTGTCGTAGAGCGGGATCTGCGTTCGGGGCCGGGTCGTTCTACCAGGTGTGAGGACGAGTTCGGGGTGAACTCGGCGGCGTACAGGGTCGGTTCGGGGCCCAGAACCGCTGTCGCCGCCGGGTTCACGCGTACGGCGAGGGGGCCCCGGGCGACGGGCGGTGGCTCTTGCGCACGGGGAGGAGACGAGGGTGCGGAACCGGACGTTCCGGGTGCGCGGCGGGCCGCGAGGGCCCTTGGGCACCCTGGGCGCCGGGCACTTGTCGGGTGAGGGACAATGGGGGCTCTGTCAGGGCGGGTTGTATGAGGGGATCCATGTCGGAGGCGGAGCGGGCGGGGACATCTCGTCAGGAGACTCGTCAGGACAAGACCGAGCGTCTTCTCGCCGGGCGGTACCGGCTCGGGGCGGTGCTCGGCCGGGGCGGCATGGGCACGGTGTGGCGGGCCGAGGACGAGACCCTGGGCCGGACGGTCGCCGTCAAGGAGCTGAGGTTCCCGTCGAACATCGACGAGGACGAGAAGCGCCGGCTGATCACGCGGACGCTGCGCGAGGCCAAGGCCATCGCGCGGATCCGCAACAACAGCGCGGTGACGGTCTTCGACGTGGTCGACGAGGACGACCGGCCGTGGATCGTGATGGAGCTCGTCGAGGGCAAGTCGCTCGCCGAGGTCATCCGGGAGGACGGCCTGCTCGAACCCCGGCGGGCGGCCGAGGTGGGACTCGCGATCCTCGACGTGCTGCGCTCCGCGCACCGCGAGGGCATCCTGCACCGTGACGTGAAGCCGTCCAACGTCCTGCTGGAGACCGACACCGACCGGGTCGTGCTCACCGACTTCGGTATCGCCCAGGTGGAGGGCGACCCGTCCATCACCTCCACAGGCATGCTCGTCGGCGCGCCCTCCTACATCTCCCCGGAGCGGGCCCGCGGTCACAAGCCCGGCCCCGCGGCCGACCTGTGGTCGCTCGGCGGACTGCTGTACGCGGCCGTCGAGGGCGTCCCGCCGTACGACAAGGGCTCCGCGATCGCCACGCTCACCGCGGTGATGACGGAGCCGCTGGAGGAGCCGAAGAACGCGGGGCCGCTGAAGGACGTCATCTACGGGCTGCTGAACAAGGATCCGGCGAAGCGGCTCGACGACGCGGGCGCGCGGGCGATGCTCAACGCCGTGATCCACGCGCCCGAGCCGAAGGCGGCCGAACCGGAGCCGCTGGACGCCACCAAGGTCGTGCCGATTCCGGCACAGCCCGACGGGCCCGACCGCAAGGGTGGTTCGGGGTCCGGCGGCAAGCGGGCCGAGGAAGCGGCGGAGAAGCTGCGCGGGGCGTTCCGTTCCGTGCGCAAGGCGGCGGGGGCCGCGGCCGGTTCGGCTGCCGCCTCCCGCGACAAGTCGGGCAACGGCACGGCGACTTCGCGGACCGGTGGCTCGGGGAACGGCGCGACCGACGCAGGCTCCCGCGGCGGTGCGTCCGGGACGGCGGCTCCGGCGGGCGGGGCGTCGACCCCGTCGCCCTCGGTACCGTCGCCCGCGTCGAGGCCGGTTCCCCCGCCCCCGGCGCCTCCGAAGAGTCCGTCCTCCGCGTCCGCGTTCTCGGCCTCCGCTGCGTCCGCGTCCTCCCCGGCGTCTTCGCGGGGACCGTCGCCCACCGCGGGTTCGGGGTCGTCGGCGGCGGGAGCGAACGACCGCGGCACCGGCGGGAGTTCCGGCTGGCCCAAGATGACCCCGCCCGACCTGCCCGACCTGCCGCCCCGGTCGGTCCCGCGGGCGCCCCTCACCGACGTGGTGCCCAAGCGGACCCTGGTGATCATCGCTGTGGTCGTCGCGCTCGCCGTCATCGGGACCGTGCTCGCCCTCACGCTGGGCGGCGACGGCGGCTCCGACAACGGTGCCAGGCGGAGCGGCGGCAAGACCGTCGCGAGCGCGTCCGCCAGCTCGAACACCAAGGAGGACAAGGGCGGCGGGACCGGCACGGGCAGCGGTTCCGAGAAGTCCCCGGCCGCCTCGGGCGGCGGCACGCCCAGCAACAGCCCGAGCGCGTCCGGCGGCAGCGGTGCGGAGACCGGCGACGGCTCCGGGGATGCAAGCGCGGTGGCGAAGACGTACCACGGCGGCCAGGGCTACTCGATCGGGCTGCCCAAGGGGTGGTCGTACCAGTCGACCGGAGCCGCGGGCGACCGGTTCACCGGCCCCGACGGGCAGAAGCTCCTGATCGCCTGGACGTCCACACCCAAGGGCGACCCCGTGGCCGACTGGCAGAACCAGGAGCGCTACATGACGCGCTCGCAGTACGACCGGATCCGCATAGAGAAGGTGGACTACCGCGGCTGGAACGCGGCGGACTGGGAGTTCACCTATGTGGAGAACGGGACGAAGTACCGGACGATCGACCGGGGGTTCGTCGTCAACGGCCATCTCGGGTATGCGCTGATGTACACCGCGAAAGCCGCCAACTGGGACAGTGGCCTCCGTAAGGACACCTGGAAGACGCTCGCGAAGACGTTCGAACCGAAGTCGTAAAGCGCCTGCCCGGGGTTTGGGCCGTGAGATCTGGCAACCCCTCTCTGCCAGTTGCCTCCGGCACGTATCGTGAAGGCTTGCGGACCGTACGCATCCAGGTGCGGGCACACAACGGTTCGCAAGTCGAACGGAATTGACCGACCGGGCGGCCGAGGGAGGCACAGTGGACGACTACGCGGGACGGGTACTCGCCGACCGCTACCGCCTGCCGCTGCCGCCCTCCGACGAGTACGAACTCACTGAGACCCGCGCCTTCGACACCTACAGCGGGCAGGAAGTCCTCGTCCGGCAGGTGCCGTTGCCGGAGGTCGTCGAGGCGGAGGTGCTCGACGCGGAGGGGCTGCCCGACGGGTTCCAGGTCCGCAGGCCCATGGCGCGCACGGGGGCGCGCAGGCCGGCCGACCCCGCCGTACGGCGGGCGGTCGAGGCCGCCCAGGCCGCCGCCCGAATACCCGATCATCCGCGGCTGGACCAGGTCTTCGACGTGTTCGCCGACGGCGGGTCGCTGTGGATCGTGAGCGAGTTGGTGGCCGCGCGGCCGCTCGCCGCACTGCTCGCGGAGAAGCCGCTCACGCCCTACCGCGCGGCCGAGGTCGCCTCCGACGTGCTCATGGCGCTGCGGGTGCTGCACGCGCACGGCTGGGTGCACCGCAACATCACCGCCCGCACGGTCCTCGTCTGCGACGACGGACGCGTGATGCTGACCGGCCTCGCGGTCGGGGCGGCGGAAGAGGCGCTGTGCGGGTACGACCCGGTGCCGGCACAGGAGGGCCACGCGGGGGCCCTCGCCGAGGGACGGGGGCCGGGTGGTTCGGCCGGGTCGTCCGCGCCGGGCGCGCCGGATGCCGACGGCGGCCGGGCAGGGGCGGAGGGCGGGCACCGCGGCCCGGGTGGTCACCGGCCGGCCGACGGAACAGGTGGCGGGGCGGGGGGACTCGCCGTGTCCGGAGGGCACGTCGGTTCCGGTGCTCACGGAGTCCTGGACGCACAGGGCGGCGGCCCCGGCGGTGTCGATCCCGTCGCCGCGCGCAGCGCCGCCATCAGGGCGCGTACGGCCGGCGGGCTGCCCGGCGCCGAGCCGGACACGGCGGGCGGGAGCGGCGGGACCGGTGCGCTCGCGCCCAAGGCGCTCGAGACGGGCGGGGACATCAGGGCCGCGCGGGCCGGCGCGATCGCCGCGTACCGCGCGGGCGCCCGTGCCGCGGCCCGGGTGCAGGAAGCGCAGGACGGCCGGGCGGCCCTGCCCGGCGCGGGCCCGGCACCCGAGGAGGACCCCGCCGCACGGACCAACGGGTCGGCGCAGCCGTACGCCCCCGGCGAGGGCGCGCCCGGCGGCCCCGTGCCGCCGGGTCAGATAGCCGACCCCTACGGGGTGGGCGGTTCCTGGCACGGCGCGACCCCCCGGGGCGGCGCCGACGGCACCGGCAACCACGTACTGCCTCCCGGCGGCAACGGCGGCAACGGCGGCCAGGGCGGCGCCGGTTCGCAGGCAGTCGGGCCCGGCATCCCGCCCCACCTCGGCACGGCCCCGCCGGCCGGCCTGCCGAACGCCCCGGGCTTCGGCGCCGCGCCGGCGACCGACGTCCCCGCACCGCGCGCCGCCGGACCGGCCGCCGCACAGCCCACCGCCCGCTGGGGCGACCTGGTGGCGGACACCCCCGCCCCGCCCCGTGGCCCCGCCACCGCGCTGGCCGCCGAGCGGGCGCGGCAGGCGCGGATGGCCGTCGTCGGGCCGGTGACCGAACGCTGGGCGCCCGAGCAGGCCGGGCCCGTGCACGAGAACTGGCAGCTCGCGGCGCCGATCGGGCCCGCGACCGACCTGTGGGCGCTCGGCGCGCTGCTCTTCAGGGCCGTACAGGGGCACGCGCCGTATCCCGAGGAGTCGACGGCCGAGCTGGTGCAGATGGTGTGTGCCGAGCCGCCCGCCTTCGCCGAGGAGTGCGGGCCGCTGCGGCCGGTCGTCGAGTCGCTGCTCCGTCAGGACCCCACCGAGCGGCTGGACTTCGAGGAGCTGCGCGGCTGGCTGCGCTCGCTGGTGCGGTCGGCGCCCGAGCCGGACGCCGGCACGCACGTCGTCCCCGCGCCGCCCGCCGACGCCAGCCGGCTGCCCGTCATACGGCGGCGGGGCGAGCTGGTGCGCAGGCGCCGGGCGCAGCCGCCCGCGACCACGCACGGACGGCACAAGCGCGCCAAGGAACAGGCGGGTTCGCCCCGCAGGCTGGGCCGCACCCTGCTGGTGCTGATCCTGCTCCTGCTGGCGGGCGCGGTCGCGTACGCCATGCTGTTCATGCCCAAGGCCGGCGAGGACGGAGCGGCGGGCAGTGAGCGGACCGGAGCGACTGGCAAGGCGTCCCCCGCGCCCGAGCGGTCGGACCAGGGCGGCAGCCGGACCGGCCCCGAGCGGACCTCGCCCGCCCCGAAGCCGAGCCCCTCCCGTTCGGCCGGTTCCACCGAGCCGCAGACCACCGACCCCGCCGTCGCCGACGGCTTCACCCTGCGCAAGGACCCCGAGGGCTTCCGGGTCGCGGTGGCGAAGGGCTGGTCGCGGACGGGCAGGAACGCCTGGAACCAGGTGGTCTACTCGAAGGGCGCCTTCCAGCTCATCGTCGTGTCCGGACGGGACGGCGCGGTGACGTACGGCAGCGACCCGATGGCCTACCAGCGGGACAAGGAGCACGAACTCCAGCCCTACCGCAGCTCCAGCTGGGCCACCGCGACCGGCCTGAGGACCATCACGGTGGGCACGCGGGTCATGGCCGAGGGGCAGTTCACCTGGACCGACGGCGGCGGACAGGACCTGTACGTGCGCAACCTCGCGATCCTCATCGACGGGCGCTACCACGTGGTGCAGGTGCGCGGTCCTGAGTCCCAGCGGGACCAGGTGACGAAGCTGTACGAGCAGGCGTACTCGACGTACACGTACACCGGCTGAGTCACCCTCCGTGATGGGGCGATCGGTCACCGCAGAACAACCGTCACAGTGATGTCACCTTGCCACCCCCATGGTTCCGTGCGGGCGGGCCACTCCTTAGTCTGACCCTGTCAAGACCATTGCGGGGCAACGTGAATCAGATGCAGGGCCAGCTTGTCGCGGGCCGCTACCGGCTCGCCGACTCCATCGGCAGCGGTGGCATGGGCCGGGTGTGGCGCGCGCACGACGAGGTGCTCCACCGAGCCGTCGCCATCAAGGAGTTGACCGCCGCTCTCTACGTCTCCGAGAGCGACCGGGAGCGGTTGCTCGCGCGCACGCGGGCGGAGGCCCGGGCGGCCGCCCGGATCAACCACTCCGCGGTCGTCACCGTGCACGACGTGCTCGAACACGACGGCCGGCCCTGGATCGTGATGGAGCTCGTCGAGGGCTACTCGCTCGCCGACGCCGTCAAGGAGCGGGGGCGCGTGGAGCCGGCCGAGGCCGCGCGTATCGGACTGTGGGTGCTGCGGGCGCTGCGCGCCGCGCACTCCGCCGGGGTGCTGCACCGTGACGTCAAGCCCGGCAACGTGCTCCTCGGCCACGACGGCCGTGTGCTGCTCACCGACTTCGGCATCGCCCAGATCGAGGGCGACACGACGATCACCCGCACCGGCGAGGTCGTCGGCTCGGTCGACTACCTCGCCCCCGAGCGGGTGCGCGGCCACGACCCGGGCCCGGCCTCGGACTTGTGGGCGCTCGGCGCCACGTTGTACACGGCGGTGGAGGGCCGCTCGCCGTTCCGTCGCACCTCGCCGCTGTCCACGATGCAGGCGGTCGTCGAGGAGGACGCGGCCGAGCCGAAGTTCGCCGGGCCGCTCGGGCCCGTCATGGGGGCGCTGCTGGCCAAGGACCCGGCCCAGCGGCCCGGCGCCGCCGAGGCCGAGCAGATGCTCGCCGAGGCGGCCGAGGGACGCCGGTCGGACGCGGCGCAAGCGTACGTGCCCACGCAACATCGGGGCGGCCGCTACGAGACGCGGACCGGCACGGGTACCGGGCCCTACAACACCGGTACGGGCCCGCAGACCGGGTCGGCGACCCCGTATCCGCCGCTGACCGGGCCCACCGCCATCGGGCCCACCGGTATCGGCCCCGCACCCGCCGCCCCGCCGAAGCGGCGGCGCCTGCGCACCTTCGTCCTCGCCCTCGCCCTCGCGGTGATCGTCGCCGGCGGTACGGCCGTGGCGCTGCAGAAGTGGAACCAGGGACACCAGTCGGACGCGGGCGGAACCTCCGACTCCCCGAGCCCGACGCCTTCGGCCACGCCCACCGGCGGCTCCGACGGAACCGTTCCCGCCAACTGGTGGAAGTACGAGGACCCCAACGGCTTCAGCGTCTATCTCCCGCGCGGCTGGAAGCGGACGGAGGTCACCGGCACCGGAGACGTCGACCCCGATCTCCGGCAGGTCGACTACTCGCCGGACGACGGCGAGCACTTCGTGCGCATCGCCATCGACACCAAGCCGGACTTCGCCGGCGCCACGCAGCACCAGGAGGATCTGGAGCAGCAGCTCCAGAAGCTCGTCGACTACCACCGCGTCCAGCTGCGGAAGAACCTCTACCGCGACCGGAACGGCTCGGTGTGGGAGTACACCTGGACGGCGCTGCCCAAGGACACCAGGTTCCCGGGGCCGCGGCGCGCCATCGAGGAGACGTACATCTCCCGAGACGGCGCCGAGTACGCGATCTACGTCTCCTCGCCCGCGGCCGACTGGGCGCAGGCCTCCAAGCAGTTCAAGGCGATCCTCCAGGGCTGGCAGGAGAAGACCGTCCAGTAGCGGGTTGGCCGGTCGGCGCCCCGGAGGCGGTCCGTCCGGTGCGGCATGATGGGGCGCATGGGGACCGAGGGGGCAGGCGTCCGTGTCATCGCGGGCCGGTATCGGCTGGGGACGCGGCTCGGACGCGGCGGCATGGGCGTGGTGTGGCGGGCCACCGACGAGCTGCTCGGCCGGCAGGTGGCCGTCAAGGAGATCCCCCTGGATCTGGACGACACCGCCTCCGAGGAGGAGGTCCGCCGCCAGCGCGACCGCGCCCTGCGTGAGGCGCGGGCGGTGGCCCAGCTGCGCCACCCGCACATCATCGTCGTCCACGACGTGGTCGAGGACGACGAACGCCCGTACATCGTCATGGAGTTGATCGACGGCGGCTCCCTCGCCGACCGCATCGCGGCGCGTGGCCCGATCGAGGCGCGGGAGGCCGCCCGGATCGGCATCGGCCTGCTGAGCGCGCTGCGCACCGCGCACGGGGCGGGCGTCCTGCACCGGGACATCAAGCCCGCCAACGTCCTGATGGAGGCCGGCACCGACCGGGTCGTCCTCACCGACTTCGGCATCGCCCAGGTCGCGGGCGCCACCACGCTCACCGAGACCGGCTCGTTCGTCGGCTCGCCCGAGTACACGGCGCCGGAGCGGATGTCGGGCGCCAGGACAGGCCCGGAGTCCGACCTGTGGTCGCTGGGGGCGCTGCTGTGCACCGCGCTGAGCGGCGAATCCCCCTTCCGGCGCGACTCGTTGGGCGGCATCCTGCACGCCGTCGTCTTCGACGAGATCCGGCCGCCCGCGCAGGCGGCCCCGCTGCTGCCCGTCGTACGCGGCCTGCTGGAGCGGGATCCGGACCGGCGGCTGGACGCGGAGCAGGCCGAGCGGATGCTGCGTGCCTTCCGCGACACGGGCCGCACCCCGGCCGCGCCGCCGTCCGACTACACCCCCACCCAGCGGGACGTGCCCCGCCGGCCCCCGCTTCCGTCGCCGCCCCCGGCGTCGCCCGTCCCGGCGCCGGCGGAGAACCGGCGCTCCACCCGGGGTGTGCTGGTGGCCGCGCTGCTGGTCGCCGCGATGGCCGGGGCCGGGGTGTCCGCGGCGGCGCTGCTGGTGAACCGGGGCGGCGGCGACGGTGGCGGTACGCCGTCGGGCACGGGAACCGGTACGTCGGTGAGCGCGTCGCCGACGCCGAGCACCCGGCGCCCGTCCGCCACCCCCACCGCTACCGCGAAAGCCCCCTCCGCGCCCTCCGGTTACCGGGTCGCCGACGACCCGGCCGGCTTCTCCCTCGCCGTACCGGTGTCCTTCACCCGCGAGCCGCAGGGGGAGCGGATCTTCTACCTGTCCCCGGGCGGGACCTTCCGGCTCGGCATCAAGACCTCCGACCCGCAGAAGGGCGGCCCGCTCGCGGTGATGCGGCGTTCGGCCGCCGAGGGCCCGGACACCAACCCCGGCTACCACGACGGCAAGGTCACCGCGACCACGCACGCCGGACACCCCGCCGCCCTGTGGGAGTTCACCTGGAACGGCTTCAGCACGGCGGAGGGTCCCCGGCACACCTACGACCTGTGCTGGGAGGAGGGCGGCCGGATGTACGACGTGTGGGTGTCGGCGCCGGTCGGGAAGGTGCGGGAGGCGAAGGAGTACTTCGACGTGGCCGTGGACACCTTCACGGGCGGGCGGTCCTAGGGTCACGGGTCTGTGACCGGAACCGGCCAAGGCTGGATGTGCGGGCGGGTGGCGCGATATGGATGTCCTCATGAGCGCCAACGGGGGCGTCGGCCACGAGCCCGACGACACGACGAGCTTTGTCCTGCGACCTCCCGTACCCCGGCCGTCCCCGCCCGCGCGGCCGGAACCCGTCGTGGAGCGGGTCATCGCCGGCCGGTACCGGCTGCTCGGCAGGCTCGGACACGGCGGCATGGGCACGGTGTGGCGGGCCAAGGACGAGACCGTGGACCGCGAGGTCGCCGTCAAGGAACCGCGCGTCCCGGACCACCTGCCCGAGCGGGAGCGGGACAAGGTCTTCGAGCGGATGCGCCGTGAGGCCCGTGCCGCGGCCCGCCTGGACCATCCCGCGGTGGTCAACGTCCATGACGTGGCCGTGGTCGACGGCCGGCCGTGGATCGTCATGGAGCTGGTGCACGGCCGTTCGCTCGGCGACGCCCTCCAGGAGGGCACGCTCGGGGCGCGGGAGGCGGCCCGGATCGGCCTGGAGGTGCTCGGCGCGCTGGAGGCCGCGCACGCGGCGGGCGTCCTGCACCGTGACGTCAAGCCGGACAACATCCTGCTCGGCCGGTACGGCCGCATCGTCCTCACCGACTTCGGCATCGCGCAGATCGAGGGCGAGACGAACCTGACCGACACCGGGGGCTTCGTCGGCTCGCCCGAGTACATCGCGCCGGAGCGGGTGCTGGGCCAGCGTCCCGGCCCGGCGTCCGACCTGTGGTCCCTCGGCGTCGTCCTGTACGCGGCGACGGAGGGCGTCTCACCGTTCCGCCGCAGCAACACCCCGGCCACGCTCCAGTCGGTGCTCAACGCGATGCCCGCCCCGCCCGCCTCGGCGTCGGGCCCGCTGGCGGAGGTGATCACCGGCCTGCTGCACAAGGACCCGGCGCACCGGCCGGACGCCGCCCGGGTGCGTGCCCTCCTGGAGGCGGCCGCGAACCCGCCGGCGCCGGTGCCGACGCAGCAGGTGGCGTACGTCGATCCGGGCGCCGCGGGTGCCGGGCGCGGCATCCGGCCGGGCCGTGGCGCGCTGCTGGGCGGGGGCGTGGCGGCGGTGGTCGCGGCGGCGCTGGCGTACGTGCTGATCGCGAACCCGTTCGCGGGCCCGCTGCCCGACGGCTGGACCAGGCACCACGAGAAGGACGTCACGGCGACCCTTCCGGTGCCGCAGGACTACCGCAGGTCGGGGCCGGACGGGAAGGACGACAAGACCCACTGGGTGGCGTACAGCGACGCGAGCGGGGCCATCACCGTCGGCCTGACGGTGATCCGGAAGACCGACGACAACGCGTACTCCATCAAGGGCTCCGCGGCGGCGCAGATGTACGACGACGACGGCACGTTCAAGGAGTCCGGGGACTACAGCCTCCAGATGCCGGAGAGCCCGAAGACCGAGACGCAGCCTTCCCTCTCGTACCACGGCCGCAAGGCGGCCAAGAGCAAGGTCGTCTACGACACCGACGACTCGCAGAACCCGCTGCCGCGCGAGGCGCAGATCTTCTACTACAAGTCCACGGCGGGCGACATGTACAAGCTGACGGTCGTCTACCCGAACAAGAGCGACTTCACGGACCGGGGACGCGAGGTGGCCCGGACGGTCCTGGCGAACTGGGACGTGGACAAGCTCTAGGCGGACGCGGGCCGGCTCCGGTACATGCCGGGCGTCATCCCGAACTCCCGCTTGAACGCGTGCGAGAGGGCGTACGGCGTTCCGTAGCCGGCCTCCCGGGCCACCGCCGCGAGCGGCGCATCCGTGGCGCGCAGCCGGGTCGCCGCCAGGGTCAGCCGCCACCACGTCAGGTACGCCATCGGCGGCCGGCCGACCAGTGCCGTGAACCGGCGGGCCAGCGTCGCCCGCGACACCCCGGCCTCCGCCGCCAGGCGGTCGTTGGTCCACGCGGCCGCCGGGTCGGTGTGCAGGGCGCGCAGCGCCGCCGTCGTCACGGGATCGCTCAGGACCGTCGGCCAGGCTCCGGTGCGCGCCTGGGCCATCCACGCCCGCACCATGTAGACCAGCAGCAGGTCGAGGAGGCTCGGCAGGGCCAGGCAGGACCCCGGTCGCCGTTCGTCCAGTTCGCGGGCCAACAGGTCGACAGCCAGGCGGAGTTCGGGGTGCGCGCCGACCCGGTTGGGCAGGTGGACGACTTGCGGGAGCTCCGCCAGCAGGGGGTGCACCCGGCTGCTGTCGAGGCGGTACTTGCCGCACAGCAGCTCCGCCTCGCCCCGCCCGTCCGGGTCGCGCGGCGGCCGGCGCATCTCCTCGAACGGCACCGCGGCCGTCGTGTCCCCGGGCGAGTCCGCGAGCACATGCCCCGCCCCGTGCGGCAGCAGTACGACGTCCCCGGCGCCCAGCGTCACCGGCTCACCGCCCCCGTCCGGCCGCAGCCAGCAGCCGCCCGCCAGGACAACGTGGAATCCGGCCCCGTCGTACGGGGCGAGCCGTGTGCACCACTTCCCGCCCACGCGCAGCCGGTTGGAGGAGGGCTGTCCGATGCGCACGGCGGAGATCGCGTCACTCACCACGTCCATGAGACGCAAGCGTATCGAAGTGAGCGGAAGAAGCATTGGAAAGCTCATGTCCGCGCTTCTAGCGTTGACGTCATGGCTGATGAGAACACGCAGGGTTTCATGATCGGTGACGTCGAGGTCCGCAGGGTCGTCGAATGGCAGGCGCCGTACGCCCCCGCCCGCGAACTCGTCCCGGGCGTCGAGGCGGAGGTGTGGGAGGACAACCGCCGGTTGCTGAGCCCCGACCACTGGGATCCGGAGACCGGACAGGCCATGGTCGCCCTGCAGACCTGGGTGCTGCGCAGCGCGGGACGGACCGTGCTGGTGGACACGGGGGTCGGGCACGGGCGGGAGCGGCCCGGGAACCCCTTCTTCCACCGGCAGAGCGGGGTGGGGCTGCCCGCGCGGCTCAAGTCGCTGGCCGGTGTGCGGCCCGAGGACGTCGACGTCGTGGTCAACACCCACATCCACGGCGACCACGTCGGCTGGAACACCCAGGACGTGGACGGCACCTGGACGCCGACCTTCCCCGCGGCCACCTACCTCCTCCCCGCCGCCGACGACCACCACTTCGGCCCCCGCGGCGGCTACGGCGGCGGCCTGCGCCCCGACGACCGGCTGGTCTACGAGGACAGCGTCGCTCCGGTGCACGCGTCCGGGCAGGCCCGGCTGTGGGACGGGTACCACCGGATCGACGAGAACCTCACCCTGGAAGCGGCCCCGGGGCACACCCCTGGCTCCTCGGTGCTGCGCGTGGCCTCCCGCGGCGAACATGCCGTCTTCGTCGGCGATCTGCTGCACAGCCCGGTCCAGATCCTGCGCCCCGAGTGCAGCAGCTGTTTCTGCCTGGACCCGGAGCAGGCCGTCACCAGCCGTCGGCGGGTGCTGGAACGGGCTGCCGAACAGCGGGAGTTGGTGGTTCCCGCGCACTTCGGCGGAGCGGGTGTCGCCGAAGTGCGGCGCAGGGGCGGCTCGTTCGAGGTGGTCGACCGGACGCCGTAGTACCGCGTCGCGTCGACAAGGCCGTACCCCGCACGGTAGTCATGAGACATGAGTGCAGGCGGTGAACATACGCGCGAGGGCCGGTTGCTCGGTGGACGCTACCGGCTGACCCGGCGCATCGGATCCGGCGGCATGGGCACCGTGTGGCAGGCCCACGACGAGCTCGTGGACCGGGACGTCGCCGTCAAGGAGCCCCGGCTGCCCGGCGATCCGCAGGACGAGCACCGGCAGCGGGCCGCCCACCGCCTCTACCGCGAGGCCCGCGCCGCCGCCCGCGTCGACCATCCGGCCGCCGTCTCCATCCACGACGTGGTGGTCGAGGAGGACGGACTCCCTTGGATCGTCATGGAGTTGGTCCGCGGCGAGTCCCTGCACGAGGTGCTGCGGCGCGGCCCGGTGGACGCCCGTGAGGCGGCCCGTATCGGCCTGGCCGTCCTCGGGGCCCTGGGTGCCGCGCATGCCGTCGGCATCGTCCACCGGGACGTCAAGCCCGCCAACGTCCTGCTCGGCCCGCACGGCCGCGTCGTCCTCACCGACTTCGGCATCGCGCATGTGCAGGGCGAGGAATCCCTCACGATGAGCGGGGAGTTCGTCGGCTCGCTGGAGTTCGTCGCGCCGGAGCGGATGTCGGGCCGCAGCGCCGGTCCCCCCTCCGACCTGTGGTCGCTGGGCGTCCTGCTGTACGCGGCCGTGGAAGGGGCTTCGCCGTTTCGGCGTACGACGGTGGAGTCCACCCTCGCCGCGGTCATCGCCTCCGAGCCGCCCGAACCGAAACAGGCCGGCCCCCTCGGCCCGCTGATCGCACGGCTGCTGGTGAAGGATGCCGAGCAGCGGCCCGGCGCGGAGGAGACGGAGGCCGTGCTGGAGGCGGTGGCCGAGGGGTGGCCGGTGCCGGCCCTCGCCGAGGATGAGATGACGGAGGCTCAGGACGCCTCGCGCCCGGCGGAGTCGGGCGACGACTCCGGAACGGTCCGACTCGGGGGAGGAACACCGGCCCGGGCCGCGACGGCACCGACGGCACCGACGGCACCGACGGCCGGACGGGAGCCGGAGACCGCCATGGCCGGACCGGAGTCCGAGGCCCCCGCGCCCGCACCGGCACCGGAGGTCCCCGCGGCCGCACCCTCACCCGAGGCCCCCGCGCCCGCACCGGAACCGGTGACCGTCGCGGCAGGGCAGGAGCCGGGAGCCGACACGGCGGCCACCTCCGCCGCCTCGGCCCCCCTTGTCCTCGTACGCCCCGTCCTGCGTCGTCGTGCCGTCCTTGCCGTGGCCGCCGCCGCGCTCGTCGGCGGCACCTGGTTCGCCGCGTCCCGGTTCGCCGAGCCCGGCGAGTCCGTCACCGGGCACACCGCCACCTACGAGTCGGCCCCGGCCCGCGCGACCCCCTCCGCCACCGCCTCTGCCTCCACCGGCGCCTGGGTCGCCCACCCCGAGAGCGACATGGACGCCGTCCTCTCCCTCCCCGCCGCCTACAAGGAGTCCGCCCGCGAGGGCGGTACCGGCGGCCGGCCCCGGCTCGTCGTCTACGACACCGGGCTCGTCCAGGTCCGCCTCACCGAGTGGGACCGGGCCCCCGGCAACCCGCTGGACGCCGCGAAGAAGGCCTTCGACACCTGGAACGGCGCCTATCACGACGCGAGCGGCTCGCAGTACCGCACCGCCTACCAGGACCTCGATGCGGCCGTCGCCGACACCGCCTACGGGAAGCGGGAGACCCCCGCCCGGGTCGTGCAGCTCTTCGTCGTCACCGAGGACGACCGCATGTACGAGCTGCGCGTGGACATGCCGAAGGGGACGCCCAGCGAGCGGAAGGGCATGGCGGTGTTCAAGCAGGCCCGTGACCGGCTCGTGATCGCAAAAAACCGGACCACCGCCCCCTACGCCCGCACAACGCCCTGATCAGCGCAAACCTTGCCAGTGACCACTGGCGTCGTGTGAGTACTCGGTGAAGCCGCGTTACCGACGGGTACCCAAAGGCTCCGCAGCGGCATACCCTGCGCCTCATGACGGACGCGCAGGCTGCCCCGGCCAAGACCGGCACCAATCCCCTCGCCCCCGCCCCGGAGGGCGCCCGTACCGCCGCTGACGTGGTCACCCCCGAGCTGGTCGCCCAGCTCACCAAGGGCGTGGTCGGCTCCGGCCGCACCGCCAACCACACGCCGTTCACCGGCGAGAAGCTGGCCGACCTGCCCGAGTCCACGCCCGCGGACGTGGAGAAGGCCTTCCAAGCGGCCCGCCGGGCCCAGGCGGTGTGGGAGCAGACGCCGGTACGGCAGCGCGCCGCCGTCCTGCTCCGCTTCCACGACCTGGTCCTGGAGCGTCAGGCGGAGGTCCTCGACCTCATCCAGCTGGAGACCGGCAAGGCCCGGCTGCACGCCCACGAGGAGGTGCAGGCCGTCGCCGTCGCGGCCCGCCACTACGGCCGCAAGGCCCCCTCCTACCTGAAGCCCAAGCACCACGCGGGCGCCATGCCCACCCTGACGAGGGTCACCGAGCTGCGCCACCCGCGCGGAGTCGTGGGCCAGATCGCCCCCTGGAACTACCCGCTGGAGCTGTCGGTCGGCGACGCGCTGCCCGCCTTCGCCGCCGGCAACGCGGTCGTCATGAAGCCGGACACCGAGACCTGCCTGACCGCCCTGTGGGCCCGCGACCTGCTCATCGAGGCGGGACTGCCCGCCGACGTCTTCCAGGTCGTCATCGGCGACGGTCCGGTCGTCGGCCCCGAGATCGTCAAGTACGCCGACTACGTCTCCTTCACCGGCTCCACCCGCACCGGCCGCGAGGTCGCCCGGGGCGCCGCCGCCCGCCTGGTCGGCGTCTCCCTCGAACTCGGCGGCAAGAACGCCATGCTGGTCCTTCAGGACGCCGACATAGAGAAGGCGGCCGCCGGCGCCGTCCGGGCCTGCTTCTCCTCCGCGGGCCAGCTGTGCATCTCCATCGAGCGGCTGTACGTCCACGAGTCCGTCGCCGACGCCTTCCTGGAGCGCTTCGCCGCCCGCACCAGGGCCATGCGGCTCGGCAGGTCGCTCGCCTACGGCGCCGACATGGGCTCGCTGGTGGGGGAGCGGCAGCTGGAGACCGTCACCCGGCACGTCGACGAGGCCGTCGCCAAGGGCGCCAGGCTCGTCGCCGGCGGGGTCGCCCGCCCGGACATCGGCCCCTACTTCTTCGAGCCGACGATCCTCGACGGCGTCACCGAGCCGATGGCGGTGTGCACCGAGGAGACCTTCGGCCCGGTCGTCTCCGTCTACCGCTTCAGCACCGAGGACGAGGCGATCGAGCAGGCCAACTCCACCGCCTACGGCCTGAATTCGTCGGTCTGGACGAAGAACGGCTCCCGTGGCCGCGCGGTCGCCGCCCGCCTGCGCACCGGCACCGTCAACGTCAACGAGGGCTACGCGCCCGCCTACGGCAGCGTCCAGTCCCCGATGGGCGGCATGAAGGACTCCGGCCTCGGCCGCCGCCACGGCTCCGAGGGCATCCTCAAGTACACCGAGGCCCAGACGGTGGCCCAGCAGCGGCTGCTCCCGATGGCCCCGTCGCTGGGGATGGACGACGAGAAGTACGCGGCGTTCATGAGCCGCAGCCTGAGGCTGATGAAGGCACTGCGCTTCAAGTAGGCACATCAGGCTTCAAGTAGGCCCATCCCGTTCCCGACCACCCGTTCTCGACGAGGAGAGCACGTGCCACAGGACACCTACGACTACGACGTCATCGTCGTCGGTTCCGGCTTCGGCGGTTCCGTCACCGCCCTTCGCCTCACCGAAAAGGGCTACCGCGTGGGTGTCCTGGAAGCCGGCCGCCGCTTCACCCGCGAGAGCCTGCCGAAGAACTCCTGGGACCTGAAGAACTACCTGTGGGCCCCCAAGCTCGGCATGTACGGCATCCAGCGCATCCACCTGCTGGGCAACGTCATGGTCCTCGCCGGCGCGGGCGTCGGCGGCGGCTCGCTCAACTACGCCAACACCCTCTACGTCCCGCCGAAGCCGTTCTTCGACGACCCGCAGTGGCGTGACATCACCGACTGGCAGGAGGAGCTGAAGCCGTACTACGACCAGGCCCGGCGCATGCTCGGCGTGCGGCTCAACCCGACGATGACCCCCTCCGACGTCCACCTGAAGGCGGCGGCGGAGCGGATGGGCGTCGGCGACACCTTCCACATGGCGCCCGTCGGCGTGTTCTTCGGCGACGGCGAGGACGCCGACGGCACGGCGAAGGCCAGGCCCGGCGAGCAGGTCGAGGACCCCTACTTCGGCGGTGCGGGACCCTCCCGCAAGGCCTGCACGGAGTGCGGCGAGTGCATGACCGGCTGCCGCCACGGCGCGAAGAACACCCTCAACGAGAACTACCTCCACCTCGCCGAGAAGGCGGGCGCGGTCGTGCACCCCATGACCACGGTGGTCTCGATCACGGACGACTCCCAGGGCGGCTACGCCGTCGCCACCCTGCCGACCGACGACCGCCGCAAGTCCTCCAGGGGCCGCGTCTTCAAGGCCCGCCGGGTCGTCATCGCGGCCGGTACCTACGGCACCCAGACCCTGCTGCACCGCATGAAGGCGAACGGCCAGCTCCCGCACCTCTCCGACCGGCTGGGCGAGCTCACCCGCACCAACTCCGAGGCCCTGGTCGGTGCCCAGACCGACAGCCGCCGCTACCGCAAGGCCACCGGCGAGCCGAAGGTCGACTTCACCCGCGGAGTCGCCATCACGTCCTCGATCCACCCGGACGAGAACACCCACATCGAGCCGGTCCGCTACGGCAAGGGATCCAACTCCATGGGCGGCCTCTCCATCCTCCAAGTGCCTTACGCCGAGGGCTCGTCGAGGGCGCTGGCCTGGCTGCGCAACGCCGCCCGCCACCCCCTGCTCGTCCTGCGCTCCCTGTCCAATCGCCGCTGGTCGGAGCGGACCATCATCGGCCTGGTGATGCAGTCGCTGGACAACTCCCTGACGACGTACCTGAAACCGGACGGCGTGGGCAAGGGACTGCTCACCGCCCGGCAGGGCCACGGCGCCCCCAACCCCAAGCAGATCAAGGCCGCCTCCCAGGCCGCGTCCGTGATTGCCGCCGACATCAACGGCTTCGCCGGGTCCAACGTCGGCGAGCTGATGGGCACCCCACTCACCGCCCACTTCCTCGGCGGCTGCCCCATCGGTTCCTCCCGCGAGACCGGCGTCATCGACCCCTACCACCGCCTCTACGGCCACCCCGGCATCTCGGTCGTCGACGGTGCCGCGGTCTCCGCCAACCTGGGGGTGAACCCGTCCCTCACCATCACCGCGCAGGCCGAGCGCGCGATGTCGTACTGGCCCAACAAGGGCGAGGAGGACCCGCGTCCGGCGCAGGGGGAGGCGTACGTGCGTCTCGCCCCGGTCGAGCCGAAGAGCCCGGCGGTGCCGGCGGAGGCGTTCGGCGCGCTGCGGCTGCCCTTCCTCGGGATGCCGGCGGTGCCGCCCAAGAAGTGACTGAGAACGGAAGAAGGACCCGCGCTCCCCTCCGAGCGCGGGTCCTTCTTCCGTCCTGGGACGAGCGTGCTTACGCGCCCGCGCCGGCCTTGCGGCGGCGCACCGCGAACACCGCACCGGCACCGGCGACGACGGCGACCCCGCCGACCAGACCGATCACGGGCAGCGCGGAGCTGGAGCCGGTCTCGGCGAGGTTGCCGGTCGGCAGGTCGGAGATCTCACCCTGGGGCTTCTTCACCGAACCGCCCTTGCTGCCGTTGTCGCTCGGGGTTGCGGTGCCCGGGTCGGGGTTGGCCGACCCGGCCTTCAGCACCTCGAAGTCGTACTGTGCCCAGCCCTCGGCGATGCAGTCCTGGCCCTCGATGTTGTCCAGGTAGGCGCCGGAGCCGAAGGAGTAGGCGTCGCCGGCCGGGGCCTTGGCGTCGATGCTGACGCGCAGGTCGACGGACTGGCTCTGGCCGGCCTTCAGCTTGTCGACGTAGAAGAAGTAGTCACCGGCCCACTCGTCGGAGCCGATCCGGTCCCAGGAACCCGTCTCGGGGTTCTTGAACTCCAGGTCGACGTAGGGGCTGAGGAACTTCGACTCGTCGAGCTCGTAGTTCTCCACCTCGGCGTAGAAGGCGACGCCCTCGACGGTGGTCTTCGCGTCGTTGGTGACGGTCAGCTTGAAGGAGTGGAACCCGTCGCCCGCGACGATCTTGCCCGGCAGGCCCTTGATGTCAGCGGACACCTTGGCGCCTTCGTAGTTCTTGTCGACGTCCTCGCAGAAGGGCACGTCGGGGTCGGTCGGCTCCTCGCTCGGGTCGGCCGAGACGGAGGGCTCGGCAGAGGCCGACGCGCTCTCGGTGGAGCTCGGGGACGTCGAGACGGTGGGCGAGGCGGAGTCCGACGGCAGGCCGGTGTCGGAGGGAGTCGACGACGCCGTGTCGGTCGGGGTCGCGGAGGTCGTGTCGGACGCGGTGTCGGTGGGCGTCGCGGATGTCGTGGTGGTGTCGCCGTCCTCGGCGAACGCGACGGGCGCGGACAGCAGGGCGAGAGGAGCGAGGACCGCGGTCGCGGCCGCGACACCCATGGCACGGCGAAGCTTCATCGAAAACCTCAAGGAGTCCAGTGTGGAGGGCTCCGCGTGTGGGGCGCGGGTGTGGCCCTTGTTCGAGGAGTTGGATCAGTGAGGCCTGTGAAAGGTTGCGCGATCCTTCACAGATTTTTTATGTGCCCTGGATCACGTACGCTCTGCTGCTCGACAGGCGACCCACAGTTCGAACAACGTCAGTTCGAACGAATTCGACGACGTCGAGTGACGCAGAAAGGGCCGGCGCCGTGGCCGACAAACCGTCCGACGAGCCGAGATCCGGTTCCGGCGAGGAACCGTCCGTACCCGACGAGGTCTGGGAGAAGTTCCTCCAGGACCACGGCTCCGCTCCGAAGGAGCCGTCCGCGCGTGCCCGCATGGTCACCGAGCGGCTTCGGCAGCAGGAGGCGCGGGGCGAGTCGCCGGGCGGCTGGCGCACCGGGCCGGCGGCGGCAGGCCGCAACGGCCGTCCCCGCAAGGGGTGGGCGGCGCTGGGCATTCTGCTGGCCGGCGCCGTGGCCGTCGTGGCGATGAAGCCGTCGCTGCTGCCGGGCGACCTCTTCGGCGCGGGAGATCCGGATCCGGCAGCCGCCTCTCCGCTCCCCGCCGAGACCGCCGCCCCGACCGCCGCGCCCTCCTCGGCGGACCCCGAAACCCCCACCCTCGCCCGCCCGTTCGCCGGCTCCCCGGCGGAGCGCTGGGCCGACGGGGAGGCCGGGATCGTGCTGCCGAAGGCCACCGCCCTCGGCTCGGTCTCCAAGGACCGGGTGGAACTGGCCCTGCGCCGGACGAAGAAGCTGCTCGTCGACGCCAACCTCAATCCGAAGGTGCTGTCCGGCGCCCGTCCCGCGGCCGCGCTCTCGGTGCTCGACCCGAAGCAGCCGGGCGTGCTCGACGATCTCACCACTGCTCTGCACGCGCCCAGCGAGAAGAACGATCCGCTGTCCCTCTTCAGCCGCTTCGACCCCAAGGAGGTGAAGCCGGTGGGGAAGGTGGTCAAGGTCCGTGGCCGGATCACCTTCGGCCAGGGCGACTTCGCGGGCGTGGCGGTGCACGCCGACTTCACCTTCGTCTACCCGGTCGTCCGCGCCGACGGTTCCACGGAGGTGACCCGCACCATCGTGCGCCGCGTCATCGACGCCGAGCTCCCGGACCCCACCCGCTACCGGACCACTCCGGGGCGCCTGAACCTCGTGCGCTACGACGAGGACGCCGGCAACTCGTCCTGCGACGTCCACGACGGCTATCTGCACCCCCGGTTCCCCTCCCAGGCCCCGACCGACGGCACCACCTCGACCGGCCCGTCGGTCGACCCGTACGACCGCAGCCGCGTCATCGGCCAGGACGACGCCTGCGGCACGGTGAGCCGCACCTGATCCCGCGCATGCGAAGGGCCCCGCGGACGCGGCCGCGGGGCCCTTCTTTCGTCAGCACCGACGTCAGGGCAGCGTCGGTGCCTGGGAGCGGCGCCGGGGGGTTGCGCCGCTTGTCTCGTGTGCCCTCTGTGCGCCCTGGGTCGCCTCCCCGGCGCACCCGGGGCGCACGGAAGGTCTGGACCTCTGGCAGTGCTGAGGGACATGCAATGCGGTTGACTGCGAGGGGACTTGGGCTTTCTACGCATCGTGCTGGATGGGCGCGGCCTCCGCAACCGTTTGACCCAGGGTTGTGCATTTTTGCATTTTCCGCCGGTCGGCCCCGGGCGTCCCCGGAGCCGACCGTCTACTTGGGTGACCGGGCTGCTGTCCCCTGCCGTCCGGTCACAACCCTGGAGCGAGGTCCCACGACGCACGGCACGACCCGTACGTCTCATCGCTCCAGCAAGCCACGCGTGGTTCTTTCGGGCCCGCCCCTGGCTGGCACGGACACCCCACCAACGAAGCGGCCCGCGGGGCGGTCACGCGCCGTACGGGTGAGAAGGCATGCGAACTCAGATGCGACCGCGGCACAGTTCGAGCAGGGTCATCGCGAGGGCGGTGCCGGGCTTGCCGAGCGCCTCGCTGTAGTGGTTCAGGACGTCCATCTCGCGCGAGAGGTTCACGCGCCGGCCGCCGGACGTGATCCGTGCCTCCTGGATCACGGCCGAGACGGCCATCCGTTCCTGGATCAGGCCGATGATCCGGTCGTCTAGCGCGTCGATGCGCTCACGGGCGCCGGTGATCACGTCCGCGGCCTCGGGGGTACGGGCGCCGGTCACGTCGATGGCGGTCATGCGGGGCTCCTCGAAGGGTCGAAGCAGGTGCCCCGGATCGGCAGGGTCCGCGAACGACAGGCGCCCCGGACCTTGTCGGCCCGGGGCGCCTGGGGAAGTCGCTCGTCAGTTGCTCAAGCGGCACGACCATGGCAGCCGGTGGGCCGGTCGCCATAGGTAAACAGGAAGGTCGTGTGCTGAGGCATGCCGTCAGTATGCCCCGCCGCGCGGGGGTGTCCAAGACGGTTCGCATCCTGAGACGGTGCCTGCGGGGGCTTGCCCAGGAGAGGGCCCCGCCGGGCCCGGTAGACTCGGCCGCACACACACCCTCGCTCACCGCCGGAAGGCAACCCGTGTCATCAGCGACCCCAGCCGCCACCGACACCGTCCTGGTCGTCGACTTCGGCGCGCAGTACGCCCAGCTCATCGCCCGTCGCGTCCGCGAGGCCCGGGTCTACAGCGAGATCGTGCCGAGCACCATGCCGGTCGCGGAGATGCTCGCCAAGAACCCGGCGGCGATCATCCTCTCCGGCGGCCCCTCGTCCGTGTACGAGGAGGGCGCCCCCCGCCTCGACCGCGAGCTCTTCGAGGCCGGCGTCCCCGTCTTCGGCATGTGCTACGGCTTCCAGCTGATGGCGCAGGTCCTGGGCGGCACCGTCGACAACAGCGGCGCCCGCGAGTACGGCCGTACCGACCTGCACGTGTCGAAGGCGTCCTCCACCCTCTTCGAGGGCACCCCGGCCGAGCAGCACGTGTGGATGTCGCACGGCGACGCCTGCTCCGCCGCACCCGAGGGCTTCTCCGTCACGGCCTCCACGGACGTCGTCCCGGTCGCCGCCTTCGAGAACGACGACAAGAAGCTCTACGGCGTTCAGTACCACCCCGAGGTCATGCACTCCACGCACGGCCAGCAGGTCCTGGAGCACTTCCTGTACCGCGGCGCGGGTCTGACCCCCTCGTGGACCACCGGCAACGTGATCGAGGAGCAGGTCACCGCGATCCGCGAGCAGGTCGGCGACCGGCGCGCCATCTGCGGACTGTCCGGCGGCGTCGACTCGGCGGTGGCGGCAGCCCTGGTGCAGAAGGCCATCGGCTCCCAGCTGACCTGCGTGTACGTCGACCACGGCCTGATGCGCAAGGGTGAGACCGAGCAGGTCGAGAAGGACTTCGTGGCGGCGACCGGCGTGCAGCTGAAGGTCGTGGACGCGGAGGAGCGGTTCCTGACCGCCCTGAAGGGCGTCTCGGACCCGGAGGAGAAGCGGAAGATCATCGGCCGCGAGTTCATCCGGGTCTTCGAGCAGGCCCAGGCGGAGATCATCGCGGACGAGGGCCCGGCGGTGGAGTTCCTGGTCCAGGGCACGCTCTACCCGGACGTCGTCGAGTCCGGCGGCGGCACCGGCACGGCCAACATCAAGTCGCACCACAACGTCGGCGGCCTGCCCGAGGACCTCGAGTTCCAGCTCATCGAGCCGCTGCGCAAGCTGTTCAAGGACGAGGTCCGGATGGTCGGCCAGGAGCTCGGCCTGCCGGACGAGATCGTCCAGCGCCAGCCGTTCCCCGGCCCGGGCCTGGGTATCCGCATCGTCGGCGAGGTCACCAAGGAGCGGCTGGACCTGCTCCGCGAGGCCGACGCCATCGCCCGCGAGGAGCTGACCGCGGCCGGCCTCGACCGCGACATCTGGCAGTGCCCGGTGGTCCTGCTCGCGGACGTCCGCTCGGTCGGCGTCCAGGGTGACGGCCGCACCTACGGCCACCCGATCGTGCTGCGCCCGGTCTCCTCCGAGGACGCCATGACCGCCGACTGGTCGCGTCTGCCGTACGACGTCCTCGCGAAGATCTCCACCCGCATCACCAACGAGGTCAAGGACGTCAACCGTGTCGTCCTCGACGTCACCTCGAAGCCGCCGGGCACCATCGAGTGGGAGTGAGCCCGCTGCCGGGGCTCAGGTGCGCTTGATCGTGCGCACCGGCTCGCCGGGCTTCCAGACCTGGACGACGAGGTACTTGTCGTCCTCGACGCAGGTCCGCACGACCTCCGTCAGCTCGGCGCGGAAGAGGTGGAACGGCTCCGGCGGTTCCACCTCTTCGCCGTACGCGGCCTTGGTCGCGGCATCCTCGACCTCGACCGCCCGGCCGGCGATCCGGACGTCGCCGCCTCCCATGGACTGGCCTTCCCCCGGGTTCGCCTGAAGCGCGAACCGCGGGTCGCGGCGCAGGTCCAGGGCCTTGAGCGAGTCGGGCATCATCCCCAGCCACAGCTCCCCGTTCAGGAAGCGGACCTCCAGCCCCGTGGTGCGCGGGGAGCCGTCCTTGCGCAGGGTGGCCAGGACATGGTGCGTGAAGGCCCCGAAGCGCGCCTCGACGGTCCTCGCGAGATCGGGCTCGGCGGCCGCGAAGTCCGCCCAGCCCGCTGTCGTACGACTCGTTGTCATACGACGAGTGTGGCGCCGATACCCGACACCTTCTGTCGGGTATCCGAGGCAACGCCGGACCGGGGAGCGGAGGTCACGCCGGATAGGGGACCGGACGGACGAAGCGCTCGCGCCCCGCCTCGTCCCGCACCGGCGTGCAGCCCGCCGCCGTCAGTTGCGCGGCCAGTTTCGCCCGGCGGGCCGTGTTCACGCGCAGGGAGCCGAACATGAACGCAGGCGTCAGGACCGCGAGCGGCAGCAGCACGGAGTACACCCCGGTCACCACCGCCAGCAGCAGGAACAGCACCCCGGCGGCCACCCCGACGGTGCGCAGCTGCACGGGGTTGCCGGCCTCGGTCATGGCGTCGTACCGGATGACCTTCGTGAGCAGGTCCACCTCCGGCTGCGCCTCGGGCACCGGCGTGAGCGAGTTCAGGTGCATGCCGGGCACCGCGCCACCCTCGCCGACCTGCGGGAACGCGGCCGCGTTGGCCGCCGCGCGCTGCTGCGCCCAGGCGTCGCCGGAGCGGACCAGGTGCACGTGCAGCACCTTGTGGCGGCCGACGAGGCGGACGCCGGCGTAACGGAAGCCGAAGCACTCGGCGACATGGACGAGCGCGGCGAAGCTCTTCAGGTCGGAGAAGGGGTGGACCAGCTCGACGTGATCCCGGTTCGCCAGCTGTCGCATGAGGCTGGTGAGGTGACGTTCGGCTTGGCTCATGAGGGGCTCCGGTGACTGAAAAGCAACGCTGAATCTGTGGTTCCGCATCCCAGACCCACGAGCACCCGAAACGGTTGCGCGCGTCATCTTTACAGAACAGATCTGTTCTCCTGAGCTGACCGACGGTAACTTCCGCCCCGTAAAGCAACCCAGTGCTGGAGGAAGAACATGCACGGGACCCCCGGGGCCGGACCCACCCCGCCCCCGCCGCTCCCGACCGACCGGCTGCGGTTCGCGATGCCGCCCATGCACGACTCGGTCGACGACGAACGCCGGCACCGCAAGGAACGCCTCGCCGGCGCGCTGCGGATCTTCGGACGGCTCGGCTTCGAGGACGGGGTCTCCGGGCACATAACCGCCCGCGACCCCGAGTTCTCAGACTGCTTCTGGGTCAACCCCTTCGGCATGCCCTTCAAGCACGTCACCGTGAGCGACCTGGTGCTCGCCAACTCCGACGGCCAGGTCGTCGAGGGCCGCTACCACGTCAACCAGGCGGCCTTCACCGTGCACGCCCAGGTCCACGCCGCCCGCCCGGACGTCGTCGCCGTCGCCCACTGCCACTCGGTGAACGGCCGCGCCCTGTCCGCGCTCGGCGACCTCCTGGACCCCATCACCCAGGAGAGCTGCGCGTTCTACGAGGACCACGCCCTCTACGACGCCTACACCGGCGTCGCCGTCGACGCCGAGGAGGGCCGCCGCATCGCCGCCGCACTCGGCTCCCGCAAGGCGCTCGTCCTGCGCAACCACGGGCTGCTGACGGTCGGCGACTCCGTGGACGCGGCCGCCTGGTGGTTCGTGTCCATGGAACGCTCCGCCCAGGTCCAGCTCACCGCCAAGGCGGCCGGCCGGCCCCTGCTCATCGACCACAAGCTGGCGGCGGCCACCCGCGAACAGCTCGGCGGCGACCTGGTCGCGTGGATCAACTACCAGCCGATGTGGCAGGACATCAGCCGCAGCGAACCCGACCTGCTGAGCTGACCACTACGCCTGGAACCCCCGCAGTACGGCCGCCTTCGTCATCGCGAACTCCTCGTCCGTGAGTACCCCCTCCCGGTGGAGTTCGCCCAACTCCCGCAGCCTGCGCAGGAGTACGTCGTGGTGGTCGGCGGACGGCGGCACGGCACCGGTGAGCCGCGGCCGGTCGGCCCGGTCGGCGACGCCCCGGGTGGAGGGGTGCGGCAGACGCGCGGTGACCGCGGTGGCGACGAGCGCGGTCAGCAGATCCCGGCGCGAGCTGCCCCACAGGTCCAGGGCGTACGGGTCCTTCTCCGGCGGCAGCTTGGAGAACACCGTCTCCCGCGTCACGAACCGCAGGAAACCGTCCTCGTAACCGGAGTTGGGCAGCCACTCGACCTGCACCAGATCACCGAGGGCGATGATCCGCGGCCCCGTCGCCCGCTTGACCCGGTCCGAGGTGTCCGCCCAGTCGATGCGCACCTGGGTGCCGTCGAAGGAGACCGTCCCGTCGGAGGAGCGGACCGAGACCGGAACCGGGGGCCCCGGCAGCAGGTACGCCTTGGTCGGCTCCTTGGGGATCTGGTCCAGCAGCAGCGCCCGGCGGATCTCCTCGGCGACGTACTCCGCGACCCCGGCCCGGTCGACGTCCACCACCAGGCGGTAGGGGTCGGCCGGGTCCGGCAGCCGTCCCCCCGTCGCCTGCAGCAGCGGATCGGCCCCCTCGCGCAGCCGTATCCGCAGCCGCCCCCGCTTGCGTTCCGGCTCCAAGACCACGCCCGCGATCGCCTCCAGGGGCACGGAGACCTCGCCGTACGTCTGCCGGAACAGTGGCACGGAGCGGTGCAGGCCCGGCGTGATCCTGACCGTGGTGCCGTCGAAGGCCCAGGTCCCGTCCCGCTGGATGATCTCGGCCATGGGGAAATTCTCGCAGCCGGGTCAACACGGCGGCCCCCGCTTCACCCGCGCTGACCAGACCTGGCGGACGCGGGCCCGGTGCGGTAGGGCACAATTCGCTGTCATCACAGGGGAGTTGCAAGGCGGCGGACGACTGCTCGGCAGGGACGCCGGTCGACAGGCGATGGGTCGTGCGGAAGGCGGGCGGCGGGCGTGGCGGTGCAGGAGGCGAGAGGGGGCGCGGAGACGCGCGCGCACGGAGGGGCGCACGCGGGCGGCTGCGCCTGCGGGGACTGCCCGCACGGGGCGCGCGAGGGGCACCGGCGGGCGGTCGCCGAGTTCCTGCTCCTGCGCGACGGGTTCGCCGCCGGACAGGGCGTGCCCGCCGCCGTGGCCCACTCGGCCCAGGCGTCCCGCCAGTGGGTCTCGGAGGAGCTCACCCAGTCCGCGGAACTCGTCGCCGAACGGGGCCGTGCCGAGGGCGAGGCCTGGCTGGCCCGCCTGTGGCGGTACACCGCCGTCGCCGTATGGGCGCTGGTACTGGTGTTGCTCCTGGTGCAGTCCCTGACCGCGATCGGCGCGGGCTGGACCTCCGCGCGCACGGCCGGACTCCTGGCGGCCCTGCTCGTCGCCGCCGCGCTCACGGCCGCGTCGTGGTTCCACCGCGCCCGCGGCGGCTCCATGGCCCCGGTGATCGGCGAGGACCACCGCCTGTCCACCTCGCGCACCGTGGCGGCGGCCTGGGTGCTCTTCGTCGCCTACGCCGTGCTCGTGCTGGCGGGCCGCCTCGCCGTCGCCTCCGACCACGCCGAACGCGACGCCCTCGTCTCCGGCCTCGAACTCGCCCGCGGCGCCGGCGTGGTGACCGTCCTCGCCGTGGTGTGCGGCATCGCGGTCCTGGTGCGGCGGGTCGTCGGCCTGCGGGTCCTCGGCCAGCGGCTGCAGAAGGTACGGGCGGACCGGCCCCGCGCCGCCGACCTGCTGACCGACGACGCCGGGCGCGGCTCCTTCGCCGACATCCAGTACGTCGTGATCAGCGCCGTCGCCCTGCTGTTCTCGGCGGTACGGCTGGCCCGCCGCCCCGACCAACTGCCCGACCTGCCCTGGGGCCTCGCCGTCGTGGTGCTGGTGTCGGCCGCGACCTACCTGGCCGGCAAGTACGCGGAGGGCGGCCGCCCGGTGATCCTCTCCGTGGTGCGCGCCCGGGAGGCCGGTGACCTCGACGGCCCGATCCGCACCGGCGACGACATCGAGATCCGCGGCGCGGGCTTCGTCCCGCCCGGCGCGCAGGGCGCCGACCGGCTGTCCCGGATGGTCGTGCGCATCGGCGCGGTGAACGTGCACGTCCCGCTCGTCCCGGTCACCGGCGGATTCAGCAACCCGACCGACGCGGTGCTCACGGTGCCGGTGCCGGCCGATGTGGAGCCCGGCCGGGTCGAGGTGCAGGTGGTGACGGCGGCCGGGGTGGAGACGAACCGGTATGCGATCGATGTGACCGACTGACATCAATGTGACCGCTTCTGCCGACTCGTCGGGACCTGGACGGAAAACTCCTCGAACAGTTTGAGCACCTCCGCCCTTGCGTACGTATCGTCTGGCAAGGGGTCCCGGCCCGACGGGCGAGAGGCGACAGCGATGACTCACGGCATGCGCACGGACACGTACACCCCCCATCTCGACCAAGAACGTGGCTGGCGGGACAACCTCGCCCGCTACGCCCTCCTCCCTCTGCGCGTCTTCCTCGGCGTCACCTTCATCTACGCCGGGCTGGACAAGCTCACCGACAGCGCCTTCATGAAGTCCTCCGGCGCGGGCTCGATCGGCGAGACGATGCGCTCCGTCCGCGACTCCTCCGCCATCCCGGCCCTGGTCGACATGGCCCTGAAGAACCCCGTGGGCTTCGGCTACGCCATCGCCCTCGGCGAACTGGCCGTCGGCATCGGCACCCTGATAGGCCTGCTGGCCCGCCTCGCGGCGCTCGGCGGCGCGCTGATCTCCTTCAGCCTGTGGATGACCGTCAGCTGGGCCAACGACCCGTACTACTACGGCAATGACCTCGCCTACCTGATGGCCTGGCTGCCCCTGGTCCTCGCGGGCGCCCCCATGCTCTCCCTGGACGCCGTCCTCCGCACCCGGCGACGCAGGCGGGCGGAAGGGTACTGACCCTCGTTCTGCGCCGGTGGGCCGAGCGGGCGGAACGCTACTCGGGCGCTTTCGCCCCCGGGCCCACCGACGCCGTCTCCCCGCCGGCCGGCACCGCCCGCCGCCGGCGTACGCCCCGGCCGATCAGTCCCACCACGCCGGCGAGGCACAGCCCGCCCACCACGAGCGGTATCAGCGCGAACCACGGCGTCTCCCACGCCCCGCCCGCGTCCCCGGCGTAGACGACGCCCGCCAGCGCGAGGAAGCAGCCGGCGACCAGCCTCCCGGGCTGGAACTCATGACGCAGCACGGCTCACCTCCGCCTGGCCGAGACCGACCTGGAGATCGAGGTCGAGGGTGCCGGCGTTCCCGCCGCCCTTGACCGGTTTCAGGGTCACGTCCTTGTGCTTGCCCGGCTGCACGTCCACGTCCTGCCTTCGGTCCCCCGGCAACTGGATGTCGCCCACGCCCACGTCGATCGTCAGCCGCACGGTCACGTCCTTGGGCACGATCACCCACAGCCGGCCCGCCCCGACCTCGGCGCCCGTGCTCACCGTCTGTCCCTTCGTCAGCCGCAGCCGGCTCAGGTCCAGGGTGCCGACACCGCTGCCCAGGTGGTACTTCCCCTGCACCTCCGCCACGGCGGCCGGCTGCCAGGTCGTGCGCGTCCAGTGCGTGCCGATGTCCTTGGGCAGGGCGGCCGACGAGGCGAGCAGCGCCGCCGTGACGACGGCCAGGAAGACCGACCCCGCTCCCGTGCGCCCCAGGAAGGCGCTGACCGCTATACCGAGGCCGAAGACGACGAGCGCCCAGGCGAGTCCGGTCTGCAGGCTGGTGCCGAGCGCGTGGTCCTGCCACGTGGCGGCGGTGCCGAGGCCGCCCGCGAGGAGCGCGAACAGGAAGATCCAGCCCCCGATCCAGCGGGGGCCGCGCGGCTTCGGCGCCGGGACGCGCGGGGTGCGTGTGTCCGTGCGGTTGATCCAGGAGTTGCCGAGGCTGATGTTGACGGCCGCGGCGATGTCCCGGTCGTGGGATTCCCGGGGACCCCACAGGTAGCCGGTGCCGCCGACGTGCGTGCCGTCCTTGACGATGGGCTCGCGCCACCAGGAGGGGTAGAAGGCGGGGACGGGCGGCGCCTGGGCCTCCGGCGGGGCGTCGGCGGCGGCCTGGGCGGCCAGCGGGTCCGGGTCGGGTGCCCCTCGCTGGCGCGACCAGTAGCCGGCGCCGGCCAGCAGCAGCGAGAGCACGACGGCGAAGGCCAGCACACTGCCGTTCCTGAGCATGGTCAGGAAGACTCCGCAGCCGACCAGCGCGAACAGCACCGCGGTCAGCGCCTGCCCGTCGACGCGGCCGGTGAGCAGCTTGCGGACCTCGTTCTCCTCGTCGTCCTCGAACGGGACGAGGAGCCACACGAACCCGTAGAAGATCAGGCCGATGCCGCCGGTCGCGGAGAGCACGACGAGGGTGATCCGGAAGATCACCGGGTCCATGTCGCACTGCCGCCCGAGCCCGGAACACACTCCGGCGAGCATCTTGTACCGCCGGTCGCGGCGGAACCTCTCGGGGGCTCCGAAGTCCGCCGTACCGGGGTCCGTGCCGGGGTCCGCAGTGCCGTCCGCGCCGGCTTCCGGTCCGGTGGCAGTCGGGGCGTGCGCGGCGGGCGCGGCATCCTGCGGCCCGGCGCCCGGTGAGGGGCGAGGGCCGGGGCCGGGTCCCGGACCCGGCGCGGCGCGCTCGTGATCTGTCATGGCTCCATGGTGACGGGCGGGCCGCCCCGGCGGGAGTCGGGACGACCCTGGACCGACCCTGATATCGCCCCCGAGCCGGCGCCCAGGGAAGCCTTCGACGGGCCACGCCGCCGAAGATCAGGGGAGTCTCGGGGGCCGACCCTGATGTCCTCGTCCGCCGGCCGTGTGAGGATCGGTGGCATGCCGGAAGCCGCCGCAGCGCCCCTCGTCGAACCGCGGCCGCCGCGCAAGCTCTACCGCAGCAGCGACGGACGCTGGCTGGGTGGCGTGGCGCGGGGGCTCGCCGGGCATCTCGGACTGCCCGTCATCTGGGTCCGGCTGGTCTTCGTCGGCCTGTTCATGGCGGACGGCCTCGGCGCGCTGCTGTACGCCGCGTTCTGGTTCTTCGTACCGCTGGGCGTCGGCGGCGTCGGCGGGCAGAAGCCCCCGGCGTTCGTCAGCACCGAGACCTCGCCCGACGGCCGCCGACGCCTGGTGGCCCGCAAGCCGGACCGGGGCCAGATCGTCGCGCTGCTCCTCATGGTCGTGGTGGCCCTGGTCTTCGTGGGCAACGTCAACCTGAGCGGGGGCGTCAAGGCCTACCTGTGGCCCGCCGTCCTCGTCGGCGCGGGCGTCGCACTGGTCTGGCGCCAGGCGGACAACGCCCGCCGGGCCCGCTGGGTCGAGGTCGGCAGCCGCCGCCGCACGCTGACCCTGCTGCGCGCCGCGGGCGGCGTCCTGCTCGTCACCGCCGGCGTCTCCGGCATCTTCGTCCTCCAGGGCTCCGCCGCCCACCTCGGCTCCGTCCTGCAGGCGGCCCTCGCCGTCCTCGTCGGGACAACGCTCCTCGCCGGGCCCTACCTCGTCCGCATGACCCAGGACCTGTCCGAGGAACGCCTGATGCGCATCCGCGCCCAGGAGCGCGCCGAGGTCGCCGCCCATGTCCACGACTCCGTGCTGCACACCCTGACCCTGATCCAGCGCAACGCGGAGAACGCCGGCGAGGTGCGCCGCCTGGCCCGCGCCCAGGAACGCGACCTGCGGACCTGGCTGTACAAGCCGGAGGGCACCGGCAAGGACGAGGCCGACGAACCCGCCGGCCTCGCCGACGCCGTCCGGCGCAACGCCGCCGAGGTCGAGGACAAGCACGGCGTCCCCATCGAGGTCGTCGTCGTCGGCGACTGCCCGCTCGACGAGAGGATCGCCGCGCAGATGCAGGCCGCGCGCGAGGCGATGGTCAACGCCGCCAAGTACGGTGGCGAGGGAGGCGCGGTGCAGGTCTACGCCGAAGTGGAGGGGAAGACGGTCTTCGTGTCCGTGCGGGACCGCGGCCCCGGCTTCGACCTCGACTCGATACCCGCCGACCGCATGGGCGTCAGAGAATCGATCATCGGCCGCATGGAGCGCAACGGGGGCACGGCGCGCCTGCGCGCGGTGCCCGACGGCGGCACGGAGGTCGAGCTGGAGATGGAGAGGGCGGAGAAGACGTCATGAGCGATCCGACCGAGGCGAACGAGTCAGTGGAGCCGACCGGCGGGAGTGCCGGGGAGCGGCACGTGCGCGTGGTCCTCGTCGACGACCACCGCATGTTCCGTACAGGCGTACAGGCCGAGATCGGCCGTACCGACGAGACCGGCGTCGAGGTCGTCGGCGAGGCCGCGGACGTCGACCAGGCGGTCACGGTCATCACCGCGACCCGCCCCGAGGTCGTCCTCCTCGACGTCCACCTCCCGGGCGGCGGAGGGGTCGAAGTGCTGCGCCGCTGCGCTCCGTTGATGGCCGACGCCGAGCAGCCCGTGCGCTTCCTCGCGCTGTCCGTGTCGGACGCGGCGGAGGACGTGATCGGTGTGATCCGCGGCGGCGCCCGCGGCTACGTCACCAAGACGATCACCGGCACCGACCTCGTCAACTCCGTCTTCCGGGTCCAGGAGGGGGACGCCGTGTTCTCCCCGCGGCTGGCCGGCTTCGTCCTGGACGCGTTCGCCTCCACCGACGCCCCGCCGGTCGACGAGGACTTGGACCGGCTCACCCAGCGCGAGCGCGAGGTGCTGCGCCTGATCGCCCGCGGGTACGCGTACAAGGAGATCGCCAAGCAGCTGTTCATCTCGGTGAAGACGGTCGAGTCCCATGTCTCGGCGGTCCTGCGGAAGCTGCAGCTGTCGAACCGGCACGAGCTGACGCGGTGGGCGACGGCCCGGCGCCTGGTCTGACGCTCACACCACCCGCGTCGCCCCCGCGAAGGGCATCTCGTCGATCGGCGCGATCCGCACCGGAGCCGAGGGGTTCGGGGCATGGATCATCTGCCCGTTGCCGATGTAGATGCCGACGTGGCTGATGCCCGAGTAGAAGAACACCAGGTCGCCCGGGAGCAGTTCGGACCGCGAGACCCGGCGGCCGGCGTCGATCTGGGCGTATGTCGTGCGGGGCAGGGAGACGCCCGCGGAGCGGTACGCGGACAGGACGAGGCCCGAGCAGTCGAAGGCGTCCGGGCCGGTGGCGCCCCACACGTAGGGGCTGCCGAGCTTGGAGTAGGCGTACTGGACGGCGGCCGCGGCACGGGAGTCGGGTGCCTGGGCCGTGGCCGGGGCGGGAACCTGGAGCCCGACGCGTCCGTCCGTGCCCGACCGGGACGCGCGGCCCGTACCGCCGCCGTCCAGCCCGAGCCGTGCGCGCTCCTCGGGCGACAGGCCGGACAGCAGCCGTCGTGCCGCGTCCAGCTTGCCGGTGATCGTCTTCTTCTGTCGCGCCAGTTCGGCCTGCCGTGCCTTCAGTGAGGTCAGCTCGGTGCGTGCGGTCCCGCGCAACTGCTGGATCTCCCGCAGCTGTTCGCGTACGCCCGCGACGGCCGCCGCCTGCCGGGTGCCGACCCGGTCGACGAACTCGGCGCCGTCCAGGTACCGGTCGGGATCGCTGGAGAGGACGAGCTGCACCGCGGGGTCCAGCCCGCCGCCCCGGTACTGCGCCGCCGCCACCGAACCCAGCGCTTCCCGCGCCGAGTTGAGCCTTTCCGTCTTGCGTGCCGCCTCGTCCCGCAGGGTCGACAGGCGGTCCTCGGCGGTCTGCGCCTTCTCCTTCGCGCCGTCGTACTTCTGGGTGGCGGTCTCGGCCTCCTGGTAGAGCCGGTCCACCTTCGCCTTGACCTGTGCCGGAGTCAGCCGCGGCTCGGCGTGCCCGGTCCCGTCGAAGGCCGTCGCGGTCGCGGCGCCCGCCAGGGCGATCGTGAAGGCCGTACGGGCGGTGCTGCCGCCCAGTGATGATCGCCGACCGGGCTTGCGATGCGCTGCCACCTGGGCTGCACGTCCTCTCGTACGACGACCCCGTCCGGGGCGGCTTACGCGTCCGGCGGCGGCCCGCACAGGGGGAGCGGGCCGCCGCCGGACCTTCTCGGCGGTGGTGGCCGACTGCCGCCCCTGGCCCGGGCGGCGGTGGGGAGCCGGTCACCTGGGGAAGGACGCTAAACCTGGCGGTGTCGGTCCGGTAACGCATTGTGCGGAAGTGCCTTGAGTGGGGCGGCCGGTGACCGTGTACGACCGTGATCCAGGCCATGCCTCGTCGGGTTCACGCGGTGCGCTGACCGAAGTGACGGTTTTCGGGTGTCCCCGGGTGGCGGGGTGCTATGGCGCATATATGCGGCCGGCGAAGTGGGGGAGGGCCGGTGTCGGGTGCCCCGGGCGCCCCTGTCTAAGCTCCGGCCTCATGGACGTACTCATCCATCTCTTCGTCGGCCTGCACATCGTCGGCATCGCCGCGCTGCTCGGCGGCTTCCTCACCCAAATGAAGGCGATGGGGCAGGGCACGGCCCGCTTCGTCCCCGGCATGCTGCACGGGGCGCTGACCATGCTGCTCACCGGCGCGATCCTGGTCGGCCTCAACCAGGCCGACGACCACCACGTCAACAACGTCAAGATCGGCCTGAAGCTGGCCCTGCTGATCGTGATCCTCGGCCTGGTCTACGTGAAGCGGGACGAGGAGAAGGTGGACAAGAGCATGTTCGCCCTGGTGGGCGCGCTCACCACGGCGAACATCTTCATCGCGGTGCTGTGGACCTGACGTAGGCGCGTGGGGGTGCGGGGGGCGCACGGCGAAGGCCGCGCGCCCCATTGGTGCGTCAGGCCGGTCGGACCACGCTGTGGATGATGGACTCGCCGCCGTAGTAGATCGACTCCTCGCGGACGTACGCGCCCGGCTTCGGGGCGTGGATCATCATGCCGTTGCCGATGTAGATGCCGACGTGGCTGATGTCGTCGTAGAAGAAGATCAGGTCGCCGGGCTGGGCGTCGGTGAGGGAGACGGTGGTGCCGGCGTTCACCTGGTCGTAGGTGGTGCGGGGAAGCGTGACGCCGGCGGCCTTCCAGGCGGCCTGGGTGAGGCCGGAGCAGTCGTAGGAGTCGGGTCCTGTGGCGCCCCAGACGTACGGCTTGCCGATCTGCGCGCGGGCGAACGCGATCGCCTTCGCGGCCTTGGTGGCGTACGAGGTGTCAGAGGTGCCGGTGCCGGTTCCAGTACTGGTGCCGGTGCTGGAACCGGACGTGGAGCCGCTGTCCTGGGCCGCGGCCTCGGCCTGCGCGGCCGCCTGCTGCTTGGCCAGCTCCGCGGCCTTGCGGGCGGCCTCCTCCTGCTTCTGCTTCTCGATCTCCGCGAGCCGCGCCTTCTCCTCGGCCGTCAGCTTCGACAGCAGTTCGCGCGCGGAGCTGAGCTTGCGCTGCACCGTGGACTTGGCGGTCTGCAGGTCGCTCTGCGTCCGGGTGAGCGTCTCCAGGCTCCGGGAGGCCTCCTCGCGCTTCTTCATCGTCGCCGACTGCTCGGCGAAGTAGTCGTCGACCGCGGTCTTCTGACGTGAGGTCAGCCGGCCCATCAGCTGGGTCTGGTCGAAGTAGTCCTGCGGGGAGTCGGCGAGCAGGAAGGTCGCGGTGTCGGGTGCGGCGGCCCCGGTGCGGTACTGGGCGGCCGCGAACGAACCGAGCTCCTCGCGCTCCTGGTTGAGCTTCTGGGCGCGCTGGGCGACGTCGTCGAGGAGGGTGTCCACCTGCTTGCGCTGCTTGGTGGTCTTCTCCTTGGCCGCGTTGTACTTCTCGGTGGCCGACTCGGCCTGGCGGTAGAGGTCGTCGACCTTCTTCTCGACCTCCTCGATGCTGGGCCGGCCGTCGGTGGAGGGTGCTGCGTTGGCCGTCTGGGACAGCAGTGCCACGGAGGTGAGGGTGGCCGTGGCGAGAGCGGGGGTGCGTATGCCTGCTACGCGCGTTCCCGCGGGGCGCGACTTGCGGTGCGACGCCAAGGGAGGCGACTCCTTCCATGTTCCGCCTACCGAGTTAGCTGTCGGGTTCGGGCGGGTGGTTCGGAAGGGTTGCCCTACGGTCCGCTCCCCGTGAGGGGTCGGGCCGATTCACCCCGAGGTCGGTTGGGTCCCCGGCTCCGGACGGCGCGGCGGCGCCCCGGACTCGGCGGAGGCCACGCGGCCCGGCGACGTTCGCCGGTGGGGGTCGTATGGCCTTGCGGAACGGTAGCCAACTCGTGTGGCCCATGTGAAGGACGATGTTCGATATGCCCGATACATTTTCGTGACCTTTGGTCAACCTTCCGCCGCTGGTCACAGATCGTGACGGAAGGGTGTGGCAGCGTGCGCGGCGGTATCGGATCCGGCGATGTTCTCAGGGCGGCGGCGGGCTGTCAGTGGGGCCCCCTAGACTCGGAGAGCGATGAGCAGCCTCTTTGACGACAGCTTCCTGGCGGACCTCCAGGCCCCCCGCGGCCACGAGGAGCCCCCGCCGCCGCCCGAGGACGATCACGTACCGGAGCCGGTTCCGGACGATCTGTTCGGCGGGAAGTTCGACGTGCCGCCGGACCGGGACCCCTACTACCGCGACGGCGCCCCGCGCCCGGCGATCGACCCGGCCGCGCTCCTCGACGGGCTGAACGAGAACCAGCGCGCGGCCGTCGTGCACGCCGGCACCCCCCTGCTCATCGTCGCCGGCGCCGGCTCCGGCAAGACCCGTGTGCTCACCCACCGCATCGCCCACCTCCTGGGCTCGCGGAGCGTGCACCCCGGCCAGATCCTCGCGATCACCTTCACCAACAAGGCCGCCGGTGAGATGAAGGAGCGTGTCGAGCAGCTCGTCGGCCCGCGCGCGAACGCGATGTGGGTGATGACCTTCCACAGCGCGTGCGTGCGCATCCTGCGCCGCGAGAGCAAGAAGCTCGGCTTCACCTCCTCGTTCTCGATCTACGACGCCGCCGACTCCAAGCGCCTGATGGCCCTGGTCTGCCGGGACCTGGAGCTCGACCCCAAGCGCTATCCCCCGAAGTCCTTCAGCGCCAAGATCAGCAACCTGAAGAACGAGCTGATCGACGAGGAGGACTTCGCCGCCCAGGCCACCGACGGCTTCGAGAAGACCCTCGCCCAGGCCTACGCCATGTACCAGTCGCGGCTGCGCGAGGCGAACGCCCTCGACTTCGACGACCTGATCATGACGACGGTCAACCTGCTGCGTGCCTTCCCGGACGTCGCCGAGCACTACCGCCGCCGCTTCCGGCACGTCCTGGTCGACGAGTACCAGGACACCAACCACGCGCAGTACGCGCTGGTGCGCGAGCTCGTGGGCACCGGCGCCCACGACGAGGACGTCCCGCCGAGCGAGCACGACGTCCCGCCCGCCGAACTGTGCGTCGTCGGTGACGCCGATCAGTCGATCTACGCCTTCCGCGGCGCGACGATCCGCAACATCCTCCAGTTCGAGGAGGACTACCCGGACGCGACCACGATCCTGCTGGAGCAGAACTACCGCTCCACCCAGACGATCCTCTCCGCGGCCAACGCCGTCATCGAGCGCAACGAATCCCGCCGCCCGAAGAACCTGTGGACCAACGCCGGCGCGGGCGCCCGCATCACCGGCTACGTCGCCGACACCGAGCACGACGAGGCGCAGTTCGTCGCCGACGAGATAGACCGTCTCACCGACGCGGGCGACGCGAAGGCCGGCGACGTCGCCGTCTTCTACCGCACCAACGCCCAGTCCCGTGTCTTCGAAGAGGTCTTCATCCGCGTCGGCCTGCCCTACAAGGTCGTCGGCGGCGTCCGCTTCTACGAGCGCAAGGAGGTCCGGGACGTCCTGGCCTACCTGCGCGTCCTCGCCAACCCCGAGGACTCGGTGCCGCTGCGCCGCATCCTCAACGTCCCCAAGCGCGGCATCGGTGAGCGCGCCGAGGCGATGATCGACGCTCTCTCCCAGCGCGAGAAGATCAGCTTCCCGCAGGCGCTGCGCCGCGTCGACGAGGCGTACGGCATGGCCGCACGGTCCACCAACGCGGTCAAGAAGTTCAACACGCTGATGGAGGACCTCCGTACGATCGTCGACTCCGGCGCGGGCCCCGCGACCGTCCTGGAGGCGGTGCTCGAACGGACCGGCTATCTCGCCGAGTTGCAGGCCTCGACCGATCCGCAGGACGAGACCCGGATCGAGAACCTCCAGGAACTCGCCGCCGTCGCCCTGGAGTTCGAGCAGGAGACCGCGGAGGGCGAGGCCTCCGGCGGACTCGCCGACTTCCTGGAGCGGGTGGCCCTGGTCGCCGACTCGGACCAGATCCCGGACGAGGACGAGGACGGCTCCGGAGTCATCACGCTGATGACCCTGCACACAGCCAAGGGCCTGGAGTTCCCGGTGGTCTTCCTCACCGGCATGGAGGACGGCGTCTTCCCGCACATGCGCGCCCTCGGCCAGGCCAAGGAGCTGGAGGAGGAGCGGCGGCTGGCGTACGTCGGCATCACGCGCGCGCGTGAGCGGCTGTACCTGACCCGCTCGTCCCTGCGCAGCGCCTGGGGCCAGCCGTCGTACAACCCGCCCTCCCGCTTCCTGGAGGAGATCCCGGCCCACCACGTCGACTGGAAGCGCACCGGCGCCACGGCCCCGGTGTCCTCCGGCCCCGCGTCCGGAGTGGCCGCCTCCCTGTCGTCCTCCCGCTCGCGCTCCTCGGCGTCGGGCGCGTCGGGCTTCGCCACGCGCCGCACGTCCGAGAAGCCGGTGGTCTCCCTGGCCGTCGGCGACCGGGTCACCCACGACCAGTTCGGGCTCGGCACGGTCGTCGCGGTCAAGGGCACCGGCGGGAACGCGGAGGCGACGATCGACTTCGGCGACGCCAAGCCCAAGCGGCTGCTGCTGCGGTACGCGCCGGTCGAGAAGCTCTGACGCGAAACGGCCCCCGCTGCTTCTCAGGAGCGGGGGCTCGTACGGCGGTCGGGTACGCCTACGTCGGGTTGAGACCGTGGCTGCGCAGCCACGGCAGCGGGTCTATGGCCGAACCGCCCGCCGGGTGCACCTCGAAGTGCAGGTGCGGGCCGGTCGAGTTGCCCGAGTTGCCGGAGTACGCGATCGGCTGGCCGGCCTTGACCGTCGTACCGGAGGCGACGCGGTAGGTGGAGAGGTGGCAGTACCACGTCTCCGTGCCGTCCTTCGCGGTCACGATCATCATGTTGCCGTAGGCGCTGTTCCACTGCGTGCGGACGGTGCCGTCGGTCGCGGCCATCACCGTCGTGCCGTAGGAGACGGGGAAGTCGATGCCGGTGTGCACGGACATCCAGTTGATGCCCGCCTGGCCGAAGTAGGCGCTCAGCCCCCGCTGGGCGACCGGGAGGGCGTACTTGGGGCGCAGCCGCTCCTTGCGGGCCGCCTCCGCGGCCGCCTTCTTCTTCTCGGCCTCCTGCTGCGCCTTGAGGTCGATGCGTTCCTGGGTCCGGCTCGCCCGGTCGGCGAAGTCGTCGGCGCCCGCGGACAGGCTCTCGAGCTGGGAGTCCAGCTTGTTGTTGGCGGCGGCCGGTTTCACCGGCTGCGCGGCCGAGGCGGTCGCCGAGCCGTCGTCGGAGGAGAAGGTGCCGACGGAGGCCGCCGCGATGCCCGCGACCCCCATCACACAGGCCGAGGGGACGGCGATGGTCAGCAGCGCCGAGCGCTTGGGGGGTGTACGGCGGCGGGAGCGGGAGGCGTTCCGCGAGGCCGCGCGCGACGCCGGAGCGGGCGTCGTCTCCTCCTGGTCGTCCAGCAGTGGCGTTACGGCGGGCAGCTCACCCGTGGCGGTCGACTCGCCGTCTTCGTGCGGCTGTTCCTCGTAGCCGTCCTGGGGGTGTTCCTCGTACCCGCCGTGCTCGACCTGCTCGAAGACCGCGGTGGCCTGCTGCCCGGAGGGTTCGCCTGCCGCGGGTGTCTCTCCGTCGGAGTTCCACTGCGTGGCGTCGTACGCCCCGGTGTCGAAGGCCTGAGTGCCCCACTCCCAGTGCTGGGTCTGGTCGTTGGAGGCGGCAGCCTGGTCGGGCTGCAGCCAGGCGCTCGCGTCCCAGTGGCCGGAGGTGTCGTTCCCGGTGGCCTGCGGCGGGATGGCGGAGAGCTGCTGGTACTCGCCGGTCCAGGCGGTCGTCTCGTAGACGCCGGTGTCGTAGGCGGCGTGGTGCTGGGCCGCGTACGCGTCGTAGTGCGGGGTCCGGTGATCGCCGGTGGACCAGTGGGCCGTGTCGTACGAGCCGGTGGCGTCGCCGGGGAGGTTGCCGAAGAGGGGGTCCGCGGCGAAGGTCGTCGTCGCGTGCGCGCCGGTCTGGAAACCGGTCGCCTCGTAACCGCCGTACGTGGTGAAGTCGCCGTACTGGCCTTCCTGGTTGCCGTACGACGCGTAGTGCGCCGGGGCGGCGTCGGAAGCCGGAGTCGGGGTGGTCATGGTCCCCGACGGGTGACGGTCGTTCACCAACTTCTCTTTCGCCTCGACAACAGGGGCTGCCAGAGCAGTGCGGCGACTGTACCCGGCGGTACGCGGGCGCGACAATCTTCAACTGGTTTCGGGCGCGCAGGAAACGGGCATTCGGCCGTGTTTCGGGGGAGTGCGGGCGCGGCTTTGGCCTTGTGTTCGAAGTGTGTTCGATCTCGGTCGGCTGTCAGAGGGCTCTCAGGCCACGGTCAGACCGCCGGAGCGGGTGGCGGCCTCGTCTCCCGGCAGGTCGGCGTCGAGGGCCTGGCGTATTCCGGTGGCGACGGCGGGGTGCACCGGCAGGGCGAGATGTCCTACCCCGCTGACCTGCACGTTCTGCGCCATCAGATCGGGGTGGTCGATGCAGGCCGTCTCCAGCGGGTCCATCAGATGGTCCAGATCGCTCCAGAAACTGATGAATTGCGTACGGCAGCCCGGCGCAGGCCGCTTCAGCTCCTCGATCAGCTCCGAGCCCGGGCGCATCTGCCGCACGATCGGGTGCGCGTTGGCCAGCGGCACCACACGGGTGCCGGAGTGCGGGGTGCCCAGGGTCACCAGCGTGCGGACCCGGGCGTCACCGCCGAGCCGCTGCACGTAGTACCGGGCTATCAGCCCGCCGAGGCTGTGCCCGACCACATCGACCCGGCGGCTGCCGGTGCGCTCGCAGATCTCCTCTATGTGCCGGCCGAGCAGCTCGGCCGCGCTACGGATGTCGCAGGTCAGCGGCGAGTAGTTGAGCGATTCGACCTGCTGCCTGCCGTGCTGGGCGAGGCTGCGGCGCAGCAGCACGAACACCGAGCGGTTGTCGATGAAGCCGTGCAGGAGCACGACCGGCGGCCTGTTCCCGGTGGGCAGCTGCGCGGCGCCGTCGGGCGAGGGGAGCGATGCCGGTGCGCGGCGTTCCTGGGTGATGCCGGAGGGATAGAGGAAGAGGTGACCCGCGAGGATCGCGATCTCCAGGGCGGTCGCCTTGAGCAGGGCCACGGAGAGTCCCGCCAGTCTGATGGGGAGCAGCCGCTGGCAGAGCGGGAAAAAGGGCTGCACTGCCCTGGTGACCTTCATGGCCGACCTCCTGTCGACACGCAGGAGGACGGCTCCGACCCCCGTGTGCCCTCGTGGGAAGTCGCGGCGAAGGCGTCGGTGATGCCTTCCGGGCAACACCGACGCACCGCACCGCCACAGCGCGCGGCCTGCGGCGCGGTGGTGCGGCGACCTCGTTGCGGCTCCCGTTGCGCCTGCTCCCGCTGCGGCCCTTGTGCCGCAAAGACTCGGAACGGTGCGCTGCGAACGTGTCCCACCGTGTGATTTCCCCCTCGGTCCGCACCGTGAAACGGCCGGTTGCGGGATGCTGGCGATAACGTTCGTTCACTTCCCCGGCCGATGTGGGTACGGCAGTACTTGTCGGTAGGGATGGATGCAGTCGTTTCATGGAGGCAGTGATGGGTGTGGCAGCCGGTCCGATCCGCGTGGTGGTGGCCAAGCCGGGGCTCGACGGCCACGATCGCGGGGCCAAGGTGATCGCGCGGGCGCTGCGCGACGCCGGTATGGAGGTCATCTACACCGGCCTCCACCAGACGCCCGAGCAGATCGTCGACACCGCGATCCAGGAGGACGCCGACGCGATCGGGCTGTCCATCCTCTCGGGCGCCCACAACACGCTCTTCGCCGCGGTGATCGAGCTGCTCAAGGAGCGGGACGCGGAGGACATCCTCGTCTTCGGCGGCGGGATCATCCCCGAGGCGGACATTGCCCCGCTGAAGGAGAAGGGCGTCGCGGAGATCTTCACGCCCGGCGCGACGACGCAGTCGATCGTGGACTGGGTGCGCGCCAACGTGAGGCAGCCGGCGGAGGCGTAGACCGCCGTCGCGAGCCGCGGGTGGCTGGGGGTGGCCGGCCCCGAAGACCTGCCGCCCTACGCCCCCAGCTCCCGCGCCATCGCCGCGCGCAGGCGCAGCGTCGTACCCAGGCGCTGGAACGCCTCCGCCCAGTAGCCGCCCGCTCCCGGCGACGAGTCCTCCGTCTCGGCGGGGACCGCCAGCAGGCCGTCGAGACGGCCGGCCTCGGAGGGGTCGAGGCAGCGCTCGGCCAGGCCCATCACTCCGCTGAAGCTCCATGGGTAACTCCCCGCGTCACGCGCGATGTTGAGTGCGTCCACCACGGCCCGCCCGAGTGGTGCGGACCAGGGCACCGCGCACACTCCGAGCAGCTGGAAGGCCTCGGACAGCCCGTGGGCCGCGATGAAACCGGCCACCCAGTCGGCCCGTTCGCCGGCGGTCAGTGTGCCGAGCAGCTTGGCGCGCTCGGCCAGGGACACCGCCCCCGGCCCGCCCGCCTCCGGGGCCGAGGGAGCGCCGAGCAGTGCCCGCGCCCACTCGGGGTCCCGCTGCCGTACGGCGGCCCGGCACCACGCCGCGTGCAGTTCGCCCTGCCAGTCGTCCGCCACCGGCAGGGCCACGATCTGCGCGGGTGTCCGCCCGCCGAGCCGGCCGGACCAGGTCGCGAGCGGTGCCGCCTCGACCAACTGGCCGAACCACCAGGACCGTTCGCCCCGCCCCGCCGGAGCCTTCGCCACGACGCCGTCCCGCTCCATGCCCGCGTCGCACTCGTGCGGCGCCTCGACGGCGATCGTCGGGGTGTCTCCGGTGTGGTCGACGGCCACGCAGGCCCCGGCCCGGACCGCCATCCGGGCGGCGAGGGCCGATCCCGGCAGCGCCGAGAGCAACTCGGCGGCCGTCGCCCTGACGTTGCGGCTGCGGTCGGCCAACGCCTGTTCCAGGAACGGCTCGTCCAGCGGACCGAGGCCCGTCCGCAGCGAGTCGAGGAACATCAGACGATCCTCGGCCCGCTCCGCCGGCCAGGTCGTCGCCAGCAGCTCACGCGCGGCGGCGGGCTCCCGGGCCCGCAGCGCGGACAGCAGGGCGACGCGCTCGGCGAACAGACCCTCCTCCCACAGCCGCCGGGTCCGCTCCTCGTCCTCGAGCCGCGGCAGCGCCGCGCCCCCGCCGGGAGCTGCGCGCAGCGCGAACCGCCAGTCCGGGTTGAGCCGGGCGAGCCACATCGCGCGCGGTCCGGCGAACGCCAGCGCCGCCGGCCGCAGGTCCGTACGCCCCCTGGCCGCGTCCAGCAACGCGGGCAGCATCTGAGGGGGTGCGGCGAAGCCGCGGGCGTTCGCCGTCGCCAGCCACTGGGGCAGCAGCTCCATCAGGTCCGGAGCGGTGCCTCTGCGGCCGCCGCCCGTGCCGGGGCGGTCCGCGAGCAGCAGCGCCAGCCTGCGGGCCGCCGCCGCGGGCAGTGAGGGGCGGGGGTCCTCGGCGGCCGGCTCCGGCCGCGCGGCGGCGCGGGCCGGCAGCAGCCCGGCCCGCCGCCGCAGGGTCTGCACGGCCGCCGCGTCCAGCAGCGCCACCGGCGCTTCCCGTCCCGACGTGCCGCCCGGCGGCGTACGCCGCTCGGTGCCGAGCAGTGCCACCGTCACGAGCTCCTCCCAGGCGCCCGGCGCGGGAGTATCCACAGCTGTGGATGACCTGGTCATCATGCGCTTCCTCTCCGTGCGGCGCCCGGGAGTCGTTGAAGACTCACGGGAACCGAGTGTCCCGTCAGGCCGGACAAATGCGTAAAGTCGGTAAGAAAGGGGCTCGTGATTACTGTGCGTGCCGAGTGCCTGGATGGTCTCCTGGGGTCTGTGATGGCCGTGATGGCTGTGGGCCTGTGGCGGGGCGGCCGTGGGGGACGGTGGTGCCGGGTGAGATGCGTGCCGTATCGCTCCGATGCCGTACGGCGCTGTCGTGCGGTCGGGTGGTTCAGCACAGGGGCACCGCCTCGCCGGCCGCTTCGGGCCAGGCCGTCAGTGGGGTGAAGCCGCGGTGGCCGCACTCGCCGAAGACGGTCACGGGGGCGCCGCCCGAGAGGGCGACCAGGCGCCACAGGCCCGGGCGGGACCTGGCGGCGGGCGTGAGCGGCAGGGCCGTGTCCTCGTCGGCGTCCGCGAGCTGCCACGAGTCGCCGTCCGGCGTCGGTACCACCCGGTCCAGTGTCACCGGTACGGACTCCAGCCAGGGGTCGTCCCGCAGTGCCGTGCCGTAACGGGCGGCGGCCTGCGACGTCGACACCCCCCGCGGGCGTATCGCCGCCGGCGCCGGGGCCGCGAACTGCTCACCGAGCGCCGCCCGCGGCTGTCCGGTGCCCGGATAGGCCGACACCTCCGCGTCCAGGACCAGTCCCACCGGCAGCGCGAGCTCCGGGGCGCGGCCCGCGGCACCGTAGGAGAGCAGCAGCACCGTGCCCTCCGAGTCGGCGCCGTGGAGCCAGATCCGGCGGGTCGTCAGTCGGGAGTCCGCCGTGTCGTACTGCGCGAGGACCAGCCAGCGGTCGCGCAGCGGCGGACCGTCCGCGGAGCCCGGAAGGCCGACGCGGGACCGGACCGTCGCCGCCAGCCCCTCCGGCAGCCGCTCGCGCCTCAGCCACCCCTGGTCCAGCAGGTGCAGCAGCGCGCACTCCTCCAGCAGACGCACCGGCCAGCCCGGCCCGGACGACGGGATCACCCCCAACTCCCGCACACGCGCCGCGAGTCCGGGCGCCTGCGCGTCCACCATGCGGGCCGCCGTCTCCTCCCACAGCCCGTACCCCGCCTGCTCCGCGCTCGCCAGGCCGCCGCGCAACAGGTCCGCCAGGCGCTGTTCCAGCTCGGTCGCCCCCGCGGTGACCCGCTCGGCCCGGCGGTCCGCCCGGCGCCGCGCCGCCTCCGGATCAGCGCCCCCCGGCGACGAACCGGCGGCCCCCGCCTCCCGCTTCTGCTCGGCGCGCTGCCTTCTCCCCTCTATCCACTGCACCGCCCAGTCCGGCGCCTGCCCGGCCGGCACCGCCCCGTTCTCCGCCCACAGCAGCAACAGCCCGAGCGCGTGCTTGCACGGGAACTTGCGGCTCGGACAACTGCACTTGTACGCCGGGCCCGCCGCGTCCGCGAGGTCGACGACCGTCTGATACGGCTTGCTGCCGCTGCCCTTGCACAGCCCCCACACCGTCCCCTCGTCACAGCTGCCCGTCTCGGACCACGGCCCCGCCGCCCCGAGTTTGCTCCCCGCTTTGCGTGACGCGGCGTCAGGCGCCAGCGCCAGCACCTGGTCCGCGCTCCAGCGCACCCCCTGCTGAGTCATGTCCTCGAAGGTAGATCCCACCACTGACAATCGGCCGGGCGAGCGCCTTTTCGCAGGTCAGAACGGATTGTCAGTGGCGTGGTGCACGGTTGGTGGCAGATCCGAACCGGCCGAGCTGGAGGGGGCCTCAGCCATGTCTGTGTCCGTGGAACCGACGACCGTCGAAGCAGCCGAAGCACGTGCGAAGGAGCCGGCCGAGGCGTTGCGGCCGCACGCCGAGGACGCCTTCGCCGGTGAACTCGCCGCGCTGGCCGCGCAGGACGACCGCCCGCGCCCGGCCCGCTGGAAGCTGTCGCCGTGGGCGGTGGCGACGTATCTGCTCGGCGGCACCCTGCCGGACGGAACGGTGATCACACCGAAGTACGTCGGCCCGCGCCGCATCGTCGAGGTGGCCGTCACCACGCTCGCCACCGACCGCGCCCTGCTCCTGCTGGGCGTGCCCGGCACGGCCAAGACCTGGGTGTCGGAACACCTGGCGGCGGCGGTCAGCGGCGACTCGACGCTGCTCGTGCAGGGCACGGCGGGCACGCCGGAGGAGGCGATCCGCTACGGCTGGAACTATGCGCAGCTCCTGGCGCACGGCCCGAGCCGCGATGCCCTGGTGCCCAGCCCCGTCATGCGGGCCATGGCGGAGGGGATGACGGCGCGGGTGGAGGAGCTGACCCGCATTCCGGCCGACGTGCAGGACACCCTCATCACCATCCTGTCCGAGAAGACGTTGCCGATACCGGAGCTGGGGCAGGAGGTGCAGGCGGTCCGCGGCTTCAACCTGATCGCCACGGCCAACGACCGCGACCGTGGGGTCAACGACCTCTCCAGCGCCCTGCGCCGCCGCTTCAACACGGTGGTGCTGCCGCTGCCGGAGAGCGTCGAGGCCGAGGTCGACATCGTCTCGCGGCGCGTCGACCAGATCGGGCGCTCCCTCGACCTGCCGTCTGTGCCCGACGGCGTCGACGAGATCCGCCGCGTCGTGACGGTCTTCCGTGAACTGCGCGACGGCGTCACCTCCGACGGCCGGACCAAGGTCAAGTCTCCCAGCGGCACGCTGTCGACGGCCGAGGCGATCTCCGTCGTCACCAGCGGCCTCGCGCTGGCGGCCCACTTCGGCGACGGCGTCCTGCGGGCCGGTGACGTCGCCGCGGGCATCCTCGGCGCCGTCGTCCGCGACCCCGCGGCCGACCGTGTCGTCTGGCGCGAGTACCTGGAGGCGGTCGTCCGCGAGCGCGACGGCTGGACGGACTTCTACCGGGCCTGCCGAGAGGTGAGCGCGTGACGCACCGGGGGAGCGGGGGCGCCGTGAGGGAGGTGCCCTGCGCGCGCAGGCAGTGGAGGCGAGGGCGAGGGGGACGGTGTGACGGGGCTTGAGAGGGACGGGGGCCGGACGGCCGGGGGCGGGCCGCTGCTGCTCGGCGTGCGGCATCACGGGCCCGGTTCGGCACGCGCCGTGCGGGCGGCGCTGGACGCGGCCCGGCCCCGGACCGTGCTGATCGAGGGGCCGCCCGAGGCCGACGCGTTGATCGCGCTGGCCGGCGAGGAGGACATGCGGCCGCCGGTCGCGCTGCTCGCCCACGTGGTGGACGAGCCCGGCCGCTCGGCCTTCTGGCCGCTCGCCGCGTTCTCCCCGGAGTGGGTCGCGATCCGCTGGGCGCTGGAGAACGAGGTGCCGGCCCGTTTCATCGACCTCCCGGCGACGCACACGCTGGCGTGGGGGCGGGACGAGACCGACCGAACCGTGGGGGAGGAGGACGACGGCTCCGCGGGCACGGGCACCGACGGCAGCGGGGGCGGGGAGGCCGGTGGTTCCACAGGCGGCGCCGGCCCGTCGGACGCCGACGTCCGTGTCGACCCCCTCGCGGTGCTCGCCGAAGCCGCCGGTTACGACGATCCCGAGCGGTGGTGGGAGGACGTCGTGGAGCACCGGGGAAGCGGCGACGGAGACCCTTTCGCGCCGTTCAGGGTGCTCGAAGAGGCGATGGGGGCGCTGCGGGAGACGTACGGCGCCGGAGGGCACGACCGGGACCTCGTGCGCGAGGCGTACATGCGGCTCCAGGTGCGGTCGGCGCAACGGGAGTTCGGGGACGGGGTGGCCGTCGTGTGCGGTGCCTGGCACGTGCCCGCGCTGCGACGGAGGACCGCCGTCACGGTCGACCGGGCGCTGTTGAAGGGTCTGCCCAGGGTGAAGGCGGACATGACCTGGGTGCCGTGGACGCACCGGCGCCTGTCCCGGGCCAGCGGCTACGGCGCGGGAATCGACTCCCCGGGCTGGTACGGGCATCTGTTCGGCGCACCGGACCGGCCGGTCGAGCGGTGGCTGACCAAGGTCGCCGGACTGCTGCGCGAGGAGGACCGGATCGTCTCCTCCGCGCACGTCATCGAGGCGGTGCGGCTGGCCGAGACGCTCGCCGCGATGCGCGGCCGTCCGCTGCCGGGGCTCGGCGAGACGACCGACGCCGTGCGCGCGGTGATGTGCGAGGGCTCGGACGTGCCGCTGGCCCTGGTGCACGACCGGCTGGTCGTCGGAGACGTGCTGGGGGAGGTGCCGCGGTCGGCGCCGGCGGTGCCGTTGCAGCGGGACCTGGACCGGATCCAGCGGCGGTTGCGGCTCAAACCGGAGGCGCTGGAGCGGGAGTTGGAGCTGGACCTGCGCAAGGAGACCGACGCCGGGCGCAGCAGGCTGCTGCACCGGCTGCGGTTGCTGGGCGTCGCCTGGGGCGAGCCGATGGCATCGCGGGGGAGCACGGGGACGTTCCGGGAGACCTGGCGGTTGCGCTGGGAGCCGGAGCTGGCGGTGCGGGTGGCGGAAGCGGGGGTGTGGGGCACGACCGTGCTCGCCGCCGCGACGGCCAGGGCGGAGGCGGACGCGGTCGCCGCCCAGGGGCTCGCCGAGGTCACCGCGCTCGCCGAGCGCTGCCTGCTGGCCGAACTGCCCGAAGCACTGCCGGTGGTCATGCAGGTACTCGCCGACCGGGCCGCGCTCGACGCGGACGTCGGCCATCTCGCCCAGGCGCTGCCGGCCCTGGTCCGCTCCCTGCGCTACGGCGACGTACGCGGCACGGACACCGGGGCGCTGGCCGAGGTCGCGGCGGGTCTCGCCGAGCGGATCTTCGTCGGCCTCCCCCCGGCCTGCGCGGCCCTGGACGCGGACGCGGCCGAGGAGATGCGGCGCCATGTGGACGCGGTGCAGGGGGCGGTGGCCCTCCTCGCCGACGCGCCGGAGTCCGCGGCCGACGGTCCCGGCACGCACCGTGACCTGCGCGCCCGTTGGCAGACGGTCCTGCACGTGCTGTCCGTGCGGGACACCGTGCCCGGTGTGATCCGCGGCCGGGCCGTACGACTGCTTCTGGACGACGGTGAGTTGGCCCAGGACGAGGCGGCCAGGCTCATGGGACTCGTGCTCTCGCCCGGAACGCCCCCGGGCGATGCCGCGGCCTGGATCGAGGGCTTCGTCGGCGGCGGCTCGGGCGGTGGGATGCTCCTCCTGCACGACGAGCGGCTGCTCGGGCTGGTCGACGCCTGGCTGACCGGGGTTCCGGCGGAGGCGTTCACCGACGTACTGCCGCTGCTGCGGCGGACGTTCTCGGCGTACGAGCCCGGGGTGCGGCGCACGCTCGGCGAACTCGTGCGGCGGGGGCCGGGACAGCGGGCGAGCGCCGTGACGGCCGGTTCCGGCCTGCACGGCTTCGCGGCCGAGCTCGAGAGCGAACGCGCCGACGCCGTAATGCCGGTGGTGCGGCTTCTGTTGGGTCTCGGCGGGGCGGACGGTTCGGAACAGGCGGAAGAGGACGTCGAACCGGAACAGGCGGAAGAGAAAGCCGAACCGGAACAGGTGGAAGAGGACGTCAAGAACGATCTTGCGGGGGTGACGGGATGACGAACGACCGACCGAGGAAGACCCGAGAGGGCGCCGGAAGGACGGCCGTCGGAGGGATGGCCGTCGGAGTGAACGGCGAAGGCGGCGGCACGCAGGACCGACCCACGCGCGCCATCACTGTCGTTCCGCTGTGGGACAGGAACCGTACGGGGGTGCGGCGGTGACGGCCGAGGCGACGGAGCCGGCGCAGGAGCGGCTGCGGCGCTGGCGGCTGGTCCTCGGGGGCGACGCGGCCGACGGCACCGGATGCGCGCTCCCCGGCCGGGACGCCGCGATGGACGGGGCGTTGACCGCGCTGTACGGGAAGGCGGACCGGCAGGGACAGCGGGGACGGGACCGTTCCGCGGGGCTCGGCGCGTCGGCGCCGTCCGTCGCGCGGTGGCTCGGGGACATCCGGACCTACTTCCCCTCCACCGTCGTCCAGGTCATGCAGCGCGACGCCATCGACCGGCTCGGACTGTCCACGCTGCTGCTGGAGCCGGAGATGCTGGAGGCGGTGGAGGCCGACGTGCACCTCGTCGGCACGCTGCTCTCGCTCAACAAGGCGATGCCGGAGACGACGAAGGAGACGGCGCGGGCAGTTGTGCGCAAGGTCGTCGAGGACCTGGAGAAGCGGCTCGCCACCCGCACCCGGGCCACGCTCACCGGCGCCCTGGACCGCAGCGCCCGGATCAGCCGGCCGCGCCACCACGACATCGACTGGAACCGCACCATCGCGGCCAACCTCAAGCACTACCTGCCCGAGTACCGCACCGTAGTGCCCGAGCGGCTCATCGGATACGGGCGGGCGTCCCAGTCCACGAAGAAGGAGGTCGTGCTCTGTATCGATCAATCGGGATCCATGGCGGCGTCGGTGGTGTACGCCTCGGTGTTCGGGGCGGTGCTCGCCTCGATGCGGACGATCTCCACGCGACTCGTCGTCTTCGACACGGCGGTCGTCGACCTCACCGACCAGCTCGACGACCCGGTCGACGTCCTCTTCGGCACCCAGCTGGGCGGCGGTACGGACATCAACCGGGCGCTCGCCTACTGCCAGTCGCAGATCACCCGGCCCGCCGAGACGGTCGTCGTACTGATCAGTGACCTCTACGAGGGCGGCATCCGCGACGAGATGCTCAAGCGGGTCGCCGCGATGAAGGCGTCCGGCGTGCAGTTCGTCGCGCTGCTCGCGCTCTCCGACGAAGGGGCCCCGGCGTACGACAGGGAGCACGCGGCCGCGCTCGCCGCGCTGGGGGCGCCGGCGTTCGCCTGCACGCCCGACCTCTTCCCGGAGGTGATGGCGGCGGCGATCGAGAAGCGGCCGCTGCCGATACCGGACACCGCCTGAAGGCCCGTCAGCCGAGGCGGTTCGATGACGATTTGTCGACCAGTCGTCGTCCGACTTGGCCCAGCAAAACGGACATGACTACCCATCGGTAACAGGGGGCTTGCGCTACCTCGGGAGGGCCGTGCAAGTATCGACGCCTTATCAGCGGGGTGATGCGCTCCGCCCGTCCGCCCGGCGTCGTGCCGCCTCCTGGCTCACCACGGCCCCACCACGCGGAGTCGCCCGCACCGTTCCGCCGCACGAGAGGACTCCCCTCTTGACCTGGCCGGCAGCCTTGCCCGCCGCCGCTCTGCGCGTGATGCGCACCGCGGCCGGTCGGCGTGCGCTGCGGGTGGTGGTGCTGGTCGGCGGGCTGTTCGCGCTCGGGTTCCTCTGCGGGGAGCAGGCGCACGCGGCGGACGAGGCGCCGGGGACGTCGTCTTCGGCGCCGGGGCGGATGGCGCCGGTCGCTCCGATGGTCTCGGCGGCTTCCACGGACGGTGTGGAGGCGTCGCTGCAGAACGCGGTCGGGCGGCTCATGTCCGCTCCGGCCACGCTGGTCGACGCCCTCACGGCCTCCCCGGGACGACTCGAACCCGAGGCCCCGGGCAAGCCCCGGCCGCACGCGCCCGCCGGTCACGGGCGGCCGGGGGACTCCGCGCGGCCGAAGCCGCCCGTCCCCGCTCAGCCGAACCCGAACCCGAGCCCGAACCCGAACCCGAATTCGAAGCCGAAGCCGACGTCGCCCGCACAGACGCCTCCCGCCGAAGCGGACCCCGCCGGTTCCGGCACCGCTGCCGGTTCCGGCACTCCCGCCGGTTCCGGCACCCCAGCAGGCTCCGGGTCCACCCCTACCGACAGCACCACCCCCGCCCACAGCACCGCCCCGGTCGTTCCGGTGCTCGGTTCCGTGGTCGACGGTGTCGTGCGGACCGTCGACGAAGCGGTTCTGCGGCCGGTCGGCGACCTGGTCGTGACGGTGACGGGCGGACTGGTCGAGGCGACCGCGCCGATACCGGGGCTGCCGTCGTTGCCGAACCTGCCGTCGGTGCCGGAGCTGCCGGGCACGCCGTCCCTGCCCGGTCTGCCGGGCCTGCCCTCCGTGCCGGGACAGACCCTGCCTGCGCCGGTGACCCAGCCGGACGGGCCGGGACACTCGGCGGCCACGGGTGAAGGCTCCACCGGGAAGCGGGCGCGGGCGGCGACGTACGGGCCGCGTCTCGACGAGGTCGGCGGCACCGCTCAACCCCCCGCGCGGGGCGAGGGACGGCGAGCCGCCGCCGGTGCCGGCTACGCCCCCGTCCCGCAGGCTCCCGGCGGCGATCCGACCGGCGTACTGAGCAACCGGTCCGCCGTCGACAGCGGCACACCGAGGCACGGTGACGCGCACGCCGTCGCCCTGAACCAGCGGGCGCCCCAGCGTCTGCCGTCCGGCGCCGCCGCCCGTGCGAACGGCGACGCGACCCGGGCCAGGCACCGGGACATACCGGTTTCCCCCGCCTAGGGCGGCTGCTCACCCCCTGCCCGCGGTTCCGCGGCGCGGGGCGGAACAGGTCTGCCAGGCCGTCCGGCCAGCCTTCCGAGACCCGGACGCACCGGAAACATCCCCAAGCCTTCCGAAGAAGACCGAGCTTCCCCGAGCTCCGCGGCCCGCCTCCACGGCAGGGCCCGGGCCTCCGCGAACGCCTCGGCGCTTCCATGGATCCGAAGGATCTGACGCACGCATGAACAAGAACATCCGTCGCTCGATCGTCATAGCCGCCGGTGTGACCGGCGCGTGGGCGCTCGGTTCCGCCGTCGCCAGCGCGGACGAGCTGCCGTCCTCGTCCCTGTCCACGTCGGACACGACCACCGACACCACCACCGACGCCCAGAACACCCTCGGCACGTTGACCGGCACCGTCACCGACACGGTCACCGGCACCGTCGACGGCGTCGTCACCGGCGTGCAGGACACCGTCTCGGGCGTGACCGGGACCGCCGCGGCGGCCACCTCCACCACCCCGGCCACGACCGGCACCACCGACCAGACCAGCAAGGGCGCCGACACCGCGGCCACCGCGTCGAAGGCACCGGCTGCCGTGACCTCCAGGGCCGCGAGCATCAGGGGCGCCGCGGCCATCCAAGGAGCCAAGGCCGCCCGCGCCGTCCAGGCGAAGACACGGGCCACCGCCGACAAGGCCACCACCGCCGCCGGCACCACCGTGTCCGACCCGGTCCACGCCCCCCAGGACGGCGTCGACTACCTCTTCGGACCGCTCTCCGTCTTCGCGCCGGAGGTCGAGGAGGCGCTCGCGGCGGCGCAGACGAAGCTGCGGGGCACGCAGGCGACGGCCCGTTCCCGGGCGGACGGCGTCGTACGGACGAAGGCGCAGCACACCGTCGCGGGCGCGGGTCGTGCCACGAGCACCGTCACCTCCGCGGCCCAGGCCTCCGTCTCGTCCGTCCCGGACCACGTCACGGGCACGGTCGGCGCAGTCGAGCAGCAGATTCTCGGCACGGTCGGAAGCGTGCCCGGCACACTCGTGCCGGTCGCCGACGAGACGGCCGCGTCCGTCGTCCCGCCGCTCGCCGATCACGCGGTGACGGGAGCCGCACCGGTCGCCGCACAGGCCGTCGGCGGGCTGGCGCCCGTGGTGGGTGGTGTCGTCGCGGACGTGTCGCCCTATGCCGGAGGGCTCGTCGCGGACGTGCCGCCCTACGCCGCCGGGCTCGTCGAAGACGCCGCTCACGATGTCACCGGCTCCGTGCTGCCGCCCGTGGCGGGCACCGCGGTGCGCGGGGTGCTGCCCGTCGCCGGGCAGGCCGTCGGGGACGCCGGGGGCCTGGCGTACGGCGTGACCGGGGACGTCCGCGGCTTCGCCGGCGGTGTCGTCGCGGACGTGCCGCCGCTCGCGCAGGGGGTCGCCGACGGGACGAGCGGTCTGGCGTACGGCGTCGGCGGCCAGGTCGATCCGTTCGCGCAGGACGTCACCCGGGCGGCCCAGCCCGTCGTCGGCGTCGTCCGGCCCGTCACAGGCAGTGTGACCGGGCTGGCGTTCGGCGTCGCGGGTGACGTCACGCCCTTCGCGGGCGGTGTCGCCGGCGAGGCCGGTTCCTTCGCCGACGGTGTCACGGGCCGGGCCGCGCCGTTCGCCCAGGACCTCACCGGCACGGTCGAGGCCACCGGCGGCCCGCTCGCCGGGCACGCGGTGACCGGCGTCCGGGGCGTCGCCGAGTCGGTCGCTCCGGGCCACCTCCAGGACGCGGCGGACGTTCACCGCGGCGCCCCGTACAGCATCTGACCCCTTCGCGGGCGGCGTCGTAGGACGACTGCCCGAGCGCCGCGATCACGCGGCGAGCGACCTGTTCCGTGAGGACGAGGGACCCGGACGGCCGAAATCCGTCGGCCGGTCCGCCCGACGCCGCGCGGAACGGGCCGGGCGGTCCCCATTGGGGTGGGGACCGCCCGGCCGGGCCCCGTGACACGGCGCTTTCGAGCGACCTCGGGGCCGTACCAGGGGCCTCACCGGGCCAACCCCAGCCCGGTGGGGCCCCGCCTCGTCCTCGGCCCCCACTTTGGCCGATTTCCGGCTGCTCACAGCCCTTTCCCCGATCTCTCCCCGGTTGCTCCCCGGCTCCTCCCCGGCCTCTCCCCGCCCGCCTGCCGCCCCTCACATCCGGCACGTCGCCCCCGCACCCGGAACACGCCGCCGCCTCACACGCGGCACGCCGTGCCAGTGAGCGCGGCATCATGTGACAGGTATCACCGCTCAGGTGTGACCCTCGATTTAGGGGCCTCCTGCAAGCAGCGATAACCTGCGAGACGGACATGCCGCGCGCTCGGACACCGTGTGCGCTTCCCCTGTGACCCAAGCGGACGTCACGTTGCCCTTCGCGGCACGCCCACGCATCCAACGAACCGCGAGATCACTGATAGGGACGGAAGCGCGTGGACCTGTTCGAGTACCAGGCGAGGGACCTCTTCGCCAAGCACGATGTACCGGTGCTGGCCGGTGAAGTCATCGACACGCCTGAGGCGGCGCGCGAGATCACCGAGCGTCTGGGCGGCAAGTCCGTCGTCAAGGCGCAGGTGAAGGTCGGTGGTCGCGGCAAGGCCGGTGGCGTCAAGCTGGCCGCCACTCCGGACGAGGCCGTCGCCCGTGCGACGGACATCCTCGGCATGGACATCAAGGGCCACACGGTCCACAAGGTGATGATCGCCGAGACCGCTCCGGAGATCGTCGAGGAGTACTACGTCTCCTTCCTCCTCGACCGTGCCAACCGCACGTTCCTCTCGATCGCCTCCGTCGAGGGCGGCATGGAGATCGAGGAGGTGGCCGCCACCCGTCCGGAGGCCGTCGCCAAGACCCCGATCGACGCCAACGAGGGTGTGACCGAGGAGAAGGCCCGCGAGATCGTCGCGGCCGCCAAGTTCCCGGCCGAGGTGGCCGACAAGGTCGTCAACGTCCTCGTCAAGCTGTGGGACACCTTCATCAAGGAGGACGCCCTCCTGGTCGAGGTCAACCCGCTCGCGAAGGTCGCCTCCGGCGAGGTCATCGCCCTCGACGGCAAGGTGTCGCTGGACGACAACGCGGAGTTCCGTCACCCGGACTTCGAGGAGTTCCACGACAAGGCCGCGGCCAACCCGCTGGAGGCCGCCGCCAAGGAGAAGAACCTCAACTACGTCAAGCTCGACGGTGAGGTCGGCATCATCGGCAACGGCGCGGGTCTCGTCATGAGCACCCTGGACGTCGTCGCGTACGCCGGTGAGGCGCACGGTGGCGTCAAGCCCGCCAACTTCCTTGACATCGGCGGCGGCGCCTCCGCGCAGGTCATGGCCAACGGCCTCGAGATCATCCTCGGTGACCCGGACGTCAAGTCCGTCTTCGTCAACGTCTTCGGCGGCATCACCGCCTGTGACGAGGTCGCCAACGGCATCGTGCAGGCCCTGAAGCTTCTGGAGGACCGCGGCGAGGACGTCACCAAGCCGCTCGTCGTCCGTCTCGACGGCAACAACGCCGAGCTGGGTCGCAGGATCCTCACCGACGCCAACCACCCCCTGGTGCAGCGCGTCGACACCATGGACGGCGCGGCCGACAAGGCCGCCGAGCTCGCGGCTGCGAAGTAAGGACGAGGGAACACAGCCATGGCTATCTTCCTCAACAAGGACTCCAAGGTCATCGTCCAGGGCATGACCGGTGCCACGGGCATGAAGCACACCAAGCTCATGCTGGCCGACGGCACGAACATCGTCGGTGGCGTGAACCCGCGCAAGGCCGGCACGTCCGTCGACTTCGACGGCACCGAGATCCCGGTCTTCGGCACGGTCGCCGAGGCGATGGAGAAGACGGGCGCGAACGTGTCCGTCCTCTTCGTGCCGCCGGCCTTCGCCAAGGCCGCCGTCGTCGAGGCGATCGACGCCGAGATCCCGCTCGCGGTCGTCATCACCGAGGGCATCGCCGTGCACGACTCGGCCGCGTTCTACGCGTACGCCGGGTCCAAGGGCAACAAGACCCGGATCATCGGCCCCAACTGCCCGGGTCTGATCACCCCCGGTCAGTCGAACGCCGGCATCATCCCGGGCGACATCACCAAGCCGGGCCGCATCGGCCTGGTCTCGAAGTCCGGCACGCTGACGTACCAGATGATGTACGAGCTGCGTGACATCGGCTTCTCCTCCGCCGTCGGCATCGGTGGCGACCCGGTCATCGGCACCACGCACATCGACGCGCTCGCCGCGTTCGAGGCCGACCCCGACACCGACCTGATCGTGATGATCGGTGAGATCGGCGGCGACGCCGAGGAGCGGGCCGCGGCCTTCATCAAGGAGAACGTGACCAAGCCGGTCGTCGGCTACGTCGCGGGCTTCACCGCGCCCGAGGGCAAGACCATGGGCCACGCGGGCGCCATCGTCTCCGGCTCCTCCGGCACGGCCGCCGCGAAGAAGGAGGCCCTCGAGGCCGCCGGTGTCAAGGTCGGCAAGACCCCGACCGAGACCGCCAAGCTGGCGCGCGAGATCCTCGCCGGCTGAGGCACCCGACCGCACGCCCGTGGGCCCGCTCCCCTGGTCGGGGGGGCGGGCCCACGGGCGTGTACGGGGGTCATGGGGGCGCGGGCGGGGTCAGCGTCCGAGCGGCACCAGCCTCTCCGGGCCGTGTGCCGTCCGACTGCGCAGCCAGGCCCGGAGTTCCGCCTCCTTGTGGGACAGCGCGCCCTGCGACACCCGCGGCGGCAGCCCCTCGATCGCCCGCCCCACGGCCACCGGCGGCTCGTAGTGCGTGGGAGCCGTGCTCAGCACGAACGAGGTCGTCCCGATCAGGGTGACGGTGCAGGCGATGGCGGCATGCGTCCAGAACCGGGTCCGCCGTTCGCTGCCCGTCCGCACCTGCGGCGGCTTCGCCGCGCGCAGCCGCTCCGTGGCGGCCAGCGCGGCGAGGCGGCGCCGCAGCTCCGGCGGGTCGGCCAGGTCCGGAAGGCGCGCGGCGACGACCTCGCGGGCGTGCAGCAGGCGGCCCGCCGCGGCCGGGGTGCTGGCCTCCGTCTCCGCCGCCGTCTCCGGCAGGTCCAGGCCCACACCGTCGTACAGCAGGAGCGTGCGGCGGTAGGGCGGCGGGAGTTCGAGGAGCGCGGCGAGCAGGGTGCGGTCGGACGGGTCGGCCGGTGGCGCCTCCGGGTGGCGGTAGCGGGGGTGGAAACGGTGCCAGGGGGAGAGGGCGCAGTCGTACGCAGCCGCTCGCACCCACCCGCCCGGATCCCGGTCCCGGGCCACCTCGGGCCAGCGCTGCCAGGCGAGTTGGAAGGCCCGCTCGACCGACTCGCGGGCGAGCTCGCGGCGGCCGGTGAGCAGATAGGTCTGCCGTACGAGGGCGGGGGCGCAGAACGCGTACAGCGCGTCGAAGGCCTGAGCGGGCGTCAGCGGCGCGGACGGTTCCGGTTCCTGAGGCGGCGTCACGGAGGGCCCTTTCGCACGGAAAAGTACATAAACATATATTGAGCGACACTTCGGTGGTTCGCCTGTTACAACGGGAAAGTGCGTGTCATTGGGAGCATGACGGTCGTGATCCAGATGACCGCTCGCCGACCGTCCCTGTCGTCCCTTCTCGTCCGTCTGCGCGACCGCTCGCCCGGACTGGCCGCCGGCCTGCTGGGTGGCGCCGTGGCCGCCGGGCTGGGGCTCGGATCGCTCGCCATGCTCGTGACCCTGCTGTGGATCAGCTCGCCCTATCCCGACAGCGGACCGGGTGGCGCGCTGCATGTCGCGTCGGCGCTGTGGCTGCTGGCGCACGGCGCCGAGCTGGTGCGCGCCGACACGCTCTCCGGGGCCCCCGCGCCCGTGGGCGTGACGCCGCTGCTACTGCTCGTCGTGCCCGTGTGGCTGGTGCACCGGGCGGCGCGGGACGCGGTGGAGGGCGGTGAGGAGGAGGTGCCGGAGGTGTCGGGCGGGACGGCGTGGGCGGGCGTCGTACTCGGCTATCTCGGCGTCGGCGCGGCCGTCGCGTTGTACGCGTCCGGGGGCGAGCTCCGGCCCGACTGGGTGTGGACGGCGGTGTGTCCGCCGCTGCTCGTCATGGGGGCGGCGGGACTGGGGGTGTGGACGGCGTACGGGCGTCCGCGCGAGGCCCTGGACGGGGCGCTGGTGCTGCTGCCCGCGGGGCCGCGGCGACTGCTCCTGGGGGGCGGGGGACGTGCCCGGCTGGTCGTCGCCGCGCGGGCCGCGGGGGCCGGGGCGACGGTGCTGGCCGGCGGCGGTGCGCTACTGGTGGGGGTGTCGCTGGTGTGGCACGGCGGAGCGATGCGGGCGTCGTTGCTGCACCTCACGGAGGGGTGGTCGGGGCGGTTCGCGGTGCTGCTGCTGTGCGCGACGCTGGTACCGAACGCGGCGGTGTGGGGGGCGTCGTACGCGCTGGGCCCCGGATTCGCGCTCGGCGCCGGTCACATGGTGAACCCCGTGTCCTCGGCACCGGCGTCGATCCTGCCGCCGTTCCCGCTCCTGGCGGCCGTGCCGGAGGCGGGCGCCGGGGGATGGGCGAACTGGGCCGCTGGGGCGGTGCCGGTGGCGGCCGGGGTGACGGTCGGGTGGCTGGTGGGACGGGCGGAGCCGGCGGGGACGCAAGGGTGGTCGCGGGGCAGGACCGCCGGTGTCGCCGGGCTGGCGTCCGTGTTCTGCGCGGCCGGGGTCGCCGTGCTCAGCGCCCTCGCCGGAGGCCGGCTCGGGGTCGCGACGCTCGCCCGGTTCGGCCCGGTGTGGTGGCAGGTGGCCGGTGCGGCGCTGCTGTGGATCGCGGGGCTGTCGGTGCCGACGGCGCTGGTACTGCGGGCCTGGGGGCGCCGGGAGAGGAGAGCGCGGAGCGAGCGGGCCGTGGAACCGGCGACGCGGGCGGCGGAAGGCGGGCGCCGGTTCTCCAGTCCCTGGTGCGCCGTGGGGGCGTGGCTCGGTTTCCAGAAGGTGGGCGAAGCCGGGGGAGGCGGGACCGGGACGGCCACCGGCACCCCGCTCATGCCGTACGGCGGGGCCTACGACCAGGACGACGACGTCTACCGCCCGCTGCTCGCGCAGCGCGACACGCCCTTCGAGCCGTACGACCCGCTGCCCGCCGAACCGCCACGACCGCAGCAGCCGCCGTCGCGGCCGCCGCACTCACCGTGGTGGCCCGACGACGCCGACGGGGAGGATCCCCCGGGGCCCTGAACCCGGCCGGTTCAGCCGTTCGTCCCCAGCAGCCCCCGCAGCTCCGTCGGCAGAAGGTGGCTGCAGGACTGCTTGGCCTCGTTGGTGAGGGCGTCGTTCGTGCAGGTGTAATAGTCGCGGTAGACCAGCTGGGCCGTGAACGTCGCGGCCACCAGGGCGAGCGCCAGCGAGGCCGTGACCAGGCCGCTCACCGCCGCCGTCGTCTGCGGACGGTAGCCGGCGTCGGCGGTCGGGGCGTTGTTGTTGTCGCCGGGACGGGTCTTGGCGCGCAGGGCGCTGCCACCCCAGTACAGGGCGAGCGCGCCGAGCAGCAGGGACACGTACGGCCAGCTGAAGAGGGCGAAGAAGAAGGCCCACATGCCGCACAGGAGGGAGTAGCGGGCACGGCGCTGCACCGGGTCGGTCGGGTCCCAGCGCATGCCCGCGCCGCCGGGCGCGGGACCTCCACCGGGACCCTCGGGGCCGGAGGCCGGGCCGCCGGGGCGCTCGCCGAAACCGCCGGAGGAGCGGCCCGGCTGGCGGTCGCTCCACTGGCTGCCCCAGGAGGAGTGGTCCCCGGAGCCCTCGCCGTCCTCGCCGCCCGCCGGGCGGCGCGGCTGCCACGGCCGGTCGGGCGTGCCCTCCGGCGGAGGGGCGAAGGGGTTGTCGTCCTGGGTGCCGCCCGACTCGTCGTCCTTGCGGTCCGAGGCCGCGTCGGGCGGTGAGGCCGGGCGCTCACGCAGCAACGCGGCGCCGCGCTCCCCTCCCTGGGCCGGGAGCGGGGGGAGCGTGAGGAGTCGCAGACTGCGGTCCGACATCAAGAGAGCGTCTTCCCCTTGGTGAACGTGTTCGTGAACCTGGCGAACTTGCTGGGTACGGCTGGTCCTGCGGGAGCCTTCACACGGTCAACGCACCGCACGACAGGCGCGTTCCCGAACCGGCTCCTCCCAGACGCTACCTTCCGGCCACGCCCCCGTCCCGTGGGGGCCGCCCCGTGTGCCGGTATCGTTGCTGACGGTCGGCCGCTTCGTAGACTTCCCCGTATCCCGGGGCGCGAAGCATTCGTACGAATGTACAAAGCGCCATGTCACCGCGTACGGCGGTCCGGCCACCGAAGAACGCTCCCCCGAGAAAGGGCCCCACCGTGGCCGCCAAGCCCGTGGTCAAGCGCCTCGTCGTGCTGGTCTCCGGATCCGGCACCAACCTGCAGGCACTCCTCGACGAGATCGCGGCCACCGGCACCGAGGCCTACGGGGCGGCGGTCGTGGCCGTCGGCGCGGACCGCGACGGCATCGAGGGGCTCGCCCGCGCCGAGCGGGCCGGGCTGCCCACCTTCGTGTGCAGGGTCAAGGACTACGAGACGCGGGACGAGTGGGACGCCGCCCTCGCCGAGGCCGTGTCCGCGCACGAGCCGGACCTCGTCGTCTCCGCCGGGTTCATGAAGATCGTGGGCAAGGAGTTCCTGGCCCGTTTCGGCGGCCGGTTCGTGAACACGCACCCCGCCCTGCTGCCCAGTTTTCCCGGAGCCCACGGTGTGCGGGACGCGCTCGCGTACGGCGCCAAGGTCACCGGCTGCACCGTCCACTTCGTCGACGACGGCGTCGACACCGGACCGATCATCGCCCAGGGCGTGGTGGAGGTCCGGGACGAGGACGACGAGAGCGCTCTGCACGAGCGCATCAAGGAAGTCGAGCGAAGGCTGCTCGTCGAGGTCGTGGGGCGGCTCGCCCGCAACGGCCACCGCATTGAGGGACGAAAGGTAGTTATCCAGTGACCGCCACCGCCGGGACCAGTAAGCGGCCGATCCGCCGGGCGCTCGTCAGCGTCTACGACAAGACGGGCCTCGAAGACCTCGCGCGCGGCCTGCACGAGGCGGGCGTCGAACTCGTCTCCACCGGGTCCACGGCCGGCCGTATCGCCGCCGCCGGTGTCCCCGTCACCAAGGTCGAGGAGCTGACCGGCTTCCCCGAGTGCCTGGACGGCCGGGTCAAGACGCTGCACCCCAGGGTGCACGCCGGCATCCTCGCTGACCTGCGCCTGGAGAGCCACCGCGAGCAGCTCGCCGAGCTGGGCGTGGAGCCGTTCGACCTGGTCGTCGTCAACCTCTACCCCTTCCGTGAGACCGTCGCCTCCGGCGCCACCCCGGACGAGTGCGTCGAGCAGATCGACATCGGCGGCCCCTCGATGGTCCGCGCCGCCGCCAAGAACCACCCGTCCGTCGCGGTCGTCACCAGCCCCGACCGGTACGCCGACGTCCTGGGGGCCGTCGCCGACGGCGGCTTCGACCTCGCGACCCGCAAGCGCCTGGCGGCGGAGGCCTTCCGGCACACGGCCGAGTACGACATCGCCGTCTCCTCCTGGTTCGCGTCCGCCTACGCGCCCGCCGAGGACGGCTCGCAGTTCCCCGAGTTCATCGCCAGCAGCCTTGAGCGTGCCCACACCCTGCGCTACGGCGAGAACCCGCACCAGCCGGCGGCGCTCTACACCTCCGGCACCGGCGGTCTGGCCGAGGCCGAGCAGCTGCACGGCAAGGAGATGTCGTACAACAACTACACGGACACGGACGCCGCCCGCCGTGCCGCGTACGACCACGACGAGCCGTGCGTCGCGATCATCAAGCACGCCAACCCCTGTGGCATCGCGATCGGTTCGGACGTCGCCGAGGCGCACCGCAAGGCGCACGCCTGCGACCCGCTGTCCGCGTTCGGCGGCGTGATCGCCGTCAACCGGCCGGTGAGCCGGGAGATGGCCGAGCAGGTCGCCGAGATCTTCACCGAGGTCATCGTCGCGCCCGACTACGAGGACGGCGCGCTGGAGGCCCTCGCCAAGAAGAAGAACATCCGCGTCCTGAAGGCCCCGGGCCGTCCCGAGTACCCCGTCGAGGTCAAGCCGATCGACGGCGGCGCCCTCCTGCAGGTCACCGACCGCCTCCAGGCCGACGGCGACGACCCGGCCAACTGGACGCTGGCGACGGGCGAGGCGCTGTCCGCGGACGAGCTCTCCGAGCTCGCCTTCGCCTGGAAGGCCTGCCGCGCCGTCAAGTCCAACGCGATCCTGCTCGCCAAGGACGGCGCCTCGGTCGGCGTCGGCATGGGCCAGGTCAACCGCGTCGACTCCGCGAAGCTGGCCGTCGAGCGGGCCGGCGAGGAGCGCGCCCGCGGCTCCTACGCCGCCTCGGACGCGTTCTTCCCCTTCCCCGACGGCCTGGAGATCCTCACCGCCGCCGGCGTCAAGGCCGTCGTCCAGCCGGGCGGTTCGGTCCGCGACGAACTGGTCGTGGAGGCCGCGAAGAAGGCGGGCGTGACGATGTACTTCACCGGGACGCGGCACTTCTTCCACTGACCCGGAAACGCGAACGCGGCCTCCGGCCCTCCCCGAGGAGGCCGGAGGCCGCGTCCGTTTCGCGGGCGGTCGTCTCAGTTCTGGATGACCATCGTGCTCGCGGCCTTGTCGTGCCAGCCCTGCTGGCGGCCCGACTTGTCCCAGAACGGGGACAGGTAGACCAGCAACTGGCCGATACCGCACAGGAAACCGCCGACGAGCGGGATGATCCAGCGGATGAACGCCGAGCCCAGGCCGGGCTTCTGGCCGGTGTCGGCCTTCACCACGCGGATGCCGACGGCCATCTTGCCCAGGGTCGCGCCGACCAGGCCGGTCATCAGCCACTCGTAGAGCAGGCCGAAGAGGGCGAGGATGCCGATGACGGCGAAGACCTTGGCGCCCATCGACGAGCCGGCGTCGTTGATGCAGGTGTCGTAGTCGGTGGAGTTCGGGTCGCAGTTCTGGGCGGAGCTGATGGAGCCCGCGACACCGGCGAACAGCAGGACGACGTAGACGACCGTGTAGATGATGCCGTCGATCAGGCGGGCGCCGAAGCGGCGGCCCATCGAGGCGAGGTTCGGCACGGGGCCGCCGGGGTAACCGGGCTGCTGCGGGTAGCCGTAGCCCTGCTGGGGGTAGCCCGGCTGCTGCGGGTAGCCGTACCCCTGCTGTGGCGGCACGCCCGGCGGGGGCTGCTGCGGGTAGCCGTATCCGGGCTGTCCCGGCTGACCGGCCGGGGGCTGCTGCGGGTAGCCGTAACCCTGCTGCGGGTTCTGCGGGTTCTGCGGCTGACCGTAGGGATTGTTGGGCGAGCCGAAACTCATGGCCGGTTTTCCTCCGTTGCACAAGCGGGGACGATGCGGATTGCGCGGAGGAATAACACGATGTGAGCGGTTTGCCCCCCGAACACGAACCGCGATACTGCGCCGTTCATCGTTCTTCACCCCCGACTGGCTTGTCCAGTGGCATTTCGCATGTGTTGTGCAAGTGCAATGTGGCTGATCATGGCCGTTCGCCGAGACGGCACCCGGATTGGAACCGGGGGGCGGTCATCCGCGAGGATGGGACCATGACCGCCCAGATTCTCGATGGCAAGGCCACCGCAGCCGCGATCAAGTCCGACCTGACCGCCCGCGTGGCGGCGCTGAGGGAGAGGGGCGTCACGCCCGGCCTCGGCACGATCCTGGTCGGGGACGACCCCGGCTCCCAGAAGTACGTCGCGGGCAAGCACCGCGACTGCGCCGAGGTGGGCATCGCCTCCATCCAGCGCGAACTGCCCGCCACGGCCACGCAGGAGGAGATCGAGGCGGTCGTCCGGGAGCTCAACGAGGACCCGGCGTGCACCGGTTACATCGTCCAGCTGCCGCTGCCCAAGGGCATCGACGAGAACCGCATCCTGGAACTGATGGACCCGGACAAGGACGCCGACGGCCTGCACCCGATGAACCTCGGCCGGCTGGTGCTCAACGAGCCTGCGCCGCTGCCCTGCACCCCCAACGGTGTCCTGACCCTCCTCCGTCGGTACGGCGTGGAGATCAAGGGCGCCGAGGTCGTGGTCGTCGGCCGCGGTGTCACCATCGGCCGCCCGATGCCGCTGCTGCTGACCCGGCGCAGCGAGAACGCGACCGTGACCCAGTGCCACACCGGCACCCGCGACCTCTCGGCGCACCTGAAGAACGCCGACATCATCATCGCCGCCGCCGGTTCCGCCCACCTGATCCGGCCCGAGGACGTCAAGCCGGGCGCGGCCGTCCTCGACGTCGGCGTCTCGCGCAGCGCCGAGGGCAAGATCGTCGGCGATGTCCACCCCGGGGTCGCCGAGGTGGCCGGCTGGATCTCGCCGAACCCCGGCGGCGTCGGCCCGATGACCCGCGCCCAGCTGCTCGTCAACGTGGTCGAGGCGGCGGAGCGCAGTGTCGGCTGAGGCGAAGCGCCCCGAGGGCGACACGGGTACCGGGGCGGGCGACACCGGTACCGGCGTGGCGGGCGCCGAGCGCCCGGCGGTGGACCTGCGCCGCCCGGCACCTCGGGGCCGTGCGACGACGGGCCCGGAGCACGAGGTCAAGCACCCCGAGGAGCAGGCCGAGGAGACCGTCCGGGACGCGATCAGCGCGCCCGACGCGCAGGGCGTGCCGCGCCGGGTGACGCGCCGCTTCCCGCTGTTCACGCGGGACACCGCGCGCCCCGAGGGCGGCGGCCGGGCCGCTCCCGGCGACGCCCCGGCGCCCGCCCGGCAGTGGCCGATCCTCGCCGTCCTCGGCCTGGTCGCCGTCGGCCTGCTGCTGACCGCGCTGGACGTCTTCCGGGTCGGCACCCTGCTGATCGGGGTCGCCCTGGTGGCCGGCGCCCTGCTGCGCTGGATCCTGCCCGACGTCGGCATGCTCGCCGTGCGCTCCCGCTTCACCGACATCGTCACCTACGGCGTGCTCGGTCTCGCGATCGTCCTGCTGGCGATGATGGTGCAGCCCCACCCCTGGCTGCAGATCCCGTTCCTGAAGGACACGCTGCACCTCACGGTGAGCAGCGGCTAGCCGCGGCCGAACGCGGCGCGACGACGGCCCGTCCCCTCCCCCGGGAAAAGGACGGGCCGCCGCCGGGACCACCCTGCTGCACGCCGAAGCCGCTGTTCAACGGCTGTCCGCGCGCTGTGGCACGGAGGTGACCGTTCCGCAACGCGGGAACCATCGGCGGGCCCGGCTTCGTCACCTGCTCAGACGAGCAGGACGAGGACGCCGTGGAGGTGGGCGATGGGCGGCTGGCAGCCGCTGCCGGACGATCTGCCGCCGGAGGTGCGGCACTTCGTGGAGCAGTTGCGGCTCCTGAAGGACGCGACGGGGCTCAGCCTCGTCGCGCTCGGCGCCCGCACCGCGTACAGCAAGTCCTCCTGGCACCGCTACCTCAACGCCACCCAGCCGCCGCCCCGGCAGGCCGTCACGGCCCTGTGCCGGATCGCCGGCCTCGACGGCACGGAGGCCGAGCGGTTCGGGGTGCGCTGGGAACTCGCCGTCCAGGCCTGGCCCCGGCCGGCGAAGCCCGCCGGGAGCGAGGAGACCGACGGCTACCAGGACGACCCGACGCTGCCCTGGTGGGACACACCGGAGGAGGGGAAGCGGGGGCGCGGACCGGGCGGGCGGCTGCTGCTGTACGCCGTCGTGCTGCTGCTCCTGACGCTGCTGACGGCGGTCGTCGGCGCCGTGGCGCTCGGGTGAGCCACCCATGGGACGTGGTGGATACGTCCGTGACGGGTGGGGTTGTCCGTGTGTGGCTGCGGTGTCGATGTATCGACGAGTTCGCGGATTTGACACAGAGTTGTTCGACGGGGGAGCTAGCGTGACGAGTCCCACCGGGGGCGCACCCGTGCGCCCCCGCCCTGGGAACTGAGACCCTGATGGGGCGCACTCCGGTGGGTAGCCAGGGACGGGGACCCGGCCCGCGCCGGGCACGCGCGAGCCAGGGAAGAAAAGCACCAAGCGGGGGAAGAGGGGGGAAGCAATGCCTCGTTGGAGGGCCTTGCCGGACGAACTCGATCCGCAGGTCAGGGAGTTCGCGAGCCAGCTGCGGCGGCTCGTGGACCGCAGTGGCCTGAGCATCGCGTCGGTGGCCGACCGTACGGGCTACAGCAAGACGTCCTGGGAGCGGTACCTGAACGGCCGGCTGCTCGCGCCCAAGGGCGCGATCGTGGCGCTGGCGGAGGTCACGGGCACCAACCCGGTCCATCTGACGACCATGTGGGAGCTCGCCGAACGCGCCTGGAGCAAGTCGGAGATGCGCCACGACATGACCATGGAGGCCATTCGCATATCCCAGGCGCGTGCCGCGCTCAGTGAGTTCGGGGCGCCCCCGGCGAACGTCAAGGGCGGCAGGACGGCCCGCAGGTCCGGCAGCGCGACGGCGACGCCGGGGATCGCGGGACCGGCGGGCGTGGCGCCGACGGTGCCGCCGCAGCCGACGACGTCGCCGGACACCCGGGAGCCGGAAGGCGCCCCGGGCGGATCGTCCGGCGCCAACTCCTGGAAGCTGGCCGGATACCAGGGGCCGTCGCCGGCGGGCGGACGCCCGCAGCAGGCGGCCTCGCCCGCACCGGCCACCGCGCCCGACGCGGCCGCGCCCGGCACCTCCGCCGCCACGCCGCAGCCGCCGGGTGTCTTCGGCGACGCCCCGCAGGGTCCGCCGCCGGGGGGCCCGGACACCTCCTCCGGGGGTGCCGCCAGGCGGCGGCTGACGATGTTCCTCGCGGGCGTCGTGGGCGTCCTGGTCGTGATGGCGGCCGTGTTCTACCTGACCGACGGCGGCGGCAAGAAGAACGAGGGCGGGCACGCCTCGCCGTCGCCCTCGGCCAGCTCCGTCGACCTCCCGGCCGGCGTGAAGTGCGCCGGCGCCTCCTGCACCGGCAAGGACGCGGAGGCCATGGGCTGCACCAAGGACGCCGCCGCGGTGACCACCGCCAAGACCGTCACGGTCGGCACGACCACCGTCGAGGTGCGCTACAGCAAGACCTGCGCCGCCGCGTGGGGCCGTGTCACCGCCGCCGCGCCGGGGGACGCCGTCCAGGTGACCGCGGGCAAGGCCAAGGAGAGCGACACCATCACACAGGCGGGGGACACCATCGCGTACACGCCGATGGTCGCCGTGAAGGACGCGGGTGAGGCGAAGGCCTGCGCGACGCTGGCGTCCGGCCTCAAGGGGTGCACGCCCTAGGGGCGCCGACGCACAAAGGGGGCGGCCGCCCGTCCGGGAGAGGTGAGACGAAGGCGGCCGCCGTTGGGGGGTACCGACAGTGCCGGACTCCCGTGGGGGTACGGTTCGCGTGCCCGAGATGGGGACGGCTATGCATGCCGTCCCGCATTTCTTTCCCCCGGTTCACTCTGTGGGCTGGGCCACACGGACCCGGCCGTCCGGGATCCCGGATGCGCGATAGCCTGACCGGTGGATCTCTCTTGATACCAAGAGATCGATCATCTGTACGTCCCACCCGGACGACACCACCGCCAGCTGTCCTACGGAGAACGCCATGACCCGCACTCCCGTGAACGTCACCGTCACCGGCGCGGCCGGCCAGATCGGTTACGCCCTCCTCTTCCGCATCGCCTCCGGCCAGCTGCTCGGCGCGGACGTGCCGGTCAAGCTCCGCCTCCTCGAGATCACGCCCGCGCTGAAGGCCGCCGAGGGCACGGCCATGGAGCTGGACGACTGCGCCTTCCCGCTGCTCCAGGGCATCGAGATCACCGACGACCCGAACGTCGCCTTCGACGGCACCAACGTCGCCCTCCTCGTCGGCGCCCGCCCGCGCACCAAGGGCATGGAGCGCGGCGACCTGCTGGAGGCCAACGGCGGCATCTTCAAGCCGCAGGGCAAGGCCATCAACGACCACGCCGCGGACGACATCAAGGTCCTCGTCGTCGGCAACCCGGCCAACACCAACGCGCTCATCGCGCAGGCCGCCGCGCCGGACGTACCGGCCGAGCGTTTCACCGCGATGACCCGCCTGGACCACAACCGCGCGCTGACCCAGCTCGCGAAGAAGACGGGCTCCACGGTCGCGGACATCAAGCGCCTGACGATCTGGGGCAACCACTCCGCCACCCAGTACCCGGACATCTTCCACGCCACGGTCGCCGGCAAGAACGCCGCCGAGACCGTGAACGACGAGAAGTGGCTGGCCGAGGAGTTCATCCCGACCGTCGCCAAGCGCGGCGCCGCGATCATCGAGGCCCGTGGCGCCTCCTCCGCCGCGTCCGCCGCCAACGCCGCCATCGACCACGTGTACACGTGGGTCAACGGCACCGCCGAGGGTGACTGGGCCTCCATGGGCATCCCCTCGGACGGCTCCTACGGCGTCCCGGAGGGCCTGATCTCCTCCTTCCCGGTCACCACCAAGGACGGCAAGTACGAGATCGTCCAGGGCCTGGACATCAACGAGTTCTCCCGCGCCCGCATCGACGCCTCCGTCAAGGAGCTCGAGGAGGAGCGCGAGGCGGTCCGCGGCCTCGGCCTCATCTGAGACCGCCGAGGACGCCGGGCCCGCCCGGCTTCACGGTTTCGTCACGACCCTGCGCGGGCCCCGTTCCGGTTCCTTCCGGAACGGGGCCCGTGGCCGTTTTCGCCGCTACCGTCTAAAGCGTTGCTCAATGGGGTGATTCGGGGGGCGTCGGCATGAACGGATGGGACGGACACAGCTCCGGTTCCGGGGCGGAGCACGAGCCGAGCGAGGAGAGAGGCCGGGCGGCCTGGTCCGACGGCGGGACGGGACAGGCGCCCCCGTGGGCCTCGGCCCAGACCCAGACGGGCGGGACGCTCCCGCCGCCCTGGGCGCCGCCTCCGCCGGACCCGGTGTACCCCGCGCCCCCCGCACCGCCGTACGGCGGTCACCCCACTCCGCCGTACACGCTGCCCCCCGCCCCGCCCCCGGCCCCCCGGTACCGGGTCGGCCGGATCGTCGGGGTCATCGCCCTGATCGTCGCGGTCGGCGCGGGGACCGGTGCCGGGACCTGGTACCTCGTGCGCGAGCACCGCACGGACACCGGAGCGCGCCCCGCGAGCGTCGGCTCCGCCGCCGCCACCTCCTCCGCCCCGACGCCTTCCGGCTCGCCCCCGCCGAGCACCCCGCCGCAGACACCGGCCGCGTCGGCCTCGCCGCTGGACTCGCCCTCCGCCGGCTACCGCCGCGCCGAGGACCCGGTCGGCTACTCGATCGACGTCCCCCAGGGCTGGGCCCGCCGCGAGAAGCAGGGCAAGCTCTCGCCGATCGTCTACTACGACGCCCCCGGCGATGGCCGCCAGCTGCAGATCTTCGAGGTCACCGAGTCCACGCCGTACGAGTCCCTCACCCTCGCCGAGTCCGACCCCGGCTACGGCTTCGCCGCGCAGCCCGGCTACCGGGTCGTCGAGCGCGACCACGGCGACACCTGGGCCGAGCTGTCGTACCGCTACACCGACGCGGACAAGGGCGCCCGCCAGGTCATCGACCACCGCTTCGAGGCCCACGACGGCACCCTGTACGCGATCCGCGCCAGCGGCCCCGCAAGCCTGGACCCCGAGCGGGTGCGGGAACCCCTGAGGATGGCGGTGCGCTACTTCTGCCCGACGGGCACCGAGTGCACCTAGGTCAGCCCACGCGCTCCTTGGTGGGTGCCGGGGAGGCGGCCGTGCGGGCCGGGCCCTTGTCCTTGCGGTAGCCGGCGAGGACCGCCGCCGTCGCCGCGAGGACCAGGAGGGCGACCGTGCGCAGCGCCGGGCCCATGCCCTCGGCGAAGCCGGGGTGGGAGGCCAGGACGGTGCCGGTGACGGCGACCCCCAGGGCCGCGCCGACCTCGCGGGCCGAGGTGCCGAGGCCCGAGCCGAGGCCCGCCCGGTCCGCGGGCAGCGCGGTGACGACGCCGAGGGTGAGCGCAGGCATGGACAGGCCGGTGCCCGCCGAGATGACCAGCAGCCAGCAGGCGTACAGCGGGTAGGGCGTGCCCGCGTCGACGGTGGACGCGCCGAGCAGGCCGAGGCCGATCAGGGCGAGACCGGCGCCGACGACCGGGCGTGGGCGCGAGGCCCAGCGGGCCGCCAGCTTCGGGACGAGCGCCATGCCGACGATCAGCGGCAGGATCGCCACGCCGGTACGGGCGGGGCCGTAACCCTTCACGCCTTGCAGGTACTGGGAGTTGACGAAGAAGAGGGCGAACAGGCCGAAGAAACCGGTCGCCATGCCCAGGGTCGTCGCGCGCAGTCGGGCGGAGGCGAAGACGCGCGGGTCGAACAGGGGCGTGCGGGAGCGCAGGGCGTGGCGGGCGAAGGCGGCCACGAGCAGGGCGCCCGCGGCGAAGACGCCGAGGATGCGCGCCGACGTCCAGCCGTAGGCCGGCCCCTCGATGATCCCGAACAGCACGGCGACCAGGGCCGCGGTGAGCAGGATGGTGCCGACCGGGTCCGGGTGGTTGTCCGGGGCGCGGTCGGTGCGCGGCGTGGTGAGCGCGACGGCGAGGGCGAGCAGCGCGGCCAGCGGCACCATCGCCCCGAACAGGGCCCGCCAGGTCAGGAACTGCCCGACCAGGCCGCCGCCGAGGTTGCCGAGCATGCCGCCCAGGCCGAGCGCGAGCGTCCAGGACGCCATGGCCTGCGCCTGGCGCTCGGGGCCGGCGAGGCGCATCAGGATCGACATCGTGGCCGGGGTGATCAGGGCGGCGCCCGCGCCGGAGACGCCCCGGCCGGTGACGAGCACGGCCGGGGACGCGGCGAGCGCGCTGGTGGCGGCGCCCGCGGCGAACAGGGCGAGGCCGGTCAGGAGCGCGCCCTTGCGGCCCCAGCGGTCACCGAGGGCGCCGGCCGGGACCAGGAGCGAGGCGAAGACGATCACATAGGCGTCGACCGTCCACAGGATCTCGGTGTGCGAGGGGTGCAGCGATGACGAACTCAGCTGCGGGATCAGTAGGTTGATGGCGGCGACCATGCTCTGGGCGACCAGGACGCAGGCGCACAGGGCGAGCAGGGTGGACCGTTTCAGGGCGTGCGGAGGCATGGCTCCTCCCCGGGAGCTCGGTGGTGGTGTGGGATGCCCTGTCACCGTAGGCTCGGACCCGTCCTGCACTCCAGTGCAAGCTTTGCAAGGGATCGATGCGTGTGACGCAATCAAGTGGTCTGGATCTGAATCTGCTGGTCGCCCTGGAGGTTCTGCTGGAGGAGCAGAGCGTCGGCGGTGCCGCCCGGCGGCTGCATCTCTCGGAACCGGCGATGAGCCGCACCCTGGGCCGGATCCGCAAGGCGCTCGGCGATCCCGTGCTGGTGCGGGCCGGGCGCCAGATGGTGCCGACGCCGCGCGCGCTGGCCGTAAGGGCCGAGGTGAGCGCGGTGGTGGAGCGGGCGAGGGCGCTGTTCGCCCCGGACCGGGACGCGGACCTGCGGACCGTGCGCCGGACCCTGACGATCATCGGCCACGACTTCATCGCCGCGGCCTGCGGTCCGGCCCTCTTCGAACGCGCCGCGAGGGAAGCGCCCGGAGTCCGCGTCCGCTTCCTGGCCGAGAGCCATGTGGACATGCCGTTCCTGCGTGAGGGCACGGCCGACCTGGAGGTCGGGGTGCTGGACACGACCGCGCCCGAGGTGCACGTGGAGATGCTCCACGAGGACCGGATGGCGGGCGTCGTGCGGGCCGGACACCCGCTGCTGGAAGGGGAGTTGACGGCCGAGCGGTTCGCGACCGAGGCTGATCACCTCATCGTCTCGCGGCGCGGCAGGCTGCACGGGCCCGTCGACACCGCGCTCGCCGAACTCGGCCTGCGACGGCGGGTGGTGGGCGCCGTGGGGACGTTTCCCGCCTCGCTCTTCGTGCTGCGCGACACCGATCTGGTCGGGCTGATCAGCGGGTGGGGGTTCCCGCTTGCGGCGGCGCTCGATCTGGTGACCTTCGAGGTGCCGCTCCCGCTGCCGCCGCTGCCCCTGGGCATGGCCTGGCATCCGCGGCACGACGCCGACCCCGCGCACGCGTGGCTGCGGCGGACACTGCGGGAGGTGCTGGTCGGGTGGTCGTCCGATGGGGCGGCGGGGCAGGGCCCGTCAGACGGGCCGTAGCCGCTTCTCGAACCAGTGGCTGGCGTAGACGTGGTCGAGGTACGCCGGGATCTCGCGGTAGCCCGCAGCCCGGTACATCGCCTGCGCCTCGGTGAGGCTCGCGTGCGTGTCGAGGCGTACGACGGTGTGGCCGCGGGCCGCCGCCTCGCCCTCCAGCGCCTCCAGGATCCGGCCGGCGAGGCCGAGGCGCCGGGCATCGGGGTGCACCCACACGTGCTTGATCTCGCCCACGCCCGACTCCAGGGTGCGCAGCGCCCCGCAGCCCACCGCCCGCCCCTCCTCGTATGCCACGAAGAACGCGCCGGCTGCCCCGGACACCTGCTCCGGCCGCACCAGGTCGGACTTGTCGAAGCCCTCCGGGAAGCGCGCGTCGATGTCGGCCGCGTAGGCGTCGAGGCAGGCGCGGGCGTCCGGGGAGGCGCCGTCGACGAGTTCGACGGTGATCGCGGCCAGCCGCAGCAGGCGCTGCGCGGTGGTCATGGCGTCGACCAGCCGGTCGCGCTGGGCGGGGGTGAGACGGTCCAGCAGGCCGGCCGCGAGGGCGTTGGCCCGGCGGTTCTGCTCCTTGACCTCCAGCCGCCCCGCGTCCGTCGGCTCGATCGTGCGCAGCCGGTTGTCCCGCGGGTCCACGCTGATCCGGACCATGCCCTCGGCCTGGAGCGCCTTGGTCATCCGGCTCAGGTACCCCGCGTCCAGACCGAGCCGGCTCCTGAGCTCGCGCAGGGACACTCCGCCCGGTGTCCCGGCGATCTCGAACAGCAGCCGGGCCTCGCCGAGCGGGCGGTCCTGGCCGAGGTAGTGGTCGTCCAGCGCGCCGATCCGGCGGGTGAAGTACCGGTTGAACCGGCGCAGAGCGGCGACCTGCTCCGACGGCACCGGCTCCGTACGTCCTGGCTCCATAACCTTTGACCTTAGTCAAAGAACTCCGGCGCGTCCATCCCTCGGCATTCCGGTTTCGTCGCCCCAACGGCCCCTCTATGCTGATGGTTTGTCAACTGAACGTCTGACAACGGTCACTCCACGCATCGGGGGAGCAGCGTGAGCACCGCGTACGTGCCGCAGCAACCACAGCCGACGACGCCCACGGCGGTCCCGCCGGCACCACCCACTCCACCGCACGCCAGCGAGGCCACCCGGCTGCTGTGCGCGGGCACCTACCTCGATTCCGGTTACCGCGACCGCGTCATCGAGGAACTGCACCTCAACGAGCAGCGGATCGCGGCGCCCTCACTGGGCTTCGACGCCGCCCGCGTCCTCGCCCACGCGCTGCGCGCCCGGCGCCACGAACTGCTGTGGGCCGGGGCGATCGCCGGTCTGTGGCTGATCGGCACGGCCGTCGGCGGCATGCTGCTGTTCTTCTTCTGGCCGAGCGTCCTGCTCGCCCTCGCGCCGTGGATCAGGGGGCGCAGCGAACGCCCGTCGCGCTACCGCCGCGTCGCCGCCTTCCTGCTGCGCTGGTGGGGCCGGCTCTTCCTCACGGGCCTGCTGGCCCTCACGGTCGTCGCCGCGTTCGGCGGCGGCTCCGACGACCGCCCCTCCTACGGCTCGTACGGCTCCGACTACGGCTACGGCTCCTCGGACTCGCCGAGCCTCACCGACGCCTTCTCGCCGAGCGACATCGCCGACGCGGTCGAGCCCTGGCAGGCCTGGCTCACGCTCGCCTTCCTCGCGCTCATCGGCTGGTGCGTGTACGCCCAGCGCAACCAGTTCAGCCGCGCGCTGGCCGCCGAGCTGTCCCCGCAACGCTTCCCGGACGCCGCCGGCGATCCCGCCGAGCAGGCCGACAACCCGCGCTTCCAGCGGCTGAAGCAGCGCATCCGGCTGGAGCAGCACGCGCCGCTGGTCATGTACCACGAGGCGCGCCCGTTCTGCGGTGCGGGAGCGGCGTACGACACCTGGGTGCTGGCCGTGGAACTGCGGGCGGACGAGGAGCGCGAGGAGCAGCTGCCGCTGAGCAACCGCACGATCCTGGAGCGCATCCGCCCCCTGCTCGAACAGCTGCGGGTCCCGTCCGAGTACGCGGGCCCCGGCGTCCGCGACCGGCTGCGCTGGCTGGAGATCGACGAGTGCGTGTTCCTGCCCGTCGAGGGACTGCTCACCCGGGACCAGGCGCCGTACACCCCGCAGGCCTTCGAGGAGCACCGGGCCCGGGCCGTGGAGGAGGGCGCCGAGAAGCGGCGGCACTTCCTGCGCATCCGGGTCGGCGGCTGGGAGGAGGAGCTGGTCGTCACGGTGTTCGTGCGCATCCACACGCAGGGCCGGATGCTCATGCTGGAGATCGCGCCGCACGTGCTGACGCCGGTGCGCGCCGACTTCAAGGACGCCGACCGTACGGCGCACCGGTTCCGGAACAACAGCGCGCTGGGCAAGGCGGCCGGGGCGCTCGTGCTGGTGCCGGGGTCGGCGGGCCGCTCGCTGGGCCAGCTCGGCCGGGGCGCGGTCTACCTCTGGCGGCTGCTGACCGGCGGATACGCGGGCGCGCTGCCGGACGGACCTGCGGTGTCGGTGCGCGAGCTGGGCTCGACGCCGGCCGGATCGCTCTTCCAGGAGATGGACGTGGCCCGCTACCTGAGGAGCGTGCAGGACCGGGTGGCGAACGGGGTACGGGCCGCGCTCGCCGAATCCGGCTACGAGACCGGCGAGTTCGTCCAGAAGATCGTCAACATCAGCAACGGCGACGTGAACATCGGCCGCGTCGAGGGTTCCACCTTCGCGGTCGGCAGTCACGCGTCCGCCTCCTCCACCGTCACGGGCGGCGCGGCGCCGCAGCAGAAGGGAGCCGACAGCAATGGCCGGTAACGAGCCGAGCGTCAACTTCGGCAACATCTCGGGCAACAACACCTTCGCCGTCGGCAGCCACGCGCACGCCGAGAGCCACCATCACCACGGTGCCGACGCGGCTCCGCAGCTCGACAAGTCGACGCGACAACTCCTCGCGGCCGTACGGGAGTTGCGGGCCGACCTCGCCGAACGGGTGCGCGGCACCGACCAGACGGCCACCCTCGACGAGGCCCTCGCCGAGACGGAGTCGGAGATCACCAGCACCGGCCAGGCGGGCCGGACCCGCCGCGAACGCCTGCGCGAGCTGCTGTCCGACTCGCAGGCTCTGGTCACGTTCCTCGCCTCGGCCGGCGCCCTGGCCGGGCTGCTGGGGATGTGAGGAGTAAAGCCATGAGCGGGGGACCGAGGTACTGGAACGAGGACACCCAGCGCTGGGAGGACGGCGGCCAGGAGAGCCCCTCGACGACCCGGTCGACTTCGCCGCCACCGGCGCGGCCACCGATCGCGCCGACGGCGCCCGGCACGGAGACGGCCGCGGAGGCGACGCCACCGGCACCCGCGTCCGGGGCGGACGAGGCCGGTGTGACCGGAGAGGCGGCCGCCGCCGAGTCCTCCGCCGGTGGCCGTGACGACGGAACCGAACCGGCGCCGCCCGTCGCGGGGCCGGGTGGCTGGCCCGTCGCCGGCGGAGAGAGCGTCTGGCACGGTCCGGCGGGCGCCGGCCACACCGTCGTGGACGGCGGGGGAGCCTCCCCTCCCGCGCAGTCCCGGCCGGCCGTTCCGGAGGGTGCGGCCTGGCCCCCGGTCCGGTCGACCGGCGCCGCCGGGTGGCCGCCCGCCGGCGACGACCTCTCCGCGCCGCCCGGCGCCCCCACCCCCTGGCCCGCGCCCGAGTGGTCCAGCGGCGCCTCCTGGCCTCCCGTCGAGCCGGTGACCGCTCCCGCCCCCTCCGGTGGGCTCAACCGGCGGCTCGTCTGGTCCGTCGTCGTGGGGGCCGCCGTCGTCGGTGTGGCCGTGAGTCTCGTGCTGACGCTGGTCGTCGGCAAGGGTGGCGACGACGGGAAGCAACCGGTCGCGGCCGGGTCGTCGTCGGCGCCGGTCTCCTCGCCGGAGCAGTCCCCGTCGCCGTACGCCGAAAGCAGCGCCTCGCCCTCGCCCTCCGTCTCCACGCCGCCCGACGGCTACGAACTCCGCGACGACACCGAGGGCTTCCGGATCGCCGTGCCCAAGGGGTGGACGCGCAGCACCGTCCCCTCGCAGTACGGCATAGCCGTCGTCAACTACCGCAGCGCCGACAAGGAACACCGCCTGCAGGTCTACCAGGTCCAGGAGGAGTCCCCGGACGCCTCCTTCAAGCTGTACCTGTCCGCTCAGACCCGTAAGCCGGCCGGCTTCGAGAAGCTCGACCTGCAGCGCCTCGACGACGGCGAGTTCACCGGCTCCCGCCTGGAGTACCTGGCGGGTTCGATCTCCGGCGAGCCCGACGTCGGCACCTGGCACGTCTACGACGAGCGCTTCGTCGCCGCCGACGGCAACATCTACGCCATCGCCTCCTACGGCCCCGACTCCGACGGCCACGACGACGAACTCGGCTACCTCGCCACGGCGTTGGACTGGTTCTGTCCGCCGTACACCACCTGCGACGCCGACCCCGGCATCGACTAGCCCGGGGCATCGACTAGCCCGGCCCTCCCCCGACCCGGGAGGGCCGGTGACACCGGTCGGCTCCGTGGTTCAGATCACCTTCCGGTGGGCGTTTCGTCCCATTCGCCCGCATCTTCAGTGACACAGCGCACTTTCGGCCATGGATTGCGCATGCAACGACGGCCGATGGGCATGTGCTCACGGTCCCGAGGGGTGACATCCGTGTGACTCACGGGATCTGAACAGCAACGGAAGGCAATACCGATCATGTCGGACCGAGCAGAAGCCCTGGAGCTCGACGCGCAGGCGACCATCCACGTGGCAGGGGAGTGGCGGGAAGCCGTCTCCGGCGCCACGCGCGAGATCCTCGACCCCGCCGACGGCCAGGCCTTCGCTCTGGTCGCGGAGGGCGACGAGAAGGACACGGACCTGGCGGTCGCGGCCGCCCGCCGGGCCTTCGACGAAGGAGACTGGCCGCGCACCCCCGCCGCCGACCGCGCCGCTGTGCTGCGTCGCGTCGCGGACCTGCTGATACGCGACCGCGAACGTCTCGGCCGGCTGGAGAGCCGTGACGCCGGCAAGACCGTGGAGGAGGGTCGCATCGACATCGACTGTGTCGCCGACGCCTTCCGCTACTTCGCCGACCTGGTCGCGGCCGAGGCACCCGGACGCGTCGTCGACGCGGGCTCGGCCGACGTCCACAGCGTCGTCGTCCACGAGCCCGTGGGGGTCTGTGCGCTGATCACCCCCTGGAACTACCCGCTCCTTCAGGCGAGTTGGAAGATCGCCCCGGCGCTCGCGGCCGGCAACACCTTCGTCGTGAAGCCGAGCGAGATCACCCCCCTCACCACGATCGCCCTCATCGACCTGCTCGCCGAGGCCGGGCTGCCCGCCGGTGTCGCCGGCATCGTCACCGGTCCCGGCCACTCGGTCGGCGCCCGGCTCGCCGAGCACCCCGACGTCGACCTGGTGTCCTTCACCGGCGGACTGGTCAGCGGCACCAAGGTCGCCCAGGCCGCCGCGCCCACCGTCAAGAAGGTCGCCCTCGAACTCGGCGGCAAGAACCCCAACGTCGTCTTCGCCGACGCCTGCGCGAGCGAGGAGGGTTTCGACACCGCCGTCGACCAGGCCCTCAACGCGGCGTTCATCCACAGCGGCCAGGTCTGCTCGGCGGGCGGCCGGCTGATCGTCGAGGAGTCCCTGCGCGAGCGCTTCGTCGCCGAACTCGCCCGCCGCGCCGCGAAGATCCGCCTCGGCCGCGGCACCGAGGACGGCGTCGAGTGCGGACCGCTCGTCTCCGAGCAGCAGCGCGCCAAGGTCGAGGACTACGTCGCCTCCGCGCTCGCGGAGGGCGCCGTGCTGCGGACCGGCGGCAAGCGCCCCGAGCCGACCCCGGCCCGCCCCGCCGGCGGCTACTTCTACGAGCCGACCGTCCTCGACCAGTGCCACCGCGAGATGCGGGTCGTACGCGAGGAGGTCTTCGGGCCGGTGCTGACGGTGGAGACCTTCCGCACCGAGGACGAGGCCGTCGCCCTCGCCAACGACACCGAGTACGGACTCGCCGGCGCCGTCTGGACCGCCGACGCAGGACGCGCCCGCCGCGTCGCCGGCCGGCTGCGCCACGGCACCGTCTGGATCAACGACTTCCACCCCTACCTCCCCCAGGCGGAGTGGGGCGGCTTCGGCAAGAGCGGAGTGGGCCGCGAACTCGGCCCCGCCGGCCTTGCCGAGTACCGCGAGACCAAGCACGTCTACCAGAACCTGGCGCCGAAGCCGGTGCGCTGGTTCGCGGGCTGACACCGGCCCGCGATCCCGCCCCCGACCGACCACTGGCCCCCCTGGAGCAACCCCCATGCCCGAGAACCACCACACCTACGACTACGTCGTCATCGGCGGCGGTACGGCGGGCTCCGTCATCGCCTCCCGCCTCACCGAGAACCCCGACATCACCGTCGCCGTCATCGAGGGCGGCCCCAACGACGTCGGCCGCGAGGACGTGCTGACGCTGCGCCGCTGGATGGGCCTGCTCGGCGGCGAACTCGACTACGACTACCCGACCACCGAGCAGCCCCGCGGCAACTCGCACATCCGGCACAGCCGCGCCCGCGTCCTGGGCGGCTGCTCGTCCCACAACACGCTCATCGCCTTCAAGCCGCTGCCCTCCGACTGGGAGGAGTGGGAGCAGGCGGGCGCCAAGGGCTGGGGCCCGGTGCAGATGGAGGCGTACTACGCGCGGCTGAAGAACAACATCGTCCCGGTCGACGAGAAGGACCGCAACGCCATCGCCCGCGACTTCGTCGACGCGGCGCAGAAGGCGCTCGGCGTCCCCCGCGTCGAGGGCTTCAACACCAAGCCCTTCGACGACGGCGCCGGCTTCTTCGACCTCGCCTACCACCCCGAGAACAACAAGCGGTCGTCCGCGTCGGTGGCGTATCTGCACCCGGTGATGGACGAGCGCCCCAACCTGACGCTTTTGCTGGAGACCTGGGCCCACCGGCTGAAGCTGGACGGCACCCGCGCCGAGGGCGTGCACGTGCGCACCAAGGACGGCGAGGACCTGCTCATACGTGCCCGCCGCGAGGTCGTCCTGTGCGCCGGCGCCGTGGACTCCCCGCGGCTGCTGCTGCACTCCGGCATCGGCCCCCGCGCCGACCTGGAGGCGCTCGGCATCCCCGTCGCGCACGACCTGCCGGGCGTCGGCGAGAACCTGCTCGACCACCCGGAGTCGGTGATCGTCTGGGAGACCGACGGCCCGATCCCGGAGAACTCCGCGATGGACAGCGACGCCGGACTGTTCGTGCGCCGCGACCCCGACCACGCGGGCCCGGACCTGATGTTCCACTTCTACCAGGTCCCCTTCACCGACAACCCGGAGCGACTGGGCTACGAGAAGCCTGACTTCGGCGTCTCGATGACCCCGAACATCCCCAAGCCCAAGAGCCGCGGCCGGCTGTACCTGACCAGCGCGGACCCGTCGGTCAAGCCGGCCCTGGACTTCCGCTACTTCACGGACGAGGACGACTACGACGCCCGGACGCTGGTCGACGGCATCCGCATCGCCCGTGAGATCGCGCGCACCGAGCCGCTGGCCGGCTGGCTCAGGCGCGAGGTCTGCCCGGGCCCGGAGGTGACCGGCGACGAGGAGCTCAGCGAGTACGCCCGCAAGGTCGCGCACACCGTGTACCACCCCGCGGGCACCTGCAAGATGGGCGCGGCCGACGACGAAATGACCGTTGTAGACCCGGAGTTGAGGATTCGAGGCCTGGACGGCATCCGTATCGCGGACGCCTCGGTCTTCCCGACGATGACCGCGGTGAACCCGATGATCGGGGTCCTCATGGTCGGGGAGAGGGCCGTCGATTTGATCGGAGGCGGTGCGTGATGAGTACGACCCTGGACACGACGAGCACGGACGAAACGGCCGTGGGCGAACCGGTCTTCTCCGTCGACGGCCTGTGGAAGGTCTTCGGCCCCAAAGCCGACCGGATTCCGGACGACCCCGAACTGACCGCCCTCGACCCCGCCGAGCTGCGCGCCCGAACCGGCTGCACGGCCGCCGTCCGCGACGTCTCCTTCGACGTGCGCAAGGGCGAGGTCTTCGTGGTCATGGGCCTGTCCGGCTCCGGCAAGTCCACGCTGGTGCGCTGCCTAACCCGGCTCATCGAGCCGACGGCCGGCACGATCGCCATCGACGGCGAGGACGTCCGCGCCATGGACCGGTCCCGGCTGCGCGAACTGCGCCGCCATCGGGCCGCGATGGTCTTCCAGCACTTCGGCCTGCTGCCGCACCGCACGGTCATCGACAACGTGGCGTACGGCCTGGAGATCCAGGGCGTGGCCAAGGCCGAGCGCCGCGAGCGCGCCGCCGAGGTCGTCGCCAAGGTCGGCCTGGAGGGCATGGAGCAGCGCCGCCCCGGCCAGCTCTCCGGCGGTCAGCGCCAACGCGTCGGCCTGGCACGCGCGTTGGCGGTGGACCCGGAGGTCCTGCTGTTCGACGAGCCGTTCAGCGCCCTCGACCCGCTGATCCGGCGCGACATGCAGGAGGAGGTGATCCGACTGCACCGCGAGGAGGGCCGCACGATGGTCTTCATCACGCACGACCTGAGCGAGGCCCTCAAGCTCGGCGACCGCATCGCCCTGATGCGCGACGGCCGCGTGGTGCAGCTGGGCACCCCGGAACAGATCGTGGGCAGCCCGGCCGACGACTACGTCCGCGAGTTCGTCCGGGACGTCTCCCGCGACCAGGTCATGACCGTGCGCACCGCCATGCGCCCCGGTGACTGCGGCGGCCGCGAGCACCCCGGGGCCCTGGCGCCCGGCGAGCTCGTCGCCGACGCGATCAAGGTCGTCGCCCGCAGCGGCAAGCCGGCCTGCGTCGTGGACGACGGACGCTGCGTCGGTGTCGTCGACCACGAAAGGCTCCTCGGTGTCGTCGCCGGAACGGAGCCGCGGAAGGAGGCGGCGTGATGGCGACCCTCACCACGTCCGCCCCCCGGGTTGCCGTGCCCGCCGTCCTGAAACACCGGGCCGTGCACAAACTCCTGCTCCTCGCGCTGGCCGCGGCGGTCCTCGTGCCGCTCGCCGACGCCCGCTGGGCCAGCGGCAGTTGGCCCGCCGCCCTCACCGTCGACCTCTCCACGCCGCTGACCCACGTCAGCGACTGGATCATCGACAACCGCGACAGCCACCCGCTGTTCCTGTACGGCTTCGGCTACGTCAGCAACGCGGTCGTCATCTGCGTACGCGCCGTCTACCTGGTCCTGCTGGCCGCGGGCTGGGCCGGCGTCACCGCGGTCGGCGCCCTCGTGGCCTGGCGGGTCGCCGGCGTGAAACTGGCCCTCGGCACCGCGGCGGCGTTCCTCGCCTGCGGCCTGCTCGGCATGTGGATCCCGACGATGCAGACGCTCGCCCTGATGGTCGTGGCCGTCCTGGCGTCGGTGCTGGTCGGCGTGCTGCTGGGCCTGGGCGCCGGCCTCTCCGACCGCCTCGAACGCGCCCTGCGCCCGGTCCTGGACACCATGCAGGTCCTGCCCGCCTTCGCCTACCTGCTGCCCGTCGTGCTGGTCTTCGGCATCGGCGTGCCCGCGGCCGTCCTCGCCACCGTCGTCTACGCCGCCCCGCCGATGGCCCGCCTCACCTCGCTCGGTCTGCGCGGCGCCGACAAGGAGGTCCTCGAAGCCGTCGACTCGCTCGGCGCCACCGCCCGCCAGCGCCTGCTGACCGCCCGTCTGCCGCTGGCCCGCAAGGAACTCCTCCTCGGCCTCAACCAGACGATCATGATGGCCCTGTCCATGGCGGTCATCGCGTCCGTCATCGGCGCCGCCGGCCTCGGTGACCGCGTCTACCAGGCGCTGGCCTCGGTCGACGTCGGCGCGGCCCTCGCCGCCGGCATCCCGATCGTGCTGCTGGCCGTCGTCCTGGACCGCGTTACCTGCGCGGCCGGCGAACACGCCGGCGAGGAGCGCGAGAACACCCGGCGCGGCTGGCTCTACGCGGCCGTCGCCGCCGTCGCCGTGGCGCTCGCCGGACGTCTGGCGGGCCGTCTCGACTGGCCCGGCTCCTGGACGCTGAACATCGCCGACCCGGTGAACCGGGCCGTCGACTGGATGACCGCGCACCTCTATTCGGGCGTGCCCGTCGTGGGCGGCACCGCCGACTGGGCCGGCCACTTCACCACCTGGGTCCTCGACCCGGTCCGCGGCGGCCTGCAGTGGCTGCCCTGGTGGTCGGTGCTGCTCGTGGTCGCCGCCCTGGCCTGGCTGATCGGCACCTGGCGCACCGCCCTGACCGCCGTCCTCGCCATGGCCGCCATCGGTGTCCTGGGCGTGTGGAAGCCGTCCCTCGACACCCTCTCCCAGGTGCTGGCGGCCGTCGCCGTCACCCTCGTGCTCGGCTTCGCCACCGGTATCGCGGCGGCCCGCAGCGACCGCTTCGAGCGGCTGCTCAGGCCGGTCCTGGACGTCTTCCAGACGATGCCGCAGTTCGTGTACCTCATCCCGGTCGTGGCCCTGTTCGGCGTGGGCCGCGCGCCCGCCGTGGCGGCGGCCGTCGTCTACGCGCTGCCGGCCGTCGTCCGCATCACCACGCAGGGGCTGCGGCAGGTCGACCCGGCCGCCCTGGAGTCGGCCCGCTCACTCGGCGCGACCCCCGCCCAGCAACTGCGCCAGGTCCAGCTCCCGCTCGCCCGGCCCGCGTTGCTGCTCGCCGTCAACCAGGGCGTGGTCCTCGTCCTCGCCGTCGTCATCATCGGCGGCCTGGTCGGCGGAGGCGCGCTCGGCTACGACGTCGTGTTCGGCCTCGCGCAGGGCGACCTGGCGACCGGACTGGTGGCGGGAGCGGCGATCGTCTGCCTGGGGCTGATGCTCGACCGGGTGACCCAGCCGACCGAACGCCGCGCGACGAAGGGAGCGTGACATGCGACTGCGCATCACCACGACCGCCGCGGTCGCCTCGCTGGCGCTGCTCACCGGCTGCGGCGCCGCCGACATGACCAAGCAGGCGTCCCCCTTCGCCAACGCCGGGGGCACCAAGAGCGTGACCCTGTCCGTGCAGTCCTGGGTCGGCGCGCAGGCCAACGTCGCCGTCGCCCAGTACCTGCTGGAGCACAAGCTGGGCTACCGCGTCGACACCGTCCAGGTCGACGAGGTCCCCGCCTGGGACGCGCTCAGCCAGGGCCGGGTCGACGCGATCCTGGAGGACTGGGGCCACCCCGACCAGGAGAAGCGGTACGTCACCGACAAGAAGACCATCGCCCGCGCCGGCGGCCTCGGCGTGACCGGCCACATCGGCTGGTACGTGCCGACCTACCTGGTCAAGCAGCACCCCGACATCACGAACTGGAAGAACCTCAACAAGTACGCCTCGCTCTTCCGCACCGCGGAGAGCGGCGGCAAGGGCCAGCTGATGGACGGCTCCCCGTCCTACGTCACCAACGACAAGGCGCTGGTGAAGAACCTGAAGCTGAACTACCAGGTGGTGTTCGCCGGGTCCGAGGCGGCGCAGATCACGCAGATGAAGCAGTTCGCCAAGGAGAAGAAGCCCTTCCTGTCGTACTGGTACGCACCCCAGTGGCTGTTCGAGAAGGTCCCCATGACCGAGGTGAAGCTGCCGCCGTACAAGGAGGGCTGCGACGCGGACCCGGCGAAGGTCGCCTGCGCCTACCCGCACACCCCGCTGCAGAAGTACCTCAACGCCGGCTTCGCGGAGAACGGCGGGAGGGCGGCGGCCTTCCTGAAGAAGTTCAAGTGGACGACCGAGGACCAGAACGAGGTCTCCCTGATGATCGCCGACCAGAAGCTGTCGCCGGAGCAGGCCGCGAAGAAGTGGGTGGACGGCCACGCCTCCACCTGGAAGGCATGGTTGTCCTGATCCGGGAAGCACGGCTGTCCCCGATCACATCCGCTTCTTCAGCTCGCCGGCCATCCCCTGCAGCGCCAGCGCCGTCCAGCGCTGCAGCGCCGGCCCGAACGTGACGCGGGTGGCCCCGAGTTCACCGAGCTCGGTGGGCGTGGGGCCGCCCTCCGGCTTGCCGTACACGTTGATCGGCCCCTGGATGCCGGACCGCAGCAGGGGCAGTACGTCCGTCGGGGCGCCGATCGGATAGACGCAGTCGGCGCCCGCGGCGACGTACAACGCGGCCCGCTCGATGGCCCGTTCGGGATCGCCGTCGCCGTGGACGAAGATGTCCACCCGGGCGTTGACGAACAACCGGTCACCGGCCGCGTACCGCACCTCGGCCAGCCGCTCGGCGTGCGCGTGCGGGTTCTTGAGGGCGCCCCCGGCGGAGTCCTCCAGATTGCAGCCCACGGCACCGGCCTCCAGCAGCCGCTCCACCAGCTCCTTCGGCGCCAGCCCGTACCCGTCCTCGACGTCGGCCGACACGGGCACGTCCACGGCCCGGCAGACGCGCGCCACCGCGGCGAACATCTCGTCGGCCGGCGTGGCCCCGTCCGCGTACCCGAGGGACGCGGCGATCCCCGCGCTGGGCGTGGCGAGCGCCGGGAACCCGGCCTCCACGAAGGCCCGCGCGCTGACCGCGTCCCAGGGCCCGGGCAGGACCAGCGGGTCACCCGGCAGACGGCCCCTGTGCAGGGCTCGGAACGCTTCCACTTTGCTCACGGCGTGTATCCCCCCGGCAGGATCCGGCGCGCGACCATCACCCGGTTCCAGTTGTTGATGGCGACGACCAGGGCGACGAGATGCGCGAGCCCGGCCTCGTCGAAGTGCCGGGCCGCCCTCTCGTACACCGCGTCCGGCACGAAGCCCTCCGTCAGGACGGTCACCGCCTCCGTCAGGGCGAGCGCGGCTCGCTCCCGCTCGTCGAAGACATCGTCCCCGGCCTCCTCCCAGGCGGCCAGCAGGTCCAGCTGCTTCTCCGCCACGCCGTGCCTGCGGGCGAGGGCGAGGTGCATGTCCAGGCAGAAGGCGCAGTGGTTGAGCTGCGAGGCCCGGATGACGACCAGTTCGGCCAGGGCGGGGTCGCCGAGGCCCTTCTTCGCGGCGGCACTCAGCGCCGACATGGCCTTGCCCACCGCCGGGTCCAACAGCTGTGTCCGGGCGGTCACTTGTACTGCCCCGGCTGGTAGTGGCCGACCTCGCCCCGGCAGGCGACGCCGAACCGGTTCCAGGCGTTGATCACCGCGATCGCGGCGATCAGCCGGGCCAGTTCCGCCTCCTCGAAGTGCTTGGCCGCCCTCTCGTACACCGCGTCGGGCACGAAGCCGTCCGTGAGGACGGTCACCGCCTCGGTCAGCTCCAGGGCCGCGAGCTCCCTCTCGGTGTAGAAGTGGGCGGACTCCTCCCACGCGCTGAGCTGGATGATCCGCTCGACGCTCCCCGGCGGCCAGCGCGTCCTTGGTGTGCATGTCGAGGCAGCGGGCGCAGTGGTTGATCTGTGAGGCGCGGATCTTCACCAGCTCCAGCAGCCGCGTGTCGAGACCCTCCCGGGCCGCCGCGTCCAGCCGGAGCATGGCCTTGAAGACGTCCGGGGCGAGTGCGGTCCAGTTCAGACGCGGGGTGTGCTCGGGCGCGTAGGTCGCGGTGTCCTCGTGTGTGGTCATGCCATCGACCCTAGGAGCGAGGCAGCCCAGGAGTATGGTCCATTTCCATGCCGAAACCTTGGGCCACTCTGGGCGTGGACCTCCACCTGGAACCGGCCGGACCGGGGCTGCGCCGGGGCCTGACCGACGCCCTGCGCGAGGCCGTACGCACCGGCCGGCTGGCCCCCGGCACCCGGCTGCCCTCCTCCCGCGCCCTCGCCGCCGACCTGGGCATCGCCCGCAACACGGTCGCCGAGGCCTACACCGACCTGGTCGCGGAGGGCTGGCTGACCGCACGGCAGGGCTCGGGCACCCGCGTCGCCGAGCGAACCGTCGTACCCCCCACCGATGCCACGCCCCGGCACCGCCCGCGCTCCGGCCCCGCCCACAGCCTCGTCCCCGGCACCCCCGACCTCGGCTCCTTCCCCCGCGCCCAGTGGCTCAGGGCGGCCCGCCGGGCCCTGGCCACGGCACCGAACAAGGCACTCGACTACGGCGACCCCCGCGGCCGCGTCGAACTGCGCACCGCCCTCGCCGGCTACCTGGCCCGCGCCCGCGGCGTACGCGCCGACCCCGAACGCATCCTGGTCTGCGCCGGCATCTCGCACGGCCTGCGCGTCCTGGCCGCGGTGCTGCGGGCGCGCAGCGGCGCGGGCACGATCGCCGTGGAGTCGTACGGCCTCTTCGCGTACTGGGACCTGCTCGCGGACGCCGGACTGCGGACCGTGCCCCTGCCGTTCGACGAACGCGGCACCGATCCGCGGGAGTTGACCGACGAGTCCGCCGTGCTGCTCACCCCCGCCCACCAGTTCCCGATGGGCGGCACCCTGCACCGCGACCGGCGGGCGGCCGTCGTCGACTGGGCGCGCCGCACCGGCGGCGTGGTCGTCGAGGACGACTACGACGGCGAGTTCCGCTACGACCGCCAGCCCGTCGGCGCCCTGCAGGGCCTCGACCCCGACCACGTCGTCTACGCGGGCACCGCCAGCAAGTCCCTCGCCCCCGGCCTGCGACTGGCCTGGCTGGTGCTGCCACCGGGCCTCGCCCGGGAGGCGGCGCGGGCGAAGGGACACATCGACACCTGCGGGGCCCTGGACCAGCTCACCCTCGCCGAGTTCATCGACTCCGGCGCCTACGACCGTCACGTACGCGCCGCCCGGCAGCGCTACCGGCGCCGCCGTGACGCCCTCGTGGCGGAAGTCGCGCGCCGCGCCCCGCACGTCCACGCCACCGGCATCGCGGCCGGCCTGCACGTGGTGCTCCGCCTCCCGCACGGCACCGAGGGGGCGACGCTGCGCGCGGCGGACTGGCGGGGCCTCGCCCTGCACGGGCTGCGGCGCTACCGGCACCCGGCGGCGACCGACGCACAGCCCGACGCCCTCGTCGTGGGCTACGGAACCCCGCCCGACCACGCCTGGTCGGGAGCCCTGGACGCCCTGTGCTCCGCACTTCCGGACCACCCGGCCGATGAATGCCCGAGGTAACGGGGGCGCGGCCGCGTTCTCCGTTTCCTCACGCCGTCTCCGTCTCCGTCTCCGCCGGCGCCTCGCCGAACCGGGCGAGCGCCAGTGCCGCCGCCACCGCCACGGTGAACCCGAGGACCGCCAGCCAGGTCAGCCCCTCCCGGGTGCGGTCGCCGAGCCACACCACGCCCACCGTCGCCGGCCAGAGGGTCTCGCCGATGACCATGCCGGCGGTGGTCGTGGTCACCGAGCCGCGCTGCAACGCGGAGGTGAGCAGCAGGAAGGCGGCGCCCCCACCGATCAGCAGGGCGTACGTCGCCGGATTGGCGAGGAGGTCCAGCGGCGCGAGCGAGTCGATCAGCCGCACCGACACCTCGACCACCCCGAACCCGAACCCGGCTCCCAGTCCCAGCACCAGATCCCGCCCGCGCCCCGACCACCGTCCGCCGACCAGCCCGAGGGCCAGCACCGCCACCGCGATCACGAGCATCGCCCACTTCAGGGCCATGGAGCCCTGGCGGTCGCCCTCCGTGCCCGACGCCAGGCCCAGCATCGCCAGCCCGGCGCACACCGTGCCGACCGCACCCCACTCCAGCCTGCTCAGCCGCACGTGCAGCAGCCTGGCGGCGACCACACCCGTCACCGCCAGGCTCGACGCGAGGGCCGCCGCCACCGCGTAGATGGGGATCGACCGCAGGGCCGCGATCTGCAGCACGAAGCCCAGCCCGTCCAGCGCCAGCCCGGCCAGATACCGCCACTGCCGCAACGCCCGCAGCAGCAGCGCCGCCTCCCCGCCGCCGCCCCCGGTCGCCTCCCGCGCGGCGACCGCCTGCAATACCGTGGCCGTACCGAAGCAGACCGCCGCCCCCAGGGCGCACACCATCCCAAAGATCACAAAGTGACTGTAGGGGAGGGCCACCACAGTGGGGAGGGCTCGTCGACCGCTCTTACCTGTCTCTAGGCTGTCCGCCGAACCGACATCGCACGGCCACATCGACGGGGAGAGACGAACATGGCGGACGCACGCCGGACACTGCGCTCGGGCACGGTCGTACTCGGCGGCATGGGCCTGCTCGCCGCCGCGCTCACCGCGTGTTCCTCCGATCCGGACAAGCGCTGCGTCGACCGCGACAGCTACAACCTGGCCAAGGGCTACAAAGTCGTCGCCGACAAGAACTGCACCTCCGGCAAGTCCTCCGTCAACGGCGCCTGGTACTACGAGGGCAGCAAGAAGGGCGGCTGGGTCGACGGCGGTTCCTTCACCAAACCCCGCACGTCCTCCGGCGGTTCGGGCCACGGCGTCTCCCGCGGCGGCTTCGGCGGCGGCAAGGGAAGCTCCGGCGGCTGAGACCCCCATGCGCCGACACACCATCACCCCCCGCCCGGACTGGCAACTAACCGTCGAGGAACAGGGTCTGATCTACCCCCTCACCCGCCACCCCGACGGCTCCCTGCGCCCGTACTGGGACGAGAGCGCCTACTACTCCTTCACCCTCGACGAGGTCGAGGCCCTGGAGGAGGTCGTCGAGGAACTCCACCGGATGTGCCTCGCCGCGGCGGACCACATCGTCGCCGAGGGGCGCCTGCCGGACCTCGGCATCAACGACCCAAGCGTCGCCGAGGCGGTCACCGAGGCCTGGCGGCGCCGCGCCGAACTCCCTTCCGTCTACGGCCGTTTCGACCTCCGCTACGACGGCACGGGCCCGGCGAAGCTCCTGGAGTACAACGCCGACACCCCCACCTCCCTGGTGGAGGCCGCCTCCCCCCAGTGGTTCTGGATGAAGGAGCGCTTCCCGGGCGCCGACCAGTGGAACTCCCTCCACGAACGCCTCGTCGCCGCCTGGAAGAGGCAGGCCGCGCTCCTGCCGCCCGGCAGCCCCCTGCACTTCGCGCACTCCTCGGACGACGAGCTCGGCGAGGACCTGATGACGGTCGCCTACCTCAAGGAGACCGCCGAGCAGGCGGGCCTGGACACCGACTGGATCTCGATGGAGGAGATCGGCTGGGACCCCCTCTCCGGCCGCTTCGTCGACAACCGGCTCCGCTTCATCCGCAGCTGCTTCAAGCTGTACCCGTGGGAGTGGCTGACCACCGACGCCTTCGCCGGCCACGTCCTCGACACCCTCGACAACGGCGGCGGCACGGGCTCGACGATGTGGATCGAGCCCGCCTGGAAGATGCTGCTGAGCAACAAGGCGCTGCTGGCGGTCCTCTGGGAGCTGTACCCGGATCACCCCACCCTCCTCGCCGCCCACCTGGACGGCCCGCGCGGGCTGACGACGACCGGCTGGGTCGCCAAGCCGCTGCTGGGCCGCGAGGGCGCCGGCATCACGATCCACGAACCCGGCAGCGAGCCCGTGCCCCGCGAGGAACCCTGCTGCTACCAGGAGCTGGCCCCGCTGCCCGCCTTCGACGGCCACCACGTCGTCCTCGGCGCCTGGGTCGTCGGGGACGAGTCGGCGGGCCTCGGCCTCCGCGAGTCCTCCGGCCTGGTCACCGACGAGTACGCCCGCTTCCTGCCGCACGTGATCCTGTGACGCCGCCGCTCGCATGATGGACGGCACCCCTGCGCCGTACGGCATCCCCGGTAGGGTGATCGGTGGGCCGTGACTGGCGCGCTGGTCCCTGGCGACGGGAATGTGACGCCAGGGACCGAGGATGGGACCGACCATCGGGGAGCGGCCCGAGTCAGTGAGTGCCGTGCGCCTGGGCCGTACCGTGAACGCTGAAAGCCGACGTCCGGAGGTCCCTCATGTCAGCCGACTCCCTCTCCACCGAGTCCACCGCCTTCCGCGCCGCCCTCGACGTGATCCGAGCCGTCGAGCCGCGCGTGGCCGACGCCATCGGCCAGGAGGTCCACGACCAGCGCGAGATGCTCAAGCTGATCGCCTCCGAGAACTACGCCTCCCCGGCCACCCTGCTGGCGATGGGCAACTGGTTCAGCGACAAGTACGCCGAGGGCACCGTCGGCCGCCGCTTCTACGCCGGCTGCCGCAACGTCGACACCGTCGAGTCGCTGGCCGCCGAGCACGCCCGCGAGCTGTTCGGCGCCCGCCACGCCTACGTACAGCCGCACTCCGGCATCGACGCCAACCTCGTCGCCTTCTGGGCCGTCCTCGCCGACCGCGTCGAGGCGCCCTTCCTGGAGAAGACCGGCGTCCGCCAGGTCAACGACCTCTCCGAGGCCGACTGGGCCGAGCTGCGCCGGGCCTTCGGCAACCAGCGCATGCTCGGCATGTCCCTGGACGCCGGCGGCCACCTCACCCACGGCTTCCGCCCGAACATCTCCGGCAAGATGTTCGACCAGCGCTCCTACGGCACCGACCCGGCCACCGGCCTGATCGACTACGAGGCGCTGCGCACGTCCGCCCGCGAGTTCAAGCCGCTGATCATCGTCGCGGGCTACTCGGCCTACCCCCGGCTGGTGAACTTCCGGATCATGCGGGAGATCGCCGACGAGGTCGGCGCGACGCTCATGGTCGACATGGCGCACTTCGCGGGCCTCGTCGCCGGCAAGGTCCTCACCGGCGACTTCGACCCGGTCCCGCACGCCCAGATCGTCACCACGACCACCCACAAGTCGCTGCGCGGCCCGCGCGGCGGCATGGTCCTGTGCGACGACTCCCTCAAGGACCAGGTCGACCGCGGCTGCCCGATGGTCCTCGGCGGCCCGCTCCCGCACGTCATGGCCGCCAAGGCCGTCGCCCTCGCCGAGGCCCGGCAGCCCGCCTTCCAGGACTACGCCCAGCGCATCGTCGACAACTCCCGCGCCCTGGCCGAGGGTCTGATGCGCCGGGGCGCGACCCTGGTGACCGGCGGCACCGACAACCACCTCAACCTGATCGACGTTGCCACCTCCTACGGCCTCACCGGCCGCCAGGCCGAGGCCGCGCTCCTCGACTCCGGCATCGTCACCAACCGCAACGCCATCCCGGCCGACCCGAACGGCGCCTGGTACACCTCCGGCATCCGCGTCGGCACCCCCGCCCTGACCACCCGCGGTCTGGGCACGGCCGAGATGGACGAGGTCGCCGGCCTGATCGACCGTGTCCTGACCACCGCCGAGCCGGGCACCACCAAGTCGGGCGCCCCCTCCAAGGCGTCCCACGTCCTCGACGAGAAGGTGTCCGAGGAGATCGCCCAGCGCGCCACGGACCTGGTGGCCGGCTTCCCGCTGTACCCGGAGATCGACCTCGGCTGACGCCCCCGGCGGCCGTCAGAGGTCGATCAGCTCCTGTCGTGGCTCCTCCCGCGGCGGTCCGGCACCGTGCCGGGCCGCCGCGCGGCGTATCAGCAGCATGCCGCCGACGCCGGCCACGAGCCCTGCGCCCAGCCCGGAGAGCGCCCAGCGGACCGGGCTCCGGTCCGCGGCGGGCCCCTCCCCGGTGCCGCTCCCGACGGTGCTCCCGACGCCCGTGCTCCCCCCGGTGCCGCTTCCCCCGTCCTCCAGCCCGCTCAGCACCTTCTCCCGCTCCAGTTCCACGAACACCGAACGCGGCGCCCGATGCCAGCGGATGTCGTCGTCGCGGACCTCGGGCGCGGGATCGCTGCGAACCCAGGGCGTGCCGTCGGCCGCCACGAACAGCTGGTCCTGCCGCTCCACGGCCACGTCACCGCCCGGCGCCCGGTCGGTCTGCGGCCAGCCCCCGACGCCGCTCAGCCCCCAGACCACGGTGAAGTGCACCGGCGGATAGCGCCCCTCGGTCCAGCCTTCCGGCACCCGCTCCGTGCCCGTGTAGGCCGGCGCCAGCAGCCGCCGCAGACACGCGAAGGCGGCCTCGCCGGACCGCAGCACGGTCGTCCGCCCCGTACCGCCCGCGACGACCATCGCCACGTCGGAGACGTCCCGCTCCCCGCCCGCGTGGGCCGCCGGAGCGCCGCACACCGCCAACACCGCCACCGTCGACACGAGGGCCCCGCACCCGGCCCCCGCTCGTCCTCCCAGCCGTCGCATCGGCCGCCCCCTCGCTGCTCCGCCCGCCCGTCCCCCACCTTGTTACACCGCCGGGCACGGATCGGTTCCCACCAGTTTCCGGCCGGTTCCGGATCGGGTCCACGAACCTGAGAGAATGGTGAACATGGCCTCTGATCGACCCCGCGTGCTCTCCGGCATCCAGCCCACCGCCGGCTCGTTCCACCTCGGCAACTACCTCGGCGCCGTCCGCCAGTGGGTGGCCCTGCAGGAGAGCCACGACGCGTTCTACATGGTCGTCGACCTGCACGCGATCACGATCCCGCAGGACCCGGCGGAGCTGCGGGCCAACACCCGGCTCGCCGCCGCCCAGCTCCTCGCGGCCGGCCTCGACCCGGACCGCTGCACCCTGTTCGTGCAGAGCCACGTCCCCGAGCACGCCCAGCTCGCCTGGGTCATGAACTGCCTCACCGGCTTCGGCGAGGCCTCCCGCATGACCCAGTTCAAGGACAAGTCCGCAAAGCAGGGCGCCGACCGGGCGAGCGTCGGGCTGTTCACGTACCCGATCCTCCAGGTCGCCGACATCCTGCTCTACCAGGCGCACGAGGTCCCGGTCGGCGAGGACCAGCGCCAGCACGTCGAGCTGACCCGCGACCTCGCCACGCGGTTCAACGGCCGCTTCGGCGAGACCTTCACGATCCCGAAGCCGTACATCCTCAAGGAGACGGCGAAGATCTACGACCTTCAGGACCCGTCGATCAAGATGAGCAAGTCGGCGTCCACGCCGAGGGGGCTCATCAACCTCCTCGACGACCCCAAGGCCACCGCCAAGAAGGTCAAGAGCGCCGTCACCGACACCGACACCGTCATCCGCTACGACGCGGAGAACAAGCCGGGCGTCAGCAACCTGCTCACCATCTACTCCACCCTCACCGGCAAGGCGATCGCCGAGCTGGAGGCGGAGTACGAGGGCAAGATGTACGGCGCGCTCAAGACGGACCTCGCCGAGGTCATGGTCGAGTTCGTGACGCCGTTCCGGGAGCGCACCCAGCAGTACCTGGACGACTCGGAGACGCTGGACTCGATCCTCGCCAAGGGCGCGGAGAAGGCGCGCGCCGTCGCCGCCGAGACGCTCGCCCAGGCGTACGACAGGGTGGGCTTCCTGCCCGCCAAGCACTGACGTACACCGGCGAACATCACGTACCACCGGGCAGAGCGCTGTACATCACTACGGTTGCGCCTGCCCGCGGCACAGCCGTGGCCGTACAGTCGATAGCCGACGGCCGACAGACCGACCCGTCACACGACGACAGGAGACGACGTGGGGACCGTAACGATCGGAGTGTCGATCGCGGTCCCGGAGCCACACGGCAGCAAGCTCCAGCAGCTGCGCGCGGGCTTCGGCGACGCCGCTGCTCACGGCATCCCCACGCATGTCACCCTGCTGCCGCCGACGGAGGTCGACGGCGGTGACCTGGCGGCCGTGGAGGCGCATCTGGGCGAGGTCGCCGCGAGCGGCCGCCCGTTCCCGATGCGCCTGTGCGGCACCGGCACTTTCCGGCCCCTGTCCCCGGTCGTCTACGTCCGGGTCGTCGAGGGCGCCGAGGCGTGCACCTGGCTGCAGAAGCAGGTCCGGGACGCCTCCGGCCCCGTACCGCGCGAACTGCAGTTCCCGTACCACCCGCATGTCACGGTCGCCCACGGCATCGACGACGAGGCGATGGACCGCGCCTTCGAGGAACTCGCCGACTACGAGGCCGACTGGTCGTGCACCGGGTTCGCCCTGTACGAGCAGGGCGCGGACGGCGTGTGGCGCAAGCTGCGGGAGTTCGCCTTCGGCGGCACGGTCGTACCGCCGCAGGCCGGCCACGTCGAACGCGGCACCATCGGCAGCCGTTAGCGGCCGGCCGCCGGTCAGAGCGTCAGCCGTCGGAACAGCCCGCGCGGGACGTGCCGGAGGGCCGCCATCACCACGCGCAGCATGCCGGGTACCCACACCGTCTCCGAGCGCCGCCGCAGGCCGAGTTCGACGGCCGTCGCCACGTTCTCCGGCGTCGTCGCGAGCGGCGTCTCGGGCAGTCCCGCGGTCATCTTCGAACGCACGAACCCGGGGCGTACGACCATGACGTGCACGCCGGTGCCGTGCAGCGCGTCGCCCAGGCCCTGCGCGAAGGCGTCCAGACCGGCCTTGCTGGAGCCGTAGATGAAGTTGCTGCGGCGGGCCCGCTCGCCGGCCACGGAGGACAGCACCACCAGGGAGCCGTGCCCCTGGGCCTGCAGCGCGCGGGCGCTCACCAGTCCCGCCGAGACCGCGCCCGTGTAGTTGGTCTGCGCGACCCGCACCGCCGCGGCCGGTTCGCGCTCGTCGTTGGCCTGGTCGCCGAGGACGCCGAAGGCGAGCAGCACCATGTCGACGTCGCCTTCCGCGAAGACCTTGCCGAGCACCGTCTCGTGCGAGCCGGGATCGAGGGCGTCGAAGGCGAGGGTGTGCACCTCGGGCCCCAGCGCGCGCAGTTCGGCGGCGGCCGCGTCCAGGGCGGGGGAGGGGCGTGCGGCGAGCCACACCACGCGCGTGCGGCGCGCGATCAGCCGGCGCGCCGTGGCGAGCGCGATCTCGGACGTACCGCCGAGCACGAGCAGGGACTGGGGCAGACCGAAGGCGTCCTTCACGACAGCAGCTCCTAGAGGGCGAGACGGCGGGACAGGTCCGACACGAACACTCCGCGCGGGTCGAGCTGAGCGCGCAGGGCCCGGAAGTCGTCGAGGCGCGGGTACATCGCGGCGAGGAGTTCGGGGCGCAGACGGGAGTCCTTGGCGAGGTAGACGCGTCCGCCGGCCGCGGCGACCTCCTCGTCGAGCCCGTCCAGGAAGGGGCCGAGACCTGGCAGGGCGGCCGGGATGTCGAGGGCCAGGGTCCAGCCGGGCAGCGGGAAGGACAGCCAGCCCGGGTCGGCCGGGCCGAACCGCTTGAGGACGGCCAGGAAGGACGGGCAGCGCCGTTCGGCGATCCGGCGCACGATCCGGCGCAGGGTGTCCTCCTGGCCGTGTCCGACGACGAACTGGTACTGCACGAAGCCGCCGCGGCCGTAGACGCGGTTCCAGTGGGGGACGCCGTCCAGGGGGTGGAAGAACGTGGAGATCCGCTGCAGCTCGCCGGTACGCGCCCGGGGCGCCTTCCGGTACCAGAGCTCGTTGAACAGGCCCACGGTGGTGCGGCTGAGCAGCCCCTCGGGGAGGAAGGCCGGCGCGGACGGGAACCGCGGGGTGCGGAACTGAAGTGCCCTCGCACGCGCGCGTGCCGGCAGTGCGTCGAACGGGGCGTGGTCGCCGCGGGTCAGGACCGCGCGGCCCGTCGCGGCGCCGCGGGCCAGCAGGTCGATCCAGGCGACCGAGTAGCGGTAGTGGTGGTCGGTGTCCGTCAGACGTGCCATCAGGTCGTCCAGGTCGCCGGCCCGCTCGGTGTCGACCGACATCAGGGAGGTCTCGACGGGCAGCAGACCGAGGGTGGCGGTCAGGATCACGCCGGTCAGTCCCATGCCGCCCGCGGTCGCGTCGAACAGCGGGGTGCCGCGGCCCACCGTGCGGATCTCGCCGTCGGCGGTGAGGAGTTCGAACGACAGGACGTGCCGGGAGAAGCTGCCGGACACGTGGTGGTTCTTGCCGTGGATGTCCGCCCCGATCGCGCCGCCGACCGTCACCTGCCGGGTGCCGGGCGTCACCGGGACGAACCAGCCCAGCGGCAGCAGCACTTCCATCAGGCGGTGCAGGGACACGCCCGCGCCGCACAGCACGGTGCCGTCGTCGGCGTCGATCGCGTGGATCCGGTCCAGGCCCGTCATGTCGAACACCGCCCCGCCGGCGTTCTGCGCCGCGTCGCCGTACGCGCGTCCCAGGCCCCGGGGGATGCCCCCGCGGACCCCGCACTCCCGGACGGCGGCCGCGGCCTCCTCGTAGGTCCGTGGACGGATCAGACGGGCCGCGGTGGGAGCGGTCCGCCCCCATCCGGTGACGGTGGTGGTGACCGGTGCGGTGCTGGCAGACATGTCGGTGACCGTATCGCCCTGATATGCGGCGTCTGTTACGTAACATCAACCGCCTCCCCGAAATGGGTGATTAATGGGATTTCATCCAATATTTCCGTAGTTCCGGAGGTGTTGGCGTGAACAGTGAGTCCACATGGACCTCCTGGACCACCGAATCCTCTCCGCCTGCCGCGCGTACGGCGCCGACCCGCGCGTCGCCGGTGTCGCGCGCGCCCTTTCCCGGGCCGGCGAGCACGGTGCGCTGTGGCTCGTGACGGGCCTCGTCGGGGCCGCCGTGGACGGCGCGCGGCGCGGCGCCTGGTTGCGCGGTGCGGCGCTCACCGGGGGAGCGCACCTCGTCAGCATGGGTGTGAAGAGGGTGGTGCGGCGCCCGCGCCCGGCACACGTCGAACACCTCGCGCCCACGTTCGGCCCGCACTCCTTCCCCAGCTCGCACGCGACCTCCGCCGCGGCCGCCGCCCTCGTCTACGGGGCCCTCGGCGCGTACGCCGTTCCGCCACTCGCCGCCGCGATGTGCCTGTCCCGGCTGGTCGTCGGCGTCCACCACCCCTCGGACGTGGTGGCGGGCGCGGCCCTCGGGGCGCTCACGGCCCGCCTGGGCTCGCGCTGGGTGGGAGGGGGCGCGCATGACTGAGGCAGCGCCCCTCACGGACGGCGCACGCTCCCGAGAGGCGGCGCTTGTGGAACAGCGCACGCCCGAACGCACCCCCGCGCCACCCCCGAAGCGCACCCCCGCCACGCTCCTCACGGGTCTGCTGAGAACCGCACGCCCCAAGCAGTGGGTCAAGAACCTCCTGGTCGTCGCCGCCCCCGCGGCCGCCGGCGAGCTCTTCACCCGCTCCGCGATCCCCCGCCTCACCGCGGTCTTCGTCCTGTTCACGGCCTGCGCCGCCGCCGTCTACCTCGTCAACGACGCCCGGGACGCCGACGCCGACCGCGCCCACCCCGCCAAGCGCCACCGCCCGGTCGCGGCCGGCCAGGTCCCCGTACCGCTCGCCTACGCCGTCGCGGGCGTCCTCGGCGTGCTCGCGCCGGCCGCCGCGGCCTGGCTGGTCTCACCGGCCGTCGCGGCACTGCTCACGGCCTACCTCGGCATGCAACTGGCGTACTGCGTCAGCCTCAAGCGCGTCCTGGTCGTGGACCTCGTGGTCGTCACGACCGGCTTCCTGATGCGGGCCGTGTCCGGCGGGCTCGCGCTGGGCATCCCGCTGTCCCGCTGGTTCCTGATCACGACCGGCTTCGGCGCCCTGTTCATGGTGTCGGCCAAGCGCTACTCCGAAGCCGTCCAGATGGCCGGAAAGGCGGGCGCCACGCGCGCGCTGCTCACCGAGTACACCACCGGATACCTGCGCTTCGTCTGGCAGCTGGCCGCGGGCGTCGCCGTCCTCGGCTACTGCATGTGGGCCCTGGAGGAGGGCGGACTCCCGCACACCGGCGTGCTGCCCTGGCGCCAGCTCTCCATGGTCGCCTTCGTCCTCGCGGTCCTGCGGTACGCCGTCTTCGCCGACCGGGGCACCGCCGGCGAACCGGAGGACGTCGTCCTGCGCGACCGTGCCCTCGCCGTCATCGGGCTGGTCTGGCTGGCGATGTACGGGCTGGCGGTGGCGAACTGGTAGACGCCCGCCGCGAGGTCACCGGCACCGTCGCGCCGGGGCTTTTCGGGGGTACTCGCACATTGGTCTCCCGAACGGAGGGCAGAGTCGGACCATGGACTGGCTGAAGAAGCTCCCCGTCGTCGGGCCGCTGGTGGCGAGCCTGATGGCCACGCACGCGTGGCGGTCGTTCGAGCGTCTGGACCGGGTGAAGTGGACCCGTCTGGCCGCCGCGATGACGTTCACGAGTTTCGTCGCGCTGTTCCCGCTGCTCACCGTGGCCGCCACGGTCGCCGCGGCCACGCTCAGCGAGAAGCAGCAGACGGATCTGCAGAACAAGATCGCCGAGCAGGTGCCCGGCATCTCCGACCAGCTCGACATCAACGGCCTCGTCCAGAACGCCGGCACCATCGGACTCATCGCCGGCGCCGCCCTGCTGTTCACCGGCATCGGCTGGGCCGGCTCGACGCGCGAGTGCCTGCGCGCGGTGTGGGAGATGCCCGACCAGGAGGAGAACTACCTCCTGCGCAAAGCCAAGGACCTCGGCATCCTCGTGGGCCTCGGCGGCGCCGTCCTGGTCACCCTCGCCGCCTCCACCGTCGCCTCGGCGATGGTCGGCTGGATCACCCGGCAGACAGGGCTGGAGAAGGGCGGCTGGGGCGGGATCCTGCTGTACGTCGCCGCGTTCGCGGTCGCCGTGTTCGCCGACTTCCTGCTGCTCCTGTACGTCCTGACGATGCTGCCCGGCGTCGAACCGCCGCGCCGCCGCCTGACCGTCGCGGCACTGACCGGCGCGATCGGCTTCGAGCTGCTGAAGGCGCTGCTGAGCGGCTACATGCAGGGTGTGGCCGCGAAGAGCATGTACGGCGCCTTCGGGGTCCCCGTAGCCCTCCTGCTGTGGATCAACTTCACCTCGAAGCTGGTCCTGTTCTGCGCCGCGTGGACGGCGACGCAGAGCGAGGAGCAGGAGGTGCGCGAGGAGGAACGGGAGGAGCGGGCGGAGACCGTGCGCAAGGTCAGGGACGAGACCGGCGACGTACCAGATCGGGCAGCGGCCAGCGGCGGTTGACCAGGAACGCGGCCCCCGCGAGCAGCGCCAGCGCCCCTGCGGAGATCGCGAACGCGGTCCCCATGCCGCCGCCGGTGTGCCCGGCGGCCTTCGCCGCCGGGGCGGCCGACGCGTTGCTCCCGGCGCCGCCCGCCTGCCCGTCCGAGGCGTTGGCGCCCGGCTGGGCGCTCGCCCGGACGGTGCTCCTCGGCGGCACCAGCTCACCCACCGCGCGGGCCTTCCCGGCCGCCGCGAAACCCCAGTCGAAGAGCTTGGCGGTCTCCTTGTAGACCTCGTTGTGCTCTTCCTTCTCGGGGTGCATGACCGTCACCAGCAGCACCCTGCCGTCGCGCTCGGCGACCCCTGTGAAGGTCGCGCCCGCGTTGGTGGTGTTGCCGTTCTTGACGCCCGCGATGCCCTGGTAGACGGAGATGTCGGTGTCGCCGGCCAGCAGCCGGTTGGTGTTCTGGATCTCGAAGGGCTCCCGGACCGTCTTGCCCTTCTTGTTCTTCTTCGTCTCGCCCGGGAACTCCGCCCGCACGGTCGAGCAGTACTCGCGGAAGTCCTTCTTCTGCAAGCCGGAGCGGGCGAACAGCGTCAGGTCGTACGCGGAGGAGACCTGCCTGGGGGCGTCGTAGCCGTCGGGTGTGACCACGTTCGTGTCGAGGGCCTGGAGCTCCTGGGCGTGCGCGTTCATCTCCTTGACGGTGTTGCCGACACCGTCGTTCATCGCCGACAGCACGTGCACGGCGTCGTTGCCGGAGCGCAGGAAGACGCCGAGCCACAGGTCGTGGACCGTGTAGGTCTCGCCCTCCTTTATCCCGACCAGGCTGGAGCCGGCGCCCATGCCCGCCAGGTCCGCGGGCACCACCTTGTGCTTCTCGCCGCGCGGGAACTTCGGCAGCAGCGTGTCCGCGAACAGCATCTTCATCGTGGACGCCGGAGGCAGCCGCCAGTGCGCGTTGTGCGCGGCGAGGACCTCGCCTGACTCGGCGTCCGCGACGATCCACGAGCGCGCGGTGACGTCCTTGGGCAGTACCGGAGCGCCGCTGCCCAGATCGACCTGTGTGCCGGGCCGGCCGAGCCGGGCGCCGCCCACGGACGACATGCCCGCCGGCGGAGTGGCCGAGGGGCTCGTGGAGGGGCTGGGGGCCGCGAGGGCGACGGGCGCGGTCAACGCGAGCGACGACAGGGCGGCGGAGGTGATCAGAAGGGATCGCCTGACGGTCTTCTTGGGTGCGGGCACGGACGGAAACGTACAGGGCACCGGTCGTGAAGTCCCGCCGCCCTCCCCACCCCGGGCGCGGGGCACAAGTGGCGGCGGCGATACTGAACGCATGAAGCTCAGCCGCCCTGTCTCCTGGTTCCTGCTCGCCTTCGGGGTGTGGAGCTGGGTCATCTGGGTCACTTTCGTGAAAAATCTCATCAAGGACGGCAGCGGGCTCGCGTTCGACGACGGCCACCCGACGGCGTACTTCTGGGTCCATCTGACGCTGGCGGTCGTCTCCTTCGTATTGGGGACGGTCATCGGCGGCATCGGGTTGCGTGGGCTGCGCGCATTGCGCCGCACTTCATAACCGGACGGACGCCGAAGAACCGGCAGGAACCGACACAACAGACTGCGGGGTACACGGCACAGTGGTCATCGTCTTCGCTCTGCTCGCGCTCGGCGTCCTGGTGGGGGCCAACTGGTACCTGTGGCGCCGCCTGTTCCGCGACACGACGCGGGGCGCGGGCTTCGCACGCCGGGCGGGCGCGGCGCTGATCGCGGGCGGCTGGGCGCTGGCGGTCGGCGCGATCGTGGCCGAGCGGGCCGGGGCGCCCTTCTGGCTCCAGCAGGTGCTGGCCTGGCCGGGCTTCCTGTGGCTGGCGCTCTCCGTCTACCTGCTGCTCGCGGTCGTCGCGGGCGAGGTCGTACGGCCGCTGCTGCGGCGGCTCCTGGAGTGGCGGGCGCACGCGTCGGCCGCCGCGCCCGCGGACGCCGAGCCGGTGCCGGCGGGCGCCGTCGTGTCACGGGCGCCGGCGGCCGAAGGGGCGCGCGCATCGGATCCCGCGCCGGAGCGCGAGCCCGCACAGCCCGGGGCGGAACCCGGGAGCGCTCTTGCGGTTGCCGACCCCTCCCGCCGCCTGTTCGTCTCCCGTGTCGTGGCCGGTGCCGCCGCCGCGGCGGCCGTGGGGACCGTCGGCTACGGCACCTACGGTGTGCTGCGCGGGCCGCGCGTCAAGCGGGTCACGGTGCCGCTGGCCAAGCTGCCGCGCGCGGCGCACGGATACCGCATCGCGGTGGTCAGCGACATCCACCTGGGGCCGATCCTGGGCCGGGGCTTCGCGCAGCAGGTCGTCGACACGATCAACTCCACGCAGCCCGACATCGTCGCGGTCGTCGGCGACCTGGTCGACGGCAGCGTCAAGAACCTGGGACCGGCGGCCGCCCCGTTGCGGCAGCTGCGCGCGCCCTCCTACTTCGTCACCGGCAACCACGAGTACTACTCCGGCGCCGAGCAGTGGGTCGAGGAGGTGCGCCGGCTCGGACTGCGCCCGCTGGAGAACGCCCGCACCGAACTGCCGTACTTCGACCTGGCCGGCGTCAACGACATCGCGGGCGAGAGCGAGGGACAGGGCCCCGACTTCGGCAGGGCGCTCGGCGACCGGGACACGGCACGCGCGTGCGTGCTCCTCGCCCACCAGCCCGTCCAGATCCACGAGGCCGTCAGGCACCACGTCGACCTCCAGCTCTCCGGCCACACCCACGGCGGCCAGCTCTGGCCCGGCAACTTCCTGGCGGCGGCCGCGAACCCCACCGTCGCGGGCCTGGAGCGCTACGGCGACACCCAGCTCTACGTCAGCCGGGGCGCCGGTGCCTGGGGCCCGCCCACGCGCGTGGGCGCCCCGTCGGACATCACCGTGATCGAGCTGGCCTCCACGCGCGCGTGAGGGGGCGGCCCGCCGCGAAGAACCCGCTCTCACGCCGTACGCCGACGTCGGCGGCAGCCAGTACCTGGACGACGGCACGGGCGTCTACCGGCTGTGGAGCCTGAACTGGATCTGACGCCGTACGGGGACTACGGCGTCGCGGAGGCCGTCCGCGTCGGCAGCGTGACCGTGACCGCGAGACCCTCCCCGGGCGCCGTGCGCACCGCCACCTCACCGCCGTGGGCGTGCACGACCCCCTGCACGATGGCCAGTCCGAGACCGCTGCCCGCGCCTCCACCGGCCCGGAAGAACCGGTCGAAGACCCGCGCCGCGTCGTCCTCGCACAGCCCCGGACCGTCGTCCGCGACACTCAGCCGCACCACGCCGTCCTCCCGCCGCACGCCCAACCGCACCGGCACCTCGGCCGGTGTGTGCGTGCGGACGTTGCCCACGAGATTGCCGAGCACCTGCCTGAGCCCCGACTCGTCCGCACGCACCAGCACGGAGCCGTCGGCGGCGACCTCGACGGGCCGGTCCGGCTGCTGCGCCCGCAGGTCCTGGGCGGCGTCCCGCACCAGACGGCTGATGTCGACGTTGCGAAAGCGCAGTTCGGGCTGCTGGTCCAGACGGGCCAGCGTCAACAGCTCGTCCACCAGCCGCCCCATGCGGTCGGTCTCGGCGAGCACCCGCTCCCAGGCCCGCTTCCGCTCGTCCGGATCGCTGAGCATCCCCTTGTCGTACAGCTGCAGATAGCCGCGTATCGCCGACAGCGGGGTGCGCAGCTCGTGCGAGGCGTCGGCGACGAAACGGCGCAGCTGGGCCGCGCTGTCCTCACGGGTCCGGTACGCCGACTCCACCTGGTGCAGCATGGAGTTGAGGGCCAGGCGCAGCTGCTCGACCTCCTGAGTGGGGTGGTGGCTGGAGGGCACCCGCCGGGTCAGGTCGCCCTCGGCTATGGCCGACGACGTCTCCACCATGTCCTCCAGCGGCCGCATCCGCCGCCGCACACTGAACAGCGTCAGACAGGCCAGCAGGGCGAGCAGCAGGGTGCCGATGGTCAGGTCGAGTTTGAGGGCCTTCAGCATGCCCCGGTGCAGGGCGTCGGTGGAGCTGGCCAGCAGGATGTAGGTGCCGTCGGACAGTTGTGTCGCCGTGACCCGGTACGGCGCGCCGTGCACGCTGACGTCCTGCGGCCGGGTGTGCCCCATCAGGGTGTGCGGGTCGCCGACCGCCCGGCTCAGACTGCGCTGCGCCTCGGTGGGCTTGAAGCCGAGAATGCTGGCTACGTGGCCGTCGGCGCCGACGGCGGCGTAGATCGTGTCCGGGGCCGCGCGCTCGTCGGTCTGCTGGGGGGCGAGCCGGTCGTGGACGAAGCCCAGCACGCTGAGCGAGTCGATCTGCCGCAGCGTCAGCTGCGAACCGCCCAGCGACTCCCGGGTCTTGGTCAGCTCGGTGTCGACCTGGTCGAGCAGGTAGTACCGCATGCCCATCAGGCTGACGGCGGTCGCCGCGACGATGCCGAGCGCGAGCAGCGCGACATTGGTCAGCGTGAGCTTGGCGCGCAGCGAGTGGATGCCCCGTTCGCAGTTCAGCCAGCGGGCCTTCATGCCAGCCCGTATCCCACACCACGCCGCGTGGTGATCACCGGTGGCCCCAGGGCGTCCAGTTTGCGGCGCAGATAGCTGATGTAGGTCTCCACCACGGTCGACTCGGGCGGGGTGTGCTCGTACTGCCAGACGTGCCGCAGCAGTTGCTCCTTGGGCACGATCCGGCCGCCGTTGCGCACCAGGAACCGCAGCAGCGCGTACTCGGTGGGGGTGAGTTCGACGCTGCGGCCCGCGCGGTGGACGCTATACGTCGTCTCGTCCAGCTCCAGGTCGCCGTAGCGCAGCGGCGGCCGCTGCGGCAGGACGTCGGCCGGCCGGGTGCGCCGCAGCACCGCCGTGATCCGGGCGACGACCTCGTCGATGTTGAACGGCTTGGTGATGTAGTCGTCGCCGAAGCCGAGGGCGCCGACGACCTCGGCGGGCGAGTCCCGCGCGGTGAGGAAGACCAGGGCCAGGTCCGGCCTGCGGTCGCGCAGTTCGCGGCCCAGCGCGCGCCCGTCCCCGTCCGGGAGCATGACGTCGAGCAGCGCCGCGTCCGGCCGGGTGCGCTCGGCGAGCGCGAGGGCCTCGCGGACGGTGCCCGCGACCATCACCTCGAAGCGGTGGTAGCGAAGGGCGATGGCGAGAACGTCCGCGATGCTCGGTTCGTCCTCCACCACCAGCACGGTGCCTGGAGCCGTCGTCATGCCCCCAGTATCGGGCGGGCCACTGACAGTCGGGGCCCGAACCGTCTTTGGAATTCCTTGAGAGTCATGGCCGAATCCCTCCACGCGCGCGTGGAGGTCCCGATGCTGTTGCGCAGGACCTGGGGGACCGACCGACGACCGGATGACGACGAAGGAGCTTTGATCGTGGCGGCATTGGCACGGTGGTGCTACCGGCACCGGCTGGTGGTCCTGTTGCTGTGGGTGGGGGCGCTGTTCGGCCTGGGATTCTCGGCCTCGACGGCGGGAACGAACTACGCGAACGTCTTCTCCCTCCCCGACACGGACTCCAAGAGCGCGTACGACCTGATGCAGAAGGCCTTCCCGAACACCTCGGGCGACACCGACACCGTGGTGTGGAAGGTCGACAAGGGGTCCGTGAGGGACAAGGCGGTCCAGGACCGCATCCGGCCGGCCCTCGACAAGGTCGCGGGGATGACCGGCGTCGGCGCGGTCACCAGCCCCTACGCCGGCCCCCGGGGCGCGGCACAGATCAGCCGCGACGGCACCATCGCCTACGCCCAGCTGACCTTCGCCAAGCGCGCCAACGAGGTGCCCAAGGACCTCGTCCAGAACGTCCTCGACACCGCGCAGGCGGCGCGGACGAGCGGTCTGCACGTGGAGCTGGGCGGCCAGGCCATCCAGCGTGTCCAGGAGCCGCCCCAGGGCCTGTCGGAGATGGTCGGCATCGTCGCGGCGGCGGTCGTGCTGTTCCTGGCCTTCGGCTCGCTGTTCGCGATGCTGCTGCCGATCGCCATCGCCGTCTTCGGCGTCGGCATGGGCCTGTTCTCCACCCAACTGCTCAGCCACAGCACGGACATCCCCGACATCGCCCCGCTGCTCGCCTCCCTGATCGGCCTCGGCGTCGGCATCGACTACGCGCTCTTCATCGTCACCCGGCACCGGCGCGGCATCCTGCGCGGCATGGACCCCGAGGAGTCGGCCGTCACCGCCCTCAACACCTCCGGCCGCGCGGTGCTGTTCGCGGGCGGCACGGTCTGCATCGCGCTCGCCGGCATGCTCGTCACCCGGCTGCGCTTCCTCGACGGCGTGGTCATCGGCACCTCGCTGACGGTCGTACTGAGCGTGCTGGCCGCCACGACCCTGCTGCCGGCCCTGCTCGGCTTCCTGGGCCCGCGTGTCCTCAGCCGCCGCCAGCGCCGCCGCCTCGCCGCCGACGGCCCCGAGAAGGAGCACGCGAGCGGGCTCTCCGCCCGCTGGTCGGCGAATGTCCAAAAGCGGCCCCGCAGGATCGCCGCGCTCGCCCTGATCGTCATGGCCGTCCTCGCCGTTCCCGTCCTCTCGCTCCGCCTGGGCGCCACCGACCAGGGCAACGACCAGGCGTCGACGACCACCAGGAAGGCGTACGACCTGCTGGCCGAGGGCTTCGGGCCCGGCTTCAACGGGCCGCTTCAGGTGGTCACCGTGGGCGGCGACGCGACCGCGCTGGTCAAGGACATCCGGGCGACCCCCGGCGTGGCGCAGGCGGCCGCGCTGCCGCCCGCGAAGGGCGTGACCGTGATCCAGGTCGTGCCGACGACGTCCCCGCAGTCCAAGCAGACCGACGACCTCATCGACACCCTGCGCGACCGGGTGATCCCGCGGGCCGGGGCCCAGGCGCACGTGGGCGGTGTGACGGCCGTGTCGAAGGACTTCGCGTCCGTGACGGGCGACCGACTGCCGCTGTTCATCGCGACCATCATCGGCCTGGGCTTCCTGCTCCTGCTGGTCGCCTTCCGCTCCCTGGTCGTGCCGCTGACGGCGGCCCTGATGAACCTCATCGCGGCGGCGGCCTCCTTCGGCGTCCTGGTCGCGATCTTCCAGTGGGGCTGGGGCCTGGACCTGCTGAACCTCGGCAAGGAGGGCCCGATCAACGCGTTCCTGCCGGTGATCATGCTGTCCCTGCTCTTCGGCCTCTCCATGGACTACCAGGTGTTCCTGGTGAGCCGCATGCACGAGGAGTGGGTGCACACGAGGGACAACGCGCGCGCGGTGCGCGTGGGCCTCGCGGAGACCAGCCGCGTCATCAACTCCGCCGCCCTGATCATGGTCTGCGTGTTCCTCGCCTTCGTCCTGAGCGGTGACTCGGGCGCGGCGATGGCGGGCGTGGGCCTCGCGGCGGCGGTCGCCCTCGACGCCTTCGTCCTGCGTACGGCGCTGGTGCCGGCCGCGATGCATCTGCTGGGCGACTCCAACTGGTGGCTGCCGGCGTGGCTGGACAAGCGGCTGCCGCACCTGGCGGTGGAGCCGAAGGACGAGTCGGAAACGATGGCCGGGGACGGGCCGGCGTCGGCGGTCCACGGCTTTGTCCGCGGCGCCGACGGCGAGCCGGTGGACGGCGCCTCGGTGACGCTGCTGTCGAAGGGCGGACGTCAGCTGGACCGCGTGCGGTCACTGGCGGACGGCTCCTACATCCTGTCCGTACCGGGGTCGGGCACCTACCTGCTGACGGTCACGGCACCGTCGTACGGGACGCGGGCGCAGCAGGTCGTGGTCGGGGCCGGGCCCCTGGTGTACGACGTCGAGCTCGCCGAGGGCGAGGTGGACGCGGTCAACTGACCGCGTTAGGACTTGCCGGGAGTGGGCAGCACCCTGGTCATCCCCGGCAGGAAGTCCGTGAACAGCTCGTGCACCTCCCGCACCAGCGGGCGCAGCACCCGGAAGCGGGCCAGCGACACGCCCCGGGCGGTCAGCCGCGCCCCCCGTTCGGCCAGCCGGTAGCTGCGCTGCCGGCCGTCCGTCCGGTCGAAGATCCAGTACAGCACGAGGCCCATCTGGGAGAGCCACATCAACTCGGGCAGCACGTCCCGCAGTTCCTCCGGGACCTTCGTCTTCGTCGCCCCCGCGAGCACCTCCCGGTGGACGGAGATCGCCTCCTCGCGCGCGTGCTCCGACTCCGGGGAGAAGGGGCTGAGCGGGCTGTCCGGGTCGGCGGCGTTCTTGAAGAACTGGACGGCGAACTCGTGGTACGGCGTCGCGATGTCCAGCCACAGCTTCAGCACGCCCGCCAGCCGCGCCTCCAGTTCCGTCTCCCGGTCCAGGACCTCCCGGATCGCCGTCCGGTGCTCGGCGGCGAGACGGTCGTAGAAGCCCTGGATCAGGTGTTCCTTGCCGGCGAAGTAGTAGTACGCGTTGCCCACGGAGACGCCGGCCTCCTGGGCGATCGCCCGCATCGTCGTCTTGTCGTAGCCGCGCTCCTGGAAGAGCCGCATGGCGGTTTCCAGGATCAGGGCGCGGGTCTGCTCGGACTTGGTGGTCGGCGCGGTGCCCTCGTAGGGGCTGTCGTTCTTCGCAGGCACGGACGAGAGCCTACGGGGTGGGGCAGGTGCCGTCGCCGCAGCCCGGGGCGGCGTGGGTCCAGCCGTGCGCCGGGTCGTAGGACCAGCCGTCCGTCCGCCCGTACACCTGACCGCCCCACTGCTTGCGGCCCTGCCCCCACTGCGAGCCCCGCCACTTCGCCGCGGCCAGCGCCGCCCCCTTGGCGAACGGCGCGCCTGCCGGGGTGCTGAGCCGGTGCGCGAGCGGCCGGTGCTCGCGCAGGGCCCACAGGGTGACGATCCAGGCGGCGGCGCCCCGGTAGACCTGACCCGCGTCGCCCACGACGGTGATGTCGTCGAGGGTGGCCCGGTGGTCGAGGTCCGGATAGCGCCGCCGGGCCCTTTCCGAGTTCGCGGGCACGAGCTCCAGCGGCACCAGTTGCGGCTGCCGGCTCAGCCAGTCCCGAAGGTACGCGCACAGCGAGCAGTCGGAGTCGTACAGGACGGTCAGCCGGCGGACCGGGACTCGGCCCGCCGAGGTGCCGCTCATGCCCCGGCCTGAGGGGCGACCCAGTCCTGCGGGCGGACCGGCGGAACCTGCTCGCGCTCCAGCACCCCGCGCCGCCGGATCTTGTTGAGGACGTACACGTTGCCCAGGTGCATCACGCCGAGCACCAGCAGCACCACGCCCAGCTTGGTCGACAGGGCCTCGAAGATCCCCCGGGTGTCCTCGATGGTCTGGTCGCCGCTCAGGTAGAGGGCGACGAAGCCGAGGTTGACGAGGTAGAAGCCGACCACCAGGAGGTGGTTCACGGCGTCGGCGAGCTGTTCGTTGCCGTGCAGCACGTCGGCGAGGAAGATCCGCCCGTTGCGGCTGAGCGTGCGGGCCACCCAGATGGTGAGCGCGACGCTGACCAGCAGGTAGATGACGTAGGCGATGACCGTACGGTCCATGCTCCACCCCTTCTTGAACGCGTTCAAAACGCTGACAAGGGTGAACTGTAGACCTCTTTTTGAACGTGTTCAACAGGGGTGGGAGGTGAAGTGCGGATCACGGCCTGCGGCCCAGCTCCGGCCGCTTGGTGTAATCCGTGAAACCGATGACGTTCCCCCACGGATCGGCGATCTCCACGGTCCAGCCGGTGACCGCGGAGAACGGCTCGTCCAGCGGTGCGATGCCGGCCCCGGCGAGGGCGCGCGCCGCCGCCCGCGCGTCCGGCACCTCCACCCACAGCCGCGGGGACGGCCACGGCGGCGGTCGGTGCCCGAGCCCCTCCTCCTGGCGCAGCAGGATCCCGGGCGTCTCGCCCCCGACCTTCAGCAGCGCGATCCCGGCCTCGTCGAACCGGAACCCCAGCGCGAACCCGGCACGTTCGTAGAAGTCGACCGCCCCGCCGAGGTCGCCGACGGGCAGCAGGACGTTGTCGAACCCGAGCAGTTCGTACGACTCGTCATCTGACATAACGTCACGATAGGTGCCGATCCGCCCGGAACCCGTGATTGTCAGTGGCGGCCCGTACCGGATCCGAGGATCCTGAGCCCGTTGTGGCCGTCCCGACTACGCGTCCTTGACGATCTTCAGTGCCAGGGCCGACCGCGCCTCGGCCAGTTCGGCGGTGATGCGTTCGGAACGGGCGGCGTCGGTCGTCACCACAGGGGGCACGGGCGTGACCCGGAGCAGGAGGCCGCGGCGCAGGTGGGTCGGTGGGTGCTCCGCGTCGACGCTGTGGCCGTGCCGCTCGCCGACCCGGCGGATGCGCTCGTACTCGGACTCCGGGATCGAATCCATGTGGTCGGTCAGTGCCTCCCACAGCCCCTGGGCGTCCTCCGCGGTGATCCGCCCCGGCCTGCGCATCCGACGGCCGTTGACCTCGCGGGACAGGGTGGTGCCGATCGAGTCGGTGACGAGGAGGCGGTCCATCAGTCCCACCGCGGCCTCGGTGGACGCCGCACGGGCGGCCGCCGCGTCGGCGAGGTACTCGCTGCGCTGGGAGTCGCGCGCGGTCAGCAGTTCCAGCAGCGCCAGCAGGCCCATGACCAACCGGCGGGGCACCAGGTACACGAGGTTGACGAGCGCCTCGGTGAAGGTCGGCCGCGGGGTCGGGGCGAGGTAGTAGTGCCATGTCCCCAGGGACCTGTAGGCGGTCCCCACGACCGTGCCGTGACGGGTGTCCCCGTTGGTGAAGTGGCCGAGTTCATGCCCCAGGAGGGCGATCCGCTGCTGCCACGTCAGGACCTCCCACAGCGGCAGGCCCAGCGTCAGCAGCCGGCGGCGCAGGCCGAGCTGGGTCACGCTCGCGTTGGCCTGCGTGTCGACGACCACCGTGTCCACGCCCCGGGTGCCCACGGCGGCGGCGACCTCGTCGATCAGGGCGTACAGCTCGGGCGCGTCCCTCCGTGACAGGACCCGCGCGTCGGAGTGCAGCCGGTTCAGCCTCGGCCGGAGCGGCCACGCCAGCGCCAGCAGGAACAGGCCGCCCACGACACCCAGGCCGCCCCAGCCCGCGACCAGCAGCCAGAGCCCGCCCACGACCAGGGTGGCGGTCACCGCGTGCACCACGAGGGCGATCGCGTAGGCGACGACGCCCGCCTTCGTACGACGTCCCGGGCGCTGCTGTGCCTCGGCGGCGCCGAGGTCGGCGAAGAGCTGCTCCCCGTACTGCTGAGCCAGCCGCCTGCGCAGCCGCCGCAGCCGGCCCTTGTCCTCGGACGCGCCGTCCGGCCGCCCGCCCGGCTCCAGGTTCCAGTCACAGGCCGTGCACCACACGGTGAACCTGCGATCCGCCCGGATCTCCGTCCCGCACTGCGGGCATGGCCGCACCGTCAGTTCCTCGGCAGCACGCATCGACGCGCTCTCCCCCTCCCGGCAGCCGCTCCCCAGAGGCTGCTGTGTACATGTCCGGAGAAGCTGATCACGTCGGCGAGCAGCAGTAAAGCGCTGCGCGGAGGCTGCTTCAGGGCCGTACGAGACCGCGCATACGACGAAGGCCCCGTCCCGGCGCGAAGCCGGGAACGGGGCCCACGTCACCGCGGGAGTGCGGAGGTCAGAAGCGGCGCGTGATCAGCGCTCGCTTCACCTCCTGGATCGCCTTGGTGACCTCGATACCGCGCGGGCAGGCGTCCGTGCAGTTGAAGGTCGTGCGGCAGCGCCAGACGCCGTCGCGGTCATTGAGGATCTCCAGGCGCTGCTCGCCCGCCTCGTCACGCGAGTCGAAGATGAAGCGGTGCGCGTTGACGATGGCGGCCGGGCCGAAGTACTGGCCGTCGTTCCAGAAGACCGGGCAGGACGACGTGCACGCGGCGCACAGGATGCACTTCGTGGTGTCGTCGAAGCGCTCGCGGTCCTCGGCCGTCTGCAGCCGCTCCCGCGTGGGCTCGTTCGTGTCCTTCGTGATGAGGAAGGGCATGACGTCCCGGTACGCCTGGAAGAACGGCTCCATGTCGACCACGAGGTCCTTCAGGACCGTGAGGCCCTTGATGGGCTCGACCGTGATCGGCTTCTCGGGGTTGATGTCCTTGATGAGGGTCTTGCAGGCAAGACGGTTCTTGCCGTTGATCCTCATCGCGTCCGAGCCGCAGATGCCGTGGGCGCAGGAGCGGCGGAAGGTCAGCGTGCCGTCCAGGTCCCACTTGATCTTGTGGAGGCCGTCGAGGACGCGCTCCTTGGGGTCGATCTCCAGCTGGAAGTCTTCCCAGACCGCTTCCGCCGAGACCTCGGAGTTGAAGCGGCGGATGCGGAAGGTGACCGTGATGTACGGAGAGTCGGCGAAACCGGGCTCGGGCCGGCCGGCCGCGTCCGCCTTCTCCAGGGTCGGGGTTGCCATCAGTACTTACGCTCCATCGGCTGGTAGCGGGTCTGGACGACCGGCTTGTAGTCGAGACGGATGGACTCGGTGCCGTCGTCGCCCACCTCGCGGTACGCCATGGTGTGGCGCATGAAGTTGACGTCGTCGCGGTTGGGGTAGTCCTCGCGGTAGTGACCGCCGCGGGACTCCTTGCGGGCCAGCGCGGAGACGGCCATGACCTCGGCCAGGTCGAGCAGGTTGCCCAGCTCGATGGCCTCCAGCAGGTCGGTGTTGAACCGCTTGCCCTTGTCCTGGATCGAGACGTTCTTGTAGCGCTCGCGCAGCTCGGCGATCTTCTCGACGGCCGTCTTGATCGTCTGCTCGGTGCGGAACACCATGACGTTGGCGTCCATGGTCTCCTGCAGCTCCCTGCGGAGCACGGACACCCGCTCGGTGCCGGTGGACGAGCGCAGCGCCTCGACCTGCCCGATCACCAGCTCCGCCGGGTTCTCCGGCAGCTCCACGTAGTCGGCCTTCTGGCTGTACTCCGCCGCGGCGATGCCGGCCCGGCGGCCGAAGACGTTGATGTCCAGCAGCGAGTTCGTGCCCAGACGGTTGGCGCCGTGCACGGACACGCAGGCGACCTCACCGGCGGCGTACAGACCGGGGACGACGGTGGTGTTGTCGGCCAGGACCTCACCCTCGACGTTCGTCGGGATGCCGCCCATGGCGTAGTGCGCGGTGGGCTGGATCGGGATCGGGTCCGTGTACGGCTCGATGCCCAGGTACGTCCGTGCGAACTCCGTGATGTCGGGCAGCTTGGCGTCCAGCTGCTCCGGCGGGAGGTGCGTGAGGTCGAGGTAGACGTGGTCGCCCTCGGGACCGCAGCCGCGGCCCTCACGGATCTCCGTGTAGATGGAGCGCGAGACGACGTCACGGGACGCGAGGTCCTTCATGACCGGCGCGTACTTCTCCATGAAGCGCTCGCCGTCCTTGTTGCGCAGGATGCCGCCCTCACCGCGGGCGCCCTCCGTCAGCAGGATGCCCATGCGCCAGATGCCGGTCGGGTGGAACTGGAAGAACTCCATGTCCTCCAGCGGGATGCCCCGCCGGTAGACGGCCGCCTGGCCGTCACCCGTCAGCGTGTGCGCGTTCGACGTCACCTTGAAGAACTTGCCGCAGCCGCCGGACGCGTAGATCACGGCCTTCGCCTGGAAGACGTGGATCTCGCCGGTCGCCAGCTCGTACGCCACGACACCGGCCGAACGCTTGACGCCGTCGACCTCGGTGATCAACTGGTCCAGGACGTAGAACTCGTTGAAGAACTCCACGCCCTCCTTGACGCAGTTCTGGTACAGCGTCTGGAGGATCATGTGGCCGGTGCGGTCGGCCGCGTAGCAGGAGCGGCGGACGGGCGCCTCACCGTGGTTGCGGGAGTGACCACCGAAGCGCCGCTGGTCGATCGTGCCGTTCGGGGTGCGGTTGAACGGCAGGCCCATCTTCTCCAGGTCGAGGACGGAGTCGATGGCCTCCTTCGCCAGGATCTCGGCGGCGTCCTGGTCGACCAGGTAGTCACCGCCCTTGACCGTGTCGAAGGTGTGCCACTCCCAGTTGTCCTCCTCCACGTTCGCCAGCGCGGCGGCCATGCCGCCCTGCGCGGCTCCCGTGTGGGAGCGGGTGGGGTAGAGCTTGGTCAGCACGGCGGTGCGGCTGCGCTTCGTCGACTCGATGGCGGCGCGCATACCGGCGCCACCGGCGCCGACGATGACGGTGTCGTACTTGTGGATCTTCATGATTCTCGCAGCCCCGTGCCTAGCGGATGTTCGGGTCGAAGGTGAAGATCACCAGCGTGCCCAGCAGGATGGTGAACACCGTGGCGGTGTAGAGCAGGCCCTTGAGCCACAGCCGGGTGTTCGCGCGCTCCGCGTAGTCGTTGATGACCGTACGCAGGCCGTTGGCGCCGTGCAGCATCGCGAGCCAGAGCATCAGCAGGTCCCAGACCTGCCAGAACGGCGAGGCCCAGCGGCCGGCCACGAAGGCGAAGCCGATCTTCGACACGCCGCCGTCCAGGACGAGCTGGATCAGCAGGTGGCCCAGGACCAAAACGACCAGCACGATGCCGGACAGCCGCATGAACAGCCAGCCGTACATCTCGAAGTTGCCCCGGGTGGACTTCGGGGACTTCTTGGTGCGCTTGCGCGGGGCCTCGATGAGGGGTGCCGGGTTGTCGACGTTGTAGAGGGACTCGCCCTCGACCGGGCCGACGCCGGAAGCGGTGGATTCGGTGGTGGCCATGGGTGTCAGCTCCCGAAGAGTTCACGAGCGGCGTGGCCGAGGACGGGGTAGATCGCCCCGACCATCAGCACGACCCAGACGCCCACGACGGACCAGAGCATCTGCTTCTGGTAGCGCGGCCCCTTCGACCAGAAGTCGACGGCGATGACGCGCAGGCCGTTGAGCGCGTGGAAGAGGATGGCGGCGACGAGGCCGTACTCCAGCACAGCCACGATCGGGGTCTTGTACGTGGCCACGACCTTGTCGTAGGCCTCGGGAGACACACGGACGAGAGCGGTGTCCAGCACGTGAACGAACAGGAAGAAGAAGATGAGGACGCCGGTGACTCGGTGAGCCACCCAGGACCACATTCCTTCCCGGCCGCGGTACAGCGTTCCAGCCGGCACGGAAGTCCCTCCGGGAGCGGGGATTGGGGCCGCGCCGGCTTTGCCTGTCGGTCGGGCCCGGCCGGGTACGGTCCACCGGCCCCCAGCATCCTAACGACGGTTGTCTGCGGCGCTTACGCCGGGCCTACCGGTGTGATCAATGTGGCACGCGGATGGGGTAGCGCCGCGGCTTGTGGGGTGGGGTGTCCCGTTATCGGCCGGGTGCGGGTGCGTGGTGGCCGGTCGCGCCCGCGAGGCGGTAGCCGCACATGGTCACAGCCCCGCGCCCCTGAGCAGGGCGCCGAGTCGTTCCCTTGCGAGGCGGCGGAGTTCTTCTGCCGCGACGACCCGTTCGTCCTCCGGATCGTTCGTCAAACGTGACCGGATTCCTTCCAGGACGTGGTCCAGGGCCTCGGTCGGGGGGATGCCGTCCAGGCAGATCACGAACGCGTGTCCGAATTTCGACTCGTACGCGGCGTGGGCGGCGCTCATCGCCATGTGGGCGGCCGAATACGCGCCGTCGGGCAGCGTCGGCAGCGCCTCGGCCGCCAGCGCCTCCGTCAGATCGCCCGGGGACAGGTCGTACGCGGCCTCGTCCGACGCGGCCAGCAGGGATGCGACGTCGGGGTAGGGGCGATGGGCCGAGACACGGTCCGCCCAGCGGTGGCTGCGCATGCAGTCCAGGAGGAGTTTGTGGACCTCGTCGACGGGGGCCGAGTTGAAGGCGTCGAGGACAGCGGGCAGTGTCGGTATGGCCGGTCGGCCTGGAAGGTGTGTGGGCGTCACGTGTGTTTCGACAGAGGAAGCTGTGAGGGATGTTGCGTCACGGTATCGAGGACGCTCCTGATGTGTCCGACGGATGCGCGAATTTCACCCGCAGGGGAGAGGTTCGGAACGCACGGTGGACGCATGCGTCCGTCCGAGGGACTTAGGTTGGCGCTGTGAGTCAGCACAGGCGCCGGCGTCCGGCGAGGAATGTGAAGACGGGGATCGTGGTCGGTGCGGCCGTGGCCGTGACGGTCGGCGCCGGTGTGAGCCTGGGGCTGTGGGCCTCCGGGGACGACGGCGGGTCGGCGCAGGAGCGGGCGAGTTCCTCCAGCGGGACGTCGGAGGGCACGGCGAGCGCCGGGCGGGGGGCCGGCCCGACGCCGAGTCCGACCCGGTCGTATCCCCTCTCGCAGGCGCCGCGCACCATTCCCGCCGTCCGCTCCCACACGGCCGCCCACGGGCCGGGCTGGCGGCCGGCGCGTGGTGAGCGGGTGGTGGTCGCCGACGCCAGGCTCGCCGACGAGGGCCGGCTGATCGCCTCGGAGCTGGGGCTGACGTACGCCGGTGAGCGCAAGGACGTGCGGGCCGGGGACCTGCGGCTGGCGGTGAACGGTGGCGCGGGCGCGAACCCGGAGTCGTACACCATGACCGTGCGCGGCGGAACGGTGAGCATCAGCGGGCCCACGGACGCCGGGGTCTTCTACGGCACCCGGACGCTGAAGCAGGAGGTGCACGGCGGGGGGACGGCGCCCGAGGGGGTCGTGAAGGACCAGCCGGCCAAGGCCGTGCGCGGGTTCATGCTCGACATCGCGCGCAAGAACTTCACCGCCAAGTGGATCGAGGACCGGGTCCGCGAGCTGGGGGATCTGAAGTTCAACGAGCTCGGGCTGCACTTCTCCGACGACCAGGGCTTCCGCATCGAGTCCGACACCCACCCCGAGATCGTCTCGCAGCAGCACCTGACCAAGGCCGAGGTGAAGCGGATCGTCGCGCTCGCTCAGGCCCGGCACATCACCGTCGTCCCCGAGATCGACTCGCCCGGGCATCTGGGTGCCGTCATCGCCGCCCACCCCGATCTGCAGCTGCGCAACACGAGTGGGGTGGCGGCGCGCGGTGCCGTCGACATCTCGAAGCCGGCCGCGGCCAAGATCGTCGACGACCTGCTGAACGAGTACGCCGGTCTCTTCCCGGGCGGGCAGTGGAACCTGGGCGGCGACGAGTACCAGGCGCTGATGGTGTCGAACCCGCAGGCCTCCTATCCGCAGCTGGCCGCGGCGGCGCGGCGGAAGTACGGCTCCGGCGGGACGGTCTCCGACCTGACCACCGGGTGGCTCAATGACCGCGCCGCCACCGTGCGGGCCCACGGCAGGACCATGCGGGCCTGGAACGACGGGTTCCTCGCCGCGAGCTCGGTGCAGCCCGCCAAGGACCTGCGGGTCGGGTACTGGACCGGCAAGGAGTACGGGGCCCGGCAGCCGGTGGCCTATCTGGCCGCGGGGCGCAAGCTCGTCAACTACAACGACGAGTTCCTCTACTACGTCCTCGGGCAGCCGAACAACTTCGTCTACCCGACCGGGCAGCGGATCTACGAGCAGTGGACTCCGCGGGTCGTCCGGGGCACGGTCTCTGTGCCGGCCCGCTACGACGGGCAGATCCTCGGCGGCACCTTCGCCGTGTGGTGCGATCTTTCGGGCTCGCAGACGCAGGCCCAGGTCGCGGCCGGGATCCGGATGCCGCTGCGGGCCACCGTCCAGAAACTGTGGGACCCGGGGCGGCCCGCGCTGTCCTGGGCCCAGTTCAAGGCGCTCGCCGGCCGACTGGGCTGATCGGCGGCCTTTTGTCCCATACGGCTGCGAACGGCCGTACGACTGTGGTGTATTCGGCGCGAGCCGAAGCCGAGATGTCGTGGGGACGGGACATGGGCTACTGGGGGTACTTCGTCGTGGGATGCGGCGAGCGGCCGCTCGCCGAGTTCGACGCGCTGGCCGGTGTCGAGGAGGGCATGGAGCTGCGGGCCGAGGCGCCCGGCGGCTGGCAGGTCTGGGAGTTCCCGAGCGGGGACGGCGAGGTGGGGAGCATGAACGTCCTCGCCGCACAGACCGGCGCCCCCGCCCTGTTCGGATACGTGATGAACAGCGACTGCGTGGTCGTCGAGGCGGCGGCGCCGGAGAGCGGGGCGTGGACCACGTGTCTGGCCCGGTCCGCGATGGCCGGACACCTCGGCGGGGAGGGGCTGACGTTGGAGGACTACTTCCTGGACCCCCGCGACGCCGCCGAGCGGGCCGTCGCCTGGGCCGCGGAGGCGGGCCGCGAGGCCGACGCCGAAGCACTGGCCGAGGTGCTGAGCGCCGATCCCGACCCGTTGGCCGAAAACCTCTTCTTCCGGTTGCTCGACCGCCTCGGCGTGGTGCCGCTGTGACACTCCCGAGCCGTCGCACGCAGTAAGGGGAAGTGTGGGCTCCGTTAAGGATGGTGCCCGGTGAAGCCGTGCGAGACCTGCACGGGGCCCGCAGAGGGAGGCGTGGATGAGCCTGGTGGAGTTGATCGCTCAGGCCGACGAGCGCGGACTGGCCGCCAGTGGGCTGGCTTGTTTGGACCGGTGCGTGCCGCTCCTGGGCGGCGACGACGAGGTGCTGCGCCCCCTGTGGGCGAGCCTCTCCGACGCCGGTGACGCCGCCGACTGGGGTGAACTGCTGGAACAGGTGCGCGGCAAGCTCGGCGGGGCCGAGGAGTACGCCGGGTCCACGGAGGACGAGGCGGCGCTGCTGGCCCGCCGGATGCTGGCGGCCGCGCCGGTCGACCCGTCGGCGGCCGAGGTGCGGGTATGGGCCGACGCGTGTTCCGTCGCCGCGCTGCAGATACACCGGCTGCTCGATCCCCTGGAGGACGAGCAGGCTTCCGTCGACGCCCGTCGGGAAGGGCGTACCGAGGGCATGTCACCGCTGGTCGCCGCCGAGCTGCGGCGGCAGGTGACCGTGCTCGAGGTGCTCGCGGGGCACGGCGCGGCGGGGCTGCGGCGGGCGCTGGAGGTGTCCGTCGAGGGGCGGCGGGTGCTGCGTGCGGTCGTGTCGCGCAGGGCGCGCCAGAGGTAGTGCCGGGTCAGCGCAGCAGGCACTTCACCACCGCATCGCCGTACTGGGCGGTCCGGCTGTAGAACGCCGTCAGGTCGCGGTGCGTCGCCGCGAAGACGGTGTGGAGTTCTTCCTCCAGGTCGCCGTCGACGTGGTCCGGCAGGAGTTCTTCGCGGGCCGGCCGCCACAGCTCCTCGAAGTCCGCCGACGTCAGGAACGTGGCCACCCGGCCGACCTGGGCCGCCGTCAGCATCAGGAACGGGGGGTTGTCGGGGACGGGATGGTTCACCGGTCTGCCTCCCAGGACCACCGGAGCGCCGGCGTAGAGGAGGTCGTGGTCCAGGTAGCCGTTGTCCAGCACCTCCTCGCGGTGCCGGCCGATGCGTTCGCGTACGGCGTTCCAGTCGTCCTCGAACAGCCGTCGCATCCAGTTCGCGCTGTTGCGCAGTGCCGGGGGCGGCACCGCGCGCAGATGGAAGTACATGCTCATCAGTCAGTTGAGCGCATACGGGTGCCCGGACGTCACTCCGGGGCAAACCTCCCAGGTGAGGGAGGTCTGTGACCGTCGTGCGGCGGAGCTGGGGCGGTCCTGCGCCGGTCTCGCGGGATCCCCCGATCCGGCGTGACACAGCACACGCTGCACCCGCTCATGTCTGTGTGACTACCTTCCAGGAGACCAGGCCGAACGCGGCGACGAAGCCCGTCCGGTGGGCGGCGGACACGGTGGCGGCGATGCGCGAGGGGGCGCGGCTGCGCCTCGACTACTCGGCGCAGAGCCTGTGGCGCGTCGACCGGATGATCGAGGACATACGCCGGGAGGACGCGCCGTACGAGGCCGTGGACAAGACGCTGCGCGGCTTCGGCGCCTACGCCGGTGAGGTCGTCGTCCGGGAGACCGGCGCCGAGTGGTGGGCGAGCGGGGGCGAGCACTGGATCAGGACCCCGGACGGCCGGCTGTGGGATCCCATCGACGAGGCACGGCGCTGCTTCCACGGCGACGGGTCGCTGCGTCTGCTGTGCCGGGAGGCGACGGCGGCGAGAACCCCGCAGTAGGAGACGCGACCGTTTCCACGTGGGCGGGAACGCGGACCGGGCGCCCACTCAGCAGGTGCGCGGGAGCGGACGCCCGAACCGGTGGACACGGCTCCTTGAGGCAGACCAGGCCGTCCGTCGTGACCGCCGGGCGGCCGCTGGTGCCGGGCTCCGGCCGAACATCACCGGCCGAAAAGGTTGTACGCGCCCGCGATTTTCTTTTGTGGCGATCGACACCCCCGAACCCCGTGATGTTCCGGGGGCGCCGGCCGCTGGGTCAGCCGGGAGCGTCGATCTGGAGGGGGAACCGGCTCATGGCAGAGGACCACGCGCGCGAACCGCGCGCCGAGGAGATGCGGGCCCGTGCGGCCGCCTTCGTCGCCCACGTGACCGCGCGCAACCGGCTGCCGCTGGACTATTCCGAGCGCAGCCTGCGGGTCGTCGACTTCATGGTCGACGGCCTGCGCAAGGGCGGCGCCGATCCCGACCGGGCCCGGGGCACACTGACCGCCCTCGGCGCCTACGCAGGCGAGGTGCTCGTCCGGCGCGCCGGCGCGGTCTGGGTGGACTGCGACGCGTCCCAGCGGGCGTGCTTCGGCCAGCCGGTGGCCGTCCGCATGCCGGACGGACGGGTCTGGAACCCCCTCGGCAAGGTCCGCAACCGCTTCGAGACGGGCGCCCCCGAGGAATCGCTCCAGCTCTTCTACCTCAGACTGCACGGGAGGGCGCGCCGGGTCGCCGCCTGAGCGCACGACCTCAGCCGGGCCCGACACGCCCGGGAACCGATGTGCTGTGACACTTCTGTGACGCGTGGCGCTGTTGACCGTGAAGGCGTGCGCACGGACGGAGGTGGCGCACGGCCGGGCCCGGCAGGGCCCGCTTCGCACTCGTACGAACGAGGACAGTTGTTGGGCCAGGGACGGGAACCCCGCCGCGTACAGGCGTACGACGCGGAGCTGGGCGCGGCCGTCGCGCGGGCCCAGGAAGGCGACGAGGCCGCGTTCGCGGTCGCGTACCGGATCGTGCAGCCCGGACTGCTCGGCTACCTCCGCGGGATCGTCGGCGACGACGCCGAGGACGTGGCCTCCGACGCCTGGCTGGAGATCGCCCGGGACCTCGGCAGGTTCCAGGGCGACGGCCAGGGCTTCCGCGGCTGGACGGCGACCATCGCCCGGCACCGCGCACTGGACCACCTGCGACGGCAGAAGGTACGGCCCCGGTCCTCGGCGCTGGAACAGGACGTACTGGAGCTGCCCGGCCGGCACACCACCCATGAGCAGGCCCTGGAGGCGCTCTCCACCGCGCGCGCCCTGGACCTCGTCCGCAGCCTGCCCCGGGACCAGGCGGAGGCCGTGCTGTTGCGGGTCGTCGTCGGCCTCGACGGGCCCGCCGCGGCCCGCGTCCTCGGCAAGCGCCCCGGGGCCGTGCGCACCGCCGCGCACCGGGGCCTGAAGCGCCTGGCCGCCCGGCTGGGCGACACGGGTGTGACGAATGACGACCCCCGGACGCTGGGTGAGTCGAAATGAACGGCAGCCGAGGCGGACACGTCAACAACGGCGTGGGAGCCGGCGCGGGCCGGGACACGGAGGGCGGCAGAGCCGCCGAGGGCAGCGGGACGGACGACGACCGCCGGCTGCCGGACAGCAGTGGGTCGTCGGACACGGATGGATACGGACATGGGTGAACGGCAGGGCGACGGCAGTGGGCACGGCCGTCGGCACGTGCACCCGGGCGACGCGGTGCCGGGCTCCGAGGAGTGGGCCGGCGGCCCGCGGCTGGAGTCGCTGCTCGTCGCCGCCATGCGCTCCGGCGCCCTCGACGCCGAGGCCGAGCAGCGTGCCGTGGCCGCGTTCCGGGAGGCCCGTGACGCGGGCGCGCACCAGGCGCGGACCCGGCGCCGGGACGACTGGCGGCCCAGCGGGCAGCGGCGCACACGCCGTTCCCTGAAGGCCACCCTCGCCCTGTTCCTGGGCGGCCTCACCCTCAGCGGCGCCGCCTACGCGGCGATCGGCACCGCCGGTTCCTCCCACGCCGACCACGACGACCGGCGGCAGGGCCTGCCCTCCGCCGCCTCGGACGCGCCCGCGGCCACCCCCTCCGACGGCTCCGCCACGCCCGGCGCGGCCGGCGGCTCGCACCACCCGGAGACGGCGAAGGACCTCGACGCCCACTGCCGGGCCTACGAGAACGTGGGCGGCAACGGCAAGGCGCTCGCCTCCACGGCCTGGCAGCGGCTGGTCGCCGACGCGGGCGGCGAGCGGAACGTCGCCGCGTACTGCGCCAAGCGGCTGGGACGGGACACGGCCACGGGCAGGCCCGACCGGACGGCGACACCGAAGACCCCGAAGAAGACCGCCACGACCGACCCCCAGAACACCGGCGACTCCGCCAACTCCGGGGGTTCCGGCAACTCCGGCGGTTCGGGCAACTCCGGGAGCACCGGGAACACGGCGGCCGACGGCAACGCCGTCAAGAACCCCTGACCTCACCGGCCCGCGACACCGGGCCCGCTCCACCCGTCGGCACCGGCCTCGACTCGGCTTGCGGCACCGAAGCAACGGCCGGGGCCGCCACCCCCCACAGGAGAGGCCCCGGCCGTCGCGCGGTCGGGCCGCGCGGCCCGTACTCCCTACAGCGCCGTGAGTGCGGTTTCTGTCACACCCCGCATGTGTTCCGCCGCATCACAAGGTGGTTGCACCTTGTGCGGACATGGACGAGCAACGGTTTCAGGTCGTAACGTGCCTTTCGCGCCGGACTCGGATGTCGGATGACCGCCCATCGACGGCGGCCTCGACGCCGTGACCAACGGCCGGCCCTTCGACTGAGGAACAAACGGGTGCTGGGGGACGACGCGGAGCTGACCGCCGCGGTGCTTGCGGCACAGGACGGGAACGAGACCGCGTTCCGGACTGTGTACCGAACCGTGCACCCACGCCTGCTCGGCTACGTCCGCACCCTCGTCGGGGACCCGGACGCCGAGGACGTCGCCTCCGAGGCCTGGCTGCAGATCGCCCGTGACCTGGACCGGTTCACCGGTGACGCGGACCGCTTCCGCGGCTGGGCGGCCCGGATCGCCCGCAACCGCGCCCTGGACCACATACGGATGCGCGGCCGCCGTCCCGCCATCGGCGGCGACGAGACGGAGCTGACCGGCAAGCCCGCCGAGTCCGACACCGCGGGCGAGGCCATGGAGGCCCTGGCCACCGACCACACCCTCTCCCTGATCGCCCGGCTGCCGCAGGACCAGGCCGAGGCCGTCGTGCTGCGCGTGGTCGTCGGCCTCGACGCCAAGACCGCGGCCGAGACGCTCGGCAAGCGCCCGGGCGCCGTGCGCACGGCGGCGCACCGCGGCCTGAAACGGCTCGCCGAGCTCCTCGGCCAGGATCCGGAATCGGCCGGCGGCCTCGACGGAATGCCGCCCCAGCGAGAACCGCGCGGCCGCGCGGTGACGTCCGCGAGTGTGACGCATATGCGCGCGCGGACGCAGAAGGACTTGTGATGGCCGACGAGCAGTACACGTGGCTGGACCGTGCGACAGCGGAGGCCCTGCTGCGCGGAGAGTCACTGGAAGCTGTCGACGCCGCCGCCCGTGACCAGGCCGAACGGCTCGCGAAGACCCTTGAGGCGCTCACTGCCGAACCCCCGCCGACCAGCGCGGAACTCCCCGGCGAGGCCGCCGCGCTGGCCGCTTTCCGCGCGGCCCGCCAAGCGGCGCCCGCCGAGCGGTCGGCCGCCGGCCACCGCGCCGGTGCCCACGCCTCCGACGCCGGGCTCGTCCGCATCGGCGGACCCGTCCCGGACGGCCGGCGCGCCCGCCGGGGCCGGTCCGCGCGCTTCGCCCTGACGGCCGTACTGGCGACCGGCATGGTCGGCGGAGTCGCCTACGCGGTGACAAGCGGAGTCCTGCCGACGCCGTTCGGCGGCGAGCCCCGCCCCGCCACCTCGGTCACGGCCCCCGCCTCCCCCAGCCCCCTGGTCTCGTCGTCACCGCACGGTCCGGCCGGCAAGCCCTCGCCGGACGGCTCCACCGGCGGCGCCGACCCGGCCACCCCGGGGAACACGCCCGGCGACCGGCCGTCGGCCACGCCCGGGGCCGAGGACGGCGGCTGGTGGCGACGGCAGGCCCCGTCGGCCTGCCGCGACGCGCTGCGCGGCAAGGAACTGACGGGCGACCGCAGGCAGGCACTGGAGAACGCGGCCGGCGGCTACTCGCCCGACCGCGTGCTGAAGTACTGCAGGAACGTCCTCGCCACCCCCGGCGCGGCCGGCGACGGCAAGGGCCACGGCGGCGGCAAGGACGACGGTGGCGACGGCGGCAAGAGCAACGGCAACGGCAACGGCAAGGGCAAGGGCAACGGCAACGGCAAGAGCGGCTCGGGCAAGGGCAAGGGCAACGGGCAGGGCGGCCAGGGCAACCAGAACGGCGGTGGCCAGGGCGGTGACGACGACGGCCACATAGCCCCCGGCGGCAACGGCCACGGCGGCGGCCGGAAGGGCGACGACACCTCCGCCGGCCCGGCGCTGCCCGGACATCTGCTCACGACGCGGGCCCCGACACCGTCACCGGAGCCCACGTACACCGCCCTGACCCCGTCGGACCAGCTCTGAGCTGCGGTTTCGCACGCGGAAGATTTTTCTTCGGCGGCCCAGTAACGTTTTCGGCCCCCTCGTCGCAGTACTGAGTGAGCCGACTGGTCATCGGCCGTCGCACAGAGCCGGGGTTCCCCCCGTACCCACGGCTCGTGCACCTCGGCGCGGGCGGGACACGTTCCCCCGGTCCCGCCCGCGCCCCACACATCTCCCGCTCACCGGTACACGACGACCTTGTCGCCGTTGCGCACCTGCGCGTACAGGCTCGCGATCGCCGCCTCGTCCCGGACGTTGACACAGCCGTGCGAGCCGCCGGCGTAGCCGCGGGCCGCGAAGTCGTACGAGAAGTGCACCGCCTGGCCCCCGCTGAAGAACATCGCGTAGGGCATCGGGGAGTCGTACAGCGTCGAGAAGTGGTCGCGCGACTTCCAGTACACGTGGAAGACGCCCTCGCGGGTGGGTGTGCCGACGGCGCCGAAGCGGACCGACATCTCCGACACCGTGCGCCCGTCGATCATCCAGCGCAGGGTGCGGGTCGTCTTGTCGATGCACAGCACCCGCCCGGTCAGGCACCGCGGGTCCGGCGGGCCGGCGGGCTGGCCGCCCATCAGATACAGCTCCCACTTGCCCGGCTCGTGCGTCATCCTCTTCAGCCGCTGCCAGGTGACGGTGTCCGTCTGGCCGGTCCTCGGCAGCCCGCGCTTGCCCTGGAAGCCCCTGACCGCGTCCTCGGTGAGGTCGTCGTACTGCCCGGTCGGCCCGTCGAAGAGCCAGTCGACCTGGCGCAGCCGGGCCTGCAATTCGCGGACGTCGTCCCCCGAGTCGCCGCGGGACCACAGGACACCGGCCCCGGCCCGGGACGGAGCCGCCGTGCTCGGCTTGTCATCGGCCTTCGTCGAGGGGGCGGTACTGCCGGGCAGCTCGATGTGCACCGGTGAGTGCACCTTGCCGTCCGTGCCCTGCACGGTGCAGCCGCAGACCGCCGCCAGGGCCGCGAGCGCCGCCGTGGCGGCCGTCGATCTCCCCATGCCCCAAGTACGCAACACGACCCCCGCCCGTCTCACCGTCGAGCACGTATGTCACCTCAGATGCTGCCCGCGGGTGACGGGTCGCGAACGGCGCGGCATTGTTGTGACCGGGACCGCACGATGGCTGTGAGTAAGGTCCCAGGAAACCCCCCTCCACCGGCCGCACGCGCACCGCTACAGTCCGCAGGAGGGTCGGTCCGGTACTGGCGAGTAACAACGGGAGGCATCACACCATGGCGCGCGAGTCGGAGTCCGGACTGCCCATCGAGCCGGTCTACGGGCCTCAGAGCCTTCAGGGCTGGGACCCGGCCGAGAAGCTGGGGGAGCCGGGCGGATACCCGTTCACGCGTGGTGTGTACCCGTCGATGTACACCGGCCGTCCCTGGACGATGCGCCAGTACGCGGGCTTCGGTACGGCGACGGAGTCCAACGCCCGCTACAAGCAGCTGATCGCGAACGGCACGATGGGCCTGTCGGTCGCCTTCGACCTGCCGACCCAGATGGGCCACGACTCCGACGCGCCGATCGCGCACGGCGAGGTCGGCAAGGTCGGCGTGGCGATCGACTCGGTCGACGACATGCGGGTGCTGTTCGGCGGGATCCCGCTGGACAAGGTCTCGACGTCGATGACGATCAACGCGCCCGCGTCGCTGCTGCTGCTCCTGTACCAACTGGTCGCGGAGGAGCAGGGCGTGTCGGCCGACAAGCTGACCGGCACGATCCAGAACGACGTGCTGAAGGAGTACATCGCGCGCGGGACGTACATCTTCCCGCCCAAGCCCTCGCTGCGGCTGATCGCCGACATCTTCAAGTACTGCAAGGCCGAGATCCCGAAGTGGAACACGATCTCGATCTCCGGCTACCACATGGCGGAGGCCGGCGCGTCCCCCGCGCAGGAGATCGCCTTCACGCTCGCGGACGGCATCGAGTACGTCCGTACGGCGGTCGCCGCCGGCATGGACGTCGACGACTTCGCCCCGCGTCTGTCCTTCTTCTTCGTCGCGCGTACGACGATCCTCGAAGAGGTCGCCAAGTTCCGTGCGGCGAGGCGCATCTGGGCGCGGGTCATGCGGGACGAGTTCGGCGCGAAGAACCCCAAGTCGCTGATGCTGCGCTTCCACACGCAGACGGCCGGGGTGCAGCTGACGGCCCAGCAGCCGGAGGTCAACCTGGTCCGCGTCGCGGTGCAGGGCCTGGCCGCCGTGCTCGGCGGCACGCAGTCCCTGCACACCAACTCCTTCGACGAGGCGATCGCGCTGCCGACGGACAAGTCCGCGCGCCTGGCACTGCGCACCCAGCAGGTGCTGGCCTACGAGACGGACGTGACCGCGACGGTCGACCCCTTCGCCGGGTCCTACGTCATCGAGAAGATGACCGACGACGTCGAGGCCGCGGCCGTCGAGCTGATGCAGAAGGTCGAGGACCTCGGCGGCGCGGTGTCCGCCATCGAGCACGGCTTCCAGAAGTCCGAGATCGAGCGCAGCGCCTACCGCATCGCCCAGGAGACCGACTCCGGCGAGCGGGTGGTCGTCGGCGTCAACCGCTTCCAGCTCGACGAGGAGGAGCCGTACGAGCCCCTCCGCGTCGACCCGGCCATCGAGGCCCAGCAGGCCGAACGCCTGGCGAAGCTGCGTGCCGAGCGCGACCAGCAGGCGGTGGACACCGCCCTCGCGGCCCTGAAGAAGGCCGCCGAGGGCGAGGACAACGTCCTGTACCCGATGAAGGACGCTCTCAGGGCCCGCGCCACCGTCGGCGAGGTCTGCAACGCCCTGCGCGAGGTGTGGGGTACGTACGTGCCCAGCGACGCGTTCTGAGTGTCGGACCCGCGTGCGACACTCCTTCTCATGTTCGGTGTCATCGATCTCCCCACCTATCTGGCCGGTCTCGTCCTGATCGTCCTGCTGCCCGGTCCCAACTCGCTGTACGTGCTGTCCGTCGCCGCCCGGCGCGGGGTGCGGGCCGGGTACACCGCCGCGGCCGGCGTGTGGTGCGGCGACACCGTGCTGATGACCCTGTCCGCGGCCGGGGTCGCCTCGCTGCTGCAGGCCAACGCGCTGCTGTTCGGCATCGTGAAGTACGCCGGTGCCGGCTATCTGACGTGGCTCGCGGTCGGGATGATGCGGGCCGCATGGGGGATGTGGCGCACGCGCAGGTCGCCCGTGCCGCGGGAGGACGGCCCGGCCGTCGCCGACGAGCGGCCCTTCCGCCGCGCGCTCGTCGTCAGCCTCTTCAACCCCAAGGCGATCCTTTTCTTCGTCGCCTTCTTCGTGCAGTTCGTCGACCCGGGCTACGCCTATCCGGCGCTGTCCTTCGTCGTCCTCGGCGCCTTCGCGCAGCTCGCCAGCTTCCTGTACCTCACCGCACTGATATTCGGCGGCACGAAGCTCGCCGCCGCCTTCCGCCGGCGCAAGCGGCTCTCGGCGACGGCCACCTCGGCGGCGGGGATGCTGTTCCTCGGGTTCGCGGTGAAGCTGTCGCTGGCCAGTACGTGAGGCCTCACAGGCCGACGCGCGCGAGGTAGCCGTCCAGCCCGGCCCCGGTGTCGCCCGCCCAGCCGACGTAGCCGTCCGGCCGTACCAGGAACAGGCCCTTCCCGTACGACGGCTGCTCCTGGCCCACGGCCACCCGTACGGCGTCCGGAACCTGCGGTGCCGCCGTCCCCACCGCGACCAGCGTCCAGTGCGGTCCGCGGAAGGCGTCGAAGACTCGTACGCCGGCGAGCGTCCCGTCCGGCGCGCGGTCGCCTGCCCGGAGCGCGGCCCGTACCGCACGCGTGTCCTGCGACAGGCTCGACTCCCGGTAGCCCAGGCCCAGTTGCACGGTCGCCGCTCCGCGCCGCACCTCGCCCCGGTGGACGCCGGCCGTGAGCCCCAGCATGTCCGCCGCGATCGGGCGCCGTTCCTCCTCGTAGGTGTCGAGCAGGGCGGCCGGGGCGTTCCCGGTGAGTACCGCGCCCAGCTTCCAGCCGAGGTTGTAGGCGTCCTGGACGCTGGTGTTCAGGCCCTGGCCGCCGGCGGGTGAGTGGATGTGGGCCGCGTCCCCGGCGAGGAAGACCCGGCCTTGCCGGAAGCGGTCCGCGAGGGCCATCCGGGGGTGGAAGTCCGAGGCCCAGCGCACCTCGGTGATGTCCTCGGGCGCGAGGTGCGAGCGGGCGGCGGCGACCTTGCGGACGCCTTCCACGGAGACGTCGACCGCCGTCCCTTCCGGGAACCGGGCGACGAGCTGGAACTCCTCGGTGCCCGCGAGCGGGCAGATCGCCAGGAAGCCGTCGGCGCCGTCCCCGGCCGGCGGGAACATGTGCCAGTGGTCGCGGTCCAGGCCGCTGATGGCGACGTCCGCGACGAGGGCTCGGTTCGGGTCGACCGTCTCACCGGTCATCTCGACGCCGAGGGCCCGCCGGACCGCCGAGCGGCCGCCGTCGGCGGCCACCGCGTACCGGGCGCGCACATCGGGGCCGGTGGCGAAGCGCACGGTCACGCCGTCCTCGTCCTGGTCGAGGCCGACTGCTTCCCGGCCGAAGTCCACCCGGCCGCCCAGCTCCTCCAGCCGCGCGAACAGGATCTGCTGCGTCCGCCACTGCGGCACCATCCACGGCACGGTGAACGCCGAGTTCGCGGTGGCCTCCTTCACCTCCTCCGGGTCGAACATCCGGTGCTCGCCGACCCGTTCGCCGTCGCGCCAGATCATGCCGACCGGGTAGGGGCCGCCGGCCGCGAGGATCGCGTCCAGCACCCCGATGTCCTCCAGGACCTCCATCGTGCGCGGCTGGATGCCCTTGCCGCGCGAACCCGGGAAGAGTCCGTCCGCCTTCTCCACGACCACCGCGTCCACGCCCCGGCGCGCGAGGTCGACGCCGAGGGCGAGCCCGGTCGGGCCCGCGCCCACGATCACCACGTCCGTCGTCCGCATGAGCCATCTCCTTAACGTTGTTAAGTGCTGTCGGGCACGAGCGTGCCCTTAACGCTGTTAAGCTGTCAAGCGTGAGTACGGAGAAACGCGCGCCCCTCGACCGTGAGCGGGTCGCCGACACCGCCTTGCGGCTGCTGAACGAGGTCGGCCTGGAAGGCCTGTCCCTGCGTGTGATCGCCAGGGAGCTCGACGTCAAGGCGCCCGCCCTGTACTGGCATTTCAAGGACAAGCAGGCGCTGCTGGACGAGATGGCGACGCTGATGTACCGCCGGATGGTCGCCGGCGCCGCCCTCGACCCGGACGACACCTGGCAGGACCGGATGCTCAAGGCCAACCGCGGACTGCGCGCCGCGCTGCTCCGCTACCGGGACGGGGCCAAGGTGTACAGCGGTTCACGCTTCACCGGTACGGATCACGCGCGCGAGATGGAGGACAACCTGCGCCTCTTCACCGCTGCGGGGTTCGGCCTTGCCGAGGCCGTGCGCGCCAACACGACCGCGTACGCGTACACGATCGGCTTCGTCACCGAGGAACAGGGCGTGCGGCCGCGCCCCGGCGAGCGCCGCGAGGGCTACGACGTGACCGAGCGGGCCCGGCTGCTGGCCGACTTCCCCCTGTCGGCCGCGGCGGGCGCGGAGATCTTCGAGGACTACGACCGCCACTTCGAGGAGGGCCTGGCCCTGATCGTCGCCGGAGTGGAGGCCCGCCACACCCCGCACTCCGACTGACGGCACCCTTAACGCCCCCGAAGGGGCGCGGGGAACTGCGCGACCGGCCACGACGGCGCCGCACCCGAGCAACGACCCCGCATGGCGGCCCCAAGCGGAGCGCTCAGCGCCCAACGGCCTTCTTCAAGGCCCGTGCCCGCCGCACCACCCGCCGCGCCGTGGAGTTGCGGGGGATGAAGGCGAGGCGTTCCGGAATCCCGCCCGGAAGACCGAGCGAGGTGAGCCGCCTGCGCCGGAAGTACCGCTTGGTGCGCGGGGTGAGCTGCTGGGAGAGGTACCGTTCCGCCTGCGGGCGCAGGCTCGGGTGGATCTGGGACTGCATGGTGTAGCTGAGCGCGTCGAGCAGACCGTCCAGCGTGTCGGCGGCGACCGGCGCCTCGCTCTTGCCGCCCTCCAGGTCCGCGATCAGCGCGTCGGACAGCACGACCGGGACCCGGTTGCTGTTCTGGAACGGCGTGAGGCGGTCCAGGAGCATCTCGGTGCCGACGCGGGCGACGGTGAGGCCGTAGAACGCGGACGCGGTGAACAGCGCCGTGGAGAAGCAGCCGACGACCAGGGCGGGCGGGGACTTCTCGAACAGCACCTCGGCGAGGACGGGCACCTCCAGGACGGTGAGGTCGACGCCCAGCTTCCCGGCCTCGGCCTCCAGGGCGCGGCTGTAACGGGCCGGCGCGGTGGGGTGCGGCTTGAAGACGATCGCCCGGTGGCCGCGCTCGACCGCCCCGCGCATCATCCGCACGTGCAGGTCCTCCTCCTCTTCGGGGGAGAGGATGCCCAGCGCGGACAGGTACTGGCCCAGCAGCAGCGCCGAGTCGTCCGGCAGCGCCGGCAGGTCCGTGACGGACGCGGTGAGTTCGCCCAGCACCTTCAGGAAGGCCTCGGTCGGCACGACCTCGGCGGGCACGTCGAACTCGGTCAGCAGCCGCGGGGTGAGACCCGGCACCAGGTCCAGGTGGAGCAGCCGGCGCACCCGGGTGCCGACCAGCGGGTCGATCTTGTTGCGGGTGGGGCCGTAGCTCATCAGGCCGTCGGCGTACACATGCACCGGGGCGTCGATGAACAGCTGGGCCACCGTCAGCGCCGGGGCGACCTGGATGGACTCCACCACCAGCTCCACCCGGTCCTCGCCCAGGCCCCACAGCAGGCGCAGATAGCGCTCGAAGAGCGGCACGTCGTCCGCGCGGGGGACCCACGCGCCGGGGTGGAAGGGGCTGATGGCCTCGTTCCAGGACAGCACCTCGTCGAAGTGGGCGCGCAGCGGCTCGAAGCCCGGCATCTCGTCGAGGGACACAGTCGTCTCCGGGGTCGCCGAGTTGTTGAAGACCAGCAGCAGGCTGCGGTCCTCGTCCTCGAAGCAGTCGGAGTCGATCGCGGCGGCCAGGGTGGCGGCGCCGTAGAGCGTCGAGACGCAGTAGATACGAGTGGTACGGGGCATCAGGCAGCCGCCTTCGCTGTCGTGATCCTGCGCCGCAGCCGCCGCAGCTTGGAGGAGCGGTGCATGTCCATCGTTTCGAGTACGTCGCCGAGCATGTCCTGCGGCAGGCGCTGGATGGCGGCCGCACTCCTCGCCCGCAGCTGCCGGTACACCGACGGCTCCCACTTCTCCTCGTCCGAGACGTGGTGGGCGATGATCGCGCAGTAGGTGCGCACGGCCTTCGGCAGCAGCCGGTCGGCGTCCGGGTCCCGCCGGGTCTCCTCGATGACCTGGTCGAACGCGCGGATGAAGTCCAGTTGGCGGACGTCACCGATCTGGGTCAGCGAGGAGGCGACCCCGCGCCGGTAGAACACGCCGAGCAGGCTCACCACGGCGAACGACTCGGCCTCACGGTGCAGCTTCCAGATCCAGGGCCGGTCCTCGGCGGTGCGCAGCCCGTCAGTGAAGTGCAGCAGCCCCTTGTCGAGCAGCCGGCGGTGGTAGGCGCCCGCCCAGGCGAAGGCGTAGTCCACCGATGTGGAGCGGTCGGCCGGCAGGATCGCCTCGCGCGGGTCGAACACCTCCCAGCGGCGTCCGATCGGGACCCGGCTGATCGACCGCGCGCGGGCGGTCGCCTGCACATGGTCGGTGCGCACGAAGTCGCAGCCCAACCCCTCCATCGCGGCCACGAGTCGGCTGTAGTAGCCGGGCGCCAGCCAGTCGTCGCCGTCCAGGAAGGTGAGGAACTCGCCCTGTGCGGCGTCCAGTCCGGTGTTGCGGGCGGTGGCGAGACCACCGTTCTTCTCATGGCGGATATAACGCACCTGCGCGACCTCGGAAAGCTCCTCGGCCGCCCGCTCGAGAATGGCCGGAGTTTCGTCCTTCGAATGGTCGTCGACCAGTACGAACTCGAAATCCGGCCGTGCGTTCAAACGCAGGCTGCGCAGGGTGTCGGGGGCGTATTGCTGCACGTTGTAGAACGGCACGATCACGGAAAGCTTGGGCACGCACGGAAGCCTAGGAGTCGGCCCGACAGGTCAACTTTCCGGTGTCTTTACACTGGGTGAACTCAATGTGTCGGATCGGTGCACCGCCTGTACTTCCGGCGAATCCGCGGGCCAGTTCGGCTCTCGGCGGGGTGTTGTTAACTTTTTGGCCAGGTGCGGTTGGCGCGTACCTAGGAATTGCTTCCTAGCGTCTTCGACGTGCCATCAAGTACCTCGAAGCCCACGCGAATCGCCGTGCTCGCGGACTCCGACACCCGCTGGAAATGGGGTGCGTTGACCGCGGCCCGTATCGCTCCGGGCCCGTCCATGGAAGCCGCCGAGCGCGAGGACGCGCAACTCGGCTTCGAGCTGAGCGGCTTCCTGCTGCGCGGGCGGGCCACCCCGACCGCGCGCCAGCTGGCGGAGGTCGGCGTCACGGCCGACTCCCTCCGGGAGGTCACGTCCGTCGAGTTCCTGCGCGCCATGGCGGAGGAGGAGTACGACGTCCTCGTCCTCGCCCTCGTGGGCGGCGGCGTGCAGGCGATGCTGCACGGTCTCAAGCACGCCTGGCGGGACCGCACTTCGCGTCCCGTGGTCGTCACCGGCTACGTGGGCGTCGTCTACGAGAAGCTCGCCGACGGCCTGCTGCTGCGGCACGGCGCGGACCTCGTCCTCGCCAACTCCCGCCAGGACGCGGAGCGTTTCCGATCCGTCTACGAGGGGGTGGGCGCCGACGCCGCGTCGGTGACCGAGGTGGCGCTGCCGTTCCTGGGCGGCGAGACGTACGCGGGTGAACACGAGCCCTGCACGGTGGTGTTCGCGGTCCAGCCGTCCGTCCCCGACAACCGCAGGGACCGCGTCTACCTGCTCGACCGGCTGATCCGGCACGCCCGGCTGCACCCCGAGCGCGAGGTGCTGCTCAAGCTGCGCTCCCGGCCGGGCGAACACACCACGCACATCGAGGAGCTGCCGTACCAGAAGCTGGTGCAGCGGCTCGACCCGCCGGACAACTTCCGTCTGGTGTACGGCAACATGGGCGAGGTCCTGGACCGCACCGACCTGCTGGTCACCATCAGCTCGACGGCCGCCCTGGAGTCCCTGCACCGGCGCATCCCGACGGCCGTCCTGACCGACCTCGGCATCCGCGAGGTCCTCGGCAACCACCACTTCGTCGGCTCCGGCTGCCTCGCCTCCTGGGACCAGCTCGACGCCGGGCACCGGCCGGTGCCGGACGAGGAGTGGGTGGCCCGCCAGGGCGTCGCCGTGGACGGCACGTACGCCACCGCCTTCGACGCGGCGCGCCAACGCATCGCCGAACTCCTCGCGCAACCGGGTGGGTTGGCGCCGCTCGCCCCGTACTACACACCGGCGACCGCGCCCGGCTATCTGCCCGGCATCCTCGCCCGCCACCACCTCGGGCCCGACGGCAGTCCGTTGCCCGGGGCTCCCGCCCACGACAAGGAACCCGGTCCGGTCCGGCAGATCGTGCGCCGCGCGGCGCGGGGGGCCTACCGGCACGGGGTGCAGCGGGTGGCGCCCGTCATCCGGCGGATGGGGGAGCTGTGAGCGTCGACTCCGGCCGTCTCGCGGGTGCGGCGCCGTCGGGGCCGGTCGCGCAGTTCCCCGCGCCCCCACAGGGCGGCTCCGCCGCCCTCCAGACCTCAGCGAACCCCGTGCAAGGAGTTCAGCCCATGTCCAATCCGCAAGCGGGCCAAGGCGCTTCGGTGCGCCGCGTCCTCGCCGTCATCCCCGCGCGCGGCGGCTCCAAGGGTGTGCCCGCGAAGAACCTCGCCCCCGTCGGCGGTGTGCCGCTGGTGTCGCGGGCCGTGCGCGAGTGCCGGGCGACCCGTCTGGTGACCGACGTCGTGGTCTCCACCGACGACCACGCCATCGCCGCCGCGGCCCGCGAGGCCGGCGCCGAGGTCGTGCTGCGCCCCGCCGCCATCGCCGGGGACACCGCCACCTCCGAGGCCGCCGTCCTGCACGCCATGGACGCCCACGAGGCCCTGCACGGAGCGGCCGTCGACGTGGTGCTGCTCGTGCAGTGCACCAGCCCGTTCATCGTCCGCGAGGACATCGACGGGGTGGCCGGCGCGGTCGCGGAGAACGGCGCCGACACCGCCGTCACCGTCGCCCCCTTCCACGGGTTCATCTGGCGCGACGCCCAGGACGAGATCGCCCCCGGCACCGTCACGGAGGCCGACGCGGCCACCGGCGGCGGCTTCGGCGTCAACCACGACAAGTCCTACCGCCCGCGCCGCCAGGACCGCCCCCAGGACCTGCTGGAGACCGGCGCCGCCTACGCCATGGCCGCGCCGGGCTTCCGCAAGCACCAGCACCGCTTCTTCGGCCGTACCGAACTGGTGCGCACCGACCCCGCCCGCGTGCTGGAGATCGACGACCCGCACGACCTGGCCCGCGCCCGCGCGCTGGCCCCCCTCTTCGACGCGGACCGCCCCGGTTCGCTGCCGACCGCCGACGACATCGACGCGGTCGTACTGGACTTCGACGGCACCCAGACCGACGACCGGGTGCTGATCGACGCCGATGGAAGGGAGTTCGTCTCCGTGCACCGCGGGGACGGACTCGGCATCGCCGCCCTGCGCAAGAGCGGCCTGAACATGCTGATCCTCTCCACGGAGCAGAACCCGGTCGTCCCCGCCCGGGCCCGGAAGCTCAAGATCCCGGTCCTGCACGGCATCGACCGGAAGGACCTCGCACTCAAGCAGTGGTGCGAGGAGCAGGGCATCGCGCCCGAGCGCGTGCTCTACGTCGGCAACGACGTCAACGACCTCCCGTGCTTCGCCCTCGTGGGCTGGCCCGTGGCGGTCGCGAGCGCCCACGACGTGGTACGCGGCGCCGCCCGTGCGGTCACCACCGTCCCCGGTGGCGACGGCGCGATCCGAGAGATCGCCAGCTGGATCCTCGGCCCCTCTCTCGACTCCCTCGACAAGTAAGGAACGTTCACTGCCATGAGCACCTACTCCCGCCTGCGCCAGTTCGGTTCCCGCGAGGTCGGCCCCGGCCACCCGGTCTACATCTGCGGCGAGATCGGCATCAACCACAACGGCGAGCTGGAGAACGCCTTCAAGCTGATCGACGTCGCCGCCGCGGCCGGCTGCGACGCCGTGAAGTTCCAGAAGCGCACCCCCGAGATCTGCACCCCGCGCGACCAGTGGGACATCGAGCGCGACACCCCCTGGGGCCGGATGACCTACATCGACTACCGCCACCGCGTGGAGTTCGGCGAGGACGAGTACCGCCGGATCGACGAGTACTGCAAGGAGAAGGGGATCGACTGGTTCGCCTCCCCGTGGGACACCGAGGCCGTCGCCTTCCTGGAGAAGTTCGACCTCCCCGCCCACAAGGTGGCCTCCGCCTCCCTGACCGACGACGAGCTGCTGCGCGCCCTGCGCTCCACCGGCCGCTCCGTCATCCTCTCCACCGGCATGTCGACGCCGAAGCAGATCCGCCACGCGGTCGAGGTCCTCGGCAGCGACAACATCCTGATGTGCCACGCCACCTCGACCTACCCGGCGAAGGCCGAGGAGCTCAACCTCCGCGTCATCAACACGCTGGAGAAGGAGTTCCCGAACGTCCCGATCGGCTACTCCGGCCACGAGACCGGCCTGCAGACCACGCTGGCCGCCGTCGCCCTCGGCGCCGTCTTCGTCGAGCGCCACATCACCCTCGACCGCGCGATGTGGGGCTCCGACCAGGCCGCCTCCGTCGAGCCGCAGGGCCTGGAGCGCCTGGTCCGCGACATCCGCGTCATCGAGGCCTCCCTCGGCGACGGCGTCAAGAAGGTCTACGACTCCGAGCTCGGCCCGATGAAGAAGCTGCGTCGCGTCGCCGGCGCGGTCGCCGAGGCGGAGATCGCCGCGGCGGCGGGCGAGCCGGTCGCCGTCTGAGTTCCGAGCACACCGAGTCCGGGCGCCCCGAACGGGAGCGCCCGGACTCGCAGCTTCCGCGCGCGCCCCTCGCCCGCGCCCCTGGATTTCCAGCGCCTCATCAGCGCCCTACGACGGGACGGTCGTCGTCGATGAGCCCCCGTGCCGGGAAGACCGGCCCCCACACCCTCGCGTTCGTCGAGAGTCCGGTACAGCTCCTGAACGTGCTGGAGTGGGCGCACGCCCACGCGTCCGGCGCGGTGCTCACCCTCGTCGTACTGGCCCCGACCGATCCCATGACCCGCGGCCAGCTGCGCCGCATGGCCGAACTCGCCCGCGAGGAGGGCCACACCGTCCGCTGGGAGGAGGCCCGGGGCGGACCGGCGGCCCCCTTCCAGACCGTCGGCGGCCTGACCGGCCTGTTGCGCCGCGCCGGGCGGGTCGTCCTGGGTGACCCGTTCTCCCGTTACGTACAGCTCCTGCTGACCATCACCCGGGCCCGCCATCTGGTCGTCGTCGACGACGGCACGGCGACCATGGAGTTCGTCGCCCAGCTGGCCCGCGGCGAGCGGCTCGTGCGCTGGCACCGCAAGGGCGGCCGCCCCGGCGCCCGGGACCTGGTCTTCGCGCCGGTCTCCGCCCGGGCCCGCCGCCGCCTCACCCCGGGCACCGGGCGCCAGGTGGAGATCTTCTCCTCGATGCCGATGGAGGAGACCCCGGCCGGCGTCACCGTCCACGCCAACGACTTCGCCTGGACCCGCTTCCGCTTCGGCCCGCCCCGCATCACCAAGGGCGCCGACATGGTGGGCACCTCGCTGGTGGAGACCGGCGTCGTCGACGGCGAGCGCTACCTGGACGCCGTCCGCACCCTGGCCAAGGCGCACGGCGCCACCCGCTACTTCGCGCACCGCCGCGAGAGCACCGACAAGCTGCACCGGCTCGCGGTCGAGACGGGCCTGGAGATAGTCCGGCCCGACCTCCCGCTGGAGCTGATCGCCCGGCGTGGCCCGGTCGGCCGTACGATCCTCAGTTTTCCCTCCACCGTCGTCCACACCCTGCCGCTGGCCCTGGCCGGCACCGAGGTCCGCGTCGCCGTCTGCGACATCGACCCCGCCTGGCTGACCGCGCACGCCTCACCGCGCGCCCAGGGCTTCCTGTCGGGCGTGACCGGCACCGCCCGGGACGTCACCCGGCTGCAGGCCGTGACCGCGCTCGGCTGACTTTCCGGGCCGGCAGGCCGGGGGGACCGCGGTCGGCTGACTTTCGGGGCCGGCGGGCCGTGAGCCTGCGGTCGGCTGATTTTCCGGGCCGGCGGGCCCTGACCGCGTTCGGTGACCTCTCCGGTCGGCGGGCCGTCAGCCCGCGCTCGGCTGACTTTCGGGGCCGGCAGGCCGGGGGACCGCGGTCGGCTGATTTTCCGGGTCGGCAGGCCGTGAGCGTGCGGTCGGCTGATTTTCCGGGCCGGCGGGCCGTGAGCCTGCGGTCGGCTGACTTTCCGGGCCGGCGGGCCGTGAGCCTGCGGTCGGCTGATTTTCCGGGCCGGCGGGCCGTGAGCCCGCGGTCGGCTGACTTTCCGGGCCGGCAGGCCGTGAGCCTGCGGTCGGCTGACTTTCCGGGCCGGCAGGCCGTGAGCCCGCGCTCAGCTGACCTTCCGCGCCAGCAGGTACGCCCGCGGCCGCTTCTCCTCGTCCAGCGGCTCGCGCAGCACGCGCGCCTCCATCCGCAGCCCGGCCTCGACCAGCAGCTCCGCCACGCCGTCCGGCGCCCGGAAGTGGTAGTCGAGCGAGATCTCCTGCCCGAACCGCTCCGCCAGGTGCATCCGGTCGTCCTCCTCGCCGCTCTGGAAGCCGAGCAGGACGTGCCCGCCGGGCACCAGGACGCGGTGGAACTCGGCGAAGGCCGTCGGCAGGTGCTCGTCGGGCACGTGGATGATCGAGTAGAGGGCGAGCACCCCGCCCAGGGTCGCGTCCGGCAGGTCGAGCGACGTCATCGACCCGACGTGGAACCGCAGCCCGGGATGCGCCTCGCGGGCCAGCGCCACCATCCGGGGCGACAGGTCCACCCCGAACACCGGGAGGCCGAGCGCGTGCAGCCGTGCAGTGACATGCCCCGGGCCGCTGCCGACGTCGGCGACGGGCTCCGCGCCGTTGGCTCTCACGAGCTCCGCGAAGGAGGCCACCAGCGCCCGGTCCAGCGGCATGTCGCCCAGCCAGTCGGCGAACTGCTCGGTGTACGGGCGGGCGATCGCGTCGTACGACGTCTGCGTGGCGTGCAGGAAATCCGGGGTACCCGGTATCTCGGAAGTCACGGGGCGGACCCTACTCGGGCTCGTGGGACCGCCGGGTGAAACCCCCGGAAGGCTCCCGCGACATCCCCCGGAACTCCATCGCCCCACCAGCGGCCCCGGGCAGGCTGCCGGTGGGGCGGCGGCCGTGTCGCACGGTCCGACAGATGAAACAGATCCACCGGCGCGGGGCGGGGCGTGGTATCCGTAGAGAAAAGACAGGTTTACCCATCTCAACTCCCACCCATGCGTCGAGCGGCCGATTTTTCTTCCCCTGACGGGCTGAAGTTTTGTTGATCGAGGGCGGTCGGCCCCTTCGGCGTCCTACCCTGCAGAGGGTGAAGCAACTGATGTCACCGGAGTCCGAAAACGATCTGCCCGGCGAAGCCCTGCCCGGCACGCTCCCCGAGGCGCTGCGTGCCGAACTCGTCGCCTTCCGCCGCGACCTGCACATGCACCCGGAGCTCGGCAACCAGGAGTTCCGTACCACCGCGGCGATCAAGGAGCGGCTGGAGCGGGCGGGCCTGAAGCCGCGGGTGCTCGCCGGGGGGACCGGGCTCGTCTGTGACATCGGGGAGTGGGACGGCGGCCGGCCCATGCTCGCCCTGCGCGCCGACATCGACGCGCTGCCCATCCCGGACACCAAGAGCGAGTGCGACTACCGCTCCACCGTGCCCGACCGGGCGCACGCCTGCGGACACGACGTGCACACCACCGTGGTGCTGGGTGCCGGCCTCGTCATGGCGGACCTGCACCGGCAGGGCAGGCTGCCGCGGCCGGTGCGGCTGCTGTTCCAGCCGGCCGAGGAGGTGCTGCCCGGCGGCGCCGCCGACGCCATCGAGTGCGGCGTCCTCGACGGAGTGGGCCGCATCCTCGCCGTGCACTGCGACCCCCGCGTCGACGCCGGGCGGATCGGCCTGCGGGAGGGCGCCATCACCTCCGCCTGCGACCGGCTCGAGGTCGCGCTCGACGGCCCCGGCGGCCACACCGCCCGCCCGCACCTGACCACCGACCTGGTCACCGCCGCCGCCCGCGTCGCCACCGACGTGCCCGCGCTGGTCGGCCGGCGCGTGGACAGCCGCAGCGGCCTGGCCGTGACCTGGGGCCGTATCGAGTCCGGGCACGCCCCGAACGTCATCCCGCAGCACGCCGAGCTCTCCGGCACCGTGCGCTGCCTCGACCTGGACACCTGGCGGCAGGCCCCGGACCTGGTCGTCGCCGCCATCGACGAGGTCGCCAACCTGCACGGCGCCAAGTCGGAGATCAACTACGTCCGCGGCGTCCCGCCGGTCGTCAACGACCCGGACGTCACCGAGCTGCTGCGCGACGCCCAGACCGCCCGCCGCGGCGCCCTGTCCGTCGAGGGCACCGAGCAGAGCCTCGGCGGCGAGGACTTCTCCTGGTACCTGGAGCGCGTTCCCGGCGCCATGGCCCGCCTCGGCGTCCGCCCGCCCGGCGAGCGCACGGTGCGTGACCTGCACCAGGGCGACTTCGACGTCGACGAGTCGGCGATCACCGTGGGCGTGGAGCTGTTCACCGCGGCGGCCCTGCTGGACGCGGCGCAGTAGCCGGACCTTCCCCGAACGGCCCCCCTCGGGGGGCCGTTCGGCCTTCCGGCGCAACACGGTTGTAAGCCAATCGTGCGCACATCGAAACCGGGGTGTGTGAAGCCTCCAGACCCCGAGTTCAGACGCTGTTTGCCTCGAATCGATAACGGCTTCGGAAGGGGTGTTTTTCTGACATCTACGCGCGTTACGATGCCGCGAAGCCGACGCCGCAGGGGCGTCCGGGCCCGAGCACTGGCATGGTGCTCACATGAAGCGCCGACGAGGCGCTCAGGTCAGGTGAAGGAGCCTTCCCGTGCGCCGGGTAGCAAAGCTTTCCGCTGCGTGTATCGCCACCGCAGCTCTCGCACTGACTGCCACCGCCTGTGGCAGCACGTCCTCCGACAACAGCAGCTCGTCCTCGTCCTCGGGCGGCGGCGGCAAGGGCATCAAGATCGGTCTCGCGTACGACGTCGGCGGCCGTGGTGACCGCTCCTTCAACGACTCCGCCGCGCGCGGCGCCGACAAGGCCGAGAAGGAGTTCGGCGGTTCCATCAAGGAGCTGACCGCGAAGAACTCCGACACCGAGGCCGACCGTGAGCAGCGGCTGACCGACCTGGCGGACGCGGGCTACAACCCGATCGTCGCCGTCGGCTTCTCCTACGCCACCTCGGTGGACAAGGTCGCCGCGAAGTACCCGAAGGTCAGCTTCGGCCTGATCGACTCGGTCGCGACCGCCAAGAACGTCGACAGCATCACCTTCACCGAGGAGCAGGGTTCCTACCTCGCCGGTGTCGCCGCGGCGCTGAAGACCAAGAAGAACCACGTCGGCTTCATCGGTGGCGTGGACACCCCGCTGATCAAGAAGTTCGCCGCGGGCTACGTCCAGGGCGTCAAGGACACCAACGCCAAGGCGAAGGTCGACGTCCAGTACCTGACCCACGGCTCGGACCTGTCCGGCTTCTCCAGCCCCGACAAGGGCAAGGAGGCCGCGTCCGGCATGCTCGACAACGGCGCCGACGTGATCTACACCGCGGCCGGCTCCTCCGGCAACGGCGCGATCGAGGCCGTCCACGGCGTCAAGGGCGCCTGGGCCATCGGCGTGGACTCGGACCAGTACAACATCCCGGGTCTGGCCGCGTACAAGACCTCGATCCTGACCTCCATGGTCAAGAACGTCGACGTCGGCGTGTACGACTTCATCAAGTCCGTGCACGACGGCAAGCCGCTGACGGGCAACCAGATCTACTCGCTCGCCAAGGGCGGTGTCGGCCTGGCCACCAGCGGTGGCTACATCGACGACATCAAGTCCCAGCTGGACGCTGCCAAGAAGAAGATCGTCGACGGCACCGTCAAGGTCAAGACCACTCCGTGACCTGACGGTTCCCGCCTGACCCCCGGCTCGGCGAAGGGGCCCTTGTCAACCCCCTCGCCGAGCCATAACAATGTGTCAACTCTACGCGTGTAGCGTGGAGTTGCCGCGCTAGCGTCGCCGACGCCTGCCCCCTCCTACGCAGCCCCTTTCCCCGAGGAGAGTGCGCCATCAACGCGTCCAGCCCTCCCGCTGCCGTCGAACTGCGCGGCATCACCAAGCGATTCCCCGGCGTCGTCGCCAACAAGGACATCGACATCACCGTCCGCACCGGAACCGTGCACGCGCTGTGCGGTGAGAACGGCGCCGGCAAGTCCACCCTGATGAAGATCCTCTACGGTATGCAGCAGGCCGACGAGGGCACCATCGTCGTGAACGGCGAGACGGTCGTCTTCCACAACCCCGCCGACGCCATCGCCCGTGGCATCGGCATGGTGCACCAGCACTTCATGCTCGCCGACAACCTCACCGTCCTGGAGAACGTGGTCCTCGGCGCGGAGAAGCTGTACGGCATCGGCGCCAAGGCCCGCGCGAAGATCAAGGAACTCTCCGACGCGTACGGACTGAACGTCCGCCCGGACGTCCTGCTGGAGGAACTCGGCGTCGCCGACCGCCAGCGCGTGGAGATCCTCAAGGTCCTCTACCGCGGCGCAAAGACCCTCATCCTCGACGAGCCCACCGCCGTCCTCGTCCCTCAGGAGGTCGAAGCCCTCTTCGACAACCTGCGCGAGCTCAAGGCCGAGGGCCTCACCGTCATCTTCATCTCGCACAAGCTGGGTGAAGTCCTGTCCGTGGCCGACGAGATCACCGTCATCCGCCGCGGCACCACCGTCGGCACGGTCAAGCCCGCCGGCACCACCACCAAGAAGCTCGCCGAGCTGATGGTCGGCAGCGAACTGCCCACGCCGGAGACCGAGGAGTCCACGGTCACCGACCTCGCGCTGCTCAAGGTCGACGGCCTGCGCCTGGCCCAGACCGACCTCGACGGCGTCGAGCGCATCATCCTCGACGACATCTCCTTCACCATCCACAAGGGCGAGGTCCTCGGCATCGCCGGCGTGGAGGGCAACGGCCAGTCCGAGCTGGTCGAGGCCATCATGGGCATCCGTGCCCTGAACGCGGGCACGATCGCCCTCGACGGCACCGACATCTCCCACGCCCCCACCCGCGAGCGCCGTGAGTCCGGCGTCGGCTACATCCCCGAGGACCGCCACCGCCACGGCCTGCTCCTCGAGGCCCCGCTGTGGGAGAACCGCATCCTCGGCCACGTCACCGAGCGGCCCAACTCCCGCGGCCAGCTCCTCGACATCAAGGCCGCCCGCACCGACACCGCGCGCATCATCGAGGCGTACGACGTCCGCACCCCCGGCATCGACGTCACCGCCGCCTCCCTCTCCGGCGGCAACCAGCAGAAGCTGATCGTCGGCCGCGAGATGAGCCACGCGCCCAAGCTGCTGATCGCCGCCCACCCCACCCGGGGCGTGGACGTCGGCGCCCAGGCCGCGATCTGGGACCACATCCGCGAGGCCCGCCGCGAGGGCCTGGCCGTGCTGCTGATCTCCGCCGACCTGGACGAGCTCATCGGCCTGTCCGACACCCTGCGGGTGATGTACCGCGGCCGGCTGGTCGCCGACGCCGACCCCGCCACCATCACCCCCGAGGAGCTGGGCTCCGCCATGACGGGTGCGGCCACCGGCCACCTGGAGCACACAGAGGACGACGCCCGATGAACAAGCTGACCCAACGCATCGACAAGGAGCGGCTGCTCCTCGCCATCGCGGCCCCGCTGCTGGCGATCGTCGCCGCGATCGTCGTCACCACCCTGGTGATCCTCGCCACCGGCAAGAACCCGGGCGCCGCCTTCAGCGACATGCTGACCTACGGCACCGCCAGCGACAGCCAGGTCTACATCCTCAACAAGGCGACGACGTACTACCTGGCGGGCGTCGCGGTGGCCGTCGGCTTCCGGATGAACCTGTTCAACATCGGTGTCGACGGCCAGTACCGGATCGCCGCGTTCTTCGCCGCCGTCCTCGGCGGCGCGCTGAGCACGCCCGGCTGGATCTCCATCCCGCTGATCATCCTGTGCGCGATGGCGACGGGCGCGGTCTGGGCGGGCATCGCCGGTGTGCTGAAGGTGACCCGCGGCGTCAGCGAGGTCATCTCGACGATCATGCTCAACGCGATCGCCACCGCGATCATCGCCTACCTGCTGCAGCCCGGGAAGCTCGCCGAACTGCAGAGCGGCGGCACGGTCGTCTCCACCAAGCCGCTGGCGAAGGACGAGTACTTCTTCCAGATCAACACCGGCGCGGCCGGCGAGCTGTGGGGCTTCATCTTCATCGCCGTGGCCGTCGGCGTCGCGTACTGGTTCGTGCTCGGCCGCACCCGGTTCGGTTTCGACCTGCGCACCGTCGGCCAGTCCGAGAGCGCGGCCGCCGCGAGCGGTGTGTCCGTGAAGAAGATGGTCGCCACCAGCATGCTCATCTCCGGCGCGATCGCCGGCCTGATCGGCATGCCGACCCTGCTCAACGACAGCCACCAGTTCAGCAACGACTTCCCGACGGGCATCGGCTTCACCGGTATCGCCATCGCCCTGCTCGGCCGCAACAACCCGGTCGGCATCGCGCTCGGTGCCCTGCTGTGGGGCTTCCTGGAGCGCACCACCAACCACCTGGAGTTCCAGGGGTACGACAAGGAAATCCTCGGCGTCATCCAGGGCGTCATCGTCCTGTGCGTCGTCATCGCCTACGAGGTCGTACGGCGCTACGGCCTCCGGCGCCAGCAGCAGCGGGTCGGCGCCGAGCTCGCCGCCCAGGCCGCCGCCCCGACCCAGAAGCAGGAGGTGGCGCGATGACTGCCACGATGACCGACACGCCGCCGCCCGCGGCACCCAAGGCGGACACCGCGAGCACCCGGTCGGGCCGCCCGCTCGGCCAGATCCTCATGATCGTCGCGGGCGCGCTGCTCCTCGTGGCCGCGGTCCGCGCCATCACCGGCGCCAACCAGCTCACCTCCGACGGCCAGGTCAGCGCCGCGCTGAGCCTCGCCGTGCCGATCGGTCTCGCCGGTCTCGCCGGCCTGTGGTCCGAGCGCTCCGGCGTGGTCAACATCGGCCTCGAGGGCATGATGATCCTCGGCACCTTCGGCGCCGGCTGGATCGGCTGGCAGTCCAACCCCTGGCTCGGGCTGCTGTGCGGCGTCGGCTTCGGCGTCCTGGGCGGTCTCGTCCACGCGGTCGCGACCGTCACCTTCGGCGTCGACCACATCGTCTCCGGTGTCGCCGTCAACCTCCTGGCGCTCGGCACCACCCAGTACCTCGCCAAGCTGTTCTTCTCCGACGGCAAGGCGGCCGACGCGGGCGGCAACCCCAAGCAGTCCCCGCCGGTGGACTCGCTGCCCAACTTCGACATCCCGGGCGTCTCCGACGCCCTGCACTCCCTCGAGAACCACCACTGGTTCCTGATCTCCGACCTCGCGGGCATCCTCGGCGGCCTGGTCACCAACCTGTCGGTGATCACGATCCTGGCCTTCGTGCTGTTCGTCGCCAGCTGGTGGCTGCTGTGGCGCACCCCGTTCGGTCTTCGGCTGCGCTCCTGCGGCGAGAACCCGATCGCGGCGGAGTCCCTCGGCGTCAACGTCTACAAGTACAAGTACGTGGCCGTCGCCGTCTCCGGCGGTCTGGCCGGCCTCGGCGGCGCCTTCCTCGCCCTGGTCACCTCGCACATCTACCTGGAGGGCCAGACCGGCGGACGCGGTTACATCGGTCTCGCCGCCATGATCTTCGGCAACTGGCGGCCCGGCGGCCTCGCCATGGGCGCCGGCCTGTTCGGCTACTCCGACGCGCTCCAGCTGCGCAACGGGGGCCAGACCGTGCACGCGCTGCTGCTCCTGCTGGTCGTGCTCCTCGTGGCGATGGCCGGCTGGAAGATGTACAAGAAGGCCCACTGGCAGGGCGGCATCAGCCTCTTCGTGGGCGCGCTCGTGCTGCTGTGGTACCTGGTCACCGACGAGGTCCCGAGCGACTTCGTGGGCGCCACCCCGTACGTCGTCACCCTCCTCGTCCTGTCGCTGTCCGCGCAGCGCCTGAGGATGCCCAAGGCCGACGGCATGCGCTACCGCAAGGGCCAGGGCAAGTGACCCGGCCGGCCGACGTCGACTGGGAGGCGTTGCGCGAGCTGGCCCGCGAGGCCATGACCCACGCGTACGCCCCCTACTCGGGCTACCCGGTCGGCGTCGCCGCCCTGGTCGACGACGGCCGCACGGTCTCCGGCTGCAACGTCGAGAACGCCAGCTACGGCCTGGGACTGTGCGCCGAGTGCGGGCTGGTCTCGCAGCTGCAGCGCACCGGCGGCGGCCGGCTGACGCACTTCACGTGCGTGGACGGCCGGGGCGAGATCCTGGTCCCGTGCGGCCGCTGCCGCCAGCTGCTGTACGAGTTCGGCGGCCCCGACCTGCTGCTGGAGACCCCAGCGGGCATCCTCCCGCTGTCGCAGATGCTGCCCCAGGCCTTCGGCCCGGACCATCTCAACAAGTAACTCCCGTACGGCCCCTTCGATTCGACTCTCGAAGGGGCCGCACACTTCCTGAACCACGGAAGGACCGCACGCCATGGCCATGGACGCCATCTCCGTCATCCGCACCAAGCGGGACCGCGGCGAACTCAGCGACGAGCAGATCGACTGGGTCATCGACGCGTACACCCGCGGGGAGGTCGCCGACGAGCAGATGTCCGCGCTCGCCATGGCCATCCTCCTCAACGGCATGAACCGCCGCGAGATCGCCCGCTGGACCGCCGCGATGATCGCCTCCGGGGAGCGCATGGACTTCTCGTCCCTGTCCCGCCCCACGGCCGACAAGCACTCCACGGGCGGCGTCGGCGACAAGATCACGCTGCCGCTGGCCCCCCTCGTCGCCGCCTGCGGCGCCGCCGTGCCGCAGCTGTCGGGCCGGGGCCTCGGCCACACCGGCGGCACCTTGGACAAGCTGGAGTCGATCCCGGGCTGGCGCGCGCTGCTGTCCAACGAGGAGATGCTGCACGTCCTCGACACCACCGGCGCGGTCATCTGCGCGGCGGGCGACGGCCTGGCCCCCGCGGACAAGAAGCTCTACGCCCTGCGTGACGTGACCGGCACGGTCGAGGCGATCCCGCTGATCGCCTCCTCGATCATGTCGAAGAAGATCGCGGAGGGTACCGGTTCCCTGGTCCTGGACGTGAAGGTCGGCACCGGCGCGTTCATGAAGACCATCGAAAACGCGCGGGAGCTGGCGTCCACCATGGTGGGCCTCGGCACCGACCACGGCGTCAGGACGGTCGCCCTCCTCACCGACATGTCCACCCCGCTCGGCCTGACCGCGGGCAACGCGCTGGAGGTCCGCGAGTCGGTCGAGGTCCTGGCGGGCGGTGGCCCGGCGGACGTCGTGGAACTGACGATCGCCCTGGCCCGCGAGATGCTGGACGCGGCCGGCGTCCGCGACGCCGACCCGGCGAAGGCCCTGGCCGACGGCTCCGCGATGGACGTCTGGCGCCGGATGATCGCGGCCCAGGGCGGCGACCCGGACGCGGCGCTGCCCACGTCGAAGGAGCAGCACGTGATCAAGGCCCCGTCGACCGGCGTCCTCACCCGCCTCGACGCCTACGACATCGGCGTCGCCGCCTGGCGCCTGGGCGCGGGCCGCGCCCGCAAGGAGGACCCGGTGCAGGCGGGCGCGGGCATCGAGATGCACGCCAAGCCGGGCGACACGGTGAGCGAGGGCCAGCCCCTCCTGACCCTCCACACGGACACCCCCGAACGCTTCGAGTACGCCCTCCAGGCGGTGGAGGGTTCGTACGACATCCAGGCGACCGGTACGGAGTTCACGGCGTCGCCGGTGGTGTTGGAACGTATCGCCTGACCAGGGGATTTTCCCTTTCGGGTGAACGGGATCGGTGGACCGCCACCGGTCCCGTTCGGCATGCTGGGGTCGGTGACGACCGATTGGAGACCGCCATGAGCGCACTCGCCGCCGAGCCCGGCTCCCCTGGGAACACGGACTGGGACGAGCTCGTCCGTGTCTGGGAGGAGACGGACGCTCCCGAGGGCAGCAAGGTGGAGATCATTGAAGGGATCGTCACCGTGTCGCCTCCGCCTTCCGAAGAGCACAACGACACCGCTGAGCTGCTTCACGAGCTCCTGTACGGCGCACGGCCTCCCGGCAGCGACTGGGGGATCTATCAGACACTCGGCCTCGCATGCCCCGAGACGGGCGGCCTGTTCATGCCGGACCTGTGCGTGGTGCCGAGGGCCGCTCTGCGCCGCGGCAAGCGCGTGCACGCGGGGGAAGCGGAACTCCTCGTGGAGGTAACGTCCAAGAGCAACGCGAACCACGACCGCATCAAGAAGGCGCACGGCTACGCCGTCGCGGGCGTACCTCTCTACCTCCTCCTGGACGCCTGGCAGTCGGGGCGTCCCACAGCGACGCTCTACGGAGAACCGCAGAGCGGCACCTACCGAGTCCTCTCTTCGGTGGAATACGGCGAGGAGTTGCCGCTGCCCGCACCCTTCAAGCTGGTCCTGGACACCGGCATCTTCCCGCTGAAGTGAGAGCGTCAGCCCAGCAGCGCCGCCACGACCACCAGCACCGGCACCGACAGCACCGTCGACAGCAGGATCGAGTCCCGCGCCAACCCCTCCGCCACCCGGTAACGGCTCGCGTACGTGTACAGGTTCTGCGCGGCCGGAAGTGCCGACGTCACCACCACGTCCAGGAGTTGATGGCCCCGGAGCCCGAAGACACCGGTCGCCAGCGCCCAGGCCACCGCCGGCTGGCCCACCGACTTGAGCGCCACGGACAGGCACACCGCCCCCCGGTCGGCGCCCCGCCCCGGCATGGTGCTGCCGCACAGGGAGATCCCGAAGGCCAGCAGGACCGCGGGGACCGACATGTTGCCGATCAGGGTGAGGGGGTCCATGACGGGCGCCGGGACCCGCACCCCGAGCGCCGACACCGCCACCCCGGCCAGTGAGCCCACGGCGATCGGATTGCGCAGGGGCGTCAGCAGCCGTAGCCACAGCGGACCCTTCTCGCCCTTGCCGGACAGGTCGAGGATCGTCAGGGCGACCGGGGTGACCCCGATGAGCTGGAACAGCAGGACGGGCGCGACCAGTGAGGCGTCGCCCAGGACGTACACCGCGATCGGGATGCCGAGGTTGCCGGAGTTGACGTAACTGGAGCACAGGGCGCCGATCGTCGTGCGGCCCACGCCCCAGTCCCGCGCGGCGCCCACCGCGACGAACACCCCCGCGGCCGCTGCCGTGCTCATGGCCGTCACCAGCAGCCGGCTGGAGAAGATCACCGACAGGTCGGCGTGGGCGAGGGTGGTGAACAGCAGCGCCGGTGACGCCACGTGGAAGGCCAGCTTGGTCAGGACCTCGCGGCCGTGCTCGCCGAGGTGACCGCCGCGTCCGATGACGTACCCGACGCCGATGACGACCGCGATGACCGCGAAGCCCGTCAACACGCCCTGCACAGCGGCTCCTTCGCGAGGTCCTCGGCCGGAGGCGGGCCGTCGGGTGTTCGGGGCGATGCTGATCGGTGGGGCATGCAACCAACCCTCCGGGGCGGCAGGGCGGCAGGTCAATGTGATCCCGCTCGGCGGACACGCCTCGTAGGCGGCCCGCCGCGATGAGTTCCGCCCGCTCGCGCGGTCTACCGCTCGTGGACGCCATGAAGCCTGCTCTGCTGGTGCTGCCCGGCCCCGTCACCCGCGACGAGGCGGCGGGGCTGTGCGACGACGTGCAGGCGCTGCTTCAGTCCACGGGGGCCGGTGTCGTCGTGATCGACGTCGCCGGGATCGGGCCCCCGGGTCTCGGCGCCGTCGACCTGCTGGCGCGGCTCCAGCTCGCCGCCCGGCGGGCCGGGGGACGCATCCGGCTGCGGGACCCCGCGCCCTCCCTACACGCCCTGCTCGGTCTGGTCGGGCTCCGCTTCGAGGTGGAGGGGCAGGTCGAAGAGCGGGAACCACCGCTTGGTGTCGAGGAAGAAGTGGAACCCGGTGAGCCGGCCCTCTGAGATCTCCAGCACCTGCACCGCCCAGGGCGCATAGCCGCCCGCCTCCGGGTCGGGCTTGTACTGGGCGAACCCCGGCAGGCCGTTGACCTGCACCGGCAGCAGCCGGGAACCCTCGCAGGCGGAGCCCAGGGTCGTCATGAAGCCGGTGATGTCGTCGTGGCCCGTCAGCCACAGGTCGAACGGCGGCATCGTCATGACGGCGTCCTCGTGCAGCAGGGCCGTCAGCGCGGTCATGTCGTACCCCTCGAAGGCGGCGACATAGCGCTCCAGCAGCTTCTGCTGCTCCTCGTCCAGCGGGTCGGACACCGTCGCCCCGGCCGCCTTGTCGGCCTTCTCGCGCTCGGCCAGCGTGGCCCGCGCCCGCTGCAGCGCGCTGTTGACCGACGCCACCGAGGTGTCCAGCAGCTCGGCGACCTCGCTCGCCCTCCAGGCCAGCACCTCGCGCAGGATGAGCACCGCGCGCTGCTTGGCCGGCAGCTGCTGCAGGGCGGCCATGAAGGCGAGCCGCACCGACTCCTTGGCGACGGCCGCCTCCGCCGGGTCGTCCGTCGTGGGCAGCACGCGGTTGTCGGGCATCGGCTCGAGCCAGGTGTTGTCGGGGCGGGGGGAGAGGGCGGCCTGGGCGAGCGGGGTGGACTCGCTGAGGTCCATCGGGCGGGCGCGCTTGTTGCCGGCGGTCAGCATGTCCAGGCAGACGTTCGTCGCGATGCGGTACAGCCACGAGCGCAGGCTGGAGCGGCCCTCGAACTTGTCGTAGCTGCGCCAGGCGCGGACCATCGTGTCCTGCACCGCGTCCTCGGCCTCGAAGGAGGAGCCGAGCATGCGGTAGCAGTACCCGGTCAGTTCGACGCGGTGTTTCTCCAGCCTGACGTCGAGATCCGCGGTCGTGGTCGCCGTACCGTCGCTCATGTCCACCCACCCCTGTGGCATTCCTGTCGCGCGCCTTTGCGCCCAGCACGTCCGAAGCTAGCGCAGGGCACTGACAATGGCCCCCGGAGCGGACGAAGGCGCAGGTCGGCGCAGTGCGGCTCGCGGCCGGAGCCTGACAGGCGGGGCGGGTGGGCTCAGTGCGCGGCGACCGGCCGCCGCGTGGCGACCCGCGCCGCGCGCGAGCCGAGCACCGTGATCGTCACGACGCCCAGCACCGCCAGCAGGCCGACGGCCACCGTCCCGGCCCAGCCGCCGGCGTGGAAGGCCGTCGCACCGACCGTGCTGCCCGCGCTGGAGCCGATGTAGTACGCCGACTGGTACAGGGCCGAGGCCTGCGCGCGGCCGGTCGTGGCCGTCTTGCCGACCGCCGATGAGGCGACCGCGTGGCCGGCGAAGAACCCGGCCGTGATGAGTACCAGACCCAGCAGGACCGGCACCAGGGAACCGGCCAGCGTCAGCAGCAGGCCGCCCGCCGTCGTACCGCCCGCGAGGTACAGCGCTCCGCGGCGGCCCAGGCGGCCCACGAGCCGGCCGGCCGTGGACGCGGACACCGTGCCCACCAGGTAGACGAGGAAGATCGAGCCGACGATGCCCTGGGGGAGGGAGAAGGGCGCCTCGGTCAGGCGGTAGCCGATCACCGTGTACACGCCGCCGAACACCGTCATGAACAGCGCGCCGATCGCGTACAACCGGCGCAACAGCGGGTCGGCCAGGTGGTTGCGGACCGTACCGGCCAGGACCCGCGGTCGCAGCGAACCGGGGGCGAAGTGCCGCGGTGCGGGCAGCAGCAGCCGGAACGCCACCGCGCAGACCACCGCGATCACCCCGATGACGCCGACGGCCACCCGCCAGCCCCACACCTGCGCGACCCACCCGGTGATGACCCGGCCGCTCATCCCGCCGACACTGTTGCCCGCCACGAACAGCCCGATGGCCGTGACCAGCGCCTTGGGCCTGACCTCCTCGGCGAGATATGCCGTGGCCGACGCCGGCAGACCGGCCAGCGCGGCGCCCTGCAGGGCCCGCAGCACCACCAGCACGCCCAGCGAGGGCGCGAACGGCACCAGGAGCCCCACCGACACCGCGACCGCCAGCGAGGCGGTCATCACCGTCCGGCGGCCGAACCGCTCCGACAGCGCGCTCATCGGCAGGACGAACAGCGCCAGCCCGCCCGTCGCCGCCGCGACGGTCCAGCTCGCCTCGCTCGCCGCCACCCCGAACTCGCCCGAGATCAGCGGCAGCAGGGCCTGCGTGGAGTACAGCAGCGCGAAGGTCGCGACGCCGGCGAGGAAGAGCGCGAAGGACATGCGGCGGTATGCCGGCCCGCCCGGGGCCATACGGGAGTCGGGAGCGGAAGCGGTCGTGACGGCGCCCATGACGCTGGACGCCCCGGTACTGGCGGGAGACATGCCTCGAAGCTACGTACGCCCCCGCTCATCCGTCCAATGCATGGAATCGTCATAATCGTTCCCATGGAGCATGACCCGAGCTCACAGCCCCGCCTGTCACCGACCAGTGACACAGAAGACATGACGATGTTGCTGGCCCCGCGCCTCGCCCACTTCGCCGGCGTGGCCCGCACCGAGCACGTCACCCGCGCCGCGCAGGAACTCCAGGTGCCGCAGTCCACCCTCTCCCGCGCCATGGCGCGCCTGGAGCAGGACCTGGGTGTCGACCTGTTCGCCCGCCACGGCCGCACGGTCTCCCTCACCCCGGCCGGCCGTACCTTCCTCACCCACGTCGAACGCGCCCTCACCGAGATCGAGCGCGCCGCCGACGAGGTCCGCGCCGACGCCGACCCCACCTCAGGCAAGGTCGCCTTCGGCTTCCTGCACACCATGGGCGCGGAGACCGTCCCCGCCCTCATCCAGGCCTTCCGCCTCGACCACCCACGGGTCCGCTTCAGTCTGGTCCAGACCTACGGCGAGGCCATGCTGGAGAAACTGCGCGCGGGGGAGCTGGACCTCTGCCTCACCTCCCCGGTCCCCGACGCCCCCGACCTCGTCGCCCGTCGCCTGGACGAGCAGAAACTCCGCCTGGTCGTCCCCGTCGACCACCGCCTCGCCACCCGTCGGCGCATCCGCCTCGCGGAAGCCGCCGAGGAGGCCTTCGTCACCCTGGAACCCGGCTACGGCCTGCGCCGCATCACCGACGACCTGTGCAAGGAGGCGGGCTTCAAACCCCGCGTCGCCTTCGAGGGCGAGGAGGCGGAGACGCTACGGGGCCTGGTGGCCGCGGGCCTGGGTGTGGCCCTCCTCCCTCCGCCGGCCTTCCCGCGTCCGGGAGTCGTCGAGCTGACGGTCACTGCCCCGCGGGCGGCCAGGGAGATCGGCGTGGCCTGGCTGGACGGCCGTCCGGACACGCCCCCGGTCGCCGCCTTCAAGAGGTTCCTGCTGTCGAGAAGGGGAAGTCTGCTGCCCTGAGGGCCCGGTCACCGGCGCAGCGACTTGCCGAACCCGGCCGCCAGCGGCATCCGCAGGCCCAGGGGAGGCGGAGCCGCCAGCGCGTCCTCGACCGGCCGCGACAGCCCTCTGCCGAACAGCGCCCCCATCACGAAGTCCTCGGTCAGGGCGTGCACTTCACGCCGGTACTGGTGCAAACCGTGGCCGTCGGCGTGCACTTCGAACCGGCACACCTCCCGGTTCGCCTTCTTCGCCCGGGCCGCCAGCCGGAACGACAGCTCCGGATCGGTCCGTTCGTCGTTCGTGCCGTGCACCATCAGCACCCGCCGGCCCACCAGCTGCTTCACCGGTTCAGGGGACGCCGCCACGTCCTCCTCCGGCAGCCAGGGCGCGATCGCCACCACGGAGTTGACGGCCTCGTGCCCGCCGGCGCGCAGCGCGGCCCGGCCGCCCATGTCGAAGCCGACGAGACACACGGGAACGTCCCCGTACCGCCGTACGACCTCGTCCACGCCCCAGGACGCGTCCCGGGCCAGGTGGGCCTCGGTGCCGTTCCAGCCCCGGTAGCGGTAGTGGACGACATGCGTGGCCAGCCCGTCCTCCCGGCCGGCCCGGGCCAGCCTGCGGCCCAACGCCCGCACGGAGGCGGTCGCCAGCATGGGAGACGGTCTGCGGTCGGACTCCTCGTCGCCGCCGGGGAGCAGCAGCACCGCCGCGCTCACCGCCGTCGGCTCCGGACCGATCGCCCTCCCCAGCCGGGCCTGTCGTACCGGCGTCGCTTGGTGTGCCATGACAGAACAGTGTCAGAAGCGAGGGTGTACATGACCCGTCGGTGCGGTCACCGTTACGTATCGACGCAGATGTACACCGCGCCGTCTACGCGCGTAGGAGGTAGAGTGCGGAAATGACGAGCCAGACCATGTCGAACACCCCGACGCCGGACCAGATCCGCCGGGCGCCGAAGGTTCTGCTGCACGACCACCTCGACGGCGGCCTCCGCCCGGGGACGATCGTCGAACTCGCCCACAGCACGGGCTACACACGCCTCCCCGAGACCGACCCCGGCAAGCTCGGCCTCTGGTTCCGCGAGGCGGCCGACTCCGGTTCGCTGGAGCGGTATCTGGAGACCTTCTCCCACACCGTCGGCGTCATGCAGACCCGCGACGCCCTCGTCCGGGTCGCGCGCGAGTGCGCCGAGGACCTCGCCGAGGACGGCGTCGTCTACGCGGAGGTGCGCTACGCGCCCGAACAGCACCTCGAGGGCGGGCTGAGCCTCGAAGAGGTCGTCGGGGCCGTCAACGAGGGCTTCCGGGAGGGCGAGCGGATCGCCCGTCTGAACGGCCACCGCATCCGCGTCGGCGCCCTGCTCACCGCCATGCGGCACGCCGCCCGCGCGCTGGAGATCGCCGAACTCGCCAACCGCTACCGCGACCTGGGCGTCGTCGGCTTCGACATCGCGGGCGCCGAGGCCGGCTACCCGCCCACCCGGCACCTCGACGCCTTCGAGTACCTCAAGCGGGAGAACAACCACTTCACCATCCACGCCGGCGAGGCCTTCGGGCTGCCCTCCATCTGGCAGGCCCTGCAGTGGTGCGGCGCCGACCGGCTCGGGCACGGGGTGCGCATCATCGACGACATCCAGGTGCAGGCCGACGGCTCGGTCAAGCTCGGGCGGCTCGCCTCCTACGTCCGGGACAAGCGCATCCCGCTGGAGCTGTGCCCCAGCTCCAACCTGCAGACCGGCGCCGCCTCCTCGTACGCAGAGCACCCGATCGGACTGCTGCGCCGGCTGCACTTCCGCGCCACGGTGAACACCGACAACCGGCTGATGTCCGGCACCAGCATGAGCCGGGAATTCGAGCACCTTGTCGGCGCATTCGGTTACACGCTCGACGACATGCAGTGGTTCTCCGTCAATGCGATGAAATCAGCGTTCATTCCTTTCGATGAACGACTGGCCATGATCAATGACGTCGTCAAGCCGGGGTATGCGGAGCTGAAGTCCGAATGGCTGTTCCAGCAGACCGCCTCCACCAGCGCTCCTGCTGAGCCGGAGAGCTGAACCGGCGATATCGGGGGCGCGGAATGCGGACGGGTATTCACAATCCGTCCGCATTTCGATGTTTGCGGCGGCAGCGTCCGCGTGTTTACGTTCGGGGACCGCTCACATCCCCGTAACCCCATTTCGAGGACGCATTCAATGAAGCAGTCTGCTGTCAGGACCCTCGGTGTCGCCGTCCTGGGCGCCGCTTTCGCCGCCGCGGGCTCGGGTGCCGCGACCGCGGCCCCGGGGCTCCCGAACGCCACCGGGGCGCTGGACAACGTCACCAAGACGCTCCCGGCGGAGAACCTCTCCCACGCGGTGCCGGGTGCCGGTGACACGGCGGCCCACAGCAAGGACGCGGTCGGCGCCGGGCTGGCCGCCGTGCAGCCGGGCGCGGCGCGGATCCTCGGCCACGGCCCGACCAAGCCCGTCGCCGGTCTGCTCGGCGGCCTCCCGGTGGCCCAGGGCCTGCCCACGCACGGTCTGCCGGTGAACGGCCTCCCGCTGGGCTGACCCCTCGACGCGCCGATGGGGCGCGCCCCCTGGACACGGGGTGCGCCCCATCGGCGTACGCGCCGAAGGTGTCACCAGGCGGTGCGGGCCGCCTTGTCCTCCGAGGGCAACAGGATCCACAGGGCTATGTAGAGCAGGAACTGAGGGCCCGGCAACAGGCACGACACCAGGAAGATCACCCGCATCGTGGTCGCGGAGGTGCCGAAGCGCCGAGCCAGACCGGCGCACACTCCGCCGATCATGCGGCCGTTGGTGGGGCGGACGAGGGCGGACATCTGCGGCTCCTTCGTGAGCGTCGAGTGGAGGAGGCCCTTGGCGGCTTCCTCATCTGCCTTCCACGCTACGGGGACGAAGGGGGTGAAGCATCGCTCTACGGTGCGATCCCGACCCTGGGAAACGTCGGGGTCCGACCCTGAGCCGCCTCCTCCTGGTGGACGGCCGCGTGGCCGTCCCGCTCCGACCTGCGGCGCAGCCGGCCGCGTGCGGCCGGGACGACCGCGAGGTGGGCCAGGGCCACCCCGACCGTGTTGAGGAGCAGGGAGTCCACGTCCGGGACGCGGCCCGCGACGCCCGTCTGGAGCAGCAGTATGGCGAGCGAGACCAGGGCGCCGGCCGCGGTCGTGCGGACCAGGGAGCCGAGCGGCGAGGAGTGCAGCCTGCCGTGGGCCGCCGGAAGCAGCACACCCAGCGGGGCGAGCAGGACGAGACCCTCGGCGATCCGACGGGCCGCCACCTGCCAGCCCAGCAGCAGATCGGCCCGGATGCCGGCGAGCGGACGCACGTTCGGCGGCGTCACCCAGGGCACGTCCAGCGGGCGCAGCGTGAGCCAGGCGACGAGCGCGAGGTGTGCGACGAGGAGGACACCCCCTGTCACACGGATGCGGATCGCGGCGCTGCCGCCGATGGAGCCTTGACGCTGCACGCTGCCCAAGACGCGCCCTCCGGCGGGATCGGTTCCGTGTTGCCCCGACGTACCGCTGTGAGGCCTGTGCCACACCTGGGGTTCAGGGGCGGTTCAGCCGCCCGTGACCCGGCTCGACGGCGGCTGCTCGCTGCCCGGGCGGGAGCGCACCTCGTCCGTGCACTCATAGCGGCGCAGCGGCCCGCGCCCGGGCCCGCCGAGGATCACCGAGCCGTCGCCCTCGGCCGCCGCCGAGTCCGAGAACGTGCACACGACCTGGGCGAGCGCGTAGGAGGTCAGGTCACCCGGGGCGGTGCTCAGCCGCAGCGCGTCGTCGGGGTCGCCGGCCCGCGGGCCGCCGACCGTCATGCCACCGCGCACGCCCGTGGTGTAACCGGCCTCCTTCTCGACGGCCGACGGCGTCGCCGCCAGCTGGTCGAGCAGCCCCTGCGCCACCAGGACGCGCCGCTGCGAGTCCGCCGTACCGTCCGGCACGCGCACCGCCCGGTCGACGGCCACCAGCGACGAGCCGCACAGCAGGAACACCTGCACGGGCAGGCCGCGCGAGGCCTGCGCCGAGACGTCCGGCTGGGCCAGGGAACAGGTGACCTGCGAGGGCGCCGCGCCGAAGTCCGTCGGGACCTGGGTGGAGCGGATGCCGCAGCCGGCGAGCAGCCCGGCGAGGACGGGCAGCGCCGGCAGGAGCCACGCCTTCGACCGGCGATCCCGAACGGCAGGCGGAAGCCAGGGCCACGACCGGCGTCCCCGTACGTCCATCACGCGTCCCTCTTCTCGGCCTCGCCGTCGGCGTCCTCCGTGAGTGCCGACCCGTCCCGCGGCAGGCGCAGCGTGAACACCGCTCCGCCCTCGGGCGAGTTGGCGGCGGTGATCCCGCCGCCGTGGATGTGGGCGTTCTCCATGGCGATGGAGAGGCCGAGTCCGCTGCCGTCGGAGCGCGGGCGGGAGGCGCTCGCCTTGTAGAAACGGTCGAAGACGTGCGGGAGGACGTCCTCCGGGATGCCGGGCCCGTGGTCGCGCACGGCGATCACGACCTCCGCGCCCTTCCCGCCCTGCCCGTCCGAGGCCCGCACCGAGACCCGTACCGGCGAGCCGCCGTGCTTGAGCGCGTTGCCGACCAGGTTGGCGAGGATGACGTCCAGGCGGCGCGGGTCCAGGCGGGCGTGGATGCCACGTTCGGCGTCCAGCTCGACGGCGTCCAGCCAGGCGCGAGCGTCGATGCAGGCGGTGATCTGGTCGGCGACGTCGACGTCGTCCAGGACCAGCTTCGCCGTGCCCGCGTCGAAACGCGTGACCTCCATCAGGTTCTCGACGAGGTCGTTGAGCCGTCGGGTCTCGCTGACGACGAGCCGTACGGCGGGCTCGATCATCGGATCGATCGACCCCGACTCCGCCTCCAGCTCCTCCTCCAGGATCTCCGTCACGGCGGTGATCGCGGTGAGCGGGGTACGGAGTTCATGGCTCATGTCGGCGACGAACCGCCGGGACGCCTCGTCCCGCGTGGCCATGTCGTCGACCCGTTTCTCCAGCGCCTCGGCCGCGTCGTTGAACGTCCGCGAAAGATCGGCCAGTTCATCGGTTCCCGAGACCCGCAGCCGGGTGTCCAGCCTGCCCTCGCCGAGCCGGCGCGCGGCGACCCCCAGCCGCTGCACGGGCTTGAGCACGGTCGACGCGGCGGCCTGCGCGAGCAGCGCCGAGCCGACCAGCGCCAGGCCGGTGGCGATGCCCAGCGACCAGGCCAGCGAGTTGAGGTCCTTGGCCTCCGGCTCCAGCGACTTCAGCATGTACCCGGTCACCCCGCCGTCGATCACCTTCGTGCCGGCCACCAGATACGGCGTGCCGTGGTCGGTGATGCGCTGCCAGTACAGGTGATACGCGTACTTGTTGCCGGAGTCGACCTCCTGCCGCTTGTTCACGGCCGCCCGCAGGGACGCGGGCACGTCCCGCAGCGAGAAGCCGTCCAGGGCTCCCGAACTGCCGTACACCGTCTTGCCGTCGGCGTCCCGGGCGACGAGCAGCACGCTGAAGCGCTGGCTGCTGTTGGCCATCTGGCCCGCCGTGCGCTGCAGTTCGTCCTGCGTGGTGTGCGGGGGCAGGGTGCCCGCCCGGTTCTGCATCGCCTGCTTGAAGTCGCCGAGCACGGCGTCCTGGGTACGGGTGAGCACGGCCTCGCGGTTGAGCCAGTACGCGATGCCCGAAGCGGAGACGGCCGCGGTCAGCGCGACCAGCCCGAACACGACGACCAGACGCAGCCGCAGACTGGTGAACCGCAGCCGCGACAGATGACCCTTGCGAGTCGCGGCCCAGCCGCGAACCCCCCCTTGCGCTTCGGTCACTGAGGCGAGTCCAGCCGGTAGCCCACGCCGCGCACGGTACGGATCAGCGTCGGGGACGAGGGCACGTCCTCGACCTTGGCGCGCAGCCGCTGGACACAGGCGTCCACCAGCCGCGAGTCACCGAGGTAGTCGTGCTCCCAGACCAGGCGCAGCAACTGCTGCCGGGACAGCGCCTGTCCCGGCCGCCGGCTCAGCTCCAGCAGGAGCCTGAGCTCGGTCGGGGTCAGCTGCAGGTCCTCGCCGTTCTTCGTGACCGTCATCGCGGCACGGTCGATCACGAGGCTGCCGAACGTCGCCGAGTCGCTCGCCTCCCGCTCGCCGCGCCGCAGCACGGCCCGGATCCGGGCGTCCAGCACCCGGCCCTGGACGGGTTTGACGACATAGTCGTCGGCGCCGGACTCCAGGCCCACCACCACATCGATGTCATCGCTGCGCGCGGTCAGCAGAATGATCGGCAGCTGGTCGGTGCGCCGGATGCGCCGGCACACCTCGAAACCGTCGATGCCGGGCAGCATGACGTCCAGCACGATCAGGTCCGGCCGCTGCTCGCGCAGCAGCTTCAGGCCGTCCTCGCCGGTGGCAGCGGTGGCCACGCGGTGTCCCTGGCGCGTCAGTGAGAGCTCCAGGGCCGTTCGGATGGCGTCGTCGTCCTCGATCAGCAACAGGGAAGGCACGGGGCTCATTCTGGCCCATGGAGGGGGTCCGGTACGACACCTGGACCAATGCATGCGCCTACCGCTTCTCTCTGTGACCTTGCCGTGTCTTCCCTGCGACCGACCCCTGTGACAGGTCTGTGACAGTCGGCGGACACGGCCATGAAGGTGCGGGGGCAAGCTTTTCGGCACAGGCAAGGAAGCACCGCCTGAGCAAGCAGAACACCGGAAGTCCACGACGGGGGGCGCGAGATGAACACGCTGCACGGCATGAGCACCAGCGCAGTGGTCACGCGCCTGCACGACGTGAACGGGGGCCGGGGTTCGGAGAAGTCCGGCGCCGTGAGCGGGCGGGGGTGCGCTCGCGGCGCCGGGCGTCAGCACACCGCCTTCATGACGGTGGTTGACGGTTTCACGGGGGAAACGCACGGGGGAAGCGCGTACGGGGAGGGCTCGGGGGAGCGTCGTTCGCTGTCGGAGGCGGAGTTCACCGCCTACGTCCAGGAGCGCCGCGCCTCCCTGTACGCCACCGCCTACCACCTGACCGGTGACCGCTTCGAGGCCGAGGACCTGCTGCAGAGCGCGCTGTTCTCGACGTACAAGGCCTGGGACCGGATCAGCGACAAGGCCGCGGTCGGGGGCTACCTGCGCCGCACCATGACGAACCTGCACATCAGCGCGTGGCGCCGCCGCAAGCTGAACGAGTACCCGACCGAGGAGCTGCCGGAGACGCCCGGCGACACGGACGCGATGCGCGGCACCGAACTGCGCGCCGTCCTGTGGCAGGCACTCGCCCGGCTGCCCGAACTCCAGCGCACGATGCTGGTCCTGCGCTACTACGAGGGCCGCACCGACCCGGAGATCGCGGAGATCCTCGACATCAGTGTCGGCACGGTGAAGTCGAGCATCTGGCGGTCGCTGCGCCGGCTGCGCGAGGACGAGGTCCTCAGCTTCGGCCGTGACGAGGAGGACGCCTTCGGGGAGCTGGTCGCCTGAGGGCCGGGGGGAGCAGGTGACGGGGGAGCGGTAACACCGGGGGTCATGGGGGACCGACGGGGGACACGGGGGAAGTCCCACCGGGGGGAGACACGGGGGAACGGGGGGAGCGGGACTGGAGGGCCGGGGGGTCCGTCCAGTCCCGCTTTCGCGTGTGCCCGCTCGCGCCGGTGTCCGGCGGGCCGCGCGGGGTCAGGCCGTCGGCGTCGAGGACGGGTGGCGGGTCACCGCCGCGGTGGCCAGCCGGGTCAGGGCCTCGTCGCGGTCGCAGGGGTGGGCGCCCAGGGTGGTCTGACGGGAGACGATCGTGCGCTCCTGGCGCATCAGGCGCCAGCCCCGGCGCAGCAGGAACGGCACCGACTTGCGGCCCTCCTTCAGGTCCCGCACGAAACGGCGGCGGAAGGTGCGCACCGGGCCCCGGCTCAGGCACAGCGCGTCCGCGAGCAGCCCCTCCTGCCGGCACCGGTCGATGATCTCGGCGGCGAAGACGCCCTCCGCCACGAACAGCGGGGTGCGCCCGATGTCCACGGCGTCCTCGCCGGTGCGCGCGGAGAGGGAGAGGTCGTACACGGGGATCTTCGTACGGCCCGTGCGGCACAGGTCGGCTATCGCCGCCACCGCCGCCCGGCTGTCCCAGGAGTCCGGGTGGTCCCAGTCGATGTCGGAACTCCCCGCCACCAGCGGCAGCGTCGGGTCGTCGCCCTCCTTGTAGAAGTCGTCCAGGCGCAGCACGGGCAGGCCCGAGCGGGCGGCGACGAGGGACTTGCCCGAGCCCGAGGGGCCGCAGAGCAGCACGACACGGGCGGAGGTGGGGAGATGGATGCTCACGGGACACCAGTTTGACGCATTCCGTACGCCCTGCCGACCCCGCGGGTCGGCATTGGATCGCGCGTCACACCTCAACTACCCTTCGTGTCGACCCGATTACCCCGCGCATCAGAAGGTGGCACCAGCACATGTCACGACACAAGTCGTCCCCTTCCCCGACCGTCCAACGCGCCCTGGTCGCCCTCGCGACGGCGGGCGTGGCGCTCGGCGCGGGTGCCGCGACGGCCTCCGCCGCCGACACCGAGCCCCTCGTGGACGTGTTGCACACCCGTCCCACCAGCCTCGGCAAGATCGACCCGCAGTCCGGGGTCCAGGTCCTCACCGGCTCCGTCGGCTACGTCACCGGTCCGGTCGCCGGCCTCAAGCCCAACCCGCTCGCCGGTACCGGCGCCGACCCCCTCGACAACGGCGTGGGCACCCAGCTTGCCGACTTCAAGCCCCTGGACAGCCGGACGCTGACCGGGCCCGTCGCGCAGGCCCCGTCGATCGGCAGCATCCCGCTGCTCGGCCAGGCCGCCGGCCTGACGAGCCACTGAGGCCCGGTGCGACGGAGAGCCGCGTCTCCCCTGGACGGAGGGGAGACGCGGCTCTCGGCTTGTGGGGGGCGGTCAGTACGACGAACCCGACGCGCCCAGTGAACCCGTCGGGTGCCACACCGTCTTCGTCTCCAGGAACGCCGTCATACGGTCGATGCCCGGGGTGTCCGACCAGTTGTCCACAGGCTGTGGACGCAGCACGCGCTTGAGGTTGTCCGCCGCCGCGATCTCCAGCTCCTTCGCCAGCACGTCGTCCGCGCCCGCGAGGTCGATCGCGTTGACGTCCTGGTGCGACGCCAGAGGGGTGGCGATCTCCGCCGTACGGCCCGACAGGACGTTGACCACGCCGCCGGGGACGTCCGAGGTGGCCAGGACCTCGGCGAGCGACAGGGCGGGCAGCGGGGACTTCTCGGACGCCACCACGACCGCCGTGTTGCCGGTCGCGATCACCGGGGCGAGCACCGAGACCAGGCCGAGGAACGACGACTCCTGCGGGGCCAGGACGGCCACCACACCCGTCGGCTCGGGCGAGGACAGGTTGAAGAACGGGCCCGCGACCGGGTTCCCGCCCCCGACCACCTGAGCGATCTTGTCCGTCCAGCCCGCGTACCAGACCCAGCGGTCGACGGTCGCGTCCACCTGTTCGGCGGCCTTGGACTTCGACAGGCCCTCCGCGTCGGCGACCTCGTGCACGAACTGCGTCCGGCGGCCCTCCAGCATCTCGGCGACACGGTAGAGGACCTGGCCGCGGTTGTAGGCGGTGGCGCCGGACCAGCCGCCGAAGGCCTTGCGGGCCGCGACCACCGCGTCACGGGCGTCCTTGCGGGAGGAAAGGGGCGCGTTCGCCAGCCACTTGCCCTTGGAGTCCGTCACCTCGTACACCCGGCCGCTCTCGGAACGCGGGAACTTCCCGCCGACGTACAGCTTGTAGGTCTTGAGGACACTCAAACGGTCAGACATCGAGGTACGCCTCCAGGCCGTGGCGGCCGCCCTCGCGGCCGAAGCCCGACTCCTTGTAACCGCCGAACGGCGAGGTCGGGTCGAACTTGTTGAACGTGTTGGACCAGACGACGCCCGCGCGCAGTTTGTTCGCCACGGCGAGGATCCGGGAGCCCTTCTCGGTCCAGATGCCCGCCGACAGGCCGTACGGCGTGTTGTTCGCCTTGGCGACCGCCTCGTCCGGCGTGCGGAAGGTGAGGACCGACAGGACCGGGCCGAAGATCTCGTCGCGGGCCACGGTGTGCGCCTGGGTGACGTTCGTGAAGAGCGTCGGGGCGAACCAGTAGCCGGCGGACGGGATCTCGCAGGCCGGCGACCAGCGCTCGGCGCCCTCCGCCTCGCCCTGCTCGACGAGCCGGGTGATACGGGCCAGCTGCTCCTCGGAGTTGATCGCGCCGATGTCGGTGTTCTTGTCCAGCGGGTCGCCGAGGCGGAGCGTGGACAGACGGCGCTTGAGGGAGTCGAGGAGCTCGTCCTGGATCGACTCCTGGACGAGGAGACGGGATCCGGCGCAGCAGACCTGGCCCTGGTTGAAGAAGATGCCGTTGACGATGCCCTCGACGGCCTGGTCGATCGGGGCGTCGTCGAAGACGATGTTGGCGCCCTTGCCTCCCAGTTCGAGGGTGAGCTTCTTGCGGCTGCCCGCGACCGTCCGCGCGATCTCCTTGCCGACGGCCGTGGAGCCGGTGAAGGCGACCTTGTTCACGTCCGGGTGCGCGACGAGCGCGGCGCCCGTGTCGCCGTACCCCGGAAGGATGTTGACGACGCCCTTGGGCAGGCCCGCCTGGCGGCACACGTCCGCGAAGAAGAGCGCGGTCAGGGGGGTCGTCTCGGCGGGCTTCAGCACGACCGTGTTGCCGGTCGCCAGCGCCGGGGCGATCTTCCACGCCAGCATCAGGAGGGGGAAGTTCCAGGGGATGACCTGGCCCGCCACGCCCAGCGGGCGCGGGTTCGCGCCGAAGCCGGCGTGCTCCAGCTTGTCGGCCCAGCCCGCGTAGTAGAAGAAGTGCGCGGCGACCAGGGGGAGGTCGGCGTCGCGGGTCTCCTTGATCGGCTTGCCGTTGTCCAGCGTCTCCAGCACCGCGAGCTCGCGCGAGCGCTCCTGGATGATCCGCGCGATGCGGAACAGGTACTTGGCGCGCTCGGAGCCCGGCAGCGCCGACCACTTCTCGAAGGCCTTGCGGGCGGCCGCGACGGCACGGTCGACGTCCGCCTCGCCCGCCTGGGCGACCTCGGAGAGGACCTCCTCGGTGGCGGGGCTGACCGTCTTGAAGACCTTGCCGTCCGCCGCCTCGGTGAACTCGCCGTCGATGAACAGGCCGTAGGAGGGCGCGATGTCGACGATCGAGCGGGACTCGGGTGCGGGTGCGTATTCGAATGCCGATGCCATGGTGATCAGTCCACCGTCACGTAGTCGGGGCCGGAGTAGCGGCCGGTGGCCAGCTTCTGACGCTGCATCAGCAGATCGTTCAGGAGCGAGGAGGCGCCGAAGCGGAACCAGTGGTTGTCCAGCCAGTCCTCGCCGACGGTCTCGTTGACCAGGACGAGGAACTTGATGGCGTCCTTGGAGGTGCGGATGCCGCCGGCCGGCTTCACGCCGACCTGGATGCCGGTCTGCGCGCGGAAGTCGCGCACGGCCTCCAGCATCAGCAGGGTGTTGGCGGGGGTGGCGTTGACGGCGACCTTGCCGGTGGAGGTCTTGATGAAGTCGGCGCCGGCCAGCATGCCGAGCCAGCTGGCACGGCGGATGTTGTCGTACGTCGACAGCTCGCCCGTCTCGAAGATGACCTTGAGCCGCGCCTCCGTCCCGCAGGCCTCCCGTACGGCGACGATCTCGTCGTACACCTTCATGAAGTGCCCGGCGAGGAACGCCCCGCGGTCGATGACCATGTCGATCTCGTCGGCACCCGCGGCGACCGCCTCGCGCACGTCCGCCAGCTTCACCGTGAGCGGCACGCGGCCCGCCGGGAACGCGGTGGCCACCGAGGCGACCTTCACGGAGGAGCCGGCGACGGCCGCCTTCGCGGTGGCCACCATGTCGGGATAGACACAGACGGCCGCGGTCGACGGGGTCGTCCGGTCGGTCGGGTCCGGGTGGACCGCCTTGGCGCCGAGCGCCCGGACCTTGCCCGGGGTGTCCGCGCCTTCCAGCGTCGTCAGGTCGACCATCGAGATGGCGAGGTCGATGGCGTACGCCTTCGCGGTCGTCTTGATGGAACGGGTGCCGAGGGAGGCGGCGCGCGCCTCCAGACCGACCGCGTCGACGCCGGGCAGCCCGTGGAGGAAGCGGCGCAGCGTGCCGTCGGACGCGGTGACGTCGGCGAGTGCGTGAGCTGCGTTGGGTGCAGTGGTGGGCATGGTCACCAGACGAGCATATCTACGCGCGTAGCGGCTGTACACCCCGAGAGGTTGCTCTGTGGAGCGGGGGTGCGGGGTGCGGGTGGGGTTTGCTTCGTCTTTTCGCCGGTGCGTCGTACGGGGTCGCTTTGTCGGGGCGGGGGTGCGGGCCGGGGGAAGGGGCTAGCTGGGCTTCGTCGGTTCGTGAGGCACAATCGGCCTCATGACGACCCCCGAGCCCTCGACGCCGGCCGCGGCCACGGACCGCGTCCATCGCTCCTCCGCAGGCATCGCCGGAGGCGTCCTCCTGCTCGCCATCACCATCTGGCTCGGCATCGACGCGATCGTCGCCGGTCACGGACGCACGCCCTGGCTGGCGCTGGCCGCGATGATCCTCGTCGTCCCGCTGATCGTCGCCTTCACCATCCGCCCCGCCGTCCAGGTCAACGACGAACGGCTGCGCATCCGCAACCCGTTCCGGCTGATCGTGCTGCCGTGGGGCGAGGTCGCCGCCCTCAGGTCCGGGTACTCCAACGAGGTCGTCGACAAGCGCGGCACCAAGTACCAGCTGTGGGCCGTCCCCGTCTCGCTGCGCGCCCGCAAGAGGGCGGCCCGGCAAGAGGCCCGGAACGCGGCCGACCGGGCCGGGGCGAGCGGAGGCGGTCGCCGCGGCGGGCTCGGTGGGTTCGGTGGCGGGGCCTTCGGTGGCGGGGGCTTCGGCGGTGCCGTTCCGGACGGGGCCACCCGCGCCCAGGCCGACCGGATCATGGACGACCTGCGCGAGATGCTCGGTGAACGCGGCGAGAAGGACTCCGCGCAGGGTGAGGTCACCGTGCGCTGGGCTTACGAGGTCGCCGGGCCGGCGCTGGCCGGGGCGATCCTGCTGGCCGTCCTGGTGGCTACCGGCTGAGCCGGGCGGGTTGCGTGGGTGAGAAGGCGGGCGCCCTGTGGGGCGCCCGTCCTTTCAGATGCCCGCCGCCGTCGACAGGTCTCGCTTGAGGGCCGCCAGGACGTCGGTCGCCTTGGCGTGCGCCGCGGGGAGGTCCCTGTGGGTCTCCACGGGGACGACCACCTCCAGGTAGCACTTGAGCTTCGGCTCCGTGCCGCTCGGGCGGACGATGACGCGGGCGCCGTCCAGCGTGTATCGCAGGCCGTCGGTGGGGGGCAGCTTGTCGGTGCCCTGCGTGAGGTCCTCCGCCCCGGTCACCGGCAGGCCCGCCAGGCTCATGGGCGGGTTCTCGCGGAGCCGCTCCATCGCGCGGGCGATGACCGAGAGATCCTGGACGCGGACCGACAACTGGTCGGTGGCGTGCAGGCCGTGCTCCACCGCCAGGTCGTCGAGCAGGTCGAGGAGGGTGCGGTTCTCCTCCTTGAGCGTCGAGGCGAGCTCGGTGATCAGCAGGGCCGCCGTGATGCCGTCCTTGTCGCGGACGCCCTCGGGGTCCACGCAGTAGCCGAGGGCCTCCTCGTAGCCGTAGCGCAGGCCGTCGACGCGGGCGATCCACTTGAATCCGGTGAGGGTCTCCTCGTAGGGCAGGTTCGCCTTCTCGGCGATGCGGCCGAGGAGGGACGACGAGACGATCGACTCCGCGAACGTGCCCTGCGCTCCGCGGGCCACCAGGTGGGCGGCCAGCAGGGCGCCGACCTCGTCGCCCCGGAGCATGCGCCAGTCGGCGCCCTGCTTCACGGCGACCGCGCAGCGGTCCGCGTCGGGGTCGTTGGCGATGATCAGATCGGGGGCGGTCTCGCGGGCCTTGGCGAAGGCCAGGTCCATCGCGCCGGGCTCTTCCGGGTTGGGGAAGGCGACCGTGGGGAAGTCCGGGTCGGGGTCGGCCTGCTCGGCGACCAGGGCCGGCTCCGGGAAGCCCGCCCGGGCGAAGGCCGCCAGGAGGGTCTCCCGGCCCACGCCGTGCATGGCCGTGTAGACCGTGCGAGCCGTGCGGGGGGAGGAGGGGGCCAGGACCTCGTCCGTGCGGGCGAGGTAGGCCTCCAGGACCGCGTCGTCCAGGGTCTGCCAGCCGGTCTCGGGGCGGGGGACGTCGTGGAGGGACGTGATCGCCTGGATCTGCGCCGCGATCTCCGCGTCCGCCGGGGGCACGATCTGGGAGCCGTCGCCGAGGTAGACCTTGTAGCCGTTGTCGCGGGGCGGGTTGTGGCTGGCCGTGACCTCCACGCCGGCCACCGCGCCGAGATGCCGTATGGCGAACGCGAGGACGGGAGTGGGGAGGGGGCGGGGCAGGACGGCCGCCCTGAGGCCCGCGCCGGTCATGACGGCCGCGGTGTCCCGGGCGAAGTCGGCCGACTTGTGCCGGGCGTCGTAGCCGATGACCACCAGGCCGTCGGTGTGGCCGGCCGCGTTGAGGTAGGCGGCCAGGCCCGCGGCGGCGCGGATGACGACCGAACGGTTCATGCGGTTGGGGCCGGCGCCGAGCTCACCGCGGAGGCCGGCCGTACCGAACTGGAGGGTGCCGCTGAAGCGGTCGGCGAGTTCTGTCAGGTCGCCGGCCTCGATGAGCTTGTCGAGCTCGGCGCGGGTGTCCGGGTCCGGGTCCTCGGCGAGCCAGGTCTGAGCCCGGGCGATGAGGTCGTCGTGCACGGTCGGTCAGCCTCTCGTTGTGGTCGGGTGCCTGCGGCGCAGGTGCGGGTGGTGGGGGTGCCTGGCGCGCCTGCGGTTCGGTTGTGGGTCGGGGCCGGGACGGGGGGTGTCCGTCCTCGGACGGGCGGTGCCGGGGTTTTCGCTGTGCTGTTCCCTGACGCCCGTCGCTGCGGGCGGACACCCCCCGTCCCGGCCCCTTCCCGCCGTTCGCGGGTGTCTCCTAGAGGCGTCCCAGGACCTGGGCGAGCAGGGAGCCCATGCGCGTGGCGCTGTCCCGGCCGGCCTGGAGGACCTCCTCGTGGTTGAGGGGCTCGCCCGTCATGCCGGCGGCGAGGTTGGTCACCAGGGAGATGCCCAGGACCTCGGCGCCCGCCTCGCGTGCCGCGATCGCCTCCAGGACCGTCGACATGCCCACCAGGTCGGCGCCGATGACGCGGGCCATGCGGATCTCGGCCGGCGTCTCGTAGTGCGGGCCGGGGAACTGTGCGTAGACGCCCTCTTCGAGAGTGGCGTCGATGTCCTTGCACAGGGCGCGCAGGCGGGGGGAGTAGAGGTCGGTGAGGTCGACGAAGTTGGCGCCGACGATGGGGGAGGTGGCGGTGAGGTTGATGTGGTCGCTGATCAGGACCGGCTGGCCGGGACGCATGCCCTCGCGCAGGCCGCCGCAGCCGTTGGTGAGGATCACCGTCTTGCTGCCGGCCGCCACCGCGGTGCGGACGCCGTGAGCTACGGCCGCCACGCCGCGGCCCTCGTAGTAGTGCGTGCGGCCCAGGAAGACCAGGGCCCGCTTGTCGCCCATCCTGTACGAGCGGATCTTGCCGCCATGGCCCTCGACCGCCGGGGGCGGGAAGCCGGGCAGCTCGGTGACCTGGAACTCGGCGTCGGGGGTGCCGAGGGCGTCGACCGCCGGTGCCCAGCCGGAGCCCATCACGAGGGCCACGTCGTGGGTCTCGGCGCCGGTCAGTTCGCGCAGGCGCGTGGCGGCGGCGTCGGCGGCGGCGTGGGGGTCGCCCTGGACGTCGTCCGGAAGAAGAGATGCGTTCACGCGGTCGAGGGTAGCCGGTTCGGGCCTACGCGCGTAGATGACAGAGCTGACGGGTTGGCGATCGTTGTCTTGTCGTTTCCAACGAGGAGTGGGGTGGGGGGTGGGTGGTGGGGGGTGTCTTTGGGGGTGTTGTTTCAGCAGGGGCGTTTGCGTAGTTCCATCACGTAGTCGTGGGGGGCGCCTGCGGATTCGGCCGCGTCCGCGATCTCGCCCAGGTAGCGGGCCGACGGCAGGCCGCCCTCGTAGCCGTTGAGGACGTAGAGCCAGGCCTGCTCCTCGCCCTCCAGGGTGTGGACCCGGACCCGGGCGCGGCGGTAGATGCCCAGGCCCACTCCCTCCCAGCGGTCCATCGACTCCTCGTCCGGTGGCGCGATGTCGTAGAGGGCGACGAACACCTGGGAGATGGGGTCCTCCGCGAGGGTCACCAGTGCTCCCTCCCAGCCCATGTGCTCACCCCCGAAGGTCAGCCGCCAGCCGTTCAGCCAGCCCGTGGCGCGCATCGGCGAGTGCGGGGCGCGGCGGGTCATCAGCCGCGCGTCGAGGTTGCCGGCGTACGCGGCGTAGAGCGACATGGGGAGAGGGTACGGCAGGGCGAACACTGGGCTCACAGGTATCAGGTGCCCCGTGCCTCGGCCCCGGGCAGTGGCACCCCGGGGAGTGCGGGACAATGGGGTACGTGACTCGGATCGTGATCATCGGTGGCGGACCCGGCGGATACGAAGCGGCCCTGGTGGCCGCTCAGCTCGGCGCGGAGGTGACCGTCGTCGACTGCGACGGTCTGGGCGGGGCGTCGGTGCTGACCGACTGCGTGCCGTCGAAGACCCTCATCGCCACGGCCGAGGTGATGACCACCTTTGATTCTTCGTATGAAGAGCTGGGGATCATCGTCGCCGACGACACTCCGCCGCTGGAGCAGGCCGCCCGGGTGGTGGGTGTCGATCTGGGCAAGGTCAACCGTCGTGTGAAGCGGCTCGCGCTGGCGCAGTCGCACGACATCACCGCTTCCGTGACGCGCGCGGGGGCGCGCGTCATGCGCGGGCGGGGTCGGCTGGAGGGCATGCAGGCCCTCGACGGATCCCGGAAGGTCGTCGTCTCGACCGCCGACGGCAGCGAGGAGACCCTCACCGCGGACGCGGTGCTGATCGCCACCGGCGGTCACCCTCGTGAGGTGCCCGACGCGCAGCCCGACGGTGAGCGCATCCTGAACTGGACCCAGGTCTACGACCTCACCGAGCTGCCCGAGGAGCTCATCGTGGTCGGGTCGGGTGTGACGGGTGCCGAGTTCGCCGGTGCCTACCAGGCACTGGGGTCGAGGGTCACGCTCGTTTCGTCGCGCGATCGGGTGCTGCCGGGTGAGGACCCGGATGCGGCCGCCGTCCTGGAGGACGTCTTCCGGCGCCGCGGCATGAACGTCATGGCGCGCTCGCGGGCCGCCGCCGCCAAGCGGGTCGGCGACCGGGTGGAGGTCACGCTGGCCGACGGGCGGGTCATCACCGGGTCGCACTGTCTGATGGCCGTCGGTGCCATCCCCAACAGCGCCGGACTGGGGCTGGAGGAGGCCGGGGTCCGGGTGCGGGAGTCCGGGCACATCTGGACCGACAAGGTGTCCAGGACGACCGCTCCCGGTGTGTACGCCGCCGGTGACGTGACCGGTGTGTTCGCTCTCGCCTCGGTGGCGGCCATGCAGGGACGTATCGCCATGTACCACTTCCTGGGTGACGCGGTCGCTCCGCTGAACCTGAAGACCGTCTCGTCCAACGTGTTCACCGATCCCGAGATCGCCACCGTGGGGTACACCCAGGCGGACGTGGACGCCGGGAAGATCGACGCCCGGGTGGTGAAGCTGCCGCTGCTGCGCAATCCGCGCGCCAAGATGCAGGGCATCCGGGACGGCTTCGTGAAGCTTTTCTGTCGGCCCGGCACGGGCATCGTGGTGGGCGGTGTCGTGGTCGCCCCGCGCGCCTCGGAACTGATCCATCCGATCTCGATCGCCGTCGACAACAATCTGACGGTCGAACAGATCGCGAACGCGTTCACCGTTTATCCGAGTCTTTCGGGGTCGATCGCGGAGGTCGCGCGGCAGCTGCACACCCGTAAGACCGGCGGCGACGTCTGACGGCCTGAAGCGACTCCCCGCTGGTCACGGGGAGTTGTCGCTCATGCGTGCGGCATAGGCGGGGCGGATAGGTCCTATACCACTTTCGGTCCTGGCGTGCGAACAACTTCTGCTATTCGGCGCAAACAGCTGAAACCAGACGGTCGTTGGCATTACTGTCAGTTTCGTGTTCGCTGCAGAACGTCGCCAATTGATCCTCGAAATGGTGCGAGCCAATGGGGCCGTGTCGCTCCGTGAGCTCGCCCGCGTCGTCCAGACCTCCGAAGTGACCGTACGGCGGGACGTGCGCGCACTGGAGGCAGAAGGACTCCTCGACCGCCGGCACGGCGGTGCGGTACTGCCGGGCGGATTCACGCGGGAGTCCGGCTTTCCGCAGAAATCACATCTCGCGACCGCCGAGAAAACGGCCATCGCCGACCTCGCCGCGGGCTTCGTCGAAGAGGGCGAGGCCATCGTGGTGGGGGCGGGGACCACGACCCAGGAGCTGGCCCGCCGGCTCGCGCGGGTGCCCGGGCTGACCGTCGTCACCAACTCCCTTTTGGTGGCACAGGCGTTGGCCCATGCCAACCGGGTGGAAGTCGTGATGACCGGCGGTACCTTGCGTGGCTCCAACTACGCGCTGGTGGGCAGTGGTGCCGAGCAGTCCCTGCAGGGGCTGCGAGTCTCGCGGGCGTTCCTGTCCGGCAGCGGTCTGACGGCCGAGCGGGGGCTGTCCACCTCCAACATGCTGTCGGCCTCCGTGGACCGGGCGCTCGTCCAGGCCGCCGCCGAGGTCGTCGTGCTCGCCGACCACACCAAGCTCGGTACGGACACCATGTTCCAGACCGTGCCCACGGACGTGATCACGCGCCTGGTGACCGACGAGCCGCCGGCGCACGACGACCGCGCGGCCACGGAGTTGCAGGCGCTGGCCGACCAGGGTGTGCAGATCGCCGTCGCGGGGGCGTCCGGGAACTCCGTGGGCGGTGATTCCGTCCCCCCGCGCCAGGCCCGCCGGGACGTCGCCCTTCCGGGGCCCCGGCGCGGGGCGGTTCCCGGAGCGGGAGCGGGGCTGCGCAGCGCCGCCGTCCTCGGTGAGCCGACGCCGGGTACCGAGCGGGCGCGGGTCGCCGACATGCGGCGGCGGTAGCGACGCGCCCGCCGCGCGGGGGCTTGTGCCGGTGAGTGCGAACGGTTCGCGCGGTCAGTCCGGCTTGAGGCCCCTCAGCGTCAACTGGAGCAGGCGGTCTGCCAGTTCCGGGTCGCCCTGCGCCTCCTCCGCCGCCAGCGCGATCGCGTTCGTCAGCTGCAGCAGGTCGTTGACGTCCACGTCCTCGCGGACCCCGCCCGCCTGCCGGGCCCGGGCCAGCAGCGCGGCGCCCGCCTGTCTGATCGGGTCGCTGCAACGGGCCAGCGCCGAGGTGCGGTCGGACGTCACCGACATCAGGGCGCGGGCCAGCCCTCGGTACTCGCCGGCATGGGCGATGATCTCGCGCAGCCAGGTCACCAGGGCCGCGCAGGGCTCGGGGGCGCCCAGCAGTTCGCGGGAGCGGGACAGCAGGTCGCCCACCGCGTCCTCGAAGACCGCGCTCAACAGGGCGTGCCGGTTGGGGAAGTGACGGTAGAGGGTGCCGATGCCGACACCCGCGCGCTTGGCCACGTCCTCCAGGGACGCGTCCGTGCCGTGGGCGGCGAAGACCGAGCGCGCCTCGGCCAGCAGCCGTTCGCGGTTGCGGCGGGCGTCGGCGCGCATGGTGCGTCCCGGTGCCGTCGTCACCGTGGCCTCCCGGTGACTTCGGCCGAGGTCACGTGCGCCATCACTCCCACCTGCTCCCTCTTGCGCCCCCCCTTTGCCTCCAGCATGCCATCGAGGACGTGCGAGCGGCCTTGCCCGACCGGAGGCAGGCCGTACCTTCGTCTCAGGCGAGAGCAGCGCCGGGAGAGTGCGATGGACATCAGCGGTGCGGACGCGCGTCGTGTACTGACGCTCGTACGGGAAATCGAAGGCATCGGTTCCTTACCGGAGTTGCAGGAGCAGGCACTGCGGGGGCTGATGCGGCTCGTGCCGGCCGACGGCGGTCAGGCCTACCGGCTGTCCGTGGACGGCACGGGGGAACTCGCCGCCCTCTCCCTGCCCCGGGAGTCCTTCCACGAGGATCCGATGGTCATCTACGACCACCCCCTCGACCATCCGCTCACCGACGTGATGCTTCGGACACCCACCGCCGAGGCCTGGCGGGTCAGCGATGTCGCCGCGGACCGGCAGTGGCGGCGCACCTACTGCTACAACCTGGACTTCCGTCCCTTCGGCATGATGCGCCATCTCGTCGCCTCCGGCGGCTCGGACATGTCCGTCGTCGAGGGATACGCGCTCGCCCGCTCCGGCACGGACTTCAGCGAGCGCGAACGCGATCTGTTCGGCTTCGCGCAGCAGCAACTAGGCGCCGCCGAACGGGCTTTGCGGGAACGCGAGCAGCTGCGGGCACTGGCGTCCCTCGCCCTGGACCTGGCCGGCGGCAAGGAGCGCGGGGTCGCCGCCCTGGACGTCAGCGGACGGCCGTACGCCCTCAACGCGGTCGCCGCCGGCCTGCTGGCCGTCGTGGGAGACGATCCGCGGCTGGGCGACGCCGGGTGCTTCACGGTGCGGGACGTGGAGGTGCGTCGCGTCCCGCCGAGCGCGCCCGGTGGACCCCCTCTCCTGCTGCTGCGTGATCTCGCCCGGCCGCGCACGCTGGCCCGGCGGTACGGGGTGACCGAGCAGGAGCACCGCACCCTGTGCCATCTGCACGCCGGGTGTACGGCGACCGAGGCCGCCCGGCGGATGGGGCTGTCACCGGTGACCGTGCGGGGCTACATCGCCTCCCCTGCACCGCAAGCTGGAGGCCGGGCACACGGCCGCGCTGCTGCGGCGCGGCCGGGACCTGGGCCTGCTCGTGGACTGAGGCCCAGGCGATATGTCGCGACCCGTCAGAATTGACGGATGGCCCGCGGGTGGCCGCGCTCGGTTCACTGGCTCTGGGCGCCGTGCGGGGACGGCCTCCACGAGAGGCCACCGTCACGGGGGACGGGGAAAGGCGAGGCGCCCGGCGGACCGACTGCTCCGGTCCGCCGGGCGCCTCGCCCGGGTGTGTCGCGGGTCAGTCCTTGATCTCGCAGATCGCGGAGCCGGAGCTGATGGAGGCGCCGACCTCCAGGCTCAGGCCCTTGATGGTGCCGGACTTGTGCGCGTTGAGAGGCTGTTCCATCTTCATCGCCTCGAGCACGACGACCAGGTCGCCCTCCTTGACCTCCTGGCCCTCCTCCACGGCGACCTTGACGATGGTGCCCTGCATGGGGGAGGCGAGGGTGTCGCCGGAGGCGACGGGGCCGGACTTCTTGGCGGCGCGGCGCTTGGGCTTGGCGCCCGCGGCCAGGCCGGTGCGGGCCAGGGTCATGCCCAGCGAGGCCGGCAGGGAGACCTCCAGGCGCTTGCCGCCGACCTCGACGACGACCGTCTCGCGGCCCGTGTCCTCCTCCGCCTCGGCGCTGGCGGGGGCGGCGAAGGGCTTGATCTCGTTGACGAACTCGGTCTCGATCCAGCGGGTGTGGACCGTGAACGGCTCGTCGGAGCCGGTCAGCTCGGGCGCGAAGGCCGGGTCGGTGACGACCGCGCGGTGGAAGGGAATGGCCGTGGCCATGCCCTCGACCTGGAACTCCTCCAGGGCGCGGGAGGCCCGCTGCAGGGCCTCCTTGCGGGTGCGGCCGGTGACGATCAGCTTGGCCAGCAGGGAGTCCCAGGCCGGGCCGATGACCGAGCCCGACTCCACGCCCGCGTCCAGGCGGACGCCCGGGCCGGTGGGGGCGGCGAAGGTGGTGACGGTGCCGGGGGCGGGCAGGAAGTTGCGGCCCGGGTCCTCGCCGTTGATGCGGAACTCGAAGGAGTGGCCGCGCAGCTCCGGGTCGCCGTAGCCGAGTTCCTCGCCGTCGGCGATGCGGAACATCTCGCGGACCAGGTCGATGCCGGCGACCTCCTCGGTGACCGGGTGCTCGACCTGGAGGCGGGTGTTGACCTCCAGGAAGGAGATCGTGCCGTCCTGGCCGACGAGGAACTCGCAGGTGCCGGCGCCCTCGTAGTGGGCCTCCTTCAGGATCGCCTTGGAGGCGCGGTACAGCTCGGCGACCTGCTCCTCGGACAGGAACGGCGCCGGGGCCTCCTCGACCAGCTTCTGGTGGCGGCGCTGCAGGGAGCAGTCACGGGTGGAGACGACGACCACGTTGCCGTGCTTGTCGGCCAGGCACTGGGTCTCCACGTGCCGGGGGCGGTCGAGGTAGCGCTCGACGAAGCACTCGCCGCGGCCGAACGCGGCCACCGCCTCACGGACCGCGGAGTCGTACAGCTCCGGGACCTCTTCGAGGGTGCGGGCGACCTTCAGGCCGCGGCCGCCGCCGCCGAAGGCGGCCTTGATCGCGATGGGCAGGCCGTGCTGCTCGGCGAAGGCGACGACCTCGTCGGCGCCGGAGACCGGGTCGGGGGTGCCCGCCACCAGGGGGGCGCCGGCACGCTGCGCGATGTGCCGGGCGGCGACCTTGTCGCCGAGGTCGCGGATGGCCTGCGGGGGCGGGCCGATCCAGATCAGCCCGGCGTCCAGCACCGCCTGGGCGAAGTCGGCGTTCTCCGAGAGGAAGCCGTAGCCCGGGTGGATGGCGTCGGCGCCCGACTCGCGCGCCGCGTTCAGAATCTTGTCGATCACCAGGTAGCTGGTGGCCGGGGTGTCACCGCCCAGGGCGAACGCCTCATCCGCGGCGCGGACATGCAGAGCGTCCCGGTCGGGGTCGGCGTAGACGGCCACGCTCGCGATGCCGGCGTCCCGACAGGCCCGGGCAACGCGGACAGCGATTTCGCCACGGTTGGCGATGAGCACCTTGCGCACGATTGAGGCTCCCTCCTTGAAACAAGCCGAGTTTAGGGACAGCCGACGAGGCACTTCGACCCATCCCCAATGGTGAGCTTGCCCACACGGAGCGTGATTCGAGGCTTCCTCGACCCGCGAAATCCCTTGTCGCACCCTGGTGTGCAGGACTCCTCCGGGCAACCCTAGCCCTCTCATGTGGTCAAGGTCTCTGTGAGAGCGTGCTGCGGGCCACTCAGTTTCTTTGTGGAGTCCCTACGAATGGCCCAACGATTCTTTGCCGCTCGCCGAACCCTTGTCCCGCGGTTTACCCGTTAGTAGCGTTCGCGATGTATCGAACGGACGTGGAGGGGTGGCCCGGTGGTGCGCAGACCGGTGGCGTGGGTCGTGGCGGTCGTGCTCTTCGTCGAGGCGCTCGGCGTCGCGGCGCTCAACTGGTTCCTGGGGATCGTCGTCGACCGGCAGGACATGTCGCTCGCCGGCCTCGACCCGGACACGATGTCCCTGTCCTCGAAGATCGGCGGCGTCCTCTTCGGCCTCTACTTCGCCCTGTGCGGCCTGGTGGCGCTCCTGGTGGCCGTACGCAACCGTCCCCCCGCCGGCTTCGGCCGCGTCCTCCTGGTCAGCGCGGCCGTCGTGCACGGCCTGCTGGGCGCGTTCGCGTGGGGGCTGGTGGGCTGGCCGGCGTTCACGTTCATGGTGGTCGTACTGGCGCTGATCGTGCTGCTGCTGATGTCCTACGACCGTCCGGCCGAACCCGCCGACGCGGCTCCGCCCGCGCAGGCGCCGGGCCCCGGGAGCGGCGACGGCGACGCGGGCGCGCCCGTCACCCCTCCGCCGGCGCCCACAACTCCGTGATGCCCACGCCCAGTTGGGCCAGCAGCCTGCGCACGAGCGGCAGGCTGATGCCGATCACGTTGCCGTGGTCGCCGTCGATGCCGTCGATGAACGGCGCGCTGCGGCCGTCCAGCGTGAACGCTCCGGCGACGTAGAGGGGCTCTCCGGAGGCGACGTACGCGGCGATCTCCTCGTCGCTGGGGTCGCCGAAGCGGACCACCGTGGAGGCCGTGCCGGAGGCGTAGCGGCCGCTGGCGGTGTCGTAGACGCAGTGCCCGGTCTGGAGCGTGCCGGCCCGGCCGCGCATCGCCTTCCAGCGCGCCGTGGCCTCCTCCGCGTCCGCCGGCTTGCCCAGCGCCTCGCCGTCCAGGTCCAGGACCGAGTCGCAGCCGATCACGACGGCGCCGTGGGCGTCCGGGCGGGCGGCGACGACGGAGGCCTTGGCCTCGGCCAGGGCGAGGGCCAGTTCGGCGGGGGTGGGCGCGCTGACGGCGTCCTCGTCCACGCCGCTCACGATGACCTCGGGGTCCATGCCGGCCTGGCGCAGGAGGCCCAGCCGGGCGGGGGACTGGGAGGCGAGGATGAGGCGGCGGCGGGGCTGATCGGTCATGGGGTCAGGGTATCGACGCCGGTGCCGGGGTTCACCTCAGGCCGATCACGATCATCGCCAGGACCATTGCGAGGGCCATGAGAACCCCGAGTCTGCGCAACATGTCCTGCATGTCGCGCAGTTCCTCGGGGGGTTCGTTCTCGGGGTCCGACCACAGCATGCCACCAGCGTGGGGCTTGGGCCGGGTGGGCGCCTGAGTACGGGTACTCAAGTTGGCGCCCTGGGTTGTCCCCTGCCGTGCGCGGTTCCCCGCGCCCCTGGGGGCTGCGGTCAGCCCGGCCAGTAGGTGCGGGACCAGGCTGTCGGGCTCGGCTGGGGCAGGCGGTGGGTTGCTATGCGGGACGGGTCGGACCAGGAGTCGCGGGGCTGCGCGGCATCCGGGGTCACGGCGGACGCCGCTGCCGCGCGGGCCCTGACCACCGCCAGGGCGGCGGCCAGCTCCTCCGGGGTCGGGTTGCCCCGTACGACCTTGATGTTCACAGCGACTCCTTTACAGGGGGATGTTGCCGTGCTTCTTCGGCGGCAGCGACTCGCGCTTGGTACGCAGCTGGCGCAGGCCGCGGACGACGTGGTGGCGGGTGTCGGACGGCATGATCACGGCGTCGACGTAGCCGCGCTCGGCCGCGACGTACGGGTTGAGGAGGGCGTCCTCGTACTCCCGGATCAGCTGGGCTCGCGTGGCCTCGACGTCGTCCGCCTCGGCGATGGTGCGCCGGTGCAGGATGTTGACCGCGCCCTGGGCGCCCATGACCGCGATCTGGGCGGTGGGCCAGGCCAGGTTGAGGTCGGCGCCCAGGTGCTTGGAGCCCATGACGTCGTAGGCGCCGCCGAAGGCCTTGCGGGTGATGACCGTGATCAGCGGGACCGTGGCCTCCGCGTAGGCGTAGATCAGCTTGGCGCCGCGGCGGATGATGCCGTCGTGCTCCTGGTCGACGCCGGGCAGGAAGCCGGGGACGTCGACGAAGGTCAGCACCGGGATGTTGAAGGCGTCGCAGGTGCGCACGAAGCGGGCGGCCTTCTCGGACGCCTTGATGTCCAGGCAGCCGGCGAACTGCATCGGCTGGTTGGCGACGATCCCGACCGGGTGGCCCTCCACGCGCCCGTAGCCGGTGACGATGTTCGGCGCGAACAGCGGCTGCGTCTCGAAGAACTCGGCGTCGTCCAGGACGTGTTCGATCACCGTCTTGATGTCGTACGGCTGGTTGGCGCTGTCCGGGACGAGGGTGTCGAGCTCGCGGTCCTCGTCGGTGACCGTGAGGTCGGCCTCCTCCGGGTAGACCGGGGCCTCGGAGAGGTTGTTGGACGGCAGGTACGACAGCAGCTGCTTGATGTACTCGATGGCGTCCTTCTCGTCCCCGGCCATGTGGTGGGCCACGCCGGAGGTCGAGTTGTGGGTGCGGGCGCCGCCGAGCTCCTCGAAGCCGACGTCCTCACCGGTGACCGTCTTGATGACGTCCGGGCCGGTGATGAACATGTGCGAGGTCTGGTCGACCATCACCGTGAAGTCGGTGATCGCGGGGGAGTAGACGGCTCCGCCCGCGCAGGGGCCGACGACCAGGCTGATCTGCGGGATCACGCCGGAGGCGTGGGTGTTGCGGCGGAAGATCTCGCCGTAGGCGCCGAGCGAGGCCACACCCTCCTGGATGCGGGCGCCGCCGGAGTCGTTGATGCCGATGACCGGGCAGCCGGTCTTCAGCGCGAAGTCCATGACCTTGACGATCTTCTGGCCGTAGACCTCGCCCAGCGCACCGCCGAAGACGGTGAAGTCCTGCGAGAACACGGCTACGGGGCGGCCGTCGACCGTGCCGTAGCCGGTGACGACGCCGTCGCCGTAGGGACGGTTCTTGTCGAGGCCGAAGTTGGTGGAGCGGTGCCGGGCGAACTCGTCGAGCTCGACGAAGGAACCCTCGTCGAGCAGCAGCTCGATGCGCTCACGGGCCGTCAACTTGCCCTTGGCGTGCTGCTTTTCGACGGCGCGCTCGGAGCCGGCGTGCGTCGCTTCCTCGATGCGGCGCTGAAGATCCGCGAGCTTGCCCGCGGTGGTGTGGATGTCGATCTCTTCCGGCTCGGACATCGGGATCGCGGCTCCCTGCCTGCTCAAAAGGGGGGACGGTTACTCATCCGTAGAGTAGTGGTGCCCCTACGAATCAGCAGTGCGGCGTTTCACACACCTAGGGTGGCTTGCATGACGCCACAAGATGCATCAGACGACAGCCGTTGGTCCGATCTGGACCGGCCGCCCCTCAACGCCGTCGCGCTGCGGCGCGGCCTGGTGCGGGAGGGCGGGCTGTGGCGCGAGGTGGAGGTGGTGCGGCGCACCGGCTCCACCAACTCCGACCTGGTCGCCCTGGCCGAGGCCGGCAAGGCGGGCGAGGGTTATGTCCTGGTGGCCGAGGAGCAGACCGCCGGGCGGGGCCGTCTCGACCGGCAGTGGACGGCGCCGGCCCGCTCCGGGCTCTTCTTCTCCGTGCTGCTCACCCCGAGCGAGGTGCCGGTGGCCCGCTGGGGATGGCTGCCGCTGCTCACCGGGGTCGCGGTGGCGACGGGGCTGGCGCGCGCGGCCGGCGTGGACACGGCACTCAAGTGGCCGAACGACCTGCTGGTCTCCATCGGCGGCGAGGAACGCAAGGCCGGGGGCATCCTGGCCGAGCGGGCCGGGGACCACGGGGTGGTCGTCGGGGTCGGCATCAACGTCACCCTGCGCGAGAACGAACTCCCGGTCCCCACGGCCGGCTCCGTGGCCCTCGCCGGAGCGGTGAGCACGGACCGCGATCCCCTGCTGCGGGCGGCGCTGCGGTCGCTGGAGGAGTGGTACCGGCGGTGGCGGGACGCCGGCGGCGATCCCGCGGAGAGCGGTCTGCAGGAGACGTACGCGGCGGGCTGCGCGACGCTGGGGCGGACGGTCCGCGCGGAGCTGCCGGGCGATCGGTCGATCGTGGGGGAGGCGGTGGCGGTGGACGGCGACGGAAGGCTGGTGATCGCCACGGAGGAGGGCGTACAGGAGCCGGTGGGCGCGGGGGACATCGTGCACCTGCGACCGGCGTGAGCGTATTTCCCCACGGGCCGTGCGTTCTCGGCGCCCACGGAGTGAGCTAGCGCACACCTGCCGTACAGTTGAGGCCGGTCGATACGTGACCGCGGCAGATCGGAAGGGCAGCAGGCGTGACCGTCGACGACACCGGCTCTGGCGAGGGCGCGGACGCCGCCGACCCCGGCGAGGACCCGCTCGCCCTGCGTCTGGAACACCTGATCCTCGGCGCCGAGCGGCGCTACACCCCCTTCCAGGCGGCTCGTAGCGCGGGCGTGTCGGTGGAGCTGGCGACCCGCTTCTGGCGGGCCATGGGGTTCGCGGACATCGGGCAGGCCAAGGCGCTGACCGAGGCCGACGTCCTCGCGCTGCGCCGGCTGTCCGGCCTGGTCGAGGCGGGGCTGCTGAGCGAGGCGATGGCCGTGCAGGTGGCCCGTTCCACCGGGCAGACCACGGCCCGCCTCGCCGAGTGGCAGATCGACTCCTTCCTGGAGGGCCTGACCGAGCCCCCGGAGCCGGGCATGACCCGCACCGAGGTGACGTACCCGATCGTCGAGCTGCTGCTGCCCGAGCTGGAGGAGTTCCTCGTCTACGTCTGGCGCCGCCAGCTCGCCGCCTCGGCCGGCCGGGTCGTGCAGGCGGCCGACGACGAGGAGATGGTCGACCGGCGGCTGGCCGTCGGCTTCGCCGACCTGGTCGGCTTCACCCGGCTCACCCGCCGGATGGAGGAGGAGGAGCTCGGCGAGCTCGTCGAGGCCTTCGAGACGACGGCCGCCGACCTGGTCGCCGCGCACGGCGGACGGCTGGTCAAGACGCTCGGCGACGAGGTGCTGTACTCGGCGGACGACGCCGGGGTGGCCGCGGAGATCGCGCTGCGGCTCATCGAGACGATGGCGAACGACGAGACGATGCCGGAGCTGCGGGTGGGCATCGCCTTCGGCACCGTCACCACCCGTATGGGTGATGTCTTCGGTACGACGGTGAACCTGGCCTCCCGGTTGACCTCGATAGCTCCCCGGGACGCCGTGCTGGTCGACAGCGCCTTCGCCGAGGAGCTGATCCGCACCGGGGAGGCGCCGGCCTCCGAGGCGGAGGCGGCCGAGGCCGCGGCCGCGGCGGAGAAGGAGGGCGAGGAGCCGCCGGTCTTCCGCTTCGGACTCCAGCCGATGTGGCAGCGCCCGGTGCGTGGGCTCGGCGTGGTCGAGCCGTGGCTGCTCACCCGGCGGGCCCAGGAGACGTAGAGCGCCGCCGTCAGTGCCCGAGCGGGCCGACGCACAGGCCGACGACCGGCACGCACAGACCGGGCTCGCCCGGCTGCGGAGCGGGGGACGACGGTGACGTGCCGTGGCCCGGGTGCGGGGCGGCCGGCGTGGTCGCGGGCGGGCGGGGCGCCGCCGTCGAGGGTGCGGGCGTGTTGGGTGCCTCGGGGATGGTGGTCATGTCCGGCGTTGCCGGGGTGCCGGGGGGCGTGGAGGCCCCGGGCGCCGGTGCCGCCGCGCTCGTGACCGGCCCGGAGGCGGGGCTCGGGCCCGACGTCGGGGTCGCGCTCGCACCGCCCATGACCGAGGTCGCCGACGGGCTGACGCCGAGGGCGGCGGGGAGGGTGGCCGCCGCGTTCGTCGCCCCGCCGCTGACCCCGCCGCCGACATCCTCCCGGGGCTCCGCCTCCGTGGTCCCGGGCACACCGCTGCCGGGCCCGGGGACCATGCGGACCAGGCTGAGCGCTCCGGCGGCCAGAGCCAGCCCGCCGACGGCGAACAGCACCTTGCGGGGCCGGGGCCGGCGGTGCCGCCCCCGCACACAGGCACCGAAGAGGCGGGGGCCGGGGAGCACAGGCGGTACGTCCTGGACGCAGACACCCCCGGGCGCCGCGCCCCGAACCCGGGCCGACACGGCCGCACCCTCGGCGCGCGCGGGTGTCGCGTTGTCGGCCTGTGCGGGGTGGCCGGCGTTGTCGGGTGGTGCGGGTCGGTTTCGGGTGGGGGCCGGTGGTAGGGGCGTGCGCCGGGTGCCCGTGGGTCTCGTGTTCTCGGCCTGTGCGGGGTGGCCGGGGTCGGCGGGTGGTGCGGGTCGGTTTCGGGTGGGGGGCGGCGGTAAGGGCGTGCGTTCGGCGGCTGCTGGTGCCGTGCGCCTGGGCTGTACGGGGTGGGGGGCGTCGACGACCGGCGCGGCGGGGCGGTCGGCGGTGAGGGCTTCCGGAGGGCGGCGGTCGGGAGGGTGCGACGCGGCCTCGCGCTCCGCCGCGCGTGCCCCCTCCGGCCTGGTCGGCGTCTGCGTCGTCTTCGTCATCCCGGTCCCTCCCCGCTCGCGCGTGCCCCCTGTGCGCCGTGGCGGACGCACGTTATGCGCTCTCGTGGGCGGTGGGAGGGGAGTTGGGCGGGATGTCACTCGAACGGGGTCTCGGAGCGAGGTCGGGGGAACGGGCGCCCCCGGCCGGCGCCGTCCGCTCTTTCGCCCGGCGCGGACGTCCTGCGATGATCGGGCCGAGCAATTGTTAACCCGCGTTAACCGGAGGGTGTCATGAGCGAGGAGCGGTTCGGGGAGTTCGTGGTCGTACGGCGGCACGGGGACGGGCATGTCGCGGAGCTCGCCCTCGACCGGCCGAAGGCCATGAACGCCGTGTCGACCGAGATGGCCCGGTCCGTCGCGGCGGCGTGCGCCGCGCTGGGGGCCGACCGGGACGTGCGGGTCGTCGTGGTGACCTCCACGCACGAGCGCGCCTTCTGCGTCGGCGCCGACCTGAAGGAGCGCAACTCCTTCACCGACGCCGACCTGGTGCGCCAACGGCCCGTCGCGCGCGCCGCCTACACCGGCGTACTGGAGCTGCCTGTGCCGACGATCGCCGCCGTGCACGGCTTCGCCCTCGGCGGCGGGTTCGAGCTCGCCCTGTCGTGCGACCTGATCGTGGCCGACCGTACGGCGGTGGTGGGGCTGCCGGAGGTCTCGGTGGGGGTCATCCCGGGCGGCGGCGGGACCCAGCTGCTGCCGCGCCGGGTCGGTGCCGCGCGGGCCGCCGAGCTCATCTTCACCGCACGGCGCCTGGAGGCGGCGGAGGCGGCGGAGCTGGGGCTCCTGGACCGGCTGGTGGAGGAGGGGCGGGACACCGAGGAGGCGCTCGCCCTTGCCTCCCGCATCGCCGCGAACTCGCCGGTCGGCCTGCGTGCCGCCAAGCGCGCCCTGCGCCTCGGCCACGGCCTGGATCTGCGGGCCGGCCTGGAGGTCGAGGACGCCGCGTGGCGCTCGGTGGCCTTCTCCGGAGACCGGGCGGAGGGTGTGGCGGCGTTCAACGAGAAGCGGAAGCCACAGTGGCCGGGGGAGTGAGCACGGGCCGGGGGCGGACACACGGGGGGTCGGTCACCCTCACGCCGCGCCAACGGAACGAAACCCTCCAAACCTCCCTAACCTGGATTAATGGGTGAGGACAAGCGGCTCGCAGCCGTCGTCGCGTTGGCTCAGGGCATGGCTGCGGCCCACGGTGCCCGCGGTGCGTGGCGTGCGGCGGCCACCGGTGCCTGCCGGGCGCTGGGCGGCAGCTTCGCCGCGCTGTCGGTGTGGGAGCGGGAACTGGGGCGGCTGAAGGTCCTCGTCAATGTGGGGGAGCGGGCCGCGGGGGAGGACGAGTTCCCGGAGGACGAGTCGTATCCGGTGCACCAGTTCCCCGAGATCACCGAGTTCCTGCACGAGCGGTGGGCCGGGGGCGGTGAGCCCAACGCGTGGGTGGAGACGGCGGAGGGGCCCGCGGCCGGACGCCGGCCGGGGTACGTCCACCAGCGGGTCGCCGCGCTGCGCCGCAGGGGGCGGGGCTGCTGCGTCGTCGCGCCGATCGTGCTGAACGGTCGGGCCTGGGGCGAGCTGTATGTCGCCCGGCGCTCCGGGGTGCCGGTCTTCGAGCGGGCCGACGCGGACTTCGCCACCGTGCTGGCCGCGGTCGTCGCCGCCGGGATCGCCCAGGCGGAGCGGCTGGAGGAGGTACGGCGGCTCGCCTACACCGATGCCCTGACCGGCCTCGCCAACCGCCGTGCCGTCGACGCGCGACTGGACGAGGCCGTCGAGCGGCACCGCGCGGACGGGACCGTGGTCAGCCTCGTGGTCTGCGATCTGAACGGGCTCAAGCGGGTCAACGACACCCGGGGGCACGCCGTCGGCGACCGCCTCCTCGAACGCTTCGGCTCCGTGCTCTCCCTGTGCGGCGCCATGCTGCCGGGCGCGCTCGCCGCGAGGCTCGGCGGTGACGAGTTCTGTCTGCTGGCCGTCGGGCCGTCCGCCGACGAGGTGGTCAAGGCGGCCGACGAGCTGTGCCGTCGCGCCGCCGAGCTGGAGCTGGGGGAGGGGGTGGCGTGCGGGGTCGCCTCGACGCAGGACCCGATCGGTCCGGTCCGTTCTGCCCGCCGCCTGTTCCGCCTCGCGGACGCCGCGCAGTACCGCGCGAAGGCGCTCCGCGCGGGGCAGCCGGTGGTGGCCGGCCGGGATGGCCCCGACGACCCCGTCGTACGGCTCGCGGACGAGCCCTCACCGGCCCTTCCCGCCGAACGGCGCCGGTTCCGGGGGCGCCAGGTCTGAAGTCCCGGGGGCCGGACTTCCTGTAAGGGTCGTACCCGTCACCCAGTAGTGACATCCTCGTCTTCACTGCGTACGCTCCTGAATATGGATATGCACACTGTGGTGGTGGGGACGTCCGGGGTGACCGCGTCCGACGTTCTCGCCGTGGCGCGTGGCGGTGCCCGGGTCGAGCTGTCGGCGGAGGCGGTGGCGGCCCTCGCCGCCGCCCGAGAGATCGTGGACGCCCTGGCGGCCAAGCCCGAGCCCGTCTACGGCGTCAGCACCGGCTTCGGTGCCCTGGCGACCCGGCACATCAGCCAGGAGCTGCGCGCCCAGCTGCAGCGCAACATCGTCCGCTCGCACGCCGCCGGCCTGGGGCCGAAGGTCGAGCGCGAGGTCGTACGGGCGCTGATGTTCCTGCGGCTGAAGACCGTCTGCTCGGGGCACACCGGAGTGCGGCCGGAGGTCGCGCAGACCATGGCCGACGTGCTCAACGCCGGGATCACGCCCGTCGTCCACGAGTACGGTTCGCTCGGCTGCTCCGGCGACCTGGCCCCGCTGTCCCACTGCGCCCTCACGCTGATGGGCGAGGGGGAGGCCGAGGGCCCCGACGGCGTCGTCCGGCCCGCCGGCGAGCTCCTCGCCGAGCACGGCATCACGCCCGTCGAGCTGCGCGAGAAGGAGGGCCTCGCCCTCCTCAACGGCACCGACGGCATGCTCGGCATGCTGGTCATGGCCCTCGCCGACCTCGACATGCTCTACAAGTCGGCCGACATCACCGCCGCCCTCTCGCTGGAGGCGCTCCTCGGCACCGACAAGGTCCTCGCCCCCGAACTGCACGCCATCCGCCCGCACCCGGGGCAGGGCGCCAGCGCCGCGAACATGCTCGCCGTGCTGAAGGGTTCGGGCCTGACCGGTCACCACCAGGACGACGCCCCGCGCGTCCAGGACGCCTACTCGGTGCGCTGCGCCCCCCAGGTCGCCGGCGCCGGACGGGACACCATGGCGCACGCCCGGCTCGTCGCCGAGCGGGAGCTGGCCTCCGCCGTCGACAACCCCGTCGTCCTGCCCGACGGCCGGGTCGAGTCCAACGGCAACTTCCACGGCGCACCGGTGGCCTACGTCCTGGACTTCCTCGCCATCGCCGCCGCGGACCTGGCCTCCATCGCCGAGCGCCGCACCGACCGGCTGCTGGACAAGAACCGCAGCCACGGCCTGCCGCCGTTCCTGGCCGACGACCCCGGCGTCGACTCCGGGCTCATGATCGCCCAGTACACGCAGGCCGCCCTGGTGAGCGAGATGAAGCGGCTCGCCGTGCCGGCCTCCGCCGACTCCATCCCGTCCTCCGCGATGCAGGAGGACCACGTCTCCATGGGCTGGTCGGCCGCGCGCAAGCTGCGCACCGCCGTCGGCAACCTCGCGCGCGTCGTCGCGATCGAGCTGTACGCCGCCTCCCGTGCCATCGAGCTGAGGGACGGGCTGACCCCGGCACCCGCCTCGCGGGCTGCCATCGACGCCGCGCGGGCCGCGGGGGTCGGCGGTCCCGGGCCGGACCGGTTCCTGGCGCCCGACCTGGCCGCGGCGGACGCCTTCGTGCGGGACGGGAAGCTGCTTGCCGCGGTGGAGAAGGTCACCGGGCCGCTGCAGTGAGCGGTCGGGGCCCCGCAGCGGCGGGGCCCCGGTCCGTCACTTGAGCTTGGCCGCCTGGGCCTTGATCACCTCGGCGGGGATCGAGTACTCGCTCTTCTCGCCGGCCAGCGCGGCCAGGCTGATCGAGTAGTACGTGGCGATCGTGGAGCCGTGCCGCACGACCTCGCCGTGCACGGTCTGCGTGTCGCCCTCGACCTTGCCGCTCACCTCGAACGCCACCGACTTCTCGCCGGTGCCCGAGGACTTCTCCGCGACGACCTTCGTGAACTTCTGCGTGTCCTGGCCCTGCGCCGCGATCGTGAACCCGCCCGCGCAACCGGCGACCGCGTCCGAGACGGACTTCATCGTCTTCTCGGCACCCGCGCCGTCGTACGAGGACAGGGAGACGATCGTCATCGTCGAGCCCATGATGTCCTGCAGGCTCTTCTCCAGGTCCTCGAGGCTCTCGTCGGAGGTGCTCGTGGAGGAGGGCTTCTCGCTCTTCTGCGTCACCATGCGGTTGACGTAGGCGTTCTCGTCGTCGCCCGGTGCGAAGCCGGTGAGGACGTAGGCGAGGGGCGCGCATTCGGCGTCGGTGACCGTGACCTGGTCCTTGGAGGCGGCGAACTTCCCGCCCGTGTCGGCGGACTTGACGTCGTATCCGTCGAGGTCCTGCGCGGTGACGATGAGCTTCTTCAGCTCGGTCGCGGTGTACGCCTTCGCGGCGGCGGTGGACGGGGAACCCTCGGCGTCCGAGGAACCGGAACCGGAATCCCCGCCGCAACCCGTGACAAGGGCGAGCGACAGCGCGCTCACGGTGACCGTGGCGGCCATGCGCACGCCCGATGATCTCTTCATGATCCGGACTATGAAGCCCACACCAAGGAAGAGTCAAGCGAGTTAAAAGCCGAGGCGTTCCCGGCGGACCGAGTAGACGACGAAACCGGCACCCAGCGTGAGGAAGAACGTTCCGCCCACGACGTACGGAGTGGTGTCGATGCTGCCGGTGTCGGCGAGCTGGGTGTCGTCCGCGGACGTGGCGGTCTCGCTCTCGCCGAGTTGTGACGTGGCCCTGGCCTGCGTCGTCGTCACCGTCGAGGGCTGGGTTCTCTCCGGTCCGGCCTGGGAGGCGTTGGCGGACGGGACGAACCACAGGGCCGCCAGCAGGGTGCCTGCGGCGGTGGCTGTCAGCAACGGACGGCGAGCGGATGACACGGAATATCGATCCCCTTGTGGCGCTGGCGAATTGGCCGTGTGGAGCGATGTTAGTGAAAGGCGCGGGTCACGGGAAAGTCACGGGAGGTTTGAGTCGTACGCTCGCGCCATGAGCACTGAAGAGACATCACGTTTTGTCCGCCTTCGGGTGGAACTCGTCCTTGAGATCGGCGACGCCGAGAGCGTCACCAAGGCCGCGTTGCAGCGGATCGCCGGCGAGAACGAGATGCCCGACGACGAACGCGCGCACGCCGAGGGCGCTGTGACGGAAGACACCGCGGAGGCGCTCGCCTATCTCGTCGATCCGTTCGACCTGGTCAACGCCGTGCCCGGGGTGGAACTCGCGCAGGCCTCCTGGTCCAGCGAGGCCATCGACTACGACCCCGATTCGCCGGACTGGGACCTCGACGAGGATGATGTGGACGAGGATGACGAGGAGGACGGCGTCGGCTGAACCGCCTGGGCGAACGGGACCCCGGTCGGCGAGCGCCGTCCGGGGTTTCGTCTTCCCGCCCCGCTGGACGTGGCGTGCCCCACACATCCCAGGCATGTGGAACGGGAGCGACCGGTCGTAGCGTTGATGTTCGTTGACGGCTGAAGTTCTGGGTTGAGGGGCCCGTCAACGGGGACTCTCGGGGTTCTGGGGAAAATCGGCGACGATGGAGAAGCGTGTGATGACGAACAGTAAGCGGCGCAGGGGCCTGACGGTCGCGTCCGCACTGCTCGGCGGGGTTCTGGTGCTCTCGGCCTGTTCCGGCGGCGATGACAGCGCCTCCGGCGGCAAGAGCAAGGACACCTCGCAGGCCAAGGCCGACGAGGCGGCCGCCAAGAAGACCTCCGAGGCCGACATCAAGATCACGCCCAAGGACGGCTCGGACAACGCCTCCATCAACAACTCCGCCGCCGTCACGGTCAGCAAGGGCACGCTCACGAACGTGACCATGACGACCGCGAACGGCACCGCGGTCCCCGGCACCCTGTCCGCCGACAAGACCAGCTGGAAGCCCAACGGCCAGTTGGAGCGCTCGACCACCTACAAGCTGGCGGCCACCGCGAAGGACTCCAAGGGCCTGGAGGCCCACGAGAACGCCTCCTTCACCACGGTCTCCCCGTCCAACAGCTTCATAGGCAACTTCACGCCGGAGAACGGTTCGACCGTCGGCGTGGGCATGCCGGTGTCGATCAACTTCGACAAGGCCATCACCAACAAGGCCGCCGTCCAGAAGGGCATCACGGTCAGCTCCAGCAGCGGCCAGGAGGTCGTCGGGCACTGGTTCGGGGCCAACCGCCTCGACTTCCGCCCCGAGACCTACTGGAAGGAGAACTCCACCGTCACGCTGAAGCTCGCCCTCGACGGCGTCGAGGGCGCCCAGGGCGTCTACGGCGTGCAGCAGAAGACGGTCACCTTCCACATCGGCCGCAACCAGGTCTCCTACGTCGACGCCAAGACCAAGCAGATGAAGGTCACCGAGGACGGAAAGGTCGTCAAGACCATCCCGATCTCGGCCGGTTCGCCGGAGAACAAGACCTACAACGGCATCATGGTGATGTCCGAGAAGTTCAAGGAGACGCGCATGAACGGCGCGACCGTGGGCTTCACCGACGACGACGGCAAGGGCGAGTACGACATCAAGGACGTGCCGCACGCCATCCGGCTCACCAACTCCGGCACCTTCCTGCACGGCAACTACTGGGGCGCGAAGTCCATCTTCGGCTCGGTGAACACCAGCCACGGCTGCGTCGGCCTGTCCGACACCAAGGGCGCCAACGACACCGGCACCGCGGCCTACTGGATGTACACGCACTCCATCGTCGGTGACGTCGTGGTCATCTCCAACACCGGCGACAAGACGGTGCAGCCGGACAACGGCCTCAACGGCTGGAACCTGAGCTGGGCGGACTGGAAGGCCGGTTCGGCCGTCTGACCCACCAGCACCGCACAGCTTTCCGATGCCGCCCTCAGGGGCGGCATCGGTGTTTCCGGGCCCGGTCACAGCCTTCTCATGCAGCTCTTATGTCTGCCTTATCCAGTCATCACGCGCCGTCCCTACCTTGCGGCGCATGTTCTTCACCTACCTGAGGCGCGAACTGCGCCGCCGCAGAAGGGCGGCCCTCGTCGTCGCCTCCGGTCTCGCGCTCGGTATCGCGCTGGTCATCGTGGTCAACTCCGTGTCCAACGGCATGGGGAAGGCACAGGACAAGGTCCTCCAGTCGCTCTACGGCCTGGGTACGGACATGACGGTCACCAAGGCGGCGACGCCGGCCGCGAGCAGCTCCCAGCAGCCGCGGTTCCAGTTCGACGCGCGGGGCGACGACGACTCCACCCAGAGCAGCGACCGGGTCCGGGTGCAGGGCTTCACCACCCTGGCCTCCTCGACGGTCGGCAAGGTCGCGGGGCAGAAGGGCGTCTCGTCCGCGGTGGGCGGCCTCAGCCTCAACGTGGTCAAGGTCAGCGGCCAGTTCACCCGCGGCCAGTTCCAGCAGAACCAGAACTCCGGCGGCAACCAGGGCCTCCCGGGCGGCAACGGCGGCGGCAGCGGTCGGCCGCAGGGCGAAGTGCGCGGCGGCGGCGCCGACTTCAGCCTCAACCAGTACACGGTCTACGGCACCGACGTCACCCGCACCGGCCTCGGCCCGCTGACCTCGTCGAAGATCACCAGCGGGCGCACCTTCAAGGCGACGGAGACCGACGCCAAGGTCGCGGTCGTCGACTCGGCGTACGCCAAGGAGAAGAAGTACAAGGTCGGTTCGACCGTCACCATCAAGAGCGTCAAGTACAAGGTGATCGGCATCGCGACCGCGGACAGCGGTGACTCGGCGGCCAACCTGTACATCCCGCTGAAGCAGGCGCAGACGCTGGCCGGCGAGAAGAACAAGGTCACCACGATCTACGTCAAGGCGACCGACTCCCAGCAGATCGACTCCGTGAAGTCGACCATCCAGAAGAACGTCTCCGGTACGACCGTCACGACGTCGACGGACCTCGCGAAGACCGTCTCCGGCTCCCTGTCCACGGCGTCCTCCCTCGCCACGAACGTCGGCAAGTGGCTGTCCATCGCCGTGCTGGTGGCCGCCTTCCTGGTCGCCGGCCTGCTGACGTCCTCGGCCGTCTCGCGCCGGGTGCGGGAGTTCGGCACGCTGAAGGCGCTGGGGTGGAAGTCGGGCCGGGTCACCCGGCAGGTGGTCGGCGAGGCCATGGTCAACGGGCTGCTGGGCGGCGCGCTGGGCATCGCGCTCGGGCTGGCCGGCGCGTACGTCGTGACGTCCGTGAGCCCCACCCTGCAGGCGCAGTTGGGCGGGGGCGGCACCACCACCGGTGGCCCCGGGGGCGGTGGTCCCGGCGGGGGCTTCGGCGGCCCGGGACGGCAGGCAGCGAAGACCCTGGAGGTCGTCCTCACCGCGCCGGTGAGCGTGACGACCATCGTGCTGGCGGTGGCCCTCGCGGTGGCCGGCGGCCTGATCGCGGGCGCCTTCGGCGGCTGGCGCGCGTCACGACTGCGCCCGGCGGACGCACTGCGCCGCGTCGAGTAGCGCACCACCACGCGCCCCACCCCGACCCTCTCCCTCTCAGGAGCCCCCATGTACGAACTCAGAAACGTCACCAAGCGCTACACCCGGGGCAAGGACACCGTCGACGCCCTCGACGGCGTCGACCTCTCCATCGCCGACGGGGACCGGCTGGTCATCCAGGGCCCCACCGGCGGCGGCAAGTCCACGCTGCTGCAGATGCTCGGCGGCCTGGACCGGCCGACGTCCGGTGAGGTCAGCCTCGACGGCACCGACCTGGCCAAGCTGTCCGAGGCCCGGCTGACCAAGGTCCGCAGCGAGACCATCGGCTTCGTCTTCCAGAGCTTCAACCTGATCCCGACCCTGACCGCCCAGGAGAACGTGGAGACCGCCCTCGTACCGCTCGGGGTGAAGGTGGGGGACCGGCGCGAGCGGGCCGCCGAGGCGCTGCGGTCCGTCGGGCTCGGGGAGCGGCTCGGGCACCTCCCCTCCGAGATGTCCGGAGGCCAGCAGCAGCGCGTCGCCATCGCCCGTGCCCTCGTCAAGCAGCCGAAGGTGCTCCTCGCCGACGAACCCACCGGCAACCTCGACGAGTCGATGCGCGACGAGATCATGGACGTACTGGAGCGCATGTGGAAGGAGTTGGGGCTGACCTTCATCATGGTCACCCACGACTCCGCGATCGCGCGCAAGGCCCCGCGGGTGGCGACGATCCGCAGGGGAAAGCTCACTGTCAAGGAGAACGCGGGAGCGTAACTCGACGACTTTGTAACGGAGTTGGGCCCGGTGCGTAACAGTGCCGGCGGCCGTCTCTCACCTTCCTCTCACCTATTGAGGTGTCAGATCACCCCCCGGCATACTCCGTATTCCGGGGGGTGTACGCGCTTGCGTACGAGACCACCCCCGCCCGGGTGAACGGGGAATTCGCCCGGAACCACATCTCCAGGGGGAGACTTGCGCAGACAAGTGAAAAGAGCATGCGCGGCCACCGTCGCCACGGCGGCCGCGGTGGCACTGGCGGCGGGAATGACCAGCCCGGCGTCGGCGAAGGCGGAGCGGTCCTCGACCGCCCCGCAGACTCAGCTCACGTCCAAGCACCGCATCACCCTGATCACCGGCGACCGCGTCCTGGTCGACTCCAAGGGCCGCGTCGTCGGCCTGGAGCGGGCGAAGGGGCGCGAGCACATACCCGTCCAGATACGCAGGGAAGTCGGACACACGCTCGTCGTCCCGGCGGACGCGGTCCGGCTGGTCGCGGCCGGCAAGGTCGACCAGCGGCTGTTCGACATCACAGAACTCAACAAGTCCGCGACCCGCAAGTCACAGGCCAAGGGCCTGAAGGTCATCGTCGGCTACAGCGGCGCGGCCACGGCCGCCAAGGCCGACGTACGGGACGCGGGCACCCTGCGGCGCAGCCTCAGGTCCCTCAACGCGGACGCCGTGCAGACCCCGCAGAAGGAGACGCCAGAGCTGTGGGACGCCGTCACCACCGGCGGCAGGACGGCCTCGGGTATCGCGCACGTCTGGCTCGACGGCACCCGCAGGGCCAGCCTCGACAAGTCCGTGCCGCAGATCGGCGCCCCCAAGGCCTGGGCGAAGGGGTACACCGGAAAGGGCGTCAAGATCGCCGTCCTGGACACCGGTGTCGACGCCACCCACCCGGACCTGAAGACCCAGGTCATCGAGTCCAAGAACTTCTCCGCCGCGGCCGACGCCACCGACCACTTCGGGCACGGCACGCACGTCGCCTCGATCGCGGCCGGCACCGGCGCCAAGTCCAACGGCAAGTACAAGGGCGTCGCACCCGACGCCAAGATCCTCAACGGCAAGGTCCTCGACGACGAGGGCGGCGGTGACGACTCCGGCATCCTCGCCGGCATGGAGTGGGCGGCCGAGCAGGGCGCCGACGTCGTCAACCTCAGCCTCGGCGGTCAGGACACGCCCGGGATCGACCCCCTCGAGGCCGAGGTCAACAAGCTGTCCGAGGAGAAGGGCATCCTGTTCGCGATCGCCGCGGGCAACTCCGGCCCGGAGTCGGTCGGTTCGCCCGGCAGCGCCGAGGACGCCCTCACCGTCGGCGCGGTCGACGACAAGGACAAGCTGGCCGACTTCTCCTCCACCGGCCCGACCGTCGACGGCGGCCTCAAGCCCGACGTCACCGCCCCCGGCGTGGACATCACGGCCGCCGCGGCCAAGGGCAGCGTCATCGACCAGGAGGTCGGCGAGAACCCGCCCGGCTACCTGACCATCTCCGGTACGTCGATGGCGACCCCGCACGTCGCGGGCGCGGCGGCGATCCTCAAGCAGGAGCACCCGGACTGGAGGTTCAGCGAGCTCAAGGGCGCGCTGACCGGCTCCGCCAAGGGCGGCAAGTACACGCCGTTCCAGCAGGGCTCGGGCCGTATCGCGGTCGACAAGGCCATCACCCAGTCCGTGATCGCCGACCCGGTCTCGGTCAGCTTCGGTGTGCAGCAGTGGCCGCACACCGACGACAAGCCCGTCACCAAGCAGCTCACCTACCGCAACCTCGGCACCAAGGACGTCACGCTGAGCCTCGCGGTCACCGCGACGAACCCCAAGGGCCAGGCGGCCCCCGCGGGCTTCTTCAAGCTCGGCGCGACCAAGGTCACCGTGCCGGCGGGCGGCAAGGCGGCGGTCGACGTCATCGTCAACACCAAGCTGGGCGGTACCCTCGACGGCGCGTACTCGGCGTACGTGACGGCGACCGGCGGCGGCCAGAGCGTCCGTACGGCCGCGGCCGTGCAGCGCGAGGTCGAGTCGTACAACGTCAAGATCAAGCACATCGGGCGGGACGGAAAGCCGACCGGCGACTACAACACCATCATGTTCGGCTACTCGGGGCTGGCCGAGGGCCGCGGCTACCAGGTGAGCGTCGACGCCTCCGGCACCACGACGATGCGCGTGCCCAGGGGCAAGTACCTGCTGGACGCCTGGATCGCGAAGGACTTCGTGAACTTCGAGGGCGGCATCGACTGGCTGGTCCAGCCGAGCCTGAACGTCACCAAGGACACCTCGGTGACGATCGACGCCCGTAAGACCGAGGCGGCCGACATCACTGTGCCGGACGCCCAGGCCAAGCAGCAGCTCGGCACGATCGACTACTTCTACGACGCCGCGGGCATCGGCTTCGGCCTCGGTCTGCAGTCCTTCGCCGACGTGCGCATGGCTGCGCTCGGCGGCGAGGTCTCGGGCCTGCAGCAGACCTGGAGCGGCCAGTGGAGCAAGGGGGCGGGCGCCGAGTACGACGCGGCTACCACCGCCAAGGTCAAGAAGATCACCGGCGACAAGGTCCGGCACTTCAAGGCCTCCGAGTTCGCCACGGTGAAGAACAACCTCGGCTCGGGCGCCTCCGGCAAGTCCGGCGGGCTCATGCCGCTCGGTGAGCTCCCCGAGGACGTCGTCCTCGCCAACGCGATCGAGCAGAAGCTGCCGGGCACCCGCACGGTCCACCTCTCGACCGTCGACAAGATCAAGTGGTCGTTCGACTTCCAGCAGTACAAGGGCCACGACGCGGACGGGCTGCCGATCCCGGAGGCGTACTACACGCTCGGCCCCTCGCAGCTGTTCAAGGCGGGCCAGAAGTACACGAAGACCTTCAACACCGCGGTCTTCGGCCCGCACCTGAGCGCCGACTTCGGGATCTACCGCGACGGCAACAGCATCTACGGCTTCGTGCCGCTGTTCACCGACGGGGCGGGCCACGCCGGTTCCTCCGACTTCACCTCGGTGAAGACGACCCTGTACCGCAACGGCACCCGGATCGGCTCGAACGACGACCCGCTCTTCGGCAACAAGGAGTTCACGGTCCCGGCCGGCCAGGCCGACTACAAGCTGACCACCTCGGTCAGGCGCGGCGCCGACATCGCGGGCGCCTCCACCCGCATCGACGCGAGCTTCACCTTCGGCTCCAAGAAGCCGGCCGCCGGTGACGTGGCCACGCTGCCCGCCTCCACCGTCCGCTTCAAGGCGGCCACCGGCCTGGACAACAAGGTCGAGGCCGGCAAGACGGTCAGCATCCCGGTGGCGGTCGAGGGCGCGGCCAAGGGCCGCAACCTCAGGTCGCTGACGGTGTACGTCTCCTACGACTCCGGCAAGACCTGGAAGAAGGTCTCCGTGACCGGCGGGAAGATCAAGGTGAAGAACCCCGCCAAGGGCACGTCCATCTCCTTCCGGGCGAACATCACCGACAAGAAGAACAACAAGTCGTCCGTGACGATCTACGACGCCTACTACGGCAAGTGAGCCGATGCTTCGGCGAGTGAGCCGATGCCTGGGCAAGTGAGCCGATAGCGAACCGCCCGCCGGAGGTACCGCCTCCGGCGGGCGTTCGTGTTTCGGTTGGAGCATGACCACACAGACCGTCGAGTACATCCGCTACCGCATTCCGGAAGACCGCTCGGCGGAGTTCCTCGCCGCCTACACCCGGGCCGCGGCCGAACTGGCGGCGGCCCCGCAGTGCGTCGACTACGAACTCGCCCGCTGCGAGGACGACTTCGAGCACTACGTCCTGCGCATCGTGTGGACCTCGACGCAGGACCACATGGAGGGTTTCCGCGACTCGGAGCTGTTCCCCGCCTTCTTCGCCGAGATCCGCCCGTACGTGGAGAACATCGAGGAGATGCGCCACTACAAGCCGACGGCCGTACGGGGCACGGGCTCGTCCCTGCCGACGCCGTACGAGTGGGCGGGCGGCGCCGCCGCCTTCTCCCGCCTGACCTCGGTCTTCTACGACAAGGTGCTCAAGGACGACCTCCTCGCCCCGCTCTTCGCCGACCTGCCTCCCGACCACGCCGAACACGTCGCCCTCTGGCTCGGCGAGGTCTTCGGCGGCCCGCCCGCCTACTCCCTCAACCTGGGCGGTCACGGCCACATGGTCGCCAAGCACGTCGGCAAGCACATCACCGAGCCGCAGCGGCGGCGCTGGGTCGACCTGATCCAGGACGCGGCGGACGACGCGGGCCTGCCCACGGACGCAGAGTTCCGCTCGGCGTTCCTGGCCTACATCGAGTGGGGCACCCGCCTCGCCGTGCACTTCTCCGCCCCGGACACGAAGCCGCCGGCACCGCAGCCGGTGCCGAAGTGGGGGTGGGGGATGATGCCGCCGTACCGGGGCGAATGACCCTGTCAGGGCTTGGGGGCCGCCGACCCCTTGCCCGCCCGGGTCGCGTCCGTGCCCCAGCTCGCGAGGAGGCGCAGCGCCTCCGCCGAGGGAGACCCCGGTTCGGCGTGGTACGTCGTCAGTGCCTGGCCGTCGTCGTCGGCCGGGCGGAACGACTCGAAGTTGAGGATCAGGTCGCCGACCAGCGGATGGTGCAGGTGCTTGACGCCGTGCCCCTTCTCCTTCACGTCGTGCGTCGCCCACAGCCGCCTGAACTCCTCGCTCTTCACGGAGAGTTCGCCGACCAGCGCGGACAGCCGCGGATCGTCCGGGAAGCAGCCCGCCTCCATGCGCAGGAAGCTGACGATGTCGGACGCCTTCTGCTCCCACTCCACGAACAGCTCCCGGTAGGCCGGGTTGAGGAACACCAGCCGCGCCCAGTTGCGCTCCTGCGCCGGCAGCTCCCCCCAGTCGCCGAACAGGGCCGCGGCCATCCGGTTCCAGGCGAGGATGTCCGAGTACCGTCCCGAGACGTACGCGGGCACCCCGTCCAGGGTGTCCAGCAACTGCCGCAGCGACCCGCGGACCGCCTGCGTCCGCGCGGCCGGCTTCTTCTTGTGCTGCTTCGGCTTCGCCAGGTGGACGAGGTGGGAGTGCTCGGCACCGGACAGCCGGAGCGCCCGCGCGATGGCGTCGAGGACCTCCGCCGACACGTTCCGCCCGTTGCCCTGTTCCAGCCGGGTGTAGTACGCCACCGAGACGCCCGCCAGCTGTGCCAGCTCCTCGCGCCTGAGCCCCGGCACCCGCCGGTGCCGTCCGAACTCCGGCAGCCCCACGTCCTCCGGCTTCAGCCGGGCCCGCCGGGTCCGCAGGAACTCGCTGAGCTCGGCGCGCCGGTCGAGGGCGGCCCCGCCGGTCACGCCCGCGGGCTCCTGTACGGCATCGGGGTAGTCGTCCATACGTCAAGGATGCACGGTCGTACGTCCACGAGCCTGACCCCGCCAGTGGTAGGCACGGCGGACGTACGCAGAGGCGTGGGCTGGGTAGTGCCCGATCTTCGGGGCACGCTGGACTGCGTGCCCGGACGGACCGACAGCCGGACCGTCGGACAGAAGGCAGCCGGGCACGGACCCCCCGAGGAGATTTCCGGCATGACCACCGTTGCCGCATACGCCGCACCCGCCGCCAAGGCTCCCCTGGAGCGCACCACCATCGAGCGCCGCGAGGTCCGCGAGTTCGACGTCCTGATCGACATCAAGTTCGCCGGTATCTGTCACTCCGACATCCACCAGGCCCGCGAGGGCTGGGGCGAGGCGATCTTCCCGATGGTCCCCGGCCACGAGATCGCCGGCATCGTCTCCGAGGTCGGCCCCGGCGTGACCAAGTTCGCCGTCGGCGACCGCGTGGGCGTCGGCTGCCTGGTCGACTCCTGCCGTGAGTGCGACAACTGCAAGGCGGGCCTCGAGCAGTACTGCACCGGCGGCGGCGTCGGCACGTACAACGCCGTCGGCAAGGACGGCGAGCCCACCTACGGCGGCTACTCCGAGAAGATCGTCGTCGACGAGAACTACGTCGTCCGCATCCCCGACGCCCTGTCCCTCGACGTGGCGGCCCCGCTGCTGTGCGCCGGCATCACCACGTACTCCCCGCTGCGCCACTGGAACGCCGGCCCCGGCAAGAAGGTCGCGATCCTCGGCATGGGAGGCCTGGGCCACATGGGCGTCAAGATCGCGCACGCGCTGGGCGCCGAGGTCACGGTGCTCTCGCAGTCCCTGCGCAAGAAGGAGGACGGCCTGAAGCTGGGTGCCGACCACTACTACGCGACCAGCGACGAGAACACCTTCAAGGAGCTCAAGGGCACCTTCGACCTGATCCTCTCCACGGTCTCGGCCCCCCTGGACCTGGACGCGTACCTGTCGCTGCTCCGCACGGACGGCGCCTTCGTGAACGTCGGCGCCCCCGAAGAGCCCGTCAAGCTCAACCTGTTCTCGGTGATCGGCGGCCGCAAGACCCTCGCCGGCTCCGGCATCGGCGGCATCCGCGAGACCCAGGAGATGCTGGACTTCTGCGCCGAGCACGGCTTCGGTGCCGAGATCGAGCTGATCGGCGCCGACCAGATCAACGAGGCGTACGAGCGGGTGCTCTCCAGCGACGTCCGCTACCGCTTCGTGATCGACACGTCGACGATCTGACCGCGGTGCCCGTTGCCGTCCGCACCGCGGTGCGGACGGCAACGGGGTCCCTAACCCCGCAGACCCGTGAGTCCGTCGTAGGCGGACATGACGATCTCCAGCCCCCGGTTGTCACCGGCCGGTTCGCGCATCTGGTTGGTCACGTACGCGACCACCATCCGCGCCTCGGGCTCGATCATGACGAGCGAGCCGCCCCAGCCGCCCCACCCGAACGTGCTGCCGAACAACCCGTAGCCCAGCCCCCAGCGCACGGGCATTCCCAGCCTGAGGTCGTCCCCGCTGTACTGCTCCTCCCACGCACGCGTGCAGCCGGCCGGCGAGAGCAGCCGTACCCCGCCCACCGTGCCTCCGCAGGCCAGCACCGACTGCACGAGGGCGACCGAACGGGCGTTGCCGAAGCCGCCGGCCGCCGGGATCAGCGCGCGCCGCCAGGCGACGCTGTTGCCGTCGCGGACCCTGAGGGCGGTCCCGGGAGCGGCCTCGTTGCCCGGCGCGCTCGCCGTGTAGTCCTCGTCCCGCCCCGGCGGCGGGACGGTGAGCGCCAGCCGCCGGTCGTGCTCGGCGCCCAGGCCCAGGTGGAAGTCGGCCCCCAGCGGCCCGGCCACCTCCTCGGCGAAGAACTCACCCACACTGCGCCCGCTGACCCGCCACACCACCTCGCCGACGAGGAACCCCTGGGTGAGCGAGTGGTACCCGGCCGCGGTGCCCGGCTCCCACTGCGGAGCCGACGCGACGAGCCGTGCGGTGGCGGACGCCCAGTCGTACAGCTCCTCCACCGGGCCGTCCCAGTCGGGCAGCCCCGCGGTGTGCGACAGCAGATGCCGCACCAGCACCTTCTCCTTGCCCAGCGCGGCGAACTCCGGCCAGTAGTGGGCCACCGGCGCGTCCAGGTCGAGCTCGCCCCGGTCGGCCAGGATCAGCGCGCACAGCGCGGTCATCGTCTTGGTGACCGAATAGACGCCGACGACCGTGTCACGCTGCCAGGGCACGGTACGGCCGGCGTCGGCGAACCCGCCCCACACGTCCACGACGGGCTCCCCGTCCACGAACACCGCCACCGAGCCCCCGACGTCCCCGCCGTCCAGCAACTCGCCCAGCGCCCGAGGCACAGCGATGAACAGATCGTCGTACGAGCCCTCGATGTCAGCCATGGGTGGCATTACCCCGCATCGCCCCTCGCCGGGCAACCGAATTAGACACCCCACCCACCTCCGCCCCACCGCTGTCGTCCCTGTCGGCGGGCCCCTGCGCCGTGGCCCAAGGGGATCGGTGCGGGTCAGGTGATCAGGCCGTGGCGGTAGGCGTAGACGACTGCCTGGACGCGGTCGCGGAGGCGGAGTTTGCTGAGGATGCGGGAGACGAACGTCTTGACGGTCTCCTGGCTGATCACGAGGGCCGCGGCGATCTCGCTGTTGGACAGGCCGTCCGCGATCAGGCGCAGGACCTCCAGCTCGCGCGGGGTCAGCGGGATGTCCTCCGGCGCACCGCCCGCGGCCGGCCGGATCCGGGCGGCGTACCTGCCCACGAGCTGGCGCGTCACCTCGGGATCCAGCAGTGCCGCGCCCGTGGCGACGGTCCGGATCCCGTGCAGAAGCCGGTCCGGCGGCGCGTCCTTCAGCAGGAACCCGCTCGCCCCGGCGCGCAGCGCCTCGTAGACGTACTCGTCCAGGTTGAACGTGGTCACCACGAGCACCTTCACGGGATGCGGCACCCCGGCCCCGGCCAGCAGACGGGTGGCCTCCAGGCCGTCGAGCACCGGCATGCGGATGTCCATCACGACGACGTCCGGGCGCAGCCGGCCGGCGAGTTCGACCGCGGCCCGCCCGTCCCCGCACTCGCCCGCGACCTCCAGGTCGGGCTGGGCGTCGATGATCGTCACCAGCCCGGTGCGGATCAGCATCTGGTCGTCGCAGACCAGCACCCGGATCGGTACGGTCACGGCGTGCTCCTCGCCGGTATCCGCGCCCGTACGACGAAGCCGCCGCCCGAACTCCGGTCCGCACTGAAGTCGCCGCCCAGGATGCCGACCCGTTCGCGCAGGCCGGCCAGGCCCCGCCCGCTGCCGCCGGGGGAGGCGGCCCCCGAACCGGAGCCGTCCGTGCTGACCTCCACGGTGATCTCCCGTTCCCCGTGGCACACCTGGACCGAGGTCCGGCTGCCGTGGGCGTACTTGAGGGCGTTCGTCAGGGACTCCTGCACCACCCGGTAGGCCACCAGGTCGGCGCTGCCGGTCGACTCGGCCGGCGTGCCCTCCTCGGTGAACTCCACCGGCTGCCCGGCCCGGCGCGTCTGCTCCACGAGGGTGAGCAGACGGCCGACCGGCGGCGTCCTGGGCTCGGCCGCGTCCGCCACCGCCCCGGTGCCGTGGTCGGGGTTGAGGAGATCGAGCAGGTGCCGCAGATCGGTGATGGCCCGCCGCCCGGTGTCCGTGACCGCGGTCAGCGCCCGGTCGAGCCGGTCGGGCGCGGCGGTCAGATAGCGTGCCGCCTCGGCCTGCACCACCATCGCCGTCACATGATGGGTCACGACGTCGTGCAACTCGCGGGCGATGCGCGTGCGTTCTGCGGTACGGGTGTCCTCGGCGACCCGGTGCCGGCGTTCCGCCTCGGCCGCCCGGGTGGAGCGCAGCCACGCCCCGGCGCCCCACGCGAGGACCAGCGCCAGGTAGAACGTCACGAACTCCTCCGGCGACTCGCCCGTGCCGAGCCGGGAGAGCGCCACCGCCAACGGCACGTACGCCACCGAAAGGACGAGCACACAGGTCCGGCGGTGCCGTTCCAGATGGGACCCGGCGCTCAGCAGCGCGATGGGCAGCGCGGTCGCCGCGAACGTGTGGTAGCCGCGCAGCTGGTCGACGGCGAAACCGCACGTCACCAGGGCGAGGGCGACGACCGGCAGGCGTCGGCGCACGACCAGCGGGAGGCATTCCAGGACGATCGTCACGACGGCCAGTGCGTCGGTGGAGCGGGCCGGCACGCCGCCGAGCACCGTCCCGTTGCTGTGGAGCGCCGGCAGGAACGAGCCGATGAGGAACAGCAGCCCGAGCGGGAGGTCCCGTACCGTGACGTCCAGCCGGCGCCACACCCGGCCGGCCTGCTGAGGGGTCATCACCGGCCGAGTGTAGCCAGGGCCTCGACGCGCTCGGCACGCCGCCGGGGCACCAGGTGGCCGCGCCGGCGGGCCAGCCGCAGGAAGGCGATCGTCACCAGCGCGCCGAACAGCATCGAGTACAGACTGGCCTCCGGGCCGAACTCGCCCCCCGTGATCAGGATCGAGCCCGACGTCGAGGCGTCCAGCAGCCCGTGCGTGGCGCCGTTGCCGGAGACCTCGGTGCCGAAGATGCCGGACTCCGCGAAGTTCCAGCCGAAGTGCAGGCCGATCGGCAGCCACAGACTTCGGGTGGCGGCGTACGCGGCGCCCAGCATGCCGCCGGCCTCGATCGCGATGGCGACGGCACCCAGCAGGGTGGCGTGCTCGTTGAACAGATGGGCCGCGCCGAACAGCACACTGGACAGCGTCAACGCCGCGTACGTGCCCAGACGCCGCTCCACCAGCCGGAACAGCAGGCCGCGGAACATCAGCTCCTCCGTCACCGCGGCGCCGGCCATGAAGCCGACCAGCCCGATCGGGCCCGTCAGCGAACCGAAGCCGTGGACGTCGTAGTCCCCGAGGAAGGCGATGTTCGCGATGACGCACCCGAACATCACGACACCGATGACCGTCCCCCGGTACAGCGACCCCCGCGCTCCCTCCCGGTCGAGCTCCGTGACCGGACGCCCTTCGGTGCGTCCCACGACCCACCGGTAGACGAGGACCGACAGCACGGCCGTCAGACCGCCCAGGAGGAGCGACAGCCACGGGTTGTCCTGCACCGCCGTGACGAGCTGACCGCCGACCGCGCCGACCGCCACCACGGCCAGTATCTGCCACACCAGTTTCATGACGACTCCTCCTCCGGACCCGCGACCGAAGCGCCGCGGCTGCTCCAGACGCTATGGATCCGCGCCCCGGGAATCGTCACCTCACGGTGGACACCTGCACGTAGCTCCCACGGGGGACAACCCTCCTGCCGTACGAGGGCTTTCACGTCTCGACGGCGGACGTGCAACTGTTCAGGGCCGCCGGGAGTCTATTGAGCGCAGCGATGTCCCCAGCAGGACACCGTTCGTTCGCCCGCACTCCCACAGAGGTTCCCCATGCCGATGCCCAGACCCGACCGCCGCGCATCCCGCGCCTCACGCGCTTCCCGTGCGGCTGTCGCCGCACTCGGTGCCGCCGGACTGATCGCGCTGGCCGCGGCCCCCGCCGCGTTCGCCGACGACGCCGAGCCCGATCTGGTCGTCGGAGGCGTCAAGCCGGTCAGCGGGCTGAAGCCGGGGAGCACCTTCGACGTGCCGGTCACCGTGGCGAACAAGGGCACCGCCACCGCCGGGAAGGCGTGGGTCACCTACGCCGTCACCCGGGGCCTCGACTTCGCGGAGGTCCCCTCCAACTGCTGGACCCAGCACGTCAGGTCGTACGACGAGATGCCCGAGCGGTGGACCGCGGTCTGCGAGTACGACCGGTCGGTGCAGCCGGGAGCCCTCTACACCCCCGAGACTCCCATCCGCGTCAAGGCCCTGGACCGCGCGCTCGACGACGAGCTGCGCGTGGAGGTCGACTGGAACGCCCCATGGCCGGACGAGAACGGCGAGGACCCGGTCGCGGGAACCGCACCGGCGGTGAACCTGGTCGAGACACAGACCGGGGCCACGGGGACCAAGCGCCTCGTCGACGTGCCGGTCACCTCCGTCAACACGGCCGACTTCCGGGTCACGGGCGCCGCGCTCAAGGGAAGCGTCGGCGAAACGGTGCCGATGAAGCTGCAGTTCACCAACGCCGGGCCCGCCTGGGTCAGGAACACGACCGTGAAGGTCGTGGTCAAGCCGCCCGCCGGGACGTCGGTCGTCAAGGTCGCCGCGTTCTGCAGGGCCGATGGGCACGTCTACTACTGCGGCATGCGTCAGCCGGCCTACAACGAGGGCGGCCAGGAGAACTACACCTTCCAGCTGAGGATCGACAAGCGGGTGCCGCACGCCAAGGGCTCGGTGGCCCTGAGCACCGAGCCGCGGCCGTTCGACCCCGACAAGACCAACGACAAGGCCGACATCACGCTGGACGTCACGGGCGCAGACCCGACCGGCACACCGGGCGGCACGGGCGGTACGGGCGCTCCGACGAGCAGCCCGACGAGCAGTCCGACCGGCGGCTCGACGAGTGGCTCGGGAGGATCGGCCGGCGGGGCGGCCGGTGGGTCGTCGGCGCCCGTCGACGACGGTACGACGCCACCTGACGGCGACCTGGCGGCGACCGGTTCCCCGGCGCTGCCGATCGCGGGCGCGGCGGCCGCGGCGATGGTCGCGGGCGCGGGCACGCTCGTCCTCGTGCGCCGCCGCCGCAACCAGAACCCGAGCTGACGTCCGCCCGGCGCGGTTCTCGGAGCAGCCTGTCATCGCGACGGATTCGGCGGGTGGTACCGGTCGATCGACGACTGGTACCACTCGCTCAGCCTGACCATGTCCTCCGACCGACCGGGAGGTTCCCCGTCCCCGTCCCCTTCTCGCTCCCGCGTTTGCCGCGTTTGCCGCGCTTGCCACCCTTGCCGCTGAACGCCTCGTTGCGGAGGAGGTCCAGGAAGCTCGGGGTGTCCTGTGTGGTGCGTACGTCGACGAAGGCGCGCACGTGCCCGTCGTCCACGGCCTGCCGCAGCAGCTCGTGCGCCAGATCGGCCCGCGCGGTGTACCGGCCGGGAAGGCGCTCCGTGCCGACCCGGTAGTCGCTGACCCCGTCCCTGTCGAACAGACCGCCGGGGCGGACGACCGTCCAGTCCAGGTCGCTCTCGCGAACGACCTCCTCCATGCGCCGCATGTCGTCGTACACGGTGCGCCCCATGAAACGTACGACGGACGGCTCCAGCACCCTGCGGAACAGAAAGGTCTCGCCGGGCGCCGCCGTCCCGAAGAGCACGGTCGAGGTCACGCCGACGATGCGCCGGACGCCGTGCTTGGTCATGGCCTGTGTGATGTGGCTGACGCCGGCGGAGTACACGCTGACCGGGCTACGGCCGTACGGGACTCCGAGAGCCGAGATCACGGCGTCCTGCCCGGCCACCCCGCGGTCGACCGCGGCGGGATCCAGCACGTCGGCCTCAACCACCCGCACTCGCGGACCAATGACGGGAAATTCCTTGGGACGGCGCGTGACCGCGGTGACCGTATGCCCTTCGGCACTCGCCTGTTCGGCAGCCAGACGCCCGGTCGGCCCGTTCGCCCCGAAGATGACGATGTTCACTGGATCTCCCTCTCCACGTCGCTTCTGCCGACAAGAGGGCCGGGACGGCACGAAGTGTGACGTCACCCTCACATCAGGTCCCTGTTCTCACAGGCCGGCCGGGTTGCGGGGCAGCCACTCGCGGTGGCGGTCGCGCAGACGGTCGCGTTCCTCGGGGCCGGCCGCGATGACGTCGGCGCCGCCGTCGTAGGGAAGGTGCAGGCGGCTGAGACCGCTGTCGGTGATGATCACTCCGCTGAGCACGTCGTCCGCGACCTCGCGGAGAATGGTGTCGACCGTGCCGGGTCGCCAGGGCCGGAGGTCGGCGTAGAGATGCGTGTAGCTGTGGAGTTCGGGGTCGGGGTCGTCCTCGTACACCAGCGTCGTCCAACGGCTGCCCTCGGGGTGCACCTCGGCCCGCCGCGGCGGGAGTTCGGTTCCGTCCGGGTCCCAGGACCATGCCACGGTGATGACGTAGACGTCCGTGCCCTCGAAGAGTTCGTCCAGGAGGGTGTTGTACCGGTGCAGGACGATGGCGTACTCGTCCTCGGTCTCCGGGTAGCGCTTCGAGCCCGGGAGACTGTGGAAGCGGACCCAACGGTCGCTGTGGCCGGCGCGGAGTTCGTGCGCGACGGGAGGCCCCTTCGGGAACCGGCGCCGCCACAGCGCGGACAGACGTTCTCCGCCGAAGTCGCCGCTGCTCATCTCTCGCCCGACGCCACGCCGCCCGGACACCGCCAGGTCACCGGTTCAGGTGGGTCAGTAGTTCGCCCTGAGCGGGGTAGGGCGTCTCCTCGGGCAACAGTCCGCGCGCCGTGTCCAGGTCGCCACTGGAGACGAGTGCGTGTATCTCGCGGGCGAGCGGAGTCACATCCCTGATGGAGACCAGCCATTCGTCCGCGTAACGCCGTACGGCCTCGCCGGAGAGCCCGAGTTGCAGTGAGCGGTAGGGCAGGGGCTGCGAACGCAGATCGCGCTCGGGGTCCCACTGGACGCGCGTCGGCGAACGCTTGAGCTCGCGCTGCCAGGTGCTGAGGTCGGGGTGCAGCCCACGTACGTAACTCGACAGGCACGCGTTGCGCAGCGCCCACTCGAAGCCGTCGCGAGTGATCTCGACGGCAAGCACGGTCTCCTGACCCGGCTTCGCGGCCCAGCCGCAGCGATACATCATCCACAGAAACGACGGCTTGACCCACGTCAAGCCGTGCTCACAACCATTTATGGAGCGGGGAGACACCCCGCGGCCGACGACCTCGACTCCCAGGTCCCAGCTGATCGTCAGTCGCCACTACTACGGTTGTGGTCGACGCGAGTCCAGAGGGACAAATCGCTGCTCGTCGCTACGGCAAGGGTCTGCCCGGAGGGGGAGAAGCCCGCGGCACGGAGCTCGGAGTAGTGGGAGTGGAAGATGTGCCACCAGCGCTCCCGTGCGGACCGGAGTGCGGCAGACCGCCGTCGCGAGAGAGCAGGACACGCTCGTTCGGCCAGGCCGGGGCAACGACCTCCAGCTTCCAACCGTCTCCGCCGGCGGTGTGCAGTCCTCCTCCGAAAAGCCCGGCGACGCGCACCCTGCTTCCGGCGACCGGTCCCAGTCCAGGACACCGCAGAGCGGGATCCGCGTCGGGGCTGTCGTCCTCTGGGCCAGGGTCACGGTCCCGTGCGATCTTCTCCCCCGTGACGGCGTCGAAGAGACCGTGACCGTCGTGCGAGACGACCATTACCAAGTCTTCGCCGGTGTCGGGGTGCGAGGCGAATCCGATACCGAGAAGTCCGCCGACCGGGGCGTACGCGATGCGCCGCCAGGGCTCGGGGGCCTGTACCACCGGGGCGGCGAGGAGCCTTTGCTTCATCGCCTGCTGGTAGGCGGAGAGCCCCGACTCAGGGTTTGGCTGCTTGATCGGAGGTTCGTCCTTCGTCCACTTCGTCACGCAACCATGATCCATGCTGCGCCAGACTCATCAGGACGGATCAGGGCTCTGCCAACGCTGGTTGATGACCCATGTCAAGCCGCGTTCACAGGCCTCTCGTGCCCTGTTGTACTGCGACGTCCGCAATGCAGGAAATCGGCGCCGGATCGTCGAGGAAGATGGACACATGGTTGATCACTCTCGCGGGATGTCCTGCATGCCCCTCGTGGGCGAAGAGTGGGCGTATGCCCTTTGTGGTGGCCTGACGATCCCCGAAGACTTCACCTTCGGAAGCACCACTGTCGTCATCGGCGATGCCGGGACACTGATCATCGTGGAAGCCGGGGACAGCCTCGATAGGAGTTGCGTGTGGAACGCTGGCGAGGTCCGCCTCCTTGGTCCTGCGCCAACACCGGTCAGGAAACGGCTCGTGGATGAACCCTGGGAGCGGGGCACAGACGACCCGAAGTTGCCTGTTCATCTGACGGTGCGGATCTCGGAAGGCCTCCTGTATCTAGGCACCGGATCCGTGACTCGGGCGGGAACGGTACTCCGTCCGGGCTGCGACGAACACGTTCTCACCGACTGCCTCCTTCGGCTCCACTCGCCCTTGACCAGGTCCAGCCTGGACTTGGTCCGTCCGCTCCTTCCTCCGGAGGATCTCCCGGACCTGGAGTGGCTGAGACACGTGAACGGCAATCGAGCCAGTGCGCTCGAACAGTTCATCACCGGTTGGTATCCCGCGGCTCCTGAGACCGCAGGACCACCGTCGGTGGAGGCCTCCGCCCTGGATCTGCCAGACGGACTGCGGCACTTCTACCGGCTGGCGCAGCACCGCCCACGCTGCCTGGGAGTGCAGAACCGCGTCCTCCCCGTCACCAAGCTCAAGACCGATCCCAAGGGAGAGATGCTCGTCTTCGGCGAAGAGAACCAGGGAGGGTTCTTCTGGTCACTGCTGTGGACGCTCGACGGCCCCGAAGTCGATCCGACGGTCTGGTTCCGTGAGTACGACGAGCCTCCAATCGCCGAGCTGGAACCCCTCAGTGGCTTCCTCATCCAGTTCTCGCTCTTTGAGGCTTCCATGGGAGCCGACTACGTGGCACTGTCCTGTCGACTCACCGCGCAGCAGGTCGACCGACTGACCGTGGCACTTCTCCCCGTGCCTCTGCGGCCGTTCTGGCCCGGGGCCCCTACACGCTTCTACGTGGCTCCGGGACTCGTCCTGCATGTCTCGGACGAAGGAGGCGACGATGCCTTCAGCGTGTGGGCCGGCGCCACCCACCGCAGTGCTCTCGCTCCATTGGCCGAAGTGCCGGTCGAGTGGGACCGATTCGACGGCTGACATCACGACACCGCACTGTCGGCTTCGCCGCATGACACGGGCATGGGTCTGTGAACGCGGCCAATCACCCACGTCAAGCCGCGTTCGCAGACCTTTTGACGATGGCCCACTGACCTGGGGTCACTCAAAGTGCCTCGTCAGTGGGCGATTGCTGAATACGGGCGTCAGGCATCAGCGGCGTAGTAGGCGGCGTATCGGGCCGAGTGCCTTGCGGTGGTGAAATCCTCGAAGTCACCGGCCGCTTCGCAGCGGATCAGTCGTTGCAGTGCAGCTTCGGCTTGGGGGATGCGCCGACTCGACAGGTACGCCTTGGTCTTGGCCAGTCCGCTGCCGCACAGCAACTGAATGTCGATCGAGCAGTCGGTGTCCATGCTGGCGGTTTTGGCCTGCCAGATGAGTAGCACGTCTTCGAGGACCGAGGCGTTGAACAGCTGTACGCAGCACAGCTTCATCAACTCCGTGTCACCGTCTCCCTGCGCACGCTTCTCCAACTGGGTTTGTGCGATGAGCAGACCTCGCACTTCGTCGAGGTTCGCTCCGGCAGGGTGCAGGCCGTAGCGGAGCAGGCTCTCGTCTTCGTCCATCGCCATGCTTTCTGTGGGAGCGGAAAACACATTGTTCCAGGTCACGTCATGCCGATGTCCGTCGAATCGGACGCGCGGTCCGGTTCGGTCAGGCTTCGGCGCTGCTGGCGTGGCGTCTGTCCGTCCTGCGTGTCCACAGTGAGATGTCGCTGCTCGTCGCCACGGCGAGGGTCTGCCCGGAGGGCGAGAATCCAGCGGTACGGAGCTCGGAGTAGTTGGAGTGGAAGATGTGCCACCAGTGCTCCCCGTGCGGGCCGGAGTGCGGCAGACCGCCGTCGCGAGAGAGCAGGACACGCTCGTTCGGCCAGGCCGGGGCAAGGACCTCCAGCTTCCAGCCGTCTCCGCTGGTGGTGTGCAGTCCTCCGCCAAAAAGTCCGGCGATGCGCACCCTGCTTCCGGCGACCGGTCCCAACCCAGGACACCACATAGCGGGGTCCGCGGCGCGGCTGCTGTCCTTGGGGTCCGCGTCACGATCCCGCGCGCTCTTCTCGCCGGTGACGGCGTCGAAGAGACCGTGCCCGTCGTGGGAGACGACGACCACCAGATCGTGGCCGGTGTCGGGGTCCGTCGCGAAGCCGATCCCGAGCAGTCCGCCGACAGGGACGCCGTACTGGTACTCGAAGACGGGCCGCCAGGGGGCGGGCGCGGGCACCACCGGGGCCGCGAGAATCCGGTTCCGCAACGCCCGCTGGTAGTACGGGAGTTCGGGCTCATGATCGGACTGACCGACCGGGGGCGTCTCCTTCGTCCACTTCATCACGGGACCATGATCCTCGCCTCGAAAGGCCGGCCCCAAAAGTGCCCCTGGTCCACCGCACAGGCGCAGCCCGCGTCCACCGTGATCGGGATGGACGCCTGCCTTGCTTGGTGGGCTGTACCTTGTGCCCGGCGGACGGCTACCGCCAGCAGTATCTTGACCGCGACATCAACGACCATGACGGGACCGGCGTCTCCTGTCCGATCGGTGTCGTTCCGACCAAGGGGGAGTGTCGCCATGGGCCCTGATCTCCTGGCGGCTTTGTGGAAGGAACGGCATCCGTCAGGCCCTCCCGTCGCTCACACGTTCCGCACCAGGTACGCCGATCGCTGGGTGCGCTTTCACAGCCTTCCCGGCTCGAAGCGTTACCCGGAGTCCGAGGACGAGTACGCGATCGTGCTGGACCGGTACAACACGATCCTCGACGAGTTGTTCGCGGACACCGACGTGTTCGTGGTGACCATGGACTGGTCGAACACACCAACTGGGCCTGCGGGCTACCCGACTCCACGACCGATGCTGCACCCCGACGGCGTCCGCTGGTGGACCGAGTCAGACCAGGACGACCCCGACCCGGAGTTCCACACCCACACGCGTCTGTATGCCGACCAGCGCCGGTGGAACCGCGGATGCATTGACGAACTGTTGCGAGCCGTCGCGGACGAGGCGCTCGTCGAAGTCTTCGTTGCCGACACAGAACTGCGGCGCATCCACCATCCCTACGACGGCGGCGCAGACGTCATCCTTGCCACGCCCGCAGAGCGTGACGGTGTGCGTGACCAACACACGGCCTGGCTTTCCAGCCACCCAGCCGGCCTCTGAGAGCCGCGCGGGCCCCTTTCCCCGGCCGAACTGCGCAGGAGTCTGTGAACGCTGCTTGATGACCCACGTCATCCTGTCCCGCTTCCACGCGGCGGGGAACCTTCCTTCGCGGACGGCGGCCAGGCCGATTTCCGGGGAGTAGGCCTGATAGACGGTGATCGTGGATTCCGAGTGGACCGCACGGATCCCGCGTTGCGGTTCTTCCATGGCGTACAGCCTGAGGTCGGCCGGGTCGGGCGGCCACTGATTTTCGGCGGCTCGGTGGCCCTGCGGCTTGAAAGTCCTGTGGAGGGACCACTTCGATGGGGTTGTGAACAGAGCAGCGCTGGACGGTAACAGGAAGGTCGCCGGGCGGGTCTCACTCGGCGATGTTCTCGCGCAACTCGGCAGGCACAGGCCGGTCTTCCACTCAGAAGCAGATCTTCAGCACAGCTTCGCGCGGGCTCTGTGGGAACTCTCGCCGGATGTGCACTCCAGGCTTGAGGTGCCGCAGCGGTCGGAGGGCAAGGCCGAGTACCTGGACCTCCTGTGCATCGGCCCCTCGAGTCGCACCGCGATCGAGTTCAAGTACTTCACCCGGAGATGGACGGGCACGGTGGGTACTCCTGCCGAGGACTACGCCCTGAAAGGGCACGCCGCCACGGACCTCGCTCGTCTGCACTACGTGCGGGACATAGCCAGGCTGGAGCGCTTCTGCCGCCGGTCGGACCAGAACGGTCTTGCCGTCATGCTGACCAACGACGCCTCCCTGTGGACACCGCCCGGCGCCGGCCGCGGGCTGACTCGGGACAAGGACTTCAGAATCCATCAGGGGCGGGAACTTGCCGGCACGCTGCTGTGGGCCGAGGGTGCCTACGAGGCCAACACGTGCACGTTGAGGGGCGCATACCGCCTCCATTGGAAGCCGTACTCCGAACTGGACGGACTGGGCGGAGAGTTCAGGTATCTCGCCGTATCCGTCAGCCCGCCGTCGAACGCGACTGACGACGGTCCGTCGCATGTGTAGCGGCGACGACCTGAACTGCTGCGCCGGGCGTTCGCACTCACTACCGTCCTGGCATGACGTCGATTGACGAGTGGCCAGATTTTCCCGAAGGGCTCGACCCCGAAAGCGTGTCGTTTCGGGAAGCTCGGTGCACGTGGCATGGCAGGACGTGCGCAGAGCCACCCGTCAAGGTCGTGCGCACCCGAGATGGAGCGCGGTGGGCGGCATGCGAACGGGCTGTACGCAGTATCGCTGCCGAACAAGCCAGAAAGCCTGACCGGTGAGCCGCCGCAGTCTCGCGGTTGCGGATCATTCCGGAGCAGTCCAGACCGTACATACCCCGCCGTACTCGGATCAGCTCCAGGTGTCCCCTGAAGCCGAACTCACCGATACCGCGATCACCGCACACGGACACGGGTCATCGATCACTCACCCGCGGGAGCCGACGTAAGTCCCGTCGGGCAAGACGCTCCCCAGCGCGTCTCAAACGGGTCACTTAGCTTGACCCCCGTCCCGCCGATCCCGCAGTACCCCGCCGGGTTCTTTTCCAGATACTGCTGGTGGTATCCCTCTGCCGGATAGAGCGGGCGGGGCTGCGCCGGGAGGATTTCCGTTGTGATCGTGCCGTGGCCCGCGTCGGTGAGGACGCGTTGGTAGGCCTTGCGGGAGGCCTCGGCGGTCGTTGCCTGTTCGGGGGTGTGGGTATGGATCGCCGAGCGGTACTGGGTGCCCACGTCGTTGCCCTGGCGGAAGCCCTGGGTGGGGTCGTGGGACTCCCAGAAGGTCTTCAGAAGGCGTTCGTACGAGATGAGAGCGGGGTCGAAGACCACGCGGACCACCTCCGTGTGGCCGGTCAGGCCGGAGCAGACCTCCTCGTAGGTGGGGTGCTCGGTGTAACCGCCCTGGTAGCCGACCAGGGTGGTCCACACCCCGGCCGGAAGCCGCCAGAACGTGCGCTCGGCGCCCCAGAAGCAGCCCAGGCCGAAGTCGGCCACCTCCAGGCCCTCGGGGTAGGGGCCCAGGAGCGGGGTGCCGAGGACGGTGTGCCGGTCGGGGACCGTGAAGATCGGCTCCGGGCGGCCCTGGAGAGCCTGCTCGCGGGTGGGGAGCTGGGGCGTACGGCTGTACAGGAACATGCGGTCTCCAAACGCGGGCCCGGGGGTTCGCTGCCGTCAACATGCCGTGATCGGACGGCATTCCGCCCCCGCCCGTCAGTGCGGCAGCGTCGCCGGGCTGCCGCCGTTCGCCTCGTAGCCCGCCACCGCCAGCGCGCGGTAGACCGCGAACTCGGCCGCGGGGTCGGCGGACAGGGTCCAGGGGAGTGCCCCGACGTGCCCGTCGATGTGTATGAGCTGGTTCATCGCCTCGCCCCAGCGCTCGGCGCGCACGAGGAAGAAGACCAGCAGGTGCCGCACGTGCGCCAGCATCGGGTCGTCGGGCCGGGCCGAGTGGACCGCGTGCAGGGCGCCGTGGATGGCCTTGGTCACGACCTCGCTCTGGTAGAAGCCGCGAACCAGGTTCACCTCGGGCAGGTGCTCGAAGACCGCGAACAGCGGCATGGCGGCGAGCAGGGAACCCCGCGGGGCGCGGGCGGCCGCGGCCTCCGCGAAGGAGTACGCCAGCTCACGCGAGCCGTGCCACTTCTCGCACCAGTAGTGCAGGGCCGCCAGATGCGCACCCATGTGGGACGGGGCGCGGTCCAGGATCTTCAGCCACAGCTGGTCGAACTCCGGTTCCGAGTAGCCGAGCCCGCGGGCCACCGACAGCTCGACGATGTACGGCACCGGGTCGCCGGGGGCGAGCAGCGCCGCGTCCCCGCAGGCCGCCAGCGCCTCCTCCATGATGATCCGGAACTCGTCCGTGCCTGGGCTCGACGTCCGCCACGCCTGCTGCACCAGGAACTCGGCGTGCACGGCCGCACCGCCGGCGTCCTTCGGCTGTTCGGCCCGCCACACCCGCAGCCACTGCCCGCCCGGCACCTCGCCGACCCCGCCCGGCCGCTCCTTCAGCTCAAGGGACGCGGCGCCCGCGAAGGCCTGCACGCGCTGCCAGCGCAGCTCGCCCTCCGCTTCCGTGCCCGCGAGCAGCTGGGAGGCCGCCCGGTAGTCCTGCGTGCGCTGCACCAGGTCCAGCACGTCCAGCAGGTCGTGGTCGGGGCCGGGCATGCGGACGTCCAACTCCTCCTCGCGTACGAAGCCGTAGTCCGCGGGGTCCGCGGCGTCCGGGTGGCCGGCCGGGACCTGCTCGATCATGCCCCGCCTGCGCCGCATGACCGGGAGCAGCACGAAGCCCAGCATGGCGACCGCGATCAGGACCCAGAGAAGTTCCATGCCTCAAGCGTTCCAGACGCCTCGGACAATTGGCCAACCGGTCCGCGGACCTGTGGACAACCACCGCGACCGGGGCATCCGTCCGGCCGCGGCCTCCATCCCGCCGGGACCGCAGCACTGCACGCCGGCCTCCGTCCCGCCGACACCGCGACCTCCGTCCCGACGCCGCCCTGGCACCGCCTCCCCCGCATCCCTCACCGCGGGAAAACCCGCCCGTCCCGCCTCCCGAGCCTCGCCGTCCGGCACCTGTCCCGCGAGCGCACTACGCTCGGTGCCCATGAGCGACAGGCATATCAGTCAGCACTTCGAGACCCTCGCGATCCACGCGGGCAACACCGCCGACCCCCTCACCGGCGCCGTCGTCCCGCCGATCTACCAGGTCTCCACCTACAAGCAGGACGGCGTCGGCGGTCTGCGCGGCGGCTACGAGTACAGCCGCAGCGCCAATCCGACCAGGACCGCTCTGGAGGAGAACCTCGCGGCCCTCGAGGGTGGCCGCCGCGGTCTCGCGTTCGCGTCCGGACTGGCGGCCGAGGACTGCCTGTTGCGTACGCTGCTCAGCCCCGGCGACCACGTGGTCATCCCGAACGACGCGTACGGCGGCACGTTCCGCCTGTTCGCGAAGGTCGTCGCCCGCTGGGGCGTGGAGTGGTCGGTCGCGGACACCAGCGACCCCTCCGCCGTACGGGCCGCGATCACCCCGAAGACGAAGGCCGTGTGGGTGGAGACCCCCTCCAACCCGCTGCTCGGCGTCACCGACATCGCGGCCGTCGCCCAGGTCGCCCGGGACGCGGGCGCCAGGCTCGTCGTGGACAACACCTTCGCCACGCCGTACCTGCAGCAGCCGCTGGCGCTCGGCGCGGACGTCGTCGTGCACTCCCTGACCAAGTACATGGGCGGCCACTCGGACGTGGTCGGCGGCGCCCTGATCGTCTCCGACGAGACGCTCGGCGAGGAGCTCGCCTACCACCAGAACGCGATGGGCGCGGTCGCCGGGCCCTTCGACTCCTGGCTGGTGCTGCGCGGCACCAAGACGCTGTCCGTGCGTATGGACCGGCACAGCGAGAACGCCACCAAGGTCGCCGAGATGCTCACCCGGCACGCGCGCGTGACGCGTGTGCTCTACCCCGGGCTGGAGGACCACCCCGGTCACGAGGTCGCGGCCAAGCAGATGCGGGCCTTCGGCGGCATGGTGTCGTTCCGCGTCGAGGGCGGGGAGGAGGCGGCCGTGGAGGTCTGCAACCGCGCCAAGATCTTCACGCTCGGCGAGTCCCTGGGCGGCGTCGAGTCGCTGATCGAGCACCCGGGGCGGATGACGCACGCGTCGGCGGCCGGCTCGGCCCTGGAGGTGCCCGCCGACCTCGTGCGGCTCTCCGTGGGCATCGAGAACGTCGACGACCTCCTCGAGGACCTGCAGCAGGCGCTCGGCTGACCGCCCGTTCACCAGCCCGTGTAAGGGGGAGTCGTCTGCGACGGCGGCTCCACCCACGGGCGGGCCGTGAGCGCCCACACCACGAACGCCACGGTCGCGGCGCACAGCAGCAGCCACATCAGACGCCGGACGATCCTCCTGCGGCGCAGCATGCGGGCGCCGCGCCGCATGACGTCGTCGTACAGCTCCGGCGGCACGGGCGGCGGTTCCTGCTCCATGAGCCGGCGCGCGGTGGCCTCACGCTCGGGCCGGTTCACCCCGCACCTCCCCGTATCGGCGCCCGCCGCGTCGCCGCGCGTGTCCGCAGACGCCCGCGCCTCATGACGGCGCCACCTTGGCGCCGATCACCGGCGAGGGCCGCCCGCGCGCGGGATGCAGCAGGGAGGTCGTGGCGCGGTCGCAGATGGAGCGCACCCGGTCGACCGGGAGACCGAGCAGCGCCGCCGTCTGCTCCTCGGCGACCCCCTCGTACAGCCTGAGGACCAGGATCAGGCGCTCCTGGGGTGCCAGTCCGGCCAGGGCGCTGTCGGGGTGCGGGCGGCTCCGGCCGAAACCGCCGTACTGGTGCCACGCGGCACGCGCGAAGCGGGTGGCCAGATACTGGCGGGCGCGGTCGTACGGGTCCTCCCCGCGCAGCCGGTCCCAGCACGCGTACGTGTGCGCGAGGGCGTGTGTCAGCAGCCGCCGCGCCCGCGGGTTGTCCTCCGGCAGCTCCGCCGTGAGCAGTGTGGCGGCATGCAACAGCCGCCCTGCCGCGCCCGTGACGAACGCCTCGAACTCCCGGGCCCGGCGGGCTCCTTGGGACACCTGCCGTTGCCGCACCGCGCCTCCCACCCTGACGCGCCCCTGTGAGACCCGGGCCCGGCCGCGTACGGCATACGAAACCGTGTACGACGAGGGCCCCGATCTCATATGAGGCCAAGGGCGGCCTTTCGGTCAAGAGCCGCGCGCCGCGGATGCGCGCGAATGGGGCCGCGGGAAAACGCGAGAGGGGCCGCGCGGGGACACGAGAGGCACAGTCACGGCCGCTACGGCATCCTTGCGACTACGACGGCTGCGACGCCTCCGGCCCCGGTACCCCCTGTACGGCCATCCGGGTGGAGAGGGCGGTGTTGAAGCGCGTGAGGAGCGTGCAGAACGCCTCGCGCTCCTCCGGTGCCCAGTCGTGTGTCAGCTCGGCCATCAACTGACGCCTGGAGGACCGCACTTCCTCCAGCCGCGACTGCCCACGCGGGGACAGCTGGAGCACCACCGCGCGGCCGTCCTCGGGGTGCGAGGTGCGCTTGACGAGACCGGTGTCGACGAGCGGAGCCACCTGCCGGGTGACCGTCGAGGAGTCGATGCCCATGCTGGCCGCGAGCGCCTTGACGCCCATGGGGCCCTCGTCGTCGAGGCGGTTGAGCAGCAGGTATGCGGCGCGGTCCATGGAGTTGCGCACCTGCCCGACCCCACCGAGCCGGGTCTGTTCGGCACGGCGCGCGAAGACCGCCACCTCGTGCTGCAGCGTGTCGAGGAGACCGGTGTCACCGACGGTCGTCATGTCCATCGACATTTCAGGTGTTGTGGGCATGGCCGGAGGCTCGCTTCATGAAGGTGGTCTGTGAATGGGGGACAGAGTACGCGGCCGGGAGGCGGGCCGTACCGACGCTGCGCAAACCAGTCTCGGACGTTGGTCACACCGGTCGTGCGCGCCTGTGAACTGCGATGCTTGAGTCATGAGCTACAGCACGGCCGACTCCTTGCGGTCCGTCACCCTCGACGACGTCCGGGGCGCCCAGAAGATGCTGTCGGGCGTGGCGCGGATGACGGCGATGGAGGGCAGCAGGCACCTGTCCCGGCTGGTGGGCGCGCCGGTGCACCTGAAGTGCGAGAACCTCCAGCGGACGGGGTCGTTCAAGCTGCGCGGCGCGTACGTCCGCATCGCCGGCCTGCTGCCGGAGGAGCGGGCCGCCGGGGTCGTCGCGGCGAGCGCCGGCAACCACGCGCAGGGCGTGGCCCTCGCGTCCTCGCTGCTGGGGGTGCGGGCGACGGTGTTCATGCCGAAGGGTGCACCGCTGCCGAAGATCAGCGCGACGCGTGAGTACGGCGCCGAGGTGCGGCTGCACGGGCAGGTGGTGGACGAGACGCTGGCCGCCGCCCAGGCGTACGCGGCCGAGACGGGCGCGGTGTTCATCCACCCCTTCGACCACCCCGACATCATCGCGGGGCAGGGCACGGTCGGCCTGGAGATCCTGGAGCAGTGCCCGGAGGTACGGACGATCGTCGTCGGCATCGGCGGCGGAGGCCTGACGGCCGGTGTCGCGGTGGCGGTGAAGGCCCTGCGGCCCGACGTGCGGATCGTCGGTGTGCAGGCGGAGGGCGCGGCGGCGTATCCGCCCTCGCTCGCGGCCGGGCACCCGGTGTCGATAGAGCATCCGGCGACGATGGCCGACGGCATCAAGGTCGGGCGGCCCGGTGACGTGCCGTTCGGGATCATCGACGAGCTGGTGGACGAGGTGCGCACGGTCACCGAGGACGAGCTGGCCGCCGCGCTGCTGCTCTGCCTGGAGCGGGCCAAGATGGTCGTCGAGCCGGCCGGCGCGAGCCCGGTCGCGGCGCTGCTGGGCGATCCGCGCGCCTTCGAGGGCCCGGTCGTGGCGGTGCTCTCCGGCGGCAACGTCGACCCGGTGCTGCTGCAGCGCGTGCTGCGGCACGGCATGGCCGCGCAGGGCCGCTACCTGGCCGTACGGCTGCGGCTGACGGACCGGCCGGGGGCGCTCGCGACGATTCTCGGGGTGTTGTCAGTGGTCGACGCTAACGTCCTCGATGTGAGCCACGTACGGACCGACCCACGGCTCGGGCTCACGGAGGCGGAGGTCGAGCTGCACCTGGAGACGAAGGGGCCGGAGCACTGCGCCGAGGTCGGCCGCGCCCTCCGCGAGGCGGGCTACACGATCATCGACTGAGACGCGCGGATTCGCACAGCCACAAGAAAAACCCCAGTTCAGGGGCCCTTTGTCACTCGTTCGGGAAAATCCGTTGAGGGACGCGATACATCGCGTTATGGTGTGTCTCGTGACCGCTCGCCTGCCCGCCCCGGCATCCGTCGGGCGGGGCAAAGCGCACAAATCTAGGCTTTCCGAAGAATCCCCGACGACGTGGAGACTCATATGCCAGGCGCCATCTACGCCGAAGGTCTGGTGAAGACCTTCGGTGACGTAAAGGCTCTGGACGGCGTCGACCTCGATGTCCCCGAGGGCACCGTCCTTGGCCTGCTCGGGCCGAACGGCGCGGGCAAGACGACCACTGTCCGCTGTCTGACCACCCTTCTGCAACCGGATAGTGGCAGGGCCGTCGTCGCGGGCCTCGACGTGCTCAAGCATCCGAACGAGGTGCGCCGCTCGATCGGCCTGTCCGGCCAGTTCGCCGCGGTCGACGAGTACCTGACCGGCCGGGAGAACCTGCAGATGGTCGGGCAGCTCTACCAGATGAAGGCCAAGGCCGCGAAGGCCCGGGCCGAGGAGCTGCTGGCCCAGTTCGACCTCGCGGACGCCGCCGACCGCACCGCCAAGACCTATTCGGGAGGCATGCGCCGCCGGCTCGACCTCGCCGCCGCCCTGGTCGTCTCCCCGCCCGTGATGTTCATGGACGAGCCGACGACCGGCCTCGACCCGCGCAACCGCCAGATGCTGTGGGAGGTCATCAAACAGCTCGTCTCCGGCGGTACGACCCTGCTGCTGACCACGCAGTACCTGGAGGAGGCCGACCACCTCGCCCACGACATCGCCGTCGTCGACCACGGCCGCGTCATCGCCCGCGGCACCTCCGACCAGCTCAAGGCCCGCACCGGCGGCGAGCGCGTCGAGGTCGTGGTGCACGAACGCGAGCACATCCCCACCGCCCGCGAGGTCCTGGGCGGCTTCGGCAAGGGCGACGTCAGCGTCGAGGAGCACACCCGCAAGCTCACCGTTTCCGTCACCGGCGGCGCCAAGCTGCTGGCCGAGATCATCCGCGAACTGGACGTCCGCGGCATCGAGATGGACGACATCGGCCTGCGCCGCCCGACCCTCGACGACGTGTTCCTCTCCCTGACCGGCCATGTGGCCGAGGTGAAGGCGGAGGAGAACGGCGCGACGGCGGACGCCCCCGCCAAGGACCGCAAGCAGAAGAAGGAGGCCGCCAAGTGAGCGCCGTGACCGACGCCGTGCGGGTCGCGCCGACCGGGAACCCCGTCAGCCAGTCGTTCCGGGATTCGATGGTCGTCGCCAAGCGGAACCTGATCCGCATGTCCCGGATCCCCGAGATGATCATCTACGGGCTCATCCAGCCCATCATGTTCGTGGTGCTCTTCACCTACGTCTTCGGCGGCTCCATGCAGATCGGCGGCAGCACCAGCGCCACCGACTACAAGAACTTCCTCATGGCCGGCATCTTCGCGCAGACCGTCACGTTCGCCACCGCCAGCTCCGGCGCCGGCATCGCCGACGACATGCACAAGGGGCTCATCGACCGCTTCCGCTCCCTGCCCATGGCACGCGGCGCGGTGCTGACCGGGCGCACGCTCGCCGACCTCGTCCAGACCGCGCTGACCCTGGTCGTCCTCGCCGTGGTCGCGGTCCTGGTCGGCTGGCGGGTCGGGTCGAACGGCTCCACCAACGCCGCCAAGGTCCTGGCCGCCTTCGGCCTGCTGCTCCTGCTCGGCTACGCGTTCACCTGGATCGGCGCCCTGATCGGCATGTCGGTGCGCACCCCCGAGGCCGCGACCTCCAGCGGACTGATCTGGCTGTTCCCGGTGACGTTCATCTCCAACGCCTTCGTGGACACCAGCCACATGACCCCGTGGCTGCGCCACATCGCCGAGTGGAACCCGTTCAGCGCCACCGTGCAGGCCTGCCGGGTGCTCTTCGCCAACCCCGGCCAGTCGCAATCGGGCGCCTGGCCGATGCAGCACCCGGTGTGGGCCTCGCTGATCTACTCGGCACTGATCATCGTCGTCTTCCGGACCCTGGCGGTACGCAAGTACCGCTCGGCGACGGCGTGAGCGGCCCGCGCGACGACTGATCCCGCGGTACTGGTACGACGACGCCCCCGGCGCCATGAGGGCGCCGGGGGCGGGTCGAGGGCAGGGTGTGGGTGGCCGCGAGCGGCCCGTAGACCGCCGGGTCAGCCGTTGTAGGGCTCGGCCTTGAGGATCTTCACGGAGGCCTTCCTGCCGTTGGGCAGTTCGTACTCCGCGTCCTCGCCGACCTTGTGGCCGATCACGCCGGAGCCCAGCGGGGACTGCGGCGAGTAGGTCTCGATGTCGGCGCTCGCGTACTCGCGCGAGGCGAGCAGGAAGGTCAGCGTGTCGTCCTCGTCGCCGTCGAAGGCGATCGTCACGACCATGCCGGGCGCCACGGCACCGTCCGTCGACTCCGGCGCCTCACCGACCTTGGCGTTCTCCAGGAGCTGGGTCAGCTGGCGCACACGGAGCTCCTGCTTGCCCTGCTCTTCCTTGGCCGCGTGGTACCCGCCGTTCTCACGCAGGTCGCCCTCCTCGCGCGCGGCCGCGATCTTGGCGGCGATCTCCGTGCGCGCGGGACCAGACAGGTACTCCAGCTCGGCCTTGAGCTGGTTGTACGCCTCCTGGGTCAGCCAGGTGACGTTCTCGCTGGTCTGGGTCACAGGTGCTCCTCGTAGGTACTGGGAATACAAAGCATCGCCCTACCCAGAAGAATGTTCCTTCACGGAAGGGCGAAACCACGAGCCTAACAATTCAGTGGCCGAAGGGGGAGGACATAAGCCATCAGAATTACGTCGGCGCAGGTCAGCCCCAACGCATCCGGGTGATTCAGTCGGCGTGACAGCCCAGCAGCTCGGCCGTGGTGCCCGGAGCCGTCGTACGGAGCGTGACGACCTTGTCGATCCGGGTGGCGCCGCCGTCGAACCGGAAGTCGGCCCGGCCCACCTCGGAGCCGTCCGCCGCCTGGGAGCGGACCGTGCAGTAGCCGGAGGCGTCGGCGTCCTTGCGGACCTCCAGATGCACCGAGACGGAGCTCCGGTGCGGCTCGAACGTGATCACCTCGCCGCTGATCTTGTTCTGGCCGACGTAGTGGTAGGCGAAATAGCCGACCAGGATGAGCAGAAGGGTCCCGAGGACGGCACCGGCGATCTTGAGCTTGTGGTCGGCACGGGCGTCCGAGGAGCGGCCGTAGCGGCCCTCGGGCAGCTGAGTGCTCGCCGTACCCATGATCGTCCTCTCGGTGCGGGGCTCCCGGAGCCGGACCCCGGAATTATTCGCCCCCCGATTCGGTCACTATAGAAGCCGCCGATCGCACCCGAAGACACCGGGGGCGCCGACTTACGAGGATTGAGTCTTGACTGACCAGCTGCGACTGATGGCCGTGCACGCCCACCCCGACGACGAGTCGAGCAAGGGCGCGGCCACCATGGCGAAGTACGTGTCCGAGGGGGTGGACGTGCTGGTCGTGACCTGCACCGGTGGGGAGCGCGGTTCCATCCTCAATCCGAAGCTGCAGGGCGACAAGTACATCGAGGACCACATCCACGAGGTACGCAAGAAGGAGATGGACGAGGCCCGCGAGATCCTCGGCATCAGGCAGGAATGGCTCGGCTTCGTCGACTCCGGCCTCCCGGAGGGCGACCCGCTGCCGCCGCTGCCCGAGGGCTGCTTCGCCCTGGAGGACGTCGACAAGGCGGCGGGCGAGCTGGTGAAGCAGATCCGCTCCTTCCGTCCGCAGGTGATCACCACCTACGACGAGAACGGCGGCTACCCCCACCCCGACCACATCATGACCCACAAGATCTCGATGGTGGCGTTCGAGGGCGCGGCGGACACCGAGAAGTACCCGGAGGCCGAGTTCGGCCCGGCGTACCAGCCGCAGAAGCTGTACTACAACCAGGGCTTCAACCGCCCCCGCACCGAGGCGCTGCACAACGCGCTGCTGGAGCGCGGCCTGGAGTCGCCGTACGGGGACTGGCTCAAGCGCTGGAAGGAGTTCGAGCGCGTCGAGCGCACGCTGACCACGCACGTTCCGTGCGCCGACTTCTTCGAGATCCGTGACAAGGCCCTGATCGCGCACGCCACGCAGATCGACCCCGACGGCGGCTGGTTCAAGGTCCCCATGGAGATCCAGAAGGAGGTCTGGCCGACGGAGGAGTACGAGCTGGCGAAGTCGCTCGTGGACACCTCCCTCCCCGAGGACGACCTCTTCGCGGGCATCCGCGACAATGCCTGACATGAGCGCAAGCGTGAGCCTGGCAGTGACGCACCTCGTCCCCCTCGCCAAGGAGGTGGACGAGAACAAGGTCACCCCCGGCGTCCTCGGTTTCATCGTCTTCGCGGTGATGGCCCTGGCGGTGTGGGGGCTGATGAAGTCCATGAACAAGCACATGGGCAAGGTCAAGTTCGAGGACCCGGCGGACTCCGAGGAGAAGGCCTCCGCAAAGGCCTCCGGCAAGTCCTCCGAGAGCTGACCGCCCGGCGGTGACGGGGCTGACGCGCGACGCGGCGACGGCGCTGACGCCCGACGGCGGGGCTGACGGTCGTCAGTCCTGCCGCACGGCCACCGGCACCCCCATCACCTCCCGCGCGTGCCGGCTCGGCACCATGCCCAGGCGCCAGGCCTGCCAGCCCGTGTCCAGGTCCACGCCGCGTTCCAGAAGGAGCTGGTAGGCACCGACGTAGTCGTCCAGCTTCTCGTCCCGCAGAGGGTGTCTGGTGCGGGACAGCTGGGTGAGCTCCTCCTGGGCGACCGCGGTGCCGATCTCCACGCCGCCGGCAGCGGCGTAGGGCAGCAGGGTGCAGCGCAGGAAGCGGGCCCAGTCCTCGCCGCGCAGGTCGCCGTAGGACGTGAACAGGTCGATCGCCTCGTCGCACAGGGCAAGTGCCTGTGGGGTACGGGCGTTGCCCGCGTCCACGACCGCCAGTTCCAGGCAGGTCCAGGCCTCGCCGTGGGCGACGCCGATGCGCTGGAAGTCGGCGCGGGCGTCGACCAGGAGCTGTCTGGCGAAGCCGGAGTTGCGCAGCGAACCGGTCTGGGCGGCGCGCTGGTCGCGGGTGACCCGCGCCGAATGGTGGCGGGCGCAGGCCAGCCCGTAGACGTCCCGCATCCGGGAGAACATCGTGCGGGAGCGTTCCAGTTCGCGGACGGCCAGGTCGAGGTTGCCCGTCTCCTCCAGCGCCTGGCCCAGGTAGTAGATCGTCCAGGCCTCGCCGCGGGCGTCCTCGTTCTCGCGGTGGCGGGAGGCTGCCCGGCGCAGGCCGTCCACGGCCGGTGACGGGTCGCCGGCGACGAGACGGGCGCGGGCCAGCTGGGTCAGGGCCCAGGCCTCACCGCGGGCGTCGCGGGTGCGGCCGTAGCGGTCGAGGGCCGCGCGCAGCTCGGACTCCGCGCGCGGGAGGTCACCCATGCGCAGAGCGAGCTGGCCGAGCTGGAAGTGCGCCCAGGCCTCGCCGTGCACCGACTCGCCCTCGCGGTGCAGGACCAGGGAACGGGTGAGCAGGTCCAGGGACTCGGCCACCCCGCCGCGGTCGCGCTCCACCGCCGCCAGGGCGTGCATCGTCCAGGCGCGGTCCGTGGCCAGTTCGGGTGCGGACTGGAGGTTCAGGGCCTCGCGGAGCTTGGCCGCCGCCTCGGTCAGGTTGCCCTGGTGGTGCAGGGTGATGCCGAGGGAGCACAGGGCGCGGGCGGCGCCCGCGTCGTGATGCGCCTCCAGGTAGAGGTCGACCACGGACGACAGGGTCGTGCGCGCCTTGTCCAGCTCGCCGAGCTGACGGGCCGCGATGCCCGTGCGCCACTGCACCGAGCGGACCAGCAGACCCTGGTCGACGGCCTGGGCCAGTTCGCTGATCTCGCCCAGGCGGTAGAGGTCGCCGCGCAGCAGGCAGTAGTCGCACAGGGCGCCGAGCAGGTTGAGTACCGCCGCCTGGTTCACGCCCTCCGCGTGCCGCAGGGTCGAGGTGATGAAGCTCGACTCGTCGTCCAGCCAGCGCAGCGCCTCCTCCAGGGAGGTGAAGCCGTGCGGGCTGAAGCGGTCCGAGCGGGTCGACATGTTGCCGTCGACCAGACGCAGCACGGAGTCCGCGAGTTCGGCGTAGTTCGCGATCAGCCGTTCCTGCGCCGCCGTGCGCTCGGCGGGCTCCTCCTCGTCGAGCAGACGGGCCTGCGCGAAGGCCCGCACCAGGTCGTGCAGGCGGTAGCGGCTGCCGCGGACGTGGTCGATCAGGCCCGCGCGGGACAGGGCGGTCAGCCGGCGGGTCGCCTCGGTCTCGTCGGTGGCGAGGAGGGCGGCGGCGGCCGCGGCACCGAGGGAGGCGCGGCCGGCCAGGGCGAGGCGGCGCAGCAGCCGGCGGGCGGTGTCCGACTGGTCGGTGTAGCGCAGCCACAGGGCGCGCTCGGTCGGCTCGACCGGGCCGTACGCCCCGAGGTCCGTGGCCAGCGTGCGCGGGGAGCGCGGGCCCAGCGAGGAGCCGGCGATGCGCAGGGCCAGCGGCAGCCCGCCGCACAACTCCCGGATGCGCTCGGCGGACTGGGCGTCGTAGGGCTCGGTCCTTTCCTGTGCCGCGGCGTCCAGGAGTTCCTCGGCGCCCGCCGCGTCCAGGGCCTCGACCGGCAGGTCGTGCACCCACGCCTGGATGTCGGAGGGGAGGGCGAGGGGCTCGCGGGTGGTGACCAGGACCAGGCTGTCGGAGCGTTCGGGGACCAGCGCGCGGACCTGTTCGGGGTCGGAGGCGTCGTCCAGGACGATCGTGACCGCAAGGCCTTTGAGGTGCTGGTGGTACAGCTCGCTCAGCCGTTTGACCTGCTGGTCGGGGGAGGACCGCTCGCGGAACAGGAGCTGTTCGCGGGGTGCTCCGAGACGGTTGAGGAGATGGAGCAGGGCATCGCGGGTGGACAGCGGGGTCTCCTCCGGGCTGCCGCCGCGCAGGTCGACGACACAGGCGCCGCGGAAGTAGTCCTTGAGATCGTGCGTGGCGCGCACGGCGAGGGTCGTGCGACCGCTGCCGGGGGCTCCGTGCAGCACGACGACCGTCGGCCGGGTCTCCGTGCCGGCGCGGGAGGCCTGCACCCACTGCCGGATCCGGGCCATCTCCTGCCGTCGCCCCGCGAACGAGCCCTCGGGGGAGGGGAGCTGGCCGAACGACTGCTGCAGCACCGTCCGTCCGCGGGCCGCCGCGCTCTTGTCCGCGCCCTTCAGCCGCGGTCCGCTCTGCTTCGGTCCCGTCGAGGCGGCCAGCACCCGCTGCTGGTCGAGGAAGGGGCGGATGCCGCGCACCTCCAGCGCCGTCAGCCACTGCAGGCGCAGCTGCTCGGGGCCGCCCGGCTGGTTCGCGGCACCGGCGTGATGGTGTGCGTCGGGCAGATGGGAGCCGGCGACCTTGACGACCGTCGCCGCGGCGGCCACGACGCCCACGGTCGCACCCACCCCGACCGCCGTGCCGGTGTCGGTGCCGAAGGCCAGGTCGGCGGCGACGGCCGCGATCGCGGCAACGGCCGCCACCAGCAGGGGAGTTCCCGACCCCTCGTGCGCGTACCGCTGGGCGAAGGTGAGCCGTCCCGCGTCCGCCTCGTCCAGTGCGCGGGTATACGCCGCGTACTCCTCGGCGGCCGTCTCCGCCATCGCGTCCAGGGCTCCGCGCGCCCGCGACAGCAGTACGCCCCCGTCGGTGCGCCCGCCGGAACGCCGCACCTCCTCCTCCACGGCCCGAGCCAACAGCCGCTCGGCCTCCGCCCGATGGGCGTCCCGCATGTCGCTTCCCCCTCCGGCGGCAACTCCTGTGCCTACGAGTGTCCTTCGCGAGGGACGCGAGCGACAGAGGGCCGCGATCAACGGGGCGATCAAAGGAGCCCGAGGACCACTCAGGTCCGGGAGCGGCGGTCGGTGACCGCCAGGAACACGCAGACGCAGGCCGGCGCCGCCTCGCCGACCGCGCAGGCGAGGGCCTGGGTGAGGCCGGACCCCGCCTGCGCGGTTGTTATGTCGAACCAGGCGTCCAGGACGGCGACGGCCGCAGTGGCCGAGGCGGTGAGGCGGGCGGCGGGGCGGCCGCGCAGGCCCAGCAGAAGCGTCGCCGCGCAGCCCGCCGCCATCAGGACGTCCAGGCCGGTCCAGGCCGGCGACCAGTGCCGTACCTCCGTGTCGGCCGGCAGGGTCAGGCCGAGCACCACCGTCCACGGCACGAGCACCACGGTCGCCGCGCCCAGGAAGACCAGCGTCCACCTCTTCAGCGCCACGGCCACCGCGCCGACCGCGATGCCCAGGAGGAGCAGGGTCCACCCCGCCAGCTGCTTCTCGTACGACTGCTTCTTCACGCTCTTCCCCCGTCCGATCCGACGCCTGCACTCCCCAACGCCTCCACGCTAGACCGCAGAGAAAATTCTGCAAAGAAAATTCGGCGAACCTCAGGGACGGATCAGGGTTGCTCAGGGTTACCGTGGCCGCATGAGCGACCAGGCTGCCGGTGGCCGCATGAGCGACGGCACGACCGAGACGACCGACTCCGGGCGCACCGAGACGACCGACGCCCGGCACACCGGCATGACCGGCCTCGAACGCACGGCGCTGTACAAGTCCCTCGGCAACCCCCTGCGCCGCCGGATCCTCGACTACCTCGGCCGGCACGGCGAGGCGAACTCCACCGTGCTCGCCCGCGAGCTGGGCGAGAGCTCCGGGACGACCAGCTACCACCTGCGCAAACTCGCCGAGCAGCGGCTCGTCGAGGAGATCCCGGAGAAGTCGGGCGGCCGGGAGCGGTGGTGGCGGCTGCTGCCGTTCAGCCACACCACGCCCGACCCGGCGACCATGAGCCGGGAGGAGTTCGAGGCCGCCCGGCATCTCGCCCTGCTGAAGATCGACGTCGACACCCAGCTCTTCCGCCGCGCCCACGAGGAGTACCGCGGCCCGGACGGCTGGGCCCATGTGCAGCGCCACGGCACCTGGCTCACCAAGGACGAACTCCTGGCGTTCCTGCGCGAGTACCGCGCCCTGCTGGACCGATACGGCCACTCCCGCGAGACCGCCCCCGAGGGGGCGCGCCCAGTCAACATGCGTTTCTACGCCGTGGCCGAGCCCGTGGGAGAGTGGAGGAGTGAACCGACTGGCCCATGAGACGTCCCCGTACCTGCTCCAGCACGCCGACAACCCCGTCGACTGGTGGCCCTGGTCGGCCGAGGCCTTCGAGGAGGCCCGCAAGGCGAACAAGCCCGTTCTGCTGAGCGTCGGTTACTCCAGCTGCCACTGGTGCCACGTCATGGCCCACGAGTCCTTCGAGGACCGGGCCACCGCCGACTTCCTCAACGAGCACTTCGTCAGCGTCAAGGTCGACCGCGAGGAGCGCCCCGACGTCGACGCCGTCTACATGGAGGCCGTCCAGGCGGCCACCGGCCAGGGCGGCTGGCCCATGACCGTCTTTCTCACCCCGGACGCCGAACCGTTCTACTTCGGCACCTACTTCCCGCCCGCCCCCCGCCACGGCATGCCCTCCTTCCGGCAGGTCCTGGAGGGCGTGCGCGGCGCCTGGGCCGACCGGCGGGAGGAGGTCGCGGAGGTCGCCGGCAAGATCGTCCGGGACCTCGCCGGCAGGGAGATCTCCTACGGCGGCCCCGAGGCCCCCGGCGAGGAGGAGCTCGCGCAGGCCCTGCTCGGGCTCACCCGCGAGTACGACGCGCAGCGCGGCGGCTTCGGCGGAGCCCCCAAGTTCCCGCCGTCCATGGTGGCCGAGTTCCTGCTGCGCCACCATGCCCGCACCGGCTCCGAGGGCGCCCTGCAGATGGCCGCCGACACCTGCGAGCGCATGGCCCGCGGCGGGATCTACGACCAGCTCGGCGGCGGCTTCGCCCGCTACTCCGTCGACCGCGACTGGATCGTGCCGCACTTCGAGAAGATGCTCTACGACAACGCCCTGCTGTGCCGTGTCTACGCGCACCTGTGGCGGGCCACGGGCTCCGAGCTCGCCCGGCGGGTCGCGCTGGAGACGGCCGACTTCATGGTGCGCGAACTGCGCACCGAGCAGGGCGGGTTCGCCTCCGCGCTGGACGCCGACAGCGACGACGGGACCGGCAGGCACGTCGAGGGCGCGTACTACGCGTGGACGCCCGGGCAGCTGCGCGAGGTGCTGGGGGACGACGACGCCGAACTCGCCGCCCAGTACTTCGGGGTGACCGAGGAGGGCACCTTCGAGCACGGCCAGTCGGTGCTGCAACTGCCGCAGCAGGACGGTCTGTTCGACGCCGAAAGGATCGCCTCCGTCCGGGAGCGCCTGCTCGTCGCGCGCGCCGGGCGCCCCGCCCCCGGCCGGGACGACAAGGTCGTCGCCGCCTGGAACGGCCTCGCGATCGCCGCGCTCGCCGAGACCGGCGCCTACTTCGACCGCCCCGACCTCGTCGACGCGGCCGTGACGGCGGCCGACCTCCTTGTCCGGCTGCACCTCGACGAGCAGGCCCGGCTCTCCCGTACCAGCAAGGACGGCCAGGCCGGCGCCAACGCGGGCGTGCTGGAGGACTACGCCGACGTCGCCGAGGGCTTCCTGTCACTCGCGTCCGTCACCGGCGAGGGCGTCTGGCTGGAGTTCGCCGGCTTCCTGCTGGACCACGTCCTGGCCCGGTTCGCCGATCCCGAGTCGGGTTCGCTCTACGACACCGCCGCCGACGCCGAGCGGCTGATCCGCCGGCCGCAGGACCCGACCGACAACGCCGTGCCGTCCGGCTGGACGGCCGCCGCGGGAGCCCTGCTGAGCTATGCCGCCCACACCGGTTCCGAGCCCCATCGCACCGCCGCCGAGCGGGCTTTGGGGGTCGTGAAGGCGCTGGGCCCGCGAGTGCCGCGGTTCATCGGCTGGGGGCTCGCGGTCGCCGAGGCGCTGCTCGACGGGCCGCGGGAGGTCGCGATCGTCGGACCCGGCCTCGACGACGAGGGCACGCGGACCCTGCACCGTACGGCTCTCCTGGGGACCGCCCCCGGCGCGGTCGTGGCCGTGGGGACCCCGGACAGCGACGAGTTCCCCCTGCTCGCCGACCGGCCCCTGACCGACGGTCGGCCGACCGCGTACGTCTGCCGCAACTTCACCTGCGACGCACCCACCACCGACCCGGCCCGACTGCGCTCAGCCCTCAACGGCTGAGCGGTCCCTAGCTCGCGAAGTCCGCCAGGGCGCGTTCCACGATGGCGACCAGCTGCTCGTGGTGCGCGCCCTTCCAGTAGGCGCGTCCGCACTCGCGGCACTGGGCGAAGACGTCGTACGAGCGCTGGGTGCCGCCGTGGAGCTGGTCGGCGACCTCCTCCTTGGTGGCCTCCTTCAGCAGCCCGTTGCACGCGGTGCAGCGGGTCCAGGGCCGCAGTTCGGGGCGGAACCGGTCCAGGATGTCGCGGAGTTGGTCCTCGGGGCGGGTGCTGTAGACGTAGGCGCCGGCCCACAGTTCGCGGCGGCGCAGCAGGCCCCGGTCGCGGCTGAGCATGACCCGCTTCTCGGCGGCCGAGAGGGCGGCGAGCGCCGGGTCGCCGATGTCCGTCGACTCGTAGGCCGTGTCCACGCCGAGCAGGCGCAGCCGACGAGCGAGGGTGCCGAGGTGGACGTCGAGGAGGAAGCGCAGGGGAGCCCCGGGCACCCGCTGGGGGCGCTCGACGGTCCGTACCTCCACGCGGTCGCCGGCGGCGGGCACGTAGGACGTCGGGACCTCCCGGCCGTCGACCCGAAGGGTGCCGACCTCGGTGAGCGGGACGCCGGCCGACTCCACGGCGTGTCCCAGGGAGGAGACGCCGTCGGTGACGAGGGTCCGTCGCGGCCGGCGCTGGACGAACAGGGCCAGTTCGGGGGCGAACTCGACGTGGATCTCGGGACCGTTCACCCGGTCAGGATGTCATGCGCGGGATGGACGGGCTCATGGGTTTTCGGTGGGGAGACCGTGTTCCAGGACGTCCAGCGCGCGGTCCACGAGGTCGCGCAGGTCGTCCCTGAAGCCGTTCTCCGCCCAGCACATGTTGGCCTCCATCAACCCGCCGACCAGGGACATCGCGTAGACGCGGACCTCCAGGGAGTCGGCGGCCAGACCGGAGCGCTCCGCGATGGCCTCGCGGAGCAGACGTCCGGTCTGCGACATGGACTCGACCATCCGGGCACGGACCGCGGGGACCTGCGCCGACAGGTGCGCCCGGGTGCGCGCCACCTCGGGGTCCTCGGTCATCATCACGTCCATGGCCCGGTGCATCACGTACCGCACGGAGTCCATCCACGACTCGTCCGCGGGCCGCGCGCGCAGCTCCTCCAGCATCAACGGGTCGTACTCGTCCGTGAGGACGATGTCCTCCTTGGTGGGGAAGTACCGGAAGACGGTCGACGGCGACACCTCGGCGCGCTCGGCGATCTGCTCGATCGTCGTGGCGTCGTACCCCTGCTCCCCGATCAGCGCGTACGTCGCGGTACGGATCGCCTCGCGGGTCTTGATCTTCTTGCGTTCGCGCAGGCCGAGCCGGGGGCGGTCGGCGGGGGAGAGGGGGGAGCGTGCGGCCGTCATGGACGTCATTGTCCGGCATCCGTCACGGCGGTGGCCATCGGCGGGGCGTCCTGCGGCTCCTTCCCTGCGACGGGGGCGTTCGGCAGGAACGCGGCGGCCAGCAGCGCCGATACGAGGGCGGCGGCGCCGCACACCAGCAGGACCAGGCCCATGCCGTGCACGTAGGCGCCGTCCGCGGACGCGGCCAGCCGGGGCGCGTGCGCCTTGAGGGCGACGATGTGGGCCGCGACGACGGAGTCCCCGGCGGCGTCCGCGGCCCCGGCGGGCAGCCCGGTCACGTCCAGCCGGTCGCGGAAGGCGCCGGCGAGCAGGCTGCCGAGCAGGGCGATGCCGATGGCGCCACCGACCTGACGCAGGGTCATCAGCAGGCCCGAGCCGCTGCCCGCCCGGTCCCTGGGCAGTGTGGCGAGCGCCCCGGACATGGCCGGGACCAGCGCGAAGCCGAAGCCGACACCGGTGACGGACAGCCACAGGGCGGTGAAGCCGTAGCCGGAGTGGACGGTCGTACGGCTGCCGAGGAACGCGGCGAACGCCAGCACCACCAGGCCCGCGCTGACCGTGGCCCGCGCGCCGAACCGCTGGGCGGCGGCCGGCGCGCCCTTGGCGGCGACCGTGAGACCGCCGATTATCGGCAGCAGCCGGATGCCGGTGCCCAGGGCGTCGTTGCCGCGTACGGCCTGGAGGTACTGCGGCAGCACGAACAGCAGGCCGGACAGGACGAACATCACCAGGGTCGCGGCGACGGTGTTGAGCAGGAAGCCGCGGTGGCCGAGCAGCGTCATGTCCAGCATGGGGCGCGCGGAGCGGCGTTCGCGCAGCACCAGCGCGGTGAGCAGGGCGGCGGACGCGGCGAACAGGGCGAGGACCAGGGGGTCGCTCCAGCCGCGGTCGGGGGCTTCGATGATCGCGTAGACGAGGGCGCCGAGGCCGAGCGCGGTGCACGCCGTGGAGAGCGCGTCGACCCTCGGGGAGGCCGGGTCTCTGGTCTCGGGGAGCAGGAAGACGCAGGCGGCGATGCCGATCGCGGCCATCGGGACGTTGATCAGGAAGACCGAGCCCCACCAGTAGTGGTTCAGCAGCCAGCCGCCGATGATCGGGCCGAGCGGCAGGCCGAGCGCGGACGCGGTCGAGATGATGCTGACGGCCTTGGTGCGCTCGTCCGCGCCGAACAGCGAGGGCAGGACGGACAGCGCGAGCGGGGTGACGAGGGCCGCGCCGACGCCCATGACCGCCCGGGCGGCGACGACCCAGTTCACGTCCGCGGCCAGAGCGCCCACGAGCGAACCGGCGAGGAAGATCCCCAGCCCGGTGATCAGCATGCGCCGGCGGCCGAAGCGGTCGCCGAGAAGGCCCGCCGGGAGCATCAGGGCGGCGAAGACCACGATGTAGGAGTCCGCCATCCACTGCTGCTGGCCGGTGGTGGCGCCGAGGTCGGCGGCCATGGTCGGCAGCGCGACGTTGAGGATCGTCATGTCGAAGCCGAGCGTGAGCATGCTCGCGACCAGGGCCGCGAGGGCCCACCAGCGCCGAGGATCTGGAGTGACAGTAGCCATGAAATGAGAGTAGCTCTCAAAATATGGTGGCTGTCAATCGAAATCGGCATGCAAAAAGGGCCACGGCTCGGAAGCCGTGGCCCTGATGGGGTGCCGGGAGACGCTATGCGTGCTGGTAGGCCACCAGCGAGATGCCGATGTAGTGGACGACGAACGCTGCGAGCGTCAGGGAGTGGAACACCTCGTGGAAGCCGAACCAGCGCGGTGAGGGGTTCGGCCGCTTGAGGCCGTAGATGATGCCCCCGGCGCTGTAGAGGAGCCCGCCCACGATCACGAGGACCAGCACCGCGATGCCCCCGGTGCGCATGAAGTCGGGCAGGAAGAAGACCGCGGCCCAGCCCATCGCGATGTAGCAGGGGGTGTAGAGCCAGCGCGGGGCGCCCACCCAGAACACCCGGAAGGCGATGCCCGCGAGCGCTGCGCCCCAGATGCCCCACAGCAGCCACTGCCCCTTCGCCCCGTCCAGGAGCAGCATCGTCAGGGGGGTGTAGGTGCCCGCGATGATCAGGAAGATGTTGGCGTGATCGAGCCTGCGCAGGATGCCGTCCATGCGCGGGCTCCAGTTGCCGCGGTGGTACAGCGCGCTCACGCCGAACAGCAGGCAGGCCGTCAGGGCGTAGATGCCGCAGGCGATGCGGCCGCGGGGTGAGTCGGCGAGGGCGGTGAGTACCAGGCCCGCGATCAGGGCGGCGGGGAACATGCCGAGGTGCAGCCAGCCGCGCAGCTTCGGCTTGAGCGGTTCGGTGAGCTGCTGGGCGTGCTGCTTGATCTGGTGCGGCATCGAGTTCGCCTCGGGACGGCGGCCGGCGGCCGGCGTGTTCTTGGCGGCGTCGGGGACGGGCGCAGTCATGCCCTGCATCGTACCTACGGAACCGTAAGTTACGAATCAGTGGCGGCAGAGATGCGCCGAAGAGTGGCCATCATCTCATGACCGGTGGGCGTTCGTTTCATGGCCGGTGGGCGTGCGGTCGTCCGGCAAAAGAACCTTCAGGTGAACTCAACGTGCACGCAAAATCACGCGTGGAAACACGGTTGTGCGTGACGATCCCCACTCCGCTCACTTGTGAGGCCCTCTGGACATATGGGCACTCGACTCGGATCATCAAATGAGTGCGGTCGGCACCGGATGAGCGCTGAAGATCCAGTCATGCAGCATCCGGGTCGCAGCCCCCACGGGGCCTCCAAAATCACAAATCCCTCATTTAGGAGCAATCGTGGCGCGCGACATCGCGGCTCCCACCGTGATCCCCACCAACCACCAGGAACTGATCTCGTGGGTCAACGAGATCGCGGAACTGACCCAGCCGGACAACGTGGTCTGGTGCGACGGATCCGAGGCCGAGTACGAGCGCCTGTGCGAGGAGCTCGTCGCGAAGGGCACCTTCAAGAAGCTCGACCCGATCAAGCGCCCGAACTCCTACTACGCCGCCTCGGACCCGAGCGACGTCGCCCGCGTCGAGGACCGGACCTTCATCTGCTCCGAGAAGGAGGAGGACGCGGGTCCGACCAACCACTGGAAGGCGCCCGCGGAGATGCGGGAGATCTTCCAGGGGGAGAAGGGCGTCTTCCGCGGCTCGATGAAGGGCCGGACGATGTACGTCGTCCCGTTCTGCATGGGCCCGCTCGGCTCCGACCTCTCCGCGATCGGCGTCGAGATCACCGACTCCGCCTACGTCGCGGTCTCCATGCGCACGATGACCCGCATGGGACAGCCGGTCCTCGACGAGCTCGGTTCCGACGGGTTCTTCGTCAAGGCCGTGCACACCCTCGGCGCCCCGCTGGCCGAGGGCGAGACCGACGTGCCGTGGCCGTGCAACTCCACCAAGTACATCTCGCACTTCCCGGAGAGCCGCGAGATCTGGTCCTACGGCTCCGGCTACGGCGGCAACGCCCTGCTCGGCAAGAAGTGCTACGCCCTGCGCATCGCCTCCGTGATGGCGCGCGACGAGGGCTGGCTGGCCGAGCACATGCTGATCCTCAAGCTCACCCCGCCGACCGGCGAGTCCAAGTACGTGGCGGCGGCCTTCCCGTCGGCCTGCGGCAAGACCAACCTCGCCATGCTGGAGCCCACGATCTCCGGCTGGACGGTCGAGACGATCGGCGACGACATCGCCTGGATGCGGTTCGGCGAGGACGGCCGGCTCTACGCGATCAACCCGGAGGCCGGCTTCTTCGGCGTCGCGCCCGGCACGGGTGAGCACACCAACGCCAACGCGATGAAGACGCTGTGGGGCAACTCGGTCTTCACCAACGTGGCCCTCACCGACGACAACGACATCTGGTGGGAGGGCATGACGGAGGAGACTCCGGCCCACCTCACGGACTGGAAGGGCAACGACTGGACGCCGGAGTCCGACACCCCGGCCGCCCACCCCAACGCCCGCTTCACCGTGCCCGCCTCGCAGTGCCCGATCATCGCGCCGGAGTGGGAGGACCCCAAGGGCGTGCCGATCTCGGCGATCCTCTTCGGCGGTCGTCGCGCCTCCGCGGTGCCGCTGGTGACGGAGTCCTTCGACTGGAACCACGGCGTCTTCCTCGGCGCCAACGTCGCCTCCGAGAAGACCGCGGCCGCCGAGGGCAAGGTCGGCGAGCTTCGCCGCGACCCGTTCGCCATGCTGCCGTTCTGCGGCTACAACATGGGCGACTACATGGGTCACTGGATCGACGTGGCCAAGGGCAAGGACCAGTCCAAGCTGCCGAAGATCTACTACGTCAACTGGTTCCGCAAGAACGACGAGGGCAAGTTCGTCTGGCCGGGCTTCGGCGAGAACAGCCGCGTCCTGAAGTGGATCGTGGAGCGGCTGGACGGCAAGGCCGAGGGCGTGGAGACGCCGATCGGCGTCCTGCCCGCCAAGGGCGCCCTCGACACCAAGGGCCTCGAACTGTCCGAGTCCGACCTGGACTTCCTGCTCACCGTCGACAAGGAGGTGTGGCGGGAGGAGGCGTCGCTGGTTCCCGAGCACCTCAACACGTTCGGCGACCACACGCCGAAGGAGCTGTGGGACGAGTACCGGGCGCTGGTGCAGCGCCTCGGGTGACGCCCGCTCCCTGAAAGACTCCGCGGCCGGCTGGGATGTGCCCTGACCAGTGATCGTCACGGCCGGCTGCGGTGCTGTACGGCGAGGCCGCGCACAATGGCGTGTGTGGCTCGGGCCCGTCCTTCTGCTTCCCGTCCGCCCCGACGGGAGGAAGGGGGCGGGCCTTCGCCGTTTTCGTCTGCGGGCCGTCTGTGGCTGGTCGCGCCCACGCGGCGGAGCCGCATGTCGATACAGCCCCGCGCCCCTGTGGGGCGCGTTACTTTTCCCCGGCGCACCCGATGAACGGGGGGTGACATACCTGCCCCGGCCCTGCAACGCGCCCCAAAGGAGCGCGGGGAACTGCGCGACACGCCACGACGATCCCCCACCCGCCGACGAGCAGGCGCCCTACGGCGACAAGGCACCCCCGCTCAAGCCAACGCAGTGCATGGCGCCCGGTCCGCGCGCCGCTGCGGGTGCACGCGGACCGGGGCCGTCAGAGGGAGCCCCGCAGGGAAGGGGGCTCAGGTGGACGCCAGCTCGCGCGGCTCCAGCGCGGCCGCGTGGACGTCCATCTGTTCGGCGGCGAGGATCGCCGCCGCCGTGTCGGCGCGGGAGGCCGCCACGACCAGGGCGCGGCCCGCGAGGGCGTGGGCCCGCTCGTGCAGGGCGGTGACGTCGGCGTCGGACGGCGCCGACGTCATGCGGACCGGCGTCACCCCGCCCCGCAGCCGGGCCACCTGCCGGGCGAGTCGCTCCGCGGCCTCGTCGAGGCCGGGGGCCACCGCCCGCAGCTCGTCCGTGACGGTCAGCAGTGCCGCGAGATGTCCGGCGAGCTGGATGTCCAGCTCCTCCTCGCGGGAACGGTGGGGGAAGTCGGAGGTCGTGCCGGCCATCGTGCTGTGGACCGACTTGGTGCGGATCGGTTCGTACATGGATGGCCTCCTGTGCTGTCAGGAAGCCATCCTAGCTTAGATTCCGTCTAAAGTTGAGTGAACTGCAAAGATCGGGGGCGGCAGAGGTTTACGGCTGGCCGTAGCCGTCCAGGAAGCGTCCGATCCGGCCCATCGCGTCCCGCAGGTCCGTGACCGCCGGCAGGGTCACGACCCGGAAGTGATCGTGCTCGGGCCAGTTGAACCCGGTCCCCTGCACGACCATGATCTTCTCGCTGCGCAGCAGGTCCAGCACCATCCGGCGGTCGTCCTTGATCTTGAACACCTTGGGGTCGAGCCGCGGGAACAGGTACAGGGCGCCCTTCGGCCGTACGCAGCTCACCCCCGGGATCTGCGTGAGCAGCTCGTACGCGGTGTCCATCTGTTCCTTCAGGCGCCCGCCCGGCAGTACCAGGTCGTCGATGGACTGACGGCCGCTGAGCGCGGCGACCACGCCGTGCTGGCCGGGCATGTTCGCGCACAGCCGCATGTTCGCGAGGATCGTCAGGCCCTCGATGTAGGAGTCGGCGTGGGCGCGCGGCCCGGAGATCGACATCCAGCCGACCCGGTACCCGGCCACCCGGTAGGCCTTGGACATGCCGTTGAAGGTCAGGGTCAGCAGGTCGGGGGCGACCGCCGCGGTCGGGGTGTGCGTGGCGCCGTCGTAGAGGATCTTGTCGTAGATCTCGTCGGAGCAGACCAGCAGGTTGTTGCGGCGGGCGATGTCGGTGAGCCCCTTGATGACCGCCTCGTCGTAGACGGCCCCGGTCGGGTTGTTGGGGTTGATGATGACGATCGCCTTGGTGCGGTCGGTGACCTTGCGCTCGACGTCGGCGAGGTCGGGCATCCAGTCGGACTGCTCGTCGCAGCGGTAGTGCACGGCCGTGCCGCCCGACAGCGACACGGCGGCGGTCCACAGCGGATAGTCGGGCGCGGGTACGAGGACCTCGTCCCCGTCGTCCAGCAGGCCCTGCATCGCCATCACGATCAGCTCGGAGACGCCGTTGCCGATGAAGACGTGCTCCACGTCGGTCTCGATGCCGAGGGTCTGGTTGTGCATGACGACCGCCCGGCGGGCGGCCAGCAGGCCCTTCGCGTCGCCGTAGCCGTGCGCGGAGGAGACGTTCCTGAGGACGTCCTCCAGGATCTCCGGCGGGCACTCGAAGCCGAACGCCGCCGGATTGCCCGTGTTCAGCTTGAGGATGCGGTGCCCGGCCGCCTCCAGCCGCATCGCCTCCTCGAGCACCGGGCCGCGGATCTCGTAACAGACGTTGGCGAGCTTCGTCGACTGGATCACCTGCATGTCAGGGAGCTTACGGCCCGGTAACGCCTTTTGGACCGTGTTTTCCGACACGTGAGACGTGTGGTTTGTGCTGTTATCGCCGGTAGCTGTCTCGCCGGCCCCACCCCTCTCTACAATGCGCGGCCATGTCGAGGCCAGCCGAGTACGAGAACGGGGCGCACGAGTCGAACATCGGCTTGCACCCGGTGAGCGGTGGTGTGCAGGACCCGCCGAGCGTGTACCACCCGCAGGAGCAGCCTGCGCCCTCCTACGAGGAGTACAACGACCCGGCTGCCGCGCACGGCTGGCAGAACGCCTACGACGAGACGGCCCAGTTGCCCGCCGTGGTGCCGGACGCCGACCGCCCCCAGCGGCGTGCCGCCCCCGGCCACCGCGCCCGGCGCAGGCCGAGCCGGTGGAGTTCGCCGCGCGTCGCGGTCGCGGGGGCGGTCGGGGCCGTGTCGGTGGCGGCCGTGATCGCCGGGTTCTCCTTCTCGGGGACGTCCTCGGGCGGGACCGGGGGGAAGGGGGCGCACACGGGACCGACGGCCACCGACCTTCCCGCACCCACCGGCCAGGAGGAGTCGGCCGCGAGCGGTGACGCACAGGAGTCCTCCGGCGGCGCGTCGGCGTCCGCCGAGCCCTCGACGGACGCCACGACACCCGGAAGCGGGTCCCCGACCCCGAGTTCGACGGACACCGCGGCGACCTCCTCGCAGCCCTCCGCCCCCGCCACCACGTCCGGCTCGGCCCCCGCCGAGACGACCTACGCGCCCGGCAACTCCGGCAACAACCCCGGCCACGGCAAACGGCCCCGATAGTCGGCCGGTGGCGCAAAGCGATCGCCCGCTCGGGTCCTGAATCGACTCCTTGCCCCGGCATGCCGGTCCCCTCACAATGCCCATGACAAATATGCGGGCGGCCGGAAGATCTCCGGTCGCCCAAGTCGCAAGAGGGGACCCCCACATGAAGAAACCTCTCGGCGCCGTCGTCACCGCCCTGGTACTCGCCGGGGCCGGCGCGGCACCCGCGGTCGCGGCGCCCGTCAAGGACACGGCGGCACCCGCCCTTCAGGCCGTCAACTTCGCCGGCACCGTCTCGCTCAGCAACTGCTCCGGCTCGGTCATCCGCTTCCCCAACTCCGCGGACACCGACCCGGCGCTGGTCATGACCAACGGCCACTGCCTGGAGACCGGTTTCCCGTCGCCCGGCGAGGTCATCACCGGTCAGTCCTCCAGCCGCAGCTTCGGACTGCTGAACTCCTCCGGCAGCAGGATCGGCACGCTGCGGGCCAACCAGGTCGTCTACTCGACGATGACCGACACGGACGTCACCATCTACCGGCTGACGACCACGTACTCCGCGATCAGGAGCTCGTACGGCATCAGCCCGCTGACCGTCCAGGACACGCACCCCACGGCCGGCACCGCCATCACGGTCGTCTCCGGTTACTGGAAGCGGACCTACGCCTGCAACATCGACGGCTTCGTCTACCGCCTCAAGGAGGGCGACTGGACCTGGAAGGACTCGGTCCGCTACACCTCCGCCTGCCAGACCATCGGCGGCACCTCCGGCTCGCCGGTGATCGACAACGCCACCGGCAAGGTCGTCGCCGTCAACAACACCGGCAACGAGGACGGCGAGCGCTGCACGGACAACAACCCGTGCGAGGTCGACGCCAGCGGCAACGTCACCGTCCGCCAGGGCATCAACTACGCCGAGGAGACGTACCAGATCCCCGCCTGCTTCACCACAGGCAACAAGCTGAACCTGAGCGCGAGCGGCTGCACGCTGCCCAAGCCGTAGCTCAGCCGCGGGTGGCGTTCCGTCGTACGGGACTGCGACGGACCGCCCGCCCCGCCAGCACGTCCGTCCGCCGCCCGTCCTCGATCACGAAGCGGCCGTCGACGAAGACGTACGGAATGCCCGTCGGCAGCGTCCGCGGATTCTCGTACGTCGCCCCCGCCGCCACCGTCCGCGGGTCGAACAGGACGAGGTCGGCACGGTACCCCTCGCGGACCAGGCCCCGGTCCTCGAGCCGCAGCCGCGCCGCCGGGCGCGAGGTGAGGTGGGCGACGCACTCCTCCAGTGACAGCACGCCCAACTCCCGCACGTAGTGGCCGAGATAGCGGGGGAAGGTGCCGTAGGCGCGCGGATGGGGCTTGGTGCCCTGCAGGATGCCGTCCGAGCCGCCGGTGTGCACCGGGTGCCGCATGATCGTGCGCACGTTCTCCTCGTGGCCGACGTGCTGGAGGATCGTCGAGCCCAGCCGGTCCCGCAGCAGCAGGTGCCGGGCGGTCGCCCACGGGCTCTCGCCCCGCAGGTCGGCCGACTCCCGCACGCTGCGGCCGACGAAGCCGGCCAGCCCGGGGTCGCTCACCCCGGAGATCTCTATCGTGTCCCACTCGATGGGCACGCCGTGACAGCCGTCCGAACCCACGGCCTCCATGTGGTGCCGGATGCGCTCGGCCGTGTCGTCGTCCGCCAGGCGCTTGAGGACCGCCTCCGGACCGCCCTCGCTCGCCCAGCTCGGCAGCATGGCCGCCAGGGTCGTGCAGCCGGGGGTGTAAGGGTAGGTGTCCAGCGTGATGTCCGTGCCGGACGCCAACGCGTCGTCCAGCAGCCGCAGCAGCTCCGGCGCCCGGCCCTTGTTCACGCCGAAGTTCATGGTGGCGTGGGCGAGATGCAGGGAGCAGCCGGCCTCCCGGGTCAGGTCCACCATCTCCGCGTACGCCTCCAGGGCGCCCGCCCCGTACGAGCGGTGGTGGGGGCAGTAGTAGCCGTCGTAGGACGCCACCACCCGGCACAGCTCGGTCAGTTCGGCGTCCTTGGCGTACATGCCGGGCGTGTAGGTCAGCCCCGAGGACATGCCGACCGCGCCCTGCTCCATGCCCTCGGCGACCAACTGCCGCATCCGGTCCAGCTCGCCGGGCGTCGCCTCGCGGTCCTCCCAGCCGACGGCGAGCATCCGCACGGTCCCCTGAGGGATCAGATAGGCCGCGTTGACGGCGATGCCCCGGTCGAGGCGGTCCAGGTACTCGCCGACCGAACGCCAGTCGAAGTCGATGTCGTCGCCGTGGCCGTTCCAGCCGGTGATCGTGCGGCGCACCTCGGCCAGGGTGCGGTCGTCGACCGGCGCGTACGACAGCCCGTCCTGGCCCAGTACTTCGAGCGTGACCCCTTGCGCGGCCTTCGCGCTGTGGTCGGGGTCGCGCAGCAGGGCGAGGTCGCTGTGGGCGTGCATGTCGATGAAGCCGGGGGACAGCACGAGTCCCTCGGCGTCGAGTTCCCGTTGGGCCTCGGGCCGCTGGCAGCCGGCCGCCGCGGCCTCCTTCACGATCGAGACGATCCTGCCGCCGTCGATCACCACGTCGGCGCGGTACGACGGCTCACCGCTGCCGTCCACGACGTCCGCGTCCCGGATGACGAGCTCTTCCATGGCGGGCTCCCTCTAGAAGAACGTACGGATGTAGTCGACGACCGTGCCGTCCGCCTCGGCCAGTGGGATCAGCTGCCACTTGTCGAAGGACGTGCACGGATGGGACAGCCCCATCCCCACCCAGTCTCCGACCTCCAGGTCCGCTTCGTCGGTGGTCCGCAGCCACGCGTGCTGGTCGGAGAGGGCCGTCACCGAGACGCCGGTGGCCGGGCGCTCGGCGCCGTCCCGGCGTACGACCTGGGCGAACGGCAGGTCGAGGTCGTGGGCCGCGTCCCGCTTACCGGCGTTGACGAAGGCCTGCTCGGCGGACGGGCGGGAGACGACCTGCGCCCACAGGCGGAACGCCGGCTCCAGGGCGCCCTCCTCCGGGACCCGGTTGAACGGCGTGAGCCTGCGGTAGTGGCCGTCGTCGTGCGAGACGTAGGCGCCGGAGCGCAGCAACTTCAGTACGGGCGCCGACAGAGCGGGGATCTCCGCGAAGACGTCGGCCACCGCGTCGAACCAGGCGCTGCCGCCCGCACTGACGACGATCTCGTCGAGCCCCGCGAACCGCCCCGCCTCGTCGAAGGCGACGGCCAGCGCGACCAGCCGCCGCAGCCAGGCGCGCACCCGCTTCGGATCGGCCCGCGGCACCTCGCCCTCGTACCCGGCGACCCCGACGAGCCGGAGTGTGCGGGTGCCGGCGACCGCGTCCGCGACGGCCGCGCACTCGGCCTCCGTACGCACGCCCGTCCGGGCGCCCTCGCCGGCGGCGAGCTCGACGACGACGTCGAGGGGGCGTCGCGCCCCGGCGAGAGCCGCGTCCATCAGCTCGACACCGCGCACGGAGTCGACGTAGCAGACGAGACGGAAACCGGGGTCGGCGTCCAGCTCGGCGGAGATCCACCGCAGGGCGGCCGGGTCGACTAGCTCGTTGGCGAGGAAGACCCGCTTAAAGCCGAACTCCCGCGCCACGCGCACCTGGTGGGGTACGGCGAGGGTGATGCCCCACGCCCCGCGGTCGATCTGCTGCCGGAACAACCGGGGCGCCATGGAGGTCTTGCCGTGCGGGGCGAACGCCAGGCCGTGCCGGGCGGCGTACGTCTCCATGAGCGCCAGGTTGTGCTCCAGGTGCTCGGCGGACAGTGCGAGCACGGGGGTGGTGAAACCGCCGGTGAACAGGTTGCGGCGCTGGGCGGCGAGCTCACCGATCGTCAGGCCGTCGGCGTCCGGCGGGAGGCCCTTGAAGCGGTGGTCGACGCGTTCCTCCGCGAGGCGGGCGAGCGCTTCGGAGCCGGTGTCGCGGGCCATACAGCCTCCCTGATCAGGTGCGTTGCAGTAGCTGCAATGCTCATTGCGTATGTCGCTTACTGCTGTCTAACATCTCGGCCAACGCGGGGTCAACGAAAAGCCGTCACCCGCATCTCACCTGGGAGCTAAGACGATCGTGACCACCGACGGACCCCGCAACGCCCCCGACGTCGTGGACGTCGTCGCGCTCGGCGAGTCCATGGTCACCTTCCTGCCCAGCCGTCCGGGCCGCCTCGCCGACGTGCCGTCGTTCGAGCGCGGGATCGGCGGGGCGGAGTCGAACGTGGCCTGCGGACTGGCCGCCGCCGGCCACGCCGTGAGGTGGGTCAGCCGGGTCGGCGCGGACGGCTTCGGGGACCACCTCGTCGAGACGATCGGGGGGTTCGGCGTCGACGTCTCCTCGGTGGGACGGGACCCCTCGCGCCCCACGGGGGTGTACTTCCGTACGGCCGGGGACCGGTCGACGGACGCACACGAGGTCGCCTACTACCGGGCCGGGTCGGCCGCCTCGGCGATGTCCGCGGACACGGTGGACCTGGCGGCGGTACGGGCGGGACGCGTGCTGCACCTTTCGGGGATCACGGCCGCGCTGTCGCCCGGGTGCCTGGAACTGGTACGTGCGCTGACCGCTGCCGCGCCGGGCCGGCCCCTCGTCTCCTTCGACGTCAACCACCGGGCGGGGCTGTGGCAGGACGCCGACGGCCCCCGGGTGCTGCTGGACCTGGCGCGGAGAGCCGACATCGTCTTCGTCGGCGAGGACGAGGCGGAGGAGGCGTGGGGGATCACGGGCGGACCGTCGGAGATCCGGGCGGTGCTGTCAGAACCGGGAGTGCTGGTGGTGAAGCAGGGGGCGAAGGGGGCCACCGTTTTCGTGTCGGCCGCGGGCCATGGCGGGCCGGTGGCGCAGTTCCCCGCGCCCCTGAAGGGGCGCTCCACGGACACCTTCGTCCCCGCTCTCGCCGTGGACGTCGTGGCCACCACCGGTGCCGGTGACGCCTTCGCGGCCGGATTCCTCTCCTCGACACTCCGGGGCCTGCCCCTCCGTGACCGTCTGCGGCACGGTCACCTCTGGGCCGCGGCCGCCCTCACCGTCCCCGGCGACCTGGCGACACCCCCCGCCCGCGCACACGCCGACCACCTCGCCGCCCTCGACGACGACACCTGGGAGACACTTCGACTCGGCCCCGGCTGGACGCAAGCCGGCAAGGCCCCGGAGGAGGTACGCACCCCATGAGCCAGACCGTCGACCGAGCGCTCAGCATCCTGCCGCTGCTCGCCGAGGGCCCCGCCGACCTCGGGCAGGTCGCCGACCGCCTCGGCGTGCACAAGTCCACGGCCCTGCGGCTCCTGCGCACGCTCCACGAACACGGCATGGTCTACCGCCAGTCCGACCAGCGCTACCGCCTCGGCGCCCGCCTCATCGCCCTCGCCCAGGAGGCGATGGAGAACCTCGACATCCGCGAGATCGCCCACCCCCACCTCGTACGCCTCAACGAACAGTGCGGGCACACCGTCCACCTCGCCGTGTACGAGGAGGACGAGGTGCTCTACATCGACAAGGTGGAGAGCCGCTACCCGGTGCGGATGTACTCGCGGATCGGCAAGCCCGTCGCCATCACCGTCGCGGCCGTCGCCAAGCTCCTCCTCGCCGACCTCCCCGAGGCCGAGCGCCGGGCCCTGGCCGACAAGCTCGACTACCCCATGTACACGTCCCGTTCCACCCCCAACCCCACCGCCTTCCTGAGGGAGTTGGAGAAGGTGCGCGAACAGGGCTGGGCCACCGACCTCGGCGGCCACGAGGAGTCCATCAACTGCGTCGCGGCCCCCGTCCGCGGCGCCGACGGCCGGGTCGTCGCCGCGATGTCGGTGTCCGCGCCGAACGTCGTCGTCACCGCCGACGAACTCCTCACCCTGCTCCCGCTGGTGCGCCGCACGGCCGACGCGATCAGCGGCGAGTACTCGGGCAGAACCACTGCAAAGGACCCCGTATGACGGACAAGACCGCCCTCACCCCCAGCACCCACACCACCCCGCCCGCCAAGTTCTCCCACGGCGTGCGCAAGGGCAACATCCTCCAGGTCGCGGGCCAGGTCGGCTTCCTGCCCGCCGAGGAGGGCAAGCCGCCCACGCCCGCCGGCCCCACCCTGCGCGAGCAGACCCTGCAGACCCTCGCCAACGTCAAGGCGATCCTTCAGGAGGGCGGCGCGAGCTGGGACGACGTGATGATGATCCGCGTCTACCTCACCGACGTCGACCACTTCGCCGAGATGAACGGCATCTACAACGCCTACTTCGAGGAGCAGGGCCTCACCCAGCCGCCCGCCGCGCGCACGACGGTCTACGTCGGACTGCCCGCCGGCCTCCTCATCGAGATCGACGCGCTCGCCGTCCTCGGCTGACGCTCCCTCACCTCCCGCACGCCACACACGGCATGGCACCTCACGGGGTGCCGTGCCGCGATCCCCCCTGCCCGAAAGCCGTATGCACTTACCCAGAGGACCCCCGAATGCCCCCTTCGCTCGCCGCGGCCACCCCCGCGACCCCGCCCCACACCGGCGGTCTGCTCCTCCTCCTCGACGGCACGGCCGGTCTTCTCACGGTCGCCGCCATCGGTATCGCCCTGCTCCTCTTCCTCATCATCAAGGTCAGACTTCAGCCGTTCGTGGCGCTGCTGGCCGTCTCCATAGCCGTCGGCCTGCTCGCCGGCCTGTCGGTCACCGAACTATTCGGCACGGTCCAGCGGTCGGACGCCGTGTCCACGATCGAGTCCGGCATGGGCGGCATCCTCGGGCACGTCGCGATCATCATCGGCCTCGGCACGATGCTCGGCGCGATCCTGGAGGTCAGCGGCGGAGCGGAGGTGCTCGCCTCCCGGCTGCTGAACCTGTTCGGCGAGCAGCGGGCCCCGCTCGCCATGGGCCTCACCGGCCTGATCTTCGGCATCCCCGTCTTCTTCGACGTCGGCATCTTCGTCCTCGCGCCGATCGTGTACGCGGCGGCCAAGCGCGGCGGCAGGTCGATCCTGCTCTACTGCCTGCCCCTGCTCGCCGGCCTGTCGATGACCCACGCCTTCCTGCCCCCGCACCCCGGCCCGGTGGCCGCGGCCGGCCTGCTCCACGTGGACCTCGGCCGGGTCATCCTCATGGGCATCGTCTGCGGCATCCCCGCCGTGCTCGCCGCGTGGGCGTACTCGGCGTGGATCGGCAACCGCGTCTTCGTGGCCGTACCGCAGGACATGGTGGAGGCGGCCGCCGAGGCCCGGCAGGCCGTGGTCGAGGAACAGCGCGCGTCGGGGGTCGAGCCCACGGAGAAGCCGGTGCCGCTCGGGACGGTGCTGGGCATCATCGGCACCCCGCTGATCCTCATCCTGGCCGCGACCTTCTCCTCGATCGCCCTCGACCCCTCCACGGGCCGCTCGGTCATCGAGTTCTTCGGCCACCCCTTCGTCGCCCTGACCATCGCCCTGCTCCTCGCCTACTACCTGCTCGGCATCCGCCGCGGCTGGTCCCGCAGGTCCCTCGAGACCGTCTCCACCGCCTCGCTCAAGCCGGTCGGCAACATCCTCCTGGTCGTCGGCGCGGGCGGGGTCTTCGGAGCGGTCCTCAAGGCCAGCGGGGTCGCCCAGGCCCTCTCCGACACCTTCAACGACGTCGGCCTGCCCGTGATCGTCCTGTCCTACCTGATCTCGGTGGTCCTGCGGGTGGCCCAGGGCTCGGCCACGGTCGCCATCGTCACGACGGCCGGCATCGTCGCCCCGCTCCTCGCCGAGGGCCACCACTCCCAGAACTTCGTCGCCCTGGTCATCATGGCCATCTCGGCGGGCTCCATCTTCGCCTCGCACGTCAACGACGGCGGCTTCTGGATGGTGGCGAAGTACTTCGGCATCAGCGAGCGGGACACCCTGAAGTCCTGGACGGTCCTGGAATCGGTGCTGTCGGTGGCGGGGTTCGCGGTGGCCGCTGCGGTCAGTGTCTTCGTGTGAGCCGCATGTAGGCGTCTGATAACGAAGTTGGGGCTGGCTGTGTCCGGCACAGGATCGTCGACCATACTGCCCGCTGTGGAGCAGCGCATAGGTTCGAGCAGCCAGCCCCTGAAGGGCGAGCCCGTCACGGGTGCCGGATTCGACCCGGCCTTCATCCCCGGGCTCACCTCGCCCGCGACCGAGGAGCCGGAGGACACCGGGCCCGAGGACGCCGAGGCCGAGGCCGCGGAGACGGCGGAGGCGGAGGCCGTCGCCGGGACCGGGGCCGAGGACGCCGTCGAGGAGCCCGCGACCGACGACGACGGGGAAGAGGCCCCCGAGGGACCCGTCTTCGAGGCCTCCGACCGCCGCGCCAGAATCGTCGCCGACCACAAGGGCGTACGCCTTTCCCTCGACGACCAGCAGTGCGAGTTCCGCTGGGACGAGATCGGCGCCGTCGAGACGGAGTCGCCCCGCTTCGGCAAGCGGTTCACCATCACGGTTCACACCCCTGAGCGCCGCTGGTACCCGATCGAGATCGAGGCACCGGCCAGGTCGCGCTTCAGCGAGTGGGAGACCCAGCTCGACGCCGTCCTCGACGCCTACTTCGAGGACGGGGACGACAACGGGGCCGACGCCGAGGACACCGACTGACGGTCGCGGGAAACCGCCCCCGGCGTGAACCGTTCCGCCCAGCTCGGCACATGCGGGGCGGACGGCTGTGGTCGGCGACAGCCGCTCCGCTCGGTCCGGCCGCCCGGGGGTTCGCCCGGCCCCCGGGCGGCCGTCACCTGACCGGCTCGGCCGACGGCCCCGCGGCCTAAGGGGCTACCGCCACCATTTCGCGCTCAGGGCGATCGTCCGCAGCTGCCGGACCGTCAGGGCGGGGGTGGTGCGGGTCGCGGCGTCGTGCGGGGCACCGGAGTTGAGCTCGCTGATCACGACCCTCCTGCCGTCGCTTCGCAGGGTGTCGACGGTCCACATCACCGCACCCGCGCCGCCCTTCTCACTGGGCCCCTGGTGCACGGCGACCCGCGTGCCGTCGGGCAGCTTCTCGGAGCCGGAGCCGAACAGGTCGTCGGCGACGTCCGACATGTCGTCCTGGACGTTGACCTGGACGAGGAACCTGCCCTTGCCGTCGTCGACGACGAGATAGCCGAAGCCGGTGTCGTCGCCGCTGTCCTCCGACATCGTGAACCTCCCCTTCGGCAGCAGCCCGCGGAGCGTCGGGGCGACGGCCACGGCGCGCCGGGTGGCGCTGGGCGTGGGATCGCCTGCGGGCCGGCCGGGGTCCTCGGGCATCGCGTCGACGGCGTCCCGCCAGACGCGGGCCGCCGCGAGCCGCCTCAACTCCGATGCGGACAGCGGCGGTTCGGGCCGGGTGATCGGCGCGTCCTTCTCGGCCGCCGCGTTCCACTCGCTGATGCCGACCTGCTGGCCCTCGGGTGTGACCAGCTCGGCGCTCCACAGCTTGGTGTCCACCCGGCGGTCCGGATACTCGTACCCCTGCATGACCATCACCACCGAGCCGTCCGGCAGCCGGGTCGTGCCGCAGGCGTCGTAGTGCATGAACACCTTGCCCGGACACTCGGTGCGCTGCCGTGCCTCGTCGCTGCCCGGCCGCACCCGCCCGAGGCTCACGCCGATCGCCGCCGCGCCCTTGCCGTCGTCGTACACGGCGCTCACGTACGGCCCCGGCTCCTCGTCCGTGCCGCGGGCCTCAGCCTTGCTGAACGTCCCCTCGGGCAGCAGCTTCTCCAGGGCGCGGATCAGCGCGTCGCCGGAGACGGGAGCGGGAGCGGGGGTGGGGGTCGCGGTGGTGGAGTGGCCGGAGGTCCCCACGGAGGCCTCGTCCCGCGGTGCCGACCCGTTGCCGCCCGGCAGCACCAGCGCCCCGCCGAGGCCGACGAGAGCCAGGGAGGCGGCCCCGCCCACGACGGCGGCCCGCCGCCTGAGCAGCCGGCGCCGCCCGCGCACCGCCCCCGCGGCCACGAGCGCGGCCCGGTCGGCGTCGAACCCGGCGCCGGCGCGGCGCAGGTCGGCCGAGAGCTGTTCCTCGAAGGGGTCGCTGTGCTGTTCGACGTCGGGCATGACGGACCACCGTTTCGCGAAGTGAGGTGTGACGGTCAGGGGCGTGCGTACTCGCCGAGCTCCTCGCCCAGCAGCCCGCGCAGCCGTCCCAGCGCACGGACACAGCGGGTGCGCACGGCGGCCGAACTGACGTGCATGGCGTCGGCGGTCTCCTCGATGGAGCGGTCCTCCCAGTAGCGCAGGACGACCACCGCCCGGTCCTTCGCGGGCAGTCGGGAGAGCGCCTCCAGCAGGGTCAGCCGCAGCGGCGTGTCCCCGGTGCCGTCGTGCGCCCGGTCGGGCAGCACGTCGGTGGCACGCTCGCTGCTGCTGCGCCGGCGCTGGTGGGCGAGGAACGTACGCGCGAGAACGGTCTGCGCGTACCCGGCGGGGTTGCCGACCCGTGACACGCGTCCCCAGCTGACGTACAGCCGGCCGAGGGTCTCCTGCACCAGGTCCTCGGCGAGATGCGTGTCACCGGCGGTGAGCAGACAGGCGGAACGGTAGAGATGCCCGGCACGCGCCGCCGCGAACTCGGCGTACTCGTCCGCGCGTGCCTGTCTCATGCCCGTTCCCCCTGTCCGTCACCGTTCTCACTTCATTGATGCGGTGGCCCCGGGGAAATGTTTCACCCTTCCTTCGCTACGGCAGCGCGTGCACGTGCGCGCCCACCGAGCCGGACCACGAACCACCCGCCGAGGCGTCCCAGTTCGTCGACCAGGTCATCGCCCCCCGCAGATCGGGGTACGTCTTCGACGGCTTGAAGGAACCGCAGTTGGTGCCCTTGGCCAGACAGTCCAGGGCGTTGTTCACCACGGTCGGCGACACGTAGCCGCTGCCCGCCGCGCTCGTGGAGGCCGGCAGGCCGAGGCCGACCTGGGACGGGGCGAGGCCGCCCTCCAGTTGGATGCAGGCCAGGGCGGTGAGGAAGTCCACCGACCCCTGCGAGTACACCTTGCCGTCGCAGCCCAGCATCGAACCGCTGTTGTAGTACTGCATGTTGACGACCGTCAGGATGTCCTTGATGTTCAGCGCCGTCTGGAAGTAGGAACCGGACGTCGACTGCATGTCGATGGTCTGCGGGGCCATGGTGATGACCAGGGACGAGCCCGCCTTCGCCGACAGGGCCCGCAGCGCCTGGGACATGTAGGTGGCGTTGAGGCCGTTCTCCAGGTCGATGTCGACGCCGTCGAAGCCGTAGGTCTGCATCAGCGAGTACACCGAGTTCGCGAAGTTCGTCGCGGACGTCGAGTCGCTCACCGACACCGTGCCGTTCTGGCCGCCGACCGAGACGATGACCTTCTTGCCGGCGGCCTGCTTGGCCTTGATGTCCGCCTTGAACTGGTCGACGGTGTAGCCGCCGAGCCCCGCCGAGTCGAGGTTGAAGGTCACCGCGCCCGGTGTCGTCGTCGCGTCCGCGAACGCCACCGCGATGATGTCGTACTGGGAGGAGACGTCGGAGATCTTCTGGACCTTGGCCCCGTTGTTGAAGTTCTGCCAGTAGCCGGTGACCGCGTGCTTGGGCAGCGTGCCGCCGCCTCCGCCGCCCCCGCCGGAGCCGGCCGTCGTCCCGGTGACCGCCCCGGACTTCGCCGACTCACCGGCCGAGTTCGTCGCCGTGACCTGGAAGGAGTAGGAGGTGGCGGCGGCGAGGCCGGTCACGGTCGCCGACGTCCCCGTCACCGCCGTGACCTTGGTGCCGTCCATGTAGACGTTGTAGCCGGTCGCGCCGGACACGGTGTTCCAGGCCAGCGACACCGACGAGGACGTCGTACCGGAGACCGTGAGGCCGCCCGGAGCGGCCGGGACCGTCGGGCCGCCGCCGCTGCCCCCACCGCCGCCGTCGGGGCCGTAGACCGAGACGTCGTCGGCGTAGTAGGCGGCCTGCCCGTACCAGCCGTGGGTGTAGACCGTCACGGACGTCGTCGAGGACCCGGTGGTGAAGCTCGTCGACAGCTGCTTCCAGGAGGACGAGTCCGGGGTCCAGGCGGAGACGTCGGTGGTGCCGGTGCCGGTGACGCCGAGGAAGGCGTACCCGCCCTGCACCCAGGCGCTCAGGCTGTACGTGGAGCCCGGCCGGACGGCCACCGTCTGGCTGCACTGGGCGCTGTCCTGCGCGGCCGGTGTCGCCTTCAGGGCGGCCGAGCCGCTGTGGACGGGGGAGGAGACCGTCGTCCCGCTGCTCGCGGAACAGGTCCAGTTGCCCAGACCCGACTCGAAGCCGGCGTTCTGGGCGTTGTTGACGTCCGCGGCGGACGCCTGGCCCGTGCCCAGGAAGGTGAGGGCGAGGGCGGCGGTGACGGCTCCTGACCAGAACCGTGCTGATCGTCTCTGTGGGGACATGACAATAAGTTGGTCCAGACCAATACGCCTGTCAAGAGGTCCAGACCAAATGTGGTGGTCGGGGGGCGAGGCCGGATGGGGATCGGCAAGATGCACAAGGTGCCCCGTTTTGGCGCAACTTGTGAGGCGGCAGTTCCACATCAGCTGCACAAACGCTGTTCTCCGGTCACAAGCCCGTGGTTACAGTGCTGACGTAGTCACGCAGTGAAGTCATTTCGGTGCACCGGAGTAATCCCGGTGCGCCGACGGCGCAACACGGGGAGCTGCGCGTGCCAACAGCCGTTGCCGTGACCAGTGCCGACATGGCGCTGCCGCCGCAGGACGAACGGACCTTGCCCGCCGTCGTCCTGCGGGACCTGGACCGCCAGCCTCTCGACCAGGCGCTGGCGGCCGTACAGGCCCTGATCGACCAGTACGGGCATCTCGTCGTCGTGTGCTCGAAGGCCGCCCCCGCCGGGGTGGAGCAGCGGCTGTGGACGATCCGCTCCCTGCTGGAGAGCGACCGGATCGCCCTGTTCCGGCCCGATCTGCCCCCGCTCGGACTCGCGGTCCTGGCCCGCCAGTTGCGCCAGCTCGCCTCCTGCGACCTCAGTCCGGGCGTCCTCGCCTCCGCCGGCCGCCTGCTGACCCACTACATCCACGCGGGCGCGCTGCTCGGCTCCGTCGCCCGGCTGGACCGTGTACCCGTCGGCCTGAAGTCGCACGCCAAGTCCTGGGTGCCGGGCAGTCAGTTCGCCGTACTGGCCCATCCCGAGCCGCACCTGGTCAAGCTCGGGCCCGGGGCGGCCGCCCTTCCCGGACCGGAGTTCGGCACCCGGATGCTGGTCGGCAAGGGGCAGTTGCAGTCGGACTGGGTCACCGCCACGCTGGCCAAGCAGTGGAACGCCCAGGGGCTGCGGGAGATCCCGGCGCCCGCCGAGTCCGCGACCTGGTGGGGCACGAACAGGCTGGTCGAGTTCGCCGCCTATCTGCCCGACCTCTCGGTCCTCTACCAACTGGTCACGTCCGTCCGGCAGGGCGTCTGCCACTGGTGCGGCATCGACGTGATCGGCGACCGCTGCGTGTTCTGCTCCGCCACCCCGCCACCGCCCCCGGACGGCCCCAGGCAGCTTCCCGCCGGGAGAGGCTCCTGAAGCCGCGGGCCACAGCTCCGCGTACCGCTCGCACACCCCCCATCCGCTCGACCGATGTCCCCCAATGAGGTTGTACGGTTCATGAACTCCCGTCAGCGCCGCGGCGTGCTCCTGCTGGTCCTGTCGATCGTCTGCGCCCTCGGCGCGTTCGTCGGCGTCCTGTCCGTCATCGGCGACGTGAAGTCCAAGGTCGGGCCCGAGGTCACGGCGTACCAGGTCAAGGCCAAGATAGATCCGTACACCCAGCTGAGCCCGGACCAGTTCGAGAAGATCTCGATGCCCAAGCGCTGGCTGTCGGACAACGCGGTCACCCATATCGGCGACATCCGGGGCAAGATCGCCGTCACCACGCTGAAGCCGGGCTCCCTGCTCCAGACCGACATGATCGTGGACCAGCCGGCTCTGCAGCCCGGGCAGCAGGAGGTCGCCATCATGATCGACGCGGCGACCGGGGTGGCGGGCAAGATCACGCCCGGTTCCACCGTCAACGTCTACGCCACCTTCGCGGGCCAGCGCCAGGGCGACCCCGCCGAGTCCAAGATCATCGTAACGAACGCGAAGGTGCTGGACGTCGGCGCGATCAAAGCGCTCGACCCCTCGGAGGCCGGCAAGAACCAGCCCACCGACACCGTCCCCATCACCTTCGCCCTCTCCACCCTGGACGCGCAGCGCATCACCTACGCCGAGTCGTTCGCCCAGCGGGTCCGGCTCGCGCTGGTCGCACCGGGCGGCGGCACGACGGTCCCGGACAAGGACCGCACGTACGAACTCGCGAAGGACAAGTGAGCCCGCATGCCCACCAGGATCCTCCCGGCCGTCGGTGACGCGGACGCGGTCCGTTCCCTCACGACCCTGCTCAGCCAGCTCCCGGACGCCGAACCGGTCGCCCCGGTCGTCGACTCCACCCAGCTCGTCGACACCCTCGCCCGCCTGGCCGCCGAGTCGGTCGACGAGCTCCCCGAGGTCGTCGTGGTCCACGAGCGCATCGGCCCGGTCCCGGCCCTGGAACTCATCCGAGAGGTGGCGCTGCGCTTCCCGGCGGTCGGGGTCATCCTCGTCACCACGGACGCGAGCCCCGGCCTCTTCCAGGCCGCCATGGACTACGGCGCGCGCGGCCTGGTGGCCCTCCCGCTGAGCTACGAGGAGCTGGCGAGCCGCGTGCAGGCCGTCGCCCAGTGGTCGGTGGGCGTACGGCGTCACCTGGGCGCCGGAGGCGACGTGTTCACCGGCGTCGGCGGGACCGTCGTGACGGTGAGCGGGTCCAAGGGCGGGGTGGGGGCGACCCTCACCGCCATCCAGCTCGCCCTGGCCGCACAGGCCTCGGGGCGTGCCGCGGCCCTCGTGGACATGGACCTGCAGACCGGCGACGTCGCCTCCTACCTGGACGTCCAGTTCCGGCGTTCGGTGGTCGACCTGGCCGCGATCAACGACATCTCCCCGCGGGTCCTGGCGGACGCCGTCTTCCGGCACGACACGGGCCTGTCACTGCTGCTCGCGCCGGGGGAGGGCGAGCGCGGCGAGGAGATGACGGACCGCGCGGCCCGGCAGATCGTCAGCGCCCTCAGGTCCCGCTACGAGGTCGTGGTGGTCGACTGCGGGGCCCAGTTGAGCGGGGCCGGCGCCGCGGCCGTGGAGATGGCCGACCAGGCGCTGCTGGTCACCACGCCGGACGTGGTCGCGGTGCGGGGCGCCAAGCGGACGGTGCGGATGTGGGACCGGCTGCAGATCCGCAAGGCGGAGGAGACGACGGTCGTCGTCAACCGGCACTCGCGGGCCGCCGAGATCCAGCCGCCGCTGATCCAGAAGATCACCGGCACCGCGGTCGCCGCCACCGCGATCCCGGCCAACTTCAAGGAACTGCAGTCCGCGGTGGACGCCGGCCGCATCCACGAACTGGACAACAAGGGCGCGGTCAAGCAGGCCCTTTGGGGTCTCGCCGGGGAGCTGGGCCTGATGAGGGCGATGGAGGGGGCGCACCGCGGCGGGGGTCGGTTCCGCGGGGACCGGGGGTCGGTGAGTTTCCGGCGGCGCAGGGAGCTGGGGCCATGAGGAGGCGGCGCGGCGACCGGGGGCAGGTGACCGTCGAGTTCCTCGGCATGACACCGCTGATCATCCTGACCCTGGTGCTGGTGTGGCAGTTCGTGCTGGTGGGGTACGCCTACTCGCTCGCGGGGAATGCTGCCGACGAGGGCGTACGGGCGGCGACCGCCGCACCTCGGGGGGCGCGGGCCGGTGCCTGCGAACAGGCGGCGCTCGAGCACCTGTCGGGACCGTGGAGGGGAGCGGCCAAGGTGGAGTGCGGCGGCACCGGCTTCGTGACCGCGGACGTGGCGATCGAGGTCCCGGTCCTCTTCCCGGGGTCGGTCTCCTTCCCCTTCACCGTGCACGGACACGCGGGCGCGGTGGAGGAGGTGAAGGAGTGACATGTCGTACCACCGCAGACGTCGTGACGCCGGCCAAGTGGCCATCGAGTACCTGGGGTTCCTTCCCGTCCTGCTTCTCGTCGCGCTCGCCGGGGTGCAGTTGGGGCTGATCGCGTACGCCGCCCAGCAGGCGGGCACGGCGGCCCGGGCGGGGGCACGCGCGGCCTCCCTCCAGCAGGCGGCGGGCGCGGCCTGCGCGCAGGCCGTCAACCTGGACGCCACCTGCGAGTCGGCGGACCTGGGCACGGAGGTGCGGGTCACCTCGCACGTGACCATCCCCGTCCTCTTCCCCGGACTGGGCCGCTACGAAGCCAGCAAGACCGCCGTCATGCCGCTCGACCACTGAGACACCCGGGCACAGCGAGGAGCACCGACCCATGAGCCTGCGGGCACGCATCAACTCCCCCGAGGAGAACGGCCACCGGGGCGAGGACGCGCACCTGGTCGCCTCCTACCGGGCCAAGCTCCTGGAGGAGATCGACCTCGCGGAGATGTCCTCGCTGGCCGCGGCCGAGCGCCGGGCCCGCCTGGAACGCGTCCTCGGGCACATCATCAGCCGCGAGGGCCCGGTGCTGTCGACGGTCGAACGCTCCCAGCTGATACGCCGGGTGGTCGACGAGGCACTCGGCCTCGGCATCCTCGAACCCCTCCTCGAAGACGCGTCGATCACCGAGATCATGGTCAACGGCCCCGACGCGATCTTCGTCGAACGCGGCGGCCGCGTCGAGCAGCTGCCACTCCGGTTCGCCTCCCACGACCAGCTGATGCAGACGATCGAGCGGATCGTGTCGACGGTCAACCGGCGCGTGGACGAGTCCAACCCGATGGTCGACGCCCGGCTGCCGTCCGGCGAGCGCGTCAACGTCATCATCCCGCCGCTGTCGCTCACCGGCGCCACGCTCACCATCCGCCGCTTCCCGCGCTCCTTCACCCTCCAGGAGATGGTGGGCTTCGGCTCCCTCGACGAGCACATCCTGTTCCTGCTCGCGGGCCTGGTCCGGGCCAAGTTCAACGTCATCGTCTCCGGCGCCACCGGCACCGGAAAGACGACCCTGCTCAACGCCCTCTCCGGCCTGATTCCGGAGGGCGAGCGCATCATCACCATCGAGGACTCCGCCGAACTCCAGCTCCAGCAGTCGCACGTGATCCGCCTGGAGTCCCGCCCGCCGAACGTCGAGGGCAAGGGCCAGATCACCATCCGCGACCTGGTCCGCAACTCCCTGCGCATGCGCCCCGACCGCATCGTCGTCGGCGAGGTCCGCGGCGGCGAGTCCCTCGACATGCTCCAGGCCATGTCGACCGGTCACGACGGCTCCCTCGCCACCGTCCACGCCAACAGCGCCGAGGACGCCCTGATGCGTCTGCAGACCCTGGCGTCCATGTCCGACGTCGAGGTCCCCTTCGTCGCCCTGCACGACCAGATCAACAGCGCCGTCGACGTCATCATCCAGCTCACCCGCTTCGCCGACGGCGCCCGCCGCGTCACCGAGGTCGCCCTGCTCGACAGCCACGGCGGGGAGCCCTACCGGCTGGCCACCGTGGCCCGCTTCAACGCCCAGCCCATGGCCCCCGACGGCCGGATATACGGCGCCTTCGAGCACTACCCCCTCACCCGCCGCAGCGCGGACCGCCTCTACATGGCGAACCAGGCCGTCCCCCAGGCCTTCGGCGTCGCCCAGACCGCAGACCAGCTAGCCACCCGAGAAGCCAGGTAGGTGCCGCCCCCCATGGATCTGCAAGACCTCGTCGCCCTCACCACCGGCATCACGCTGCTGACCTGCGTCCTGGCCGTCATGGGCCTGCACGCGTACGCCACGGGACGCGCCGAGCGCGCCGCGCTCGTCGAACGGCTCTCGCACACCGGCCAGATACCGGTCACCGGCCGCGCCCGCCGCTTCCGCACCCTCGACCGCCGGCTGCGGCGCACCGGGCTCGGCCGGAAACTGGAGCTGAAGCTCGCCGCGACCGGCCTCGACATCACCCCGGGCGAGTTCTTCGTCTACATGCTCGCCGCGGTCGCCGCGCTGTGGCTCATCGGCCAGGCCTCCCTCGCCCCCTTCTTCGGCCCGCTCGCCGGCCTGCTCGGCGTCTGGGCGGCCTGGCAGTTCCTCAACTGGCAACGGCAGAAACGCATCGAGAAGTTCATCAACCAACTCCCCGAACTGGCACGCATCCTGGCGAACGCCACGCAGGCGGGGCTCGCGCTGCGCACGGCGATCAGCATGGCGGCCGAGGAGCTGGAGGCACCGGCCGGCGAGGAGCTGGAGAAGGTCGCCAACCAGCTGGCGATCGGCCAGTCCCTCGACGAGGCGCTGGGGGACCTCGCCGACCGGCTGCCCTCCCGCGAACTGGTCGTCCTCGTCACGACCCTGGTGCTGTCCAACCGGGCGGGCGGACAGGTCGTCGGAGCGCTGCGCAACCTCACCGAGACGCTGGAGGAGCGCAAGGAGACCCGGCGCGAGATCCGCACCCAGCTCTCCCAGGTCAATATGACGGCGTACGCCGTACCCGTGATGGGCATCGGCTCCCTGTTCCTCATGAACGGGGTCAAGGACGGCGCCCTGGACCGCATGACCGGCTCGCCCGTCGGCCAGGCGTGCGTGATCATCGCCTTCGCCATGTACGCCGTCGGGTTCGTGCTCATCCGGCGCATGTCGCGGATCGACGTCTGAGACAAGGGGGGTATGTGACATGGCACTGCTGCTCGCGCTCGTGATGGGCCTCGGCGTCTGGGGCGTCTTCGCCGGCATCCGCATGTACCGGGCGGAGGCGAAACTCCCCGGCGACCTGCTCCTCGCCCTGGAGGTCGGCGCCACCCGCACCGGCGCGGTCGACTCCCTCATCGACCGCCTCGGCATGCGCTACGCCCCCGCGGTCCTGCGCTTGATGGGCCCCGGGCTGGTCGCCAAGTACCGCCGCAAGATCGACCTCGCGGGCAACCCCGGCGGCCTGACCATCGACCGGTACGCGGCCCGGCGCGCGGTGTACGGCTTCCTCGGCGCCGTCGGCTTCCTGGTGTTCCTGCTGCGTGGCCAGTACCTCGTCGCGCTGCTGCTGCTCGCGTTCGGCGCGTTCTGGACCGAGGTCGGCATCTGGGTGGCGATCCGCCACCGCAAGGACGTCATCGAGCGCACCCTCCCGGACTTCCTGGACGTGCTGGCCGTCGTGGTGAGCGCGGGCCTCGGCTTCCGGCAGGCCCTGGACCGGGTGGCCATCCGCTACGAGGGCCCCTGGGCCGACGAACTGCGCATCACCCTGCGCCAGATGGACCTCGGCATGAGCCGCCGCCAGGCCTTCGCGGAACTGCGGCGCAGGAACGACTCCGAGCAGGTCGCCATGTTCGTGACGGCGTTGCAGCAGGGCGAGGAACTGGGCGCCCCGATCGTGGAGACCCTCGTCTCGCTGGCCAAGCACATGCGCCGCACGGACGCCCAGAACGCCCGCCGCAAGGCAGCGCGGGCCGTCCCGCGGGCCACGCTGATGATCACCACCTTCATGGTCCCGGCGACACTGCTCCTGCTCGGCGCGGGACTGCTGCTCGGCTCCGGCACCGACTTCGGCACGCTCACGGGCAAGTAGGCAGGGGAGGGCGATGAGCATGGCGACGACGAAGGAACGCGGCGGGCCGCTGACATGGCGCCGCCCGAGAACAGCGCGGATCACCACGCCGCCGACGGACGCGGTTCTGACGGACCACGCGCGTACCGGAGCGCCCGACGTCCCGGTGACCCCGGAACCCCCCGCTCTCCCCATCCAGGTCAACGCCCTGCAGGCCATGTGCCGTCAGGTCTTCGCCTTCCGCCTGGCGATGATCGCCCTGGCCGCCCCGGCGGCCCTCGTCAACGCCGCCCCCGGCATGCCCGTCCGCCTGGTCGGCGCCGCCGTCGTGGTCACCTTCATGGGCTCCTACGTCCTCTACCGGGACTGGGAGCGCTTCGGCCCCCTGCTCCTGCGCCACCCCACCCTGCTGGCGGTCGACACCCTCCTCGGCTCCCTGCTGCTGATCTCGGCGGGCCCGGACACCACACTCGCGTACGTCAGCGTCTGCACCCCGCTGCTGGCGGGGATCGTCTACAGCTGGCGGGGAGCGGCGTGCTTCGCGTCCCTGCAGTCCCTCATCCTCCTGCTGGTCTACGCGACCCGGCACGACCTGCACGCCGCCCTCGCCGAGTCCCTGCTCCTGCCCGGCCTGTGCGTCATCGCCGGCGCGGTCGGCTCGTCGCTGCGGGGCCTGATGCTCCGCTTCGGGACGGCCACCCAGGCCCTGACCAAGGTCCAGGCCCGTCTCGCCGTCACCGAGGCGGTCAGCGCCGAACGCGCCCGCCTGGCACGGGAGATGCACGACTCGGTGGCCAAGACCCTGCACGGCGTGGCCCTCGCCGCGGACGGCCTCGCGGCCTCGGCGGGCCGGGACGGCACCGATCCGGCCCGGCTGAGGCAACAGGCGGAACTGGTCGCCCGCTCCGCACGCCGCGCCGCCGCCGAGACCCGCGAACTCCTCACCGACCTGCGGCGGGTGAACGACCCCGACCACGGCACCGACGTATTGGCCGAACTCGCCTCCCGTACCCGGGACTTCGCCGCCCGCACCGGCCTGTCCGCCGCCTGCCGCCCGACCGGCGACGACACCGTGCCCCCGGTCCCGCCCGCCGTCGCCCGCCAACTCCTCACCATCGCCGACGAGGCCATGGAGAACGCCCACCGCCACGCGGCCCCGTCCCGGATCGACGTGAGCGGCGGCGTGCACGAGGGCCTGCTGTGCATCAGCGTGTACGACGACGGCGGCGGCCTGCCTCCCGGCACCACACTCGAACAGCTGCGCCGCGCGGGCCACTTCGGCCTGGTCGGCATGGCGGAGCGAGCGGCGTCGGTGGGCGCCCGGATCAGTGTCGGCCGGGGAGACCACGCGCAGGGCACCGAGGTCCGCCTGGAGCTGCCGCTCACGGCCCTGACCGCACAGACCGCATGAGCGTCACACCGTTCCCCCACGCCGACGAGAGGAGGCCGTCGATGCCGGACCTTCCCGACCTGCCCGCGGCCCAGCCGCCCCCGCCCCTGAGGGTGGTGGTCGCCGACGACAACCTGGTCGTCCGCGCGGGCCTGACCGCCCTGCTCTCCGGGCGCGAGGACATCACGGTCGCCGCCGAGGCGGCCGACGGCCGCGAGGCCTACGAGGCGGCCCGCCGCCACCGCCCCGACGTCGTCCTCCTGGACGTCCGCATGCCCGGCATGGACGGCCTGTCCGTGCTGCCCTACCTGGTGCCGATCGCACCGGTGCTGATGCTCACGTACAGCAGTGAGTCGGAGATCGTCCAGGAGGCCCTGCGCCGTGGGGCGGCCGGCTACCTGGTCCACGGCGAGTTCACGGCCGACCGGTTGGTCGCGGCGATACGGGACGTCAGGGAGGGACGAGCGCACTTCACGGCGACGGCGGCCGACGTACTGCGAAGTGCGATTGCACATTCCCCTTCCCCTGCAACTGTCAAGTCTCCACTAGTTTCTTCACAAGCACTTTCGCAAGTGCAACCAGATGTGGGACAGTCGGGGTCACGGTCCCGGCTGAGTACGAGGGAGGCGGAGATCATGGACCTCATCGCGTCCGGTATGAACAACCAGCAGATCGCCGCCACTTGTTTCATCAGCGAGAAGACCGTCAAGAACCACATCAACCGCATCTTCGCCAAACTCCACAGCACCAACCGCTCCGAGGCCACGGCCACGTGGCTCGGCACGCGAGAGACGGGGTGAGGCGCCATGCGGGATCACGGGCGGGTTTGGGCCCGGGATTGGGTCCTGGGACCCTCGGGACGGCGAGGGACGGCATCGTACGGTTCCGGGATCGGAAGCGAACCCGGAGGGGAGCACCATGAGCAGCTGGATCAACACCACCGTCGCGTACCTGCAGGCTCGCACCGCCCGCAACGACAAGGGCCAGACGGCCGTGGAGTACCTGGGCATCATCGCGGTGGTCGTGGCGATCGTGCTGGCGATCACGGGTACGGACATCGGCAACGCGATTTACACGGCGATCGTGGACAAGATCACCGAGGTTACCGGCGGTTGATGTGGCTCCGTAGGTACGGCGGCGCGACCGATACCGGGCAGGCCTTCCCCATCTACATCACGGTGGTGGCGGGTCTGCTCCTTCTTGCGTTCGCCTACGTTGCGGTCGGCCAGGCCGCGGTGAATCGGAACGGTGCCCAAACGGCGGCCGATGCGGCAGCGCTCGCGGCGGCCCAGCACACGAGGGACGAACTCGCGGGCCAGTGGGTGACGGACGTACTCGATCCGACCAAGTGGCAGGACCTCTTCGACGGCAACCTGCCGGACGAACAGGCATGTGCGCGCGCCGCGCAACTCGCCGAGCAGAACGACGCGGTATTGAGCGGTGCGATGTGTCAGCGACCGGAACTCCTCACCTACACCGTCGAGGTCAGGACCAACAAGCCCGTCGGGGACTCCATCGTCCCCGGTGTTGCGGACAAGCGCTCCAGGGCATCCGCGACCGCCGTCATCGACCCGCTGTGCTCGTTCGTTCCTCCGGCCGCTGACGCCGGAGGCGACACGCTGCCGCAGCTCACCTGCAAGGACAAGGACTGGAAGCTGGATCCGAAGGACCTCACCGATCTGCCGGAGCCCAAGGACCTGTTCGACGTCCACCTGGCCGAGTGACAAGCGAACGACGAGACAAGGGAAACGCAGTCATGAGCATTCGGTTCACCACGAAGGCCCGCAGGGGGATGGTCGCGTTGACCGTCGCGGCCGGACTGGCCCTCGGTGTGGCCGGCTGCGGCAGTGGTGGCGACGACAACAAGCCCGAAGCGTCGGCGTCCGCCTCCAGGACCGGTGGATCCGGCCCGAGTGCTCAGCAGGGCGAGTCCGAGCAGCCGTTGGCGGAGCTGAAGGGCTCGGACGGACTGCTCCTCCAGATCACCTCCGCTCAGCGCGACTCCGGTGGCTTCGTCACGGTGAGCGGCAACCTGAAGAACGACGGCGCCCAGCGCGTCACGGTGCCCGCCGCCGTCAGAGGCAACGAGACGGAGATCATCCGCAACGGCATGTCGCTCGGCGGGGCCACCCTGGTCGACAGCAAGGGGAAGAAGCGGTACTACGTGCTGCGTGACACAGACGGCCGCCCCCTGACGACGACGGGTTTCGCCTCGCTCAAGGCCGGCGAATCCCTCGCCGTCTTCATGCAGTTCCCCGCCCCACCCGCCGGCACCACCGAGGTGACCTTCCAGCTGCCGACCTTCTCCAGCGCCCCGATCGAGATCTCCGGGTGAGGCCCCAAGTGACCACCCCCCGCCTCCCCCTGCTCCTGACGGCCGCCACTCTCATGGTCGCGACCAACCTCGTCGGAGCCGTGACGGCGCATGCCGACGGGAGTCCCAGCGTGCCGCCGGGCACCGAGCCCTCCGCCTCCGCGCCGGTCGAGGTCGACCCGAACGACCCCGATCTCAAGCTCCCCGAGGGTGCCACCCTCGCCGCCGCCAAGGTTCTGGACATCAAGTCGGTCGTGGAGGACGAGAACGGCGACGAACGCCGCTCGGACACCAACACGTCCGTGACGTTCGCGCTGCAGGCGGAGGTCCTGTTCAGCAAGGACAGCGCCAAGCTGAACGGCGAGGCCAAGTCCCGTATCGCGACGATCGCCGACGAGATCAGGAAGCAGAACGCGACGCACGTCCGCGTCTTCGGCTTCACCGACGACCTCGGCAGCTACGCCCACGGCCTCGTCCTGTCGAGACAGCGCGCGAACGCCGTGCAGGACGTCCTCGCCCAGGAACTCAACGACCCCGGCATCACCTTCGAGGTCCGCGGTTACTCCGAGGACTACCCGATCGCCTCGAACACCACCGAGGAGGGACGGCGCAAGAACCGCCGCGTGGAGGTGTCGTTCCCACGCAGCGAGAGCTGAGGGGCGTCGCGCGTTGAACCGCTCGGCCGGCCACCACGTACCAGTCGGAGACGGTCCGTGGCAGGCCTGTGCACCCAGAGAAGGGTCCGAGCGATTTCAGTTGATGCGAGTCCGCCGGTCGGCAGCCCTGTCGTACCGACGGAAAGGACGAGCGAGGCACCCACCCCCCGGCAGGTGCGGGGCCTGGACGGCCTGCGCGGCCTGGCGGCGCTGTACGTCGTCCTGTTCCACTGCTGGCTGTACACCTTCCCGGGCTACCCCGACAGTTCCGCGCCCGCCTGGCTGGACGGACTGATGTTCGGGCGGGTCGCCGTCGTCTTCTTCCTGGTGCTGTCAGGTTTCTCCCTGGCCATCTCCCCGGCGCGGCACGGCTGGCGCTCGGGCGGCGCCGCCGAGTTCCTGCGCCGGCGCGCCTGGCGCATCCTGCCTCCGTACTGGGCGGCGCTGGTCCTGAGCCTGGCCATCTCCTGGTTCGTGGTGCCGGCCTCGCACTTCGGGCCGCCCACCGCCGCGACGGTCCTGGTCTACGGGCTCGTCGCACAGGACGTGATCACCGCCCCGACACCGAACGGCGCCTTCTGGTCGATCGGGGTGGAGGCCGAGCTGTATCTCCTCTTCCTTCTCTTCCTGTACGTCCGGCGGCGCACGAACGCGACGGTCCTGGTGGCCTGCGTGGCGCTCCCGGTGATCGTCGGCGGCCTGACGGCACCCGGCGCGTCCCCCGTCGAGGGCGACAACTGGCTCGCTCCCCATCTCGCCCCCGTGTTCGTCGCCGGCATGGCCGGTGCGGGAGTCGTCGCCGCCTCCGAAAGGGTGCGGCGCCTGCCGTGGGCCTGGTTCGCCGCCCTGGCCGCCCTGCCCGTCCTGGTACTGGGCGTCGTACAGGGTTCCGTGTGGACGGTGAACCACTACTTCTGGGTGGACCTGGCCATCGCCCCCGCCATGACGATGCTGCTCGCGGCGGTGGCCACCGGCAGGCCCGCCGTCCTGGTGCGGCTGCTGACCACGCGGCCCGTCGAGGGCCTGGGCGGCTTCTCCTACAGCCTCTACCTCATCCATCTGCCGATCGTCCTGGCGGTGATCCGCCGGGTGGCCCCGCACTTCGTGGCGCCCGGCCTGCCCACGTTCCTCTTCACGCTCGCCGTCGCGCTGCCCGTGTCGGTTGCCGGGGCGTGGCTGTTCTCGAAGGTCTTCGAGATCCCGTTCAAGCGGTACAGGTCGTGGAAGTCCCTGACGGCGGCGCTCGGCGCACGTCCCCGGGGCTAGGCCCGCACTTCGACCCGCTCCCCGACCCGCACTCCCCACTTCTCCATCGCTCCGGCCTCGGCCTCCAGGACATGCCGTGAGCGGAGCCGGGGCAGCCCGAGCCTGCCGGGCCGCATGGTGCGCACGGCGACGACCCTGAGGCCGCGGTCGAGGTAGGCGACGTCGATCGGGAAGCCCATACGGAAGGTGTGCACGCTGTTGGCGGGGGAGAGCAGGATCGCGCCGTCGACGCCGTCCCGGCCCAGCAACCCCCTGGTGCGCGACCGGTAGGAGGCGGCGATCTCCAGGGGCACGGACACGGCTGCCGCCCCGTCCTCCGGACGCACCACGAGTTCGCCCCGCCCGTCACGCCATCGCCGCGCCATACTCAGGACCTCCCGGCGGTGCCGCCCACCGCGCGAACCGAAGGTATCCGCCCCGCGCACGGGAAAGAAGGGGACCATGGGAAAGATCGTCCTGATGATGTCCGTCTCCCTCGACGGTTACATGGAGGGCCCGGACCACGACATCAGCTGGAGCCGGGTCGACGAGGAACTCGCCCAGCACTTCAACGACACGGTCAGGGGCCTGGGCGCCCTGATCGAGGGCCGCCGGGTCTACGAGCTCATGGCCGCCTACTGGCCCACCGCCGACTCCGACCCGGACGCCTCCCCGACCACCGTCGAGTTCGCCGGGATCTGGCGGGACATCCCCAAGGTCGTGTACTCGCGGACCCTGGAGAAGGCCGACTGGAACGCCACCCTGCGCCGGGAGGTCGTGCCCGAGGAGGTCCGGGCGCTCAAGGAACGCACGCAGGGCGACCTGTGGGTCGGCGGGGCCGAACTCGGCGCCGAGTTCCTGCGCCTCGGGCTCGTCGACGAGTACCGGGTGTACGTCCATCCCGCCCTCGTCGGCCGGGGCAGGCGGCTCTTCCCGGAGGGCGACATCGCCGCCTCGCTCAGGCTCGTCGAGAGCCATGTCTTCGGCAACGGCGTCGTACTGCTGCGGTACGCGCCGGACGGCGACAACGGCGAGGAGTAAAGCAGTTGTCCGGTTCCTGCCCGCCGGGTAGGAAGAGGGGCATGACTGCACTCGGCGCCGTGTTCCGACCCCAACTCCCGCCCGAGCGACTGCGTGCCGTCGCCGAACTCGCCGACGACAGCGGGCTCGAGGAACTGTGGCTGTGGGAGGACTGCTTCAGGGAGGGCGGCATCTCCACGGCCGCCGCCGCCCTCGCCTGGACCGAGCGGCTGAAGGTCGGGGTCGGTCTCCTGCCGGTGCCGCTGCGCAACGTCGCCGTCACCGCCATGGAGACCGCGGCGCTGCACCGCATGTTCCCCGGCCGTCCGATCGTCGCCGTCGGACACGGAGTGCAGGACTGGATGGGGCAGGTCGGGGCGCGGGCCGAGTCGCCGGTCACCCTGCTGCGGGAGCACCTCCTCGCCCTGCGCGCCCTGCTCCGCGGGGAACGGCTGACCACGAACGGACGCTACGTCCGTCTCGACGACGTCGCCCTCGACTGGCCGCCCGCCACCCCCGCCCCCGTCCTGGCCGGCGCCACCGGTCCGCGCTCACTGCGGCTGGCCGGGGAGGCCGCCGACGGCACCGTCCTGACAGCGTCGACCAACGCCGACGGCGTACGTGCGGCCCGCCGGCTCGTCGACGAGGGCCGGGAGTCGGCCGGACGCACCGCCGAACCCCACGAGACCGTCGTCTACCTCCTCACCGCCACCGGCCCCGACGCCGCCTCCCGGCTGCGCGCCGAGCTCACCGCCGAGGGCCTGGAGTCCGTCCCCGACATCGGCGTCGCCGGGGACGCCGACACCGTCGCGAAGGCCGTCCGGCGGCTCGCCGAGGCCGGCGCCGACCGGGTGATCCTCCAGCCGACGGGCGACGAGCCCGACCCGGAGGGGTTCGTGCGGTTCGCGGCACAGGAGGTCGCACTCCTCGTCCGCTGAAGCCGGCGACAGCGGCCCCGGCAGCCGCGGGGCACGGAAATTCGCGAGCGCCCGTCGCCGCACCCCTGTCAGGATCACCTCATGGCCCCCCACGACACCCCCCGTTCCTTCGAAGCCCTCGTCGCCGAGGGTGCCGCCGTCCCCACCGACGGCTGGGACTTCTCCTGGTTCGACGGAAGGGCCACGGAGGAACGGCCCTCGTGGGGATACGCCGCCTCGCTGGCCGGCCGCCTCGCCCGCGCCACCGCCGCGCTGGACATCCAGACCGGGGGAGGAGAGGTACTCGACTTCGCCCTGGGCCGGGCCGGCACGAGCGCGCCGGTGCTCAGCGCCGCCACCGAGGGCTGGCCGCCGAACGTCGCCAAGGCCACCGAACTGCTCCGGCCTCGCGGCACCGTGGTCGTCGCCGCGCACGAGGACGCGCCGCTCCCCTTCGCGGACGGCGCCTTCGACCTGGTCAGCAGCCGGCACCCGGTGACCCCGCACTGGACGGAGATCGCCCGCGTCCTGCGGCCCGGCGGCACGTACTTCGCCCAGCACGTCGGCCCTCGCAGCGTCTTCGAACTCGTCGAGTACTTCCTCGGTCCGCTCCCGGCGGAGCAGAGCTCCGGCCGGGACCCCGACTGCGAACGCGCGGACGCCGAGGCCGCCGGTCTGGAGGTCGTCGACCTGCGCGCCGAGCGCCTGCGGATCGAGTTCCACGACATCGCGGCCGTCGTCCACTTCCTCCGCAAGGTGGTGTGGATGGTCCCCGGTTTCACGGTCGAGGCCTACGAGGACCGCCTGCGGTCCCTGCACGAGGAGATCGAGAGCAAGGGCCCCTTCGTCGCCCACAGCACCCGCCACCTCTTCGACATCCGCAAGCCGCACGCGTAGACGCCCGCGGACGCCCGCTTCGGCGCGGATTGGCCAGGAAGCGCCGCTGCAGACGGCGAGCGGCGGGACGGGATGAGGACAGCTCCTGTCCGCCGCCGTCGGTGGTTCACCCGGCCGGGCCCGTCCGGCCCACGCACCCCGGTTTCCACATTGTTATGCCCGCGAGTCCCATCCCGCCCCAAGCGTCACGTAGGTTCGGACCAATGTAATTCGCGTGAGCAAAGCTGCGCGGGCGGCACCGCGCAGCGGAGGGGGCTGCGCGGTGCCTTTTTGCATGTCCATGGCCCGCACCGTCGTCAAGCCGGGGTTCGCGGCCCGCGTCACCCGCCCGGGCGACCCCCGACCACATTCCGCCGAACGGCCGCACAGGCCCGCCGAACCTCCCGAATCCTGCCGCGTCCTACGCGAATCCCCTGTACATCAGCTGTCTTTCGGCCATGGGGCACCCTGAAAAGGGCTCTCGGCGACCACCCGGGCGTCGCCGTTCGATTCCGGAGAGTAGTTGTGGCACGCCGATGCACGCAGCATCACTTACGAAGGGTTATGGTGGAAACCCCCCCTCGGGCCGGTCCGTCTCCCCCCCACGGACCGGCCCGTTTTTGTGTTCCCCCGCCACCCTTGGGAGAGTGGCGGTGCGGCGGGGGTAGGCTTTCGCCGCCGGGGACCGCCATTTGGACAGGGAGCGCCCGCCGCACGCCTGGGCCGCGCCGTCCGATCGCATCTGAGGGGCTGACAATCACGTGAACCTGCGCGACAAGCTGCGCGGCCTGCTGGTCAGGCTGTACGCGCGCCGGGTGGAAGGCCACCTGGACCACGCTCAGGTGCCCAAGCACATCGGCGTCATCATGGACGGCAACCGGCGCTGGGCGAAGGCCTCGGGCTCCACCACCGTGCACGGCCACCGCGCCGGTGCCGAGAAGATCGAGGAATTCCTCGGCTGGTGCAGCGAGACGGACGTCGAGGTCGTCACCCTGTGGCTGCTGTCGACGGACAACTTCGACCGCCCTCAGGAGGAACTCGGCCCGCTCCTCGGCATCATCGAGGACGTCGTCCGCACCCTGGCCGCCGACGGCCGCTGGCGGGTGCACCACGTGGGCACCCCCGACCTGCTGCCGTCGAACATGCAGACGACGCTCAAGGAGGCCGAGGAGACCACCGCCCACGTCGACGGGATACTCGTCAACGTGGCCATCGGCTACGGCGGCCGCCAGGAGATCGCGGACGCCGTGCGCTCGATGCTCCTCGACGCCCACGAGAAGGGCACCTCCATGGAGGACCTCGCGGAGGCCGTCGACATCGACATGATCGGCCGCCACCTCTACACCGGCGCCCAGCCAGACCCCGACCTCGTCATCCGCACCAGCGGCGAGCAGCGGCTGTCCGGCTTCATGCTGTGGCAGACCGCGCACTCCGAGTACTACTTCTGCGAAGTCTTCTGGCCGGCCTTCCGCAAGGTCGACTTCCTGCGGGCCCTGCGCGACTACGCGGCGCGACACCGGCGCTACGGAGGCTGACCGCCCTACCCACATTGGGGCGCGTGTAACAAGGAGTTCACCGGGGCGCCGTGGTGAGTGTCGGCATGGTGACGCGTGTTCGAGGGCATAAGCCAGTCAGGTCGATGCCCGAACCACGGGTGTCGGATCTCAGCGGACGGCACGGGGCCGTCCGCCCGGGAGGCCCTTTGCACCAGCCCGACCGTGCGGTTCCAGCACGGAAGACAAGGCGGAGGGCCGGTCCTCGGCCCGTGCATCGCGGCCGTCGACCGGTCCAGCTCCACTCCGTCGCTCCCCGACCTCATCCGAGGGGGTACGTCCTTCCGTGGTGACCAGCACAAAGCGCCACAAGCCAGACCGGCGCACCTATGTTCTCGACACCAGCGTCCTGCTGGCCGACCCGAACGCCCTGACCCGCTTCGAGGAGCACGAGGTCGTGCTCCCCATCGTGGTGGTCACGGAGCTGGAGGCGAAGCGGCACCATCCCGAACTCGGCTACTTCGCCCGGCAGGCCCTGCGCCTGCTCGACGACTACCGGGTGAAGCATGGCCGCCTCGACGCCCCCATCCCGATCGGGGAATTCGGCGGGACCGTTCGTGTCGAGCTCAACCACTCGGACCCCAGCGTTCTGCCGACCGGCTACCGCCTGGGGGACAACGACTCCCGTATCCTCGCGGTCGCCCGCAATCTGCAGGCCGAGGGGTTCGACGTCACCGTCGTGTCGAAGGACCTGCCGCTCAGGATCAAGGCCTCCTCCGTCGGTCTCCTCGCCGAGGAATACCGCGCCGAGCTCGCCATCACGGACTCCTCCGGCTGGACCGGAATGTCCGAACTGACCCTGCCGGCCGAACAGGTGGACATCCTCTTCGAGGAAGGGCACGTCTACGTCCCCGAGATGTCCGACGTGCCCGTGCACACCGGTCTGACCATCCACTCCGAGCGCGGCAAGGCACTCGGCAGGGTCACGGCCGAGGGCAACGTCCGGCTGGTGCGCGGCGACCGGGAGGCGTTCGGCATCAAGGGACGCAGCGCCGAGCAGCGGATCGCACTCGACCTGCTCCTCGACCCGGACGTCGGGATCGTGTCCATGGGCGGCCGGGCCGGCACCGGCAAGTCGGCGCTCGCGCTGTGCGCCGGCCTCGAAGCGGTCCTGGAGCGCCGCCAGCACCAGAAGGTGATGGTCTTCCGTCCGCTGTACGCGGTGGGCGGGCAGGAACTCGGCTATCTGCCGGGCTCCGAGGCCGAGAAGATGAGCCCCTGGGCGCAGGCGGTCTTCGACACCCTCTCCGCGGTCACCAGCCGCGAGGTCATCGAGGAGGTCACCTCCCGCGGGATGCTGGAGGTTCTGCCGCTCACCCACATCCGCGGACGCTCGCTGCACGACGCGTTCGTCATCGTGGACGAGGCACAGTCGCTGGAACGGAACGTCCTGCTGACCGTTCTGTCCCGAATCGGCGCCAATTCGCGGGTGGTTCTCACCCATGACGTGGCGCAGCGGGACAATCTGCGTGTCGGGCGCTACGACGGTGTCGTCGCTGTCGTGGAGAAGCTGAAGGGTCATCCGCTCTTCGCGCACGTGACCCTGACGAGGTCCGAGCGGTCCCAGATCGCGGCACTTGTGACCGAAATGCTGGAAGACGGCCAAATCTGACCGATTCCGCACCAGTTGGCGCCGTCCCGTAAAGGCCGAGAGCCTAGCGGGGCGGCGCCTTCGCGTTGTGCTGTTCCGTGAAATCCCCCGGGGCAAACGGCATGTGAGCTTTCACACGCAACTCGGAATTGCCACCCGGCGTCCGCGTACGGCAGAGTCTCATTCCTGTCAGGCCCCGCATGCGACACACCTGTACCCCCAGCGGTACGGCACCACAGAAGCACCACAGCCAACTCCATAGCGTCGTCGTATGCCGCCCGAGCACCACCGGCGCTCCCCGAGCGGGAGTTGCCCACCGGGCCCGTGTCTCCCGTGACCCCGTAGTTGGGAGGCCAGCGCCAGGGGCACGATTGCGTCCGCCAGGGTCACCGAAGCGGGCGATGCTGGAAGGAAACCGTGTGAGCCGGATTTCGGTCCGGGGATTCGCAGTGGCCTCGGCCACCGCGGTCACCGCCGTCGGAAGCGTCGTCGGAGTTGCCTCGGGCAGCGTCGCGCAGAACAACGACGCCGAGCCGACGGCCGCCGACACCACGCTGCTCGCGGACATACCCACGGGTCAGCAGGCCCAGGTGCAGACCGCTTCCCTGACGCAGCAGGCCGACGCGCAGGCCATCCAGGCCGACGCGAGCGCCAAGAAGGACGCCGAGGCGGCCGCCCGCAAGGCCGCCGCCGACACCGCCATCGCCAAGAAGGCGGCGGCGGAGAAGGCCGCCAAGGAAGCCAAGGAGCGCGCCGAGGCCAAGCAGACCGCCAGCCGCAGCAGCGCCGACTTCCCGGTCCAGAGCTCGTACACGGTCGCCGAGATCCAGGCGATGGCCCGGCAGATGGTCCCGGGCAACCAGTTCCAGTGCTTCAGCTACATCGTGGACCACGAGTCCAGCTGGAACTACCACGCGGTCAACGCCTCCTCCGGCGCCTACGGTCTCTTCCAGGCACTGCCCGCCTCGAAGTACTCCACGGCCGGCTCCGATTGGCAGACCAACCCGGCCACCCAGATCAAGTGGGGCCTGAACTACATGAACAGCCGCTACGGCAGCCCGTGCGAGGCCCAGTCCTTCTGGGTCGCCAACCACTGGTACTGAGCCGGCGAGGCTCACCGCCTCACCTCTCAACCCCGCGCAGCCCCTCCCCGTCCTAGGGGGAGGGGCTTTCGCACTGTACGGTCGGACCCGAACGACTCCAGGGGGGAGTAGTGGCATCACCCGGGGACTCGGGGGAAGAGGACGGATCATGTCGCGAGTACCAGGGTGGCTCGGCCGGCTCGGCGCAGGGCTGACGGAGGTCGGCGAGCTGTTGGACGAACGCCGCGCCGAGGTGGAGCGGGAGGAGTCCGAGATCGGGCCGCCGTCCCGTCGGCGTCCGGTGCGCGCGGCTCAGGAGCCCGTGGCGGACGAGGTGCCCCAGGCCGTCGTCGTCCCGGTGCGCCCCGACCCCGCCCAGGCCGTGCCCTGGGGCGTGCGTGTCGCCGCCGAGGCCGGCTGGCGGCTGCTGGTGCTCGCGGGCACCGTCTGGGTGCTGATGCGGGTCATCAGCGCCGTACAGCTCGTCGTCTTCGCGTTCGTCGTGTCCCTGCTCATCACCGCGCTGCTGCAGCCCACCGTGGCCCGCCTGAAGAGCTACGGCGTCCCGCGCGGCCCCGCCACCGCCCTCACCGCGATCCTCGGCTTCATCGTCATAGGGCTCCTGGGCTGGTTCGTGACCTGGCAGGTCATGGAGAACATCGACACGCTCTCCGACCAGATCCAGAACGGCATCGACGATCTGCGCAACTGGCTGCTGAAGAGCCCCTTCCACGTCACCGAGAAGCAGATCAACCAGATCGCCAAGAATCTCAGGGACGCGGTCGGCGCCAACACCGACCAGATCACCTCGGCGGGCCTGGAGGGCGTCCAGGTCGTCGTCGAGGCCCTCACCGGCATCCTGCTGACGTTCTTCTCCACCCTCTTCCTGCTCTACGACGGCCGGCGCATCTGGGAGTGGTTCCTGAAGCTGGTCCCCGCGGCGGCCCGCCCGGGCGTCGCCGGCGCGGGCCCGCGGGCCTGGCGCACCCTGACCGCCTACGTCCGCGGCACGGTCCTCGTCGCCCTCATCGACGCCGTCTTCATCGGCCTCGGCATCTACTTCCTCGACGTCCCCATGGCGGTCCCGCTGGCCGTCTTCATCTTCCTGTTCTCCTTCATCCCCCTGGTCGGCGCGGTGGCCTCCGGCGCGCTGGCGGTGGTCGTCGCACTGGTCACCCAGGGCGTCTTCACCGCGGTGATGACCCTGGTCGTGGTCCTCGCCGTGCAGCAGATCGAGGGGCACATCCTGCAGCCCTTCATCCTCGGCCGCGCGGTACGCGTCCACCCCCTCGCGGTGGTCCTGACGGTCGCCGCGGGCGGCATGGTGGCGGGCATCGGCGGCGCCGTGGTGGCCGTACCGCTGGTGGCGGTGACGAACACGGTGGTCGGCTACCTGCGGGCCTATTCCGCGGGCGAGACCGACGAGACGGACGGGACCGGAGGGACGGAGCCGGAAGACGCCGACGCGCCCGAAGCCCGTCCGGCGATCGAGGACGAGACCGTCCAGGCCGAAGCCGGGTCCGGGGGCGCAGCCCCCGGCGACGCCCACGACAAGGCCGGAGCCTGACCGCCGACCCGCTCCGAATCCCCTTCGCGTTCGATCAAATGAACGCCGAACAAAGCCAATTGCGCGGACCCTCGGTCCAACTTCCGCCATTGAGCGACAGGTCGGAAATCTCCGTCCGGAATATGCGCTCCGGCTGATAAATCTTCCCCCCTCAGCGCTACGCGTCAGGCGTATGTGCGAGACGGCTGCGGCGGGCGAGGAGCGTGATGTCGGGCTACGACCTGCTGGCGCGGTCCCTGGCCGCCTGTGGGCGCGAGGGGCTGACCGGCGAGCTGAGGGTGTCCGGGGTGCCCGGCGGGACCTTCCATCTGCGCAACGGACTCGTCGTCGCCGTGGAGACACCCGGCGCGCCCGGACCAGAGGCCCTGCTGCTGCGCTCCGGACGGGTGAGCGGTGAGCAGTGGGCGGCGCTGGTCCGCGAGGCCGGCGGCGCGCGCTGGCCGGTGACCGGGCTGATCGCGCACGGCTACACGGGCGCCGCCCAGCTGCGGGTGGTGTGCGCGATGGCGCTGCAGGACGCGGTGTTCGCGGTCATCGCCGGACGGATCGACGGCTGCGAGAGCGGCCCCGCCGGACTGGAACCGCCCGCCCCGGTACCGGTCGGTGAGTCCTCCGTGCGGCTGCTGGAGGAGGCGAGCCGCAAGCTCGCCGCCCTGGCCACCCTGCCGTACCCCGTCCACCCGGACCGGGAACGGCCGCTGCCCGTGGCGGGGTACGAGGGCCCGCTCACCGAACTGCGGCGGGACGTCCTCGCCCACGCCGACGGCCGCCGCACCGCCCGCGACCTCGCCTTCCGCACCGCCCGCGGCGTCTACACCGTCACCGTCGAACTCGCCCGGATGCTCGCCGAGGGACTGCTGACCTGCCCCCCGACGCCCGCTCCCATCCCGGTCCGCACCCCTGCCGAGGGCGTACGGCACCGCGTACCGCCGCCTCCCACTCCGCCCCCACCCGAACCGCCCGGCCCGGCGGACCTGCCGCGCCGCAGGCCGGGCGGCTTCTTCCGGCTTCGCAACGGCACCACGAGATGAACAAAGACCAGAGAAATCACGGGAGTTGAGTACATGGATCACGAAGCCCTGGCGCTCGAGATGCGCGGTCTACGGGAGCAGGTGACCGGCATCACCGACACCGCGGTCGCCGCGGCCGACGGCCTGCTCATCGCGGCCGACACCGCCGACTCGATCGACCCGGAAGGTCTGGCCGCGCTCGCCGCGGCAGGCCTGGGCCTGGCCCGCCGTACCGCCCAGGCGACCGCCCGCGGCGCCCTGCGCCAGACCGTGACGTACGGAAGCCACGGCTGCGCGGCCTTCTACGCGGTGGGTGACACGGCTCTCATGATCGTCCTCGGTGACGAGGGCATGGACGTCGACCGGCTGCACCTGGCGACCCAGCCCGCCCTGGACCGGATCGGTTCGATCCTCATGAGCAGGACAGCAGAAGGAGTCTGAAAGGATGGCGACGAAGCGTATGAACGCCGGTTTCTCGGACCAGGTGATGAGCCTGGTCAAATCCCTGCGCACCGAGGCCCCCGACTGTGTCGCGTCGGGTGTCGTCGACATGGCCACCGGCATGCTGCTGGCGTACGAGACGGTCGACAATCACCCTCCGGAGGTCCTGGACCTGCTGGCGGGCGCGACGCTCGACCTGTTCCAGGGCCGAACCGTCCTGATGATCGAGGACCTGTGGAAGGAACGCCGGGGGCAGAGCGGCGACGAGACCCACTTCTTCCAGGAGGTCCTCGTCAACAGCGACAACGTCACCCACCTGTTCGTGCGGATGAGTCAGCAGCAGGACGTCGTGGCGGTCGTCGTGTGCCGCAAGTCCGTCAACGTCGGCATGCTGTTCGCGCAGGTACGGCGGGTGGTGGGGCAGCACAGCCTGTGAACGGGCCGGGCCCCTCCCCGGCGCGGGGGAGGGGCCTTGCGGGGCACGCGTACTACTCGGTGCGCAGACCGTCCGGGCGCATCAGCCGCAGCAGTGGCGGCAGGCTGAGCACGGTCACGGCGATGACCACCGCGGCGCCGATGCCCGTCATGGACAGCACGCTCGCCCAGTCCACCCGCACGGTCTCGCCGGTCATCCGCAGCAGCACCGCGCCCAGCGTCAGCCCGACGGCCGACGCCAGCAGCAGACCGAGCGCGATCGGGATCGCCGTCTGCCACAGCACCGACAGGCTCAGCGTGCGCCGCCGGGTGCCGAAGGCGACCAGCGACGACAGCAGCTTCTTGCGCTCCCGCAGTTGCTCCAGCTGGGAGACCAGCAGACTCGCCCCGATCAGCACCAGGACGCAGGTGGCCCCGACGAACAGGCCGGTGCGGATGGAGCGGAACTGCAGGTTCACCCTGCCCGACGTCAGCGCGTACACGTCCGCCAGCGGGTCCATGGCCGCGGCGGAGTTGCGCGCGTACTCACGGGCGTCGGAGACCGACGGGTCCAGCGAGACGTACACCTTCCGCACGAAGCCGGCCGTGGTGGCCGAGGGGAGCGCCTTGGGCGTGATGAGCAAACCGCCGCGCTCGTAGCCGGTCGGGTCCTTCCGCGGCCCCGCGGTCTTCAGACCGGCGGGCACCTTCCAGGCGACCGTGTGGCTCGTCGACCCGCTGTAGGCCGGGTCGAAGTAGAGGGTCCTGCCCGCCTTGAGCAGCTTCGGCGACGTGGAGTCGTAGTGGGCGCCGACGACCCGGAAGATGTCGCCGTCCCGGCACGAGGCCAGCCGCGCCACCTGGCCGAGTTCCGCGCAGGAGCCGACGGCCACCTCCACCGAGTCGTCCGGATCCTTCGGGACGTTGCCGGCCGCGCCCAGCGACAGGGCCGTCGCGCGGCGCACCCCCTCGGTCTTCGCCAGCCGCCGGCCGGCCTCGGACAGCGGGACGTCACCGTGCAGGGACATCTCCATCTGGGCCCGGTTCAGGTCGGCACGGGTGGACTTGACGTAGTCGTGCTCGACGCCGGCGAACAGCATCTGCAGCGCGATCGCGCCGGCCACCGCGACGGCGATGCCGTTGACCATGCGGGCCGCCGAGCCGCTGCTCAACTGCAGGCGGCGCACGGCCAGTTGCCAGGACACGGCGCCCGGGTCCAGCCGGGCCACCACGGCCTCGACGAGCCACGGCAGCAGCGCGGTGACGCCGACCAGCAGCAGCACGGTGCCGCTGATCACCATCCACTCGTTGAAGTTCCCGTTTGAGTTGCCCTTGCCCATCATCGGGTAGAGCAGCGCCAGACCGCCCAGCGGCAGCAGCAGCCGCCACCACAGCCGGCGGCGCGGCGGCTTCGCCGTACGGACCACGCCGAGCGGTTCGATGACCACCCCGCGCAGCGCGAACAGCGTCACCAGGACGGCGGCGGCCGGAACGGCGACGGCGACCAGCGCGACGAGCGCGGGCGCGGGGTTGAGGTCGCTGGGGAAGACACTGATGTCCCGCACCACCAGCAGGGCCGCGAGCTGCCGCCCCACCAGGAAGAAGACGGTGCCCAGGACGAGCCCCAGCAGGGCCCCGGCGAGGGCCTCGCCGCCCGCGATCCGGCGGGCCATCCGGCCGTCCGCGCCGACCAGCCGCAGGGCCGCGAGCCGCCGGTCGCGGCGCTCACCGCCGAAGCGCACGGCCGCCGCGATGAACACGCCCACCGGCAGCAGCAGCACCACGAAGATGATCATGATGAGCAGGAGCAGCACCGGGTCCAGTTCGTCCTGCTGGTGTCCCTGGGACGGGCCGAAGTAGTCGATGCGCTCGACGTACCCGCCGGCCAGGTGGTCCTCCAGGCCGGTGGCGCCCGCGTAGTAGGCGAGTTCGGCGGGCCCGATCAGCCCGGCGTGCCCGATCGTGCCGCTGATCCGGTACGGCAGGCGTTCGCGCAGCAGCTTGCCCGAGCCGGACTCCAGCAGCTTGCGCAGCGCGGGCGAGACCACCATCTCGCCCTTCGCGGGGAACTTCCCCACGCCGGGCGGCAGCGGTGCCTTCGCGCCGTCGGGCTGCAGCAGCCGGCCGCGGATGTCGTCGCTGCGGAAGGTGGTGTCCGTCTTGGCGACGATCAGCGTGTCGTCTGCCTTCGGCAGCACCTTGCCGCTGTACGTGAAGTCGTCCCGGTCGCTGCCGCGCCGGTCACGCGCGGACAACGCACTGGGAATGGCGGTCGTCAGCAGCAGCAGGGCCACGCCGAGCCCCACGCCGACCGCCGTCAGCAGGGCCCGTACCCAGCCCTCGCGGCCGCCGGCGAAGGCGAACCGCACCCCCATGGCCAAGTCCTTGGCCCACCCCCGCAAGGTCATACGACGCGCTCCATGTCCCGGGACTTGCCGTCCCGTACGACGATCTCGCGGTCCGAGTACGCGGCCACCCGCGCCTCGTGCGTGACCAGCACCACGGCCGCGTTGGTGGACCGCGCGGCGTCCGTGAGCAGTTCCATCACGCGCTCGCCGTTGAGCGAGTCGAGCGCGCCCGTGGGCTCGTCGGCGAACAGCACCCGCGGGTCGGTCACCAGCGCCCGCGCCACCGCGACGCGCTGGCCCTGACCGCCCGAGACCTCGCCGGGCCGCTTCTTGCCGAGGTCGTCGACCTCAAGCCGCTCCATCCAGGTGAGCGCGGCCCGCTCGGCCTCCTTGCGGGAGGTGCCGTTGAGCCGCAGCGGCAGCGCGACGTTCTCGACGCAGGTCAGCTCAGGCACCAGCTGGCCGAACTGGAAGACGAACCCGAACTCCGAGCGCCGCAGGGCGCTGCGCTCGGCGTCACTCATGGTCGCCATCTCGCGCCCGTTGTAGAGGATCGACCCCGAGTCGGGCGGCACGATCCCGGCGAGGCAGTGCAGCAGCGTCGACTTGCCGGACCCGGAGGGGCCCATGACGGCGACGACCTCGCCCGGGTGGATGGAGAACTCGGCGCCGTCGAGGGCCACGGTCGGGCCGTACGCCTTGTGCAGGTCGTCCGCGACCAGCAGGGAACCGTCGGGAGTCACTTGGTCACCGCCTCGGCGAGTTTGTCGAGGCGCGCGGCGGTGAGCTCCAGCCAGCGCAGGTCGGCCTCGAGGTGGAACAGGGCGTGGTCGCAGATGAGCTGGTCGGCGAGGTCGCCCCTGCGCTTGCGGTCGGTGAGGATCCGCATCATGCGCAGGTGCTCGGCGCGCTGGGTGTCGAGGATGTCGGCGGCGTCGCGGTGCGTGAGCAGCGCGAGGACGACCTTGGTGTAGAGCGTCGACTGCAGATACGGCTCCGGCGCCTCCGGCGTCGCGAGCCACCGCTCCACGTCGGTGACCCCGGCGTCGGTGATGGCGTAGCGCTTGCGCTCGGGGCCGCCGCCCGGCTCGATGCCGTCGACCTCGACGAGGCCGTTCTTCAGCAGCCGGGACATCGTCGAGTAGACCTGGCCGTAGTGCAGCGGCCGGTCGTGACCGAACTTCTCGTCGAAGGCCCGCTTGAGGTCGTAACCGTGGCGGGGCCCGGACTCCAGGAGTCCCAGAAGGGTGTGACCGATGGACATGCCAAGGACTGTACACGGGGTGTATACGCCTTGTGTATACGCGCTGTGTGTAGATCATGGCGCGCTGTGCGGCCGCCCTGGTGGCGGTCGATTGTCATGGTTCTGCAACAAGGGCCCCAGGTGTCGAGGTGGTATCGCTTCGCCTGGTCGGGCAACCCCGGGCGGCCCGTATCCGTCGGTTCCGTTGGGGTGGGTGCTGATTGTCACGTCCGCAAAAGGCGGGAACGACGGACCTTTGGCACATCTCCCAGTGTTAGCTTTCTGAGCTGACCTGTGCGGCGAACCTGTGTGACACATGAGCACACATGAACGAAGCGGAGCGGAACGGACTCATGGGACGAGCGGAAGAGAGAAGAGCGCGACAGCGCGGTGGCCGCCGCGCGGCGCCCCCCACGCGCTCGTCCGGCACGGCGGCGCCCACCCGCCCGGCCGGCCCGGCGTCGGTCGGCACGGTCGAGGGCGGTCCGGTCGAGGGCGGCCGCGCCGCAGCTCGGCGCGCCGCCAAGGGCAAAGCGGGCCGTGCCGCCGCGGGCGCGGGCAAGGGCAAGGACGGCAAGAGCTTCATACGCCGGCTCTTCACCTGGAAGAAGATCGTCGGCGGCTTCCTCGGCGTGTGCCTGCTCGGCATGGGCGCCTTCGTCGTGCTGTACATGATGATCGACATTCCCAAGGGCAATGCCGACGCGACGCTGCAAAGCAACGTCTACAAGTACAGCGACGGCTCGCTCCTCACCCGCGACGGCAAGCGCAACCGCGAGATCGTGCCGCTGTCCAAGGTGCCCAAGAGCGTCCAGAAGACCTTCGTCGCCGCCGAGAACAAGACGTTCTACAAGGACAACGGCATCGACCTCAAGGGCACCGCCCGCGGTCTGCTGAACACCCTGTCCGGCAAGGGCGCGCAGGGCGGTTCGACCATCACCCAGCAGTACGTCAAGAACTACTACCTCACCCAGAACCAGACCGTCTCGCGCAAGCTGAAGGAACTGGTCATCTCGCTGAAGCTGGACCGGGAGAAGTCCAAGGACTACATCCTCGCCGGCTACATCAACACCAGCTACTACGGCCGCGGCGCCTACGGCATCCAGGCCGCCGCGCAGGCCTACTACCGCGTCGACGCCGAGAAGCTCTCGGTCCGGCAGGGCGCCTACCTCGCCGCCCTGCTCCAGGCGCCGAACCAGTACGACTGGGCGATCGCCTCCGACACCGGCCGGCGCCTGGTGCAGGCCCGCTGGAACTACGTCCTCGACAACATGGTCGGACAGGGCTGGCTGGACAAGGCCGAGCGCGACAAGATGACGTTCCCGAAGCCGAAGGCGCCCAAGGCCGCGCCCGGCATGGACGGCCAGGTCGGCTACCTGGTGAACGCCGCCAACAACCAGCTCGCCAAGCAGCTGGTCGCGCAGGGCAGCGCCGACAACGTCAACGACGCCCTGAATCTCGTGGACGCGGGCGGCTGGACGATCACGCTCAACATCGACAAGAAGAAGCAGACCGCGCTGGAGAAGGCCGCCAAGTCTCAGCTGACCAGCAAGCTCGATCCGAAGAAGCGCTCGGTGGACGCCGACGTCCAGGCCGGCGCGGTGTCGGTCAACCCCAAGACGGGCGCGGTCGTCGCGATGTACGGCGGCAAGAGCTACTACCAGCACTACCGCAACAACGCGACCCGCGTGGACTACCAGCCAGCGTCGACGTTCAAGCCGGTCATCCTCGCGGCCGCCTTCGACGAGGCCGCTCAGACCCAGACCGGCAAGCCGATCACCGCCAACACGATGTACGACGGCACCAGCAAGCGCCCGGTCGTGGACAAGGGCGTCAAGGTCGGTTTCGCCCCGCAGAACGAGGACGACCACGACTACGGGCCCATCACCGTCCAGACGGCGATGAACTACTCCGTCAACTCCGTCTTCGCGCAGATGGGCGTCGACGTGGGCATGGACAAGGTGCTCAAGGTGGCGAGCCGGCTGGGCATGGACACCGCCGACCTCAAGGCCGTGCCCGCGCAGACCCTCGGCACGATGGGCGCCAGCCCGCTGCAGATGGCCGGCGTCTACGCGACCCTCGACAACCACGGCAAGAAGGTCACCCCGTCCATCATCAAGTCGGTCGAGAACAGCAGGCGCACGGTCGACCTGCCGAACCCGATCGGCGGGCAGGTCATCGACCGCAACGCCGCCGACTCCGTCACCTCCGTGCTGACCGGCGTGGTCGACGACGGTACGGCCAAGATCTCGGTCCGGGACAACGCCAACCGCGACGGGCGCAAGGTCGCCGGCAAGACCGGCACCTCCGACGAGAACCGCTCTGCCTGGTTCAGCGGGTACACGCCCGACCTGGTCACCTCGGTGGGCCTGTTCGGCGAGTCCAAGAAGAACGGGGCCCAGGTCTCGATGTACAAGGCGGGCGGCTACCCGCGCGTCAACGGCGGTGGGTTCCCGGCGCAGATCTGGGCGGCCTACATGTTCGGTGTCTCCCAGACGGGCCTGAAGTTCGACCTGGAGACCGACCAGGGCGCGGCGGTCCAGCCGACGTACACGCCGACGGTCTCGCAGACGCCGACCCAGACCCCGTCGCAGACGCCGTCGAGCCAGGCGCCGACGTCCCAGTCGCCGTCACAGACACCCACGCAGACGCCGACCCAGACCCCGACGCAGACACCCACCCAGACCCCGACGCAGACACCGACGGGGACGCCGACCAACGGGAACATCGACAATCCGCTGAATCCCAACGGCCGGCCGTAGCAGCGCGAAGGGAGGGCCGCCCGGTATGCACCGGGCGGCCCTCCCTTCGGTCTTCCTCAGGCTTCCTACGGCGCGGTCTTGCTCAGTTCGAACCACACGACCTTGCCGGTGCTCAGCCGGGTCGCGCCCCACCGCCGGGCCAGCCGGTTGACGAGGTACAGACCGCGTCCACCCTCGTCGGTCGCGCGGGCCTGCCGCAGCCGGGGCAGCTGGGGCACGTCGTCGCCCACCTCGCACCGCAGCACGTCGGTGCGCAGCAGCCGCAGCGTCACCGGCCGCGAGGCATAGCGCACCGCGTTGGTGACGACCTCGCTGACCAGCAGCTCGACGGAGTCGCTGAGCTCCTCCAGGCCCCACCGGGACAGCGCCCGGCGCGCGAGCCGCCGCGCCCGCCCGGGCGCCGCGTCCTCCGGTTCCAGGAACCAGTACGCGACGTCACTGGGCGCGATCCCGTCGAAGCGGGCCGCGAGCAGCGCGATGTCGTCGTCGCGGTCACCCGGCCCGAGCATGTCCAGGACCTCGTCGCACAGCGCCTCCAGCGGCGGCGGATGGTCGGGCCCCGTCAGCTGCGCGGTGGCGGCCAGCTTCTCCCGCAGCTGCTCTATCCCGGTCCAGACGTCCCGCAGCCGGGACTCCACCAGACCGTCGGTGTAAAGCAGCAGGGTCGCGCCGGCGGGCGCGTCCAGTTCCACGGCCTCGAAGTCGACCCCGCCGACGCCGATCGGCGCGCCCGGCGGCACCCGCAGCACCTCGGCCCGCCCGCCCAGGTGCAGCAGCACCGGAGGCGGATGGCCCGCGTTGGCGATGGTGATGCGGTGCGAGACCGGGTCGTAGACGGCGTAGAGGCAGGTCGCCATGCGGTCGGTGCCCAGCCGCTGCGCCTGTTCGTCGAGGTGGTGCAGCACCTCCTGCGGTGGCAGGTCCAGGCCGGCGAGCGTCTGTGCCGTGGTGCGCAGCTGGCCCATGATGGCCGCCGAGGTCATGGAGTGACCCATGACGTCGCCCACCACCAGCGCCACCCGGCTGCCCGGCAGCGGGATCGCGTCGTACCAGTCGCCGCCGACCCGCGCCGTCTCGGCGGCCGGGAGGTAGCGGGAGGCCAGCCGCACGCCCGTGGGCCGCGGCAGGTGCTCCGGGAGCATGGTGCGCTGCAGCTCGTCGGCGATGTACGCCTCACGGCCGTACAGCACCGCCTTGTCGATGCCCAGCGCGCTGTGCGTGGCCAGCTGGGCGGCGACCAGCAGGTCGTCGGCCTCGAAGGCCAGGCGTTCCGGCCGTCGCAGGAACAGCGCGGCGCCGATCACCCGGCGCCGACCGCGCAGCGGGGCGAGGATCGAGCGCTGGCCGCCGGGCACCAGCGACTCCCCGCCCTCCCCGAGCAGCTCGGGCAGCGCGGCGTGGGCCGCGGGCGCGTCCGTGAAGACCGGACGGACACCGCGCAGCACCTCGGCGAGCGCGCTGCCCGGCCGCACCTCGCACAGCTCGGCGCCGAGCGAGTCGAGTTCGGTGAGCTCCGCGGGCTCGGGCTGGAGCGCGGGCGAGAAACCGGCGCCCTCGCTGTCCCGCTCGGCCGGGATGCGGTCGGTGCGGCGCAGCCGCAGCAGCAGCGGACCGGTGGGCCGCTCGTCGCCGACGGGCAGCGGATCACGCAGATAGACCAGGATCGCGTCCGAGAACGTCGGTACGGTCGCCCGGCACAGGCCCATGACGATCTCGTCCAGGTCGATGCCGCGGGCGATCCGCCGCGTCGCCGCCCCGACGAACCGCAGCCGGTCGCCGTCCCGGCGCATGGGCGTGGGCCGGCCCGGCGCGAGCCCCTGGCCCTTGCGGCGCTCGGGGCCGCCGCTCTGCGGCCGGTCCTGCTCGGTGTCGGGCCGGTCCGGAACGGATTCGGGCACGGGCCGCGGACGGTGCGTGTCGGGCTCCACGGCGGAAGGCTGGGAGTGCTCGGGGCCCGGGCCCGTGGTGTCGGCAGACGAGGCCGGCTCCTTTCCCTTGCCGCACGGTGTGGCCGTACTCGGTTTCGAGGGTGTCTCTCCGGCGCGCGCCTGCGCGGGTAAGGCGGCCATGGGCGCGTCCGGCACCTGCGTCGGGGTGTGCAGAACCGCCCCGCGGGCGTCCGCAGGGTCGGCGCCGGGGCGCTCGAAGGAGATGGGGTACTCCGTCACGCGTCTTGAATCCGTCCGTCCGGGGCTGCACGTCGTGCGTGCAGTTGGTCCCGCAGGAATCCCGATACCCGGAATACGTGTCCCCGGAACGGAATTCCCGCGTGGTCAGAGGCTGTTCCTGTGCCACCGGCGAACCGTCGGCGGTCCGTTCCGGCGTTGCCCTCGTACCCCTCGCTCACGTCCTGCCGCCCCTCGGTGACGTTCGGTCAAGCCCGGCGCATGCTCCGGGAGTTGCTGCTGCACGCCCATCCGTCACCCGGCCACCACCCCTCAACGACGGCTCTGCGCACCGGTCCTTGATATCAAGTTGCGGAGGACGATCCTACGGTTGTGGACCGGGGGCGCATCAAGGGTCTCATGAGGACACGTGCGCGGGCGTACGGTCCCAGTCCTCCGGCAACGAAGGTACAGCCCAGGACGGATCCGGGCGCCAGTGCTGCCAGCCCTCGCTGAACGGCGGCCCCCAGGCGCGGATCACCTCCACCGCGGACTCGCCCGCCTGCCGCACCCGCTCGGCCACCGACTCGTCCATCAGCCCGTCCCGCCGGGCCTGCGCGAACTCGTCCTCGTCGCGCCAGTGCCAACTGCGGTCCGGGTGCACCGAGATGTCGAGAAAGTGGTCCTCGGAGTCGACGCCGCCGTGCCAACGGGCGAGCGGCGTCTCGAGGTTCACGTACCAGTTCTTGAACCGCCAGCCCGGCTCCCAGAACAGCCACACCGACCAGGGCTCGCCCGGCCGGGCCAGCTTCAGCACGCCGGTGCCGAACCAGCGGTCGTACTGCACGGTCCGCGGCTTGGTGTAGCGCGTCCGCAGCGGCTCGACGTGCACGGGCGTGCCGTCGGCGAGGACCGGCTTGACGCACTCGGTGCCGGGCGCCAGCCACACGGCGAGCAGTTCGGCGTCGTCCCGCACGACGGTGACGGGGCGGGCGATGTGGAAACGCTCGCCCGCGTTCTCCCGGTACCGCCACAGGATCTGGCTGCCGGGCTCCCAGAAACCCGCCGACGTGCCCGCTGCCGCTTCCGCTCTCACCGCTCCGCCCTCTGCCATGGACAGATATTAGGTGCCCCAGGCATACGACGCTGCGCTCCACGTCACGGTTCTCGCCGGGGCGGCGAACGGTTACGGGCGCGTCATACGCAGGACATCCAGCGCCTCGTCGAGCTGCTGTTCGGTCAGGTCCCCCCGCTCCACGTAACCGCCCTCCACGACGACCTGCCGGATCGTCTTGCGCTGCGCCAGCGCCTTCTTGGCGACCTTGGCCGCCTCCTCGTACCCGATGTACTTGTTGAGCGGGGTGACGACCGACGGCGAGGACTCGGCGTACTCGCGCGCCCGCTCCCGGTTCGCGGTGATGCCGTCCACGGTCCGGTCGGCGAGCAGCCGGGAGACGTTGGCGAGCAGCCGGATCGACTCCAGCACGTTCTTGGCGATCACCGGCAGCATGACGTTGAGCTCGAAGTTGCCGGCCGCTCCGGCGGTGGCGACGGTGGCGTCGTTGCCGATGACCTGGGCGGCGACCATGAGGACCGCCTCCGGGATGACCGGGTTGACCTTGCCCGGCATGATCGACGAGCCGGGCTGCAGGTCGGGCAGGGCGATCTCGGCGAGCCCGGTGCGCGGCCCGGAGGACATCCAGCGCAGGTCGTTGGCGATCTTCGTCAGGCCGACCGCGATGGTCCGCAGCTGACCGCTGGTCTCGACGATCCCGTCCCGCGCGCCCTGCGCCTCGAAGTGGTCCCGTGCCTCGGTCAGCGGCAGCCCGGTGACGCGGCCGACCTCCTCGATCACGGCCGCCGAGAAGCCGGGCGGGGTGTTGATGCCGGTGCCGACGGCCGTGCCGCCCAGGGGCAGCTCGGCGAGGCGGGGGAGGGAGGCGTGCAGCCGCTCCACGCCGTAGCGGATCTGGGCCGCGTACCCGCCGAACTCCTGGCCGAGGGTGACGGGCGTGGCGTCCATCAGGTGCGTGCGCCCCGACTTCACGACGTCCGCGAACTCCTCGGACTTGCGCTCCAGCGAGCCGGCGAGATGCTCCAGGGCCGGGACCAGGTCGCGGGTGACGGCGGCGGTGGCGGCGATGTGGATGGAGGACGGGAAGACGTCGTTGGACGACTGCGAGGCGTTGACGTGGTCGTTGGGGTGGACGTCCCGGCCGAGCCGCTCGGTCGCGAGCGTGGCGATGACCTCGTTGGTGTTCATGTTCGAGGAGGTGCCGGAACCGGTCTGGAAGACGTCGATCGGGAAGTGCTCGTCCCACTCGCCCCGCGCGACCTCCTCGGCCGCCTCCTGGATCGCCTCCGCGACGTCCTTGTCGAGCACCCCGAGCCGCCCGTTCACCTTCGCCGCCGCGCCCTTGATTCGGGCGAGCGCCTCGATGTGGGCGCGCTCGATGCGCTGTCCGGAGACGGGGAAGTTCTCCACGGCACGCTGCGTCTGGGCCCGCCACTTGGCGTCCGCAGGGACGCGGACCTCCCCCATGGAGTCGTGCTCGATCCGGAACCCGGTCCCGCTCTGCTCCTGCTCGTCGGTCATCGACGATCACCTCCACGTCTCACAGCGTCCACGACGGGACCACTGTTCCCCGCAGAGGCGAACCGTCACGGTCTTCCGCCGAAAGGGCCCCGTCCCAGCCCCGGTCCCCGCACCGGACCGGCTGGTCGGCCCGTCCGGCGTTCGAGGACGAGGCCCGTTCGGGGCCGAAGGGGTCCAGGGGCGGAGCCCCGGGCGGGGGCGAAGGGACGGCAGCCCCTGGGGACGGGACGGGTAGGGGCGGCGGGGGCGAGATCCGTCCCGCCGCACCCGAGGCACTAGCCCAGGCCCGGCCCCCGGACCGGAATGGACGTGAACGTCGGCGCCGGGGCGGAGTCCTGGAAGAAGTCGTTCGGCTTGTTCGTCCGGCGGGTACTGCCGCGTGCCACGCCGAGCGGCCTCGCGGGGGTTCAGGGCGCGGAGTCCCTGGCGGGGTCGAAGGGGCGGAGCCCCTGGTGATGGAACGGGTAGGGGCGGCGGGGGCGAAAACCATCCCCGCCGCCACCCGAAGGCACTACGCCAGGCCGGGACCGCGCACGGGGATCGACGTGAAGGTCGGCTGAGGCGCGGGGTCCTGGAAGAAGTCGTTGCCCTTGTCGTCGACGACGATGAACGCCGGGAAGTCCTCGACCTCGATCTTCCAGACCGCCTCCATGCCGAGCTCCTCGTACTCGACGACCTCGACCTTCTTGATGCAGTCCTGGGCGAGACGGGCCGCCGGACCGCCGATGGAGCCGAGGTAGAAGCCGCCGTGCGCGTCGCAGGCGTCGGTGACCTGCTTGCTGCGGTTGCCCTTGGCGAGCATGACCTTGGAGCCGCCGGCGGCCTGGAACTGCTCCACGTAGGAGTCCATGCGTCCGGCCGTGGTCGGGCCGAAGGAACCGGAGGCGTAGCCCTCGGGGGTCTTCGCCGGACCCGCGTAGTACACCGGGTGGTCCTTCAGGTACTGCGGCATCTCCTCGCCCGCGTCCAGCCGCTCCTTGATCTTGGCGTGCGCGATGTCACGGGCCACGACCAGCGGGCCGGTGAGCGAGAGACGGGTCTTCACCGGGTACTTGGTGAGCTCGGCGAGGATGTCGTCCATCGGCTGGTTCAGGTCGATCCGCACGACGTCGGCCTCGTCCAGGTGCTCGTCGGTCGTCTCCGGCAGGAAGCGCGCCGGGTCCGTCTCCAGCTGCTCCAGGAAGACGCCCTCGGGGGTGATCTTCGCGAGCGCCTGGCGGTCGGCCGAGCAGGAGACGGCGATGGCGACCGGGCAGGACGCGCCGTGCCGCGGCAGGCGCACCACCCGTACGTCGTGGCAGAAGTACTTGCCGCCGAACTGCGCGCCGATCCCGATCCGCTGCGTCAGCTCGAAGACCTTCTGCTCCAGCTCCTTGTCCCGGAAACCGTGCCCGAGCTCGGAGCCCTCGGCCGGGATCTCGTCCAGGTAGTGCGCGGAGGCGTACTTGGCGGTCTTCAGCGCGTACTCGGCGCTGGTGCCGCCGACGACGATCGCCAGGTGGTACGGCGGGCAGGCGGCCGTACCGAGCGAACGGATCTTCTCCTCCAGGAACCTCATCATGGAGGACTCGTTCAGGACGGCCTTCGTCTCCTGGTACAGGAAGGACTTGTTGGCGGAGCCGCCGCCCTTGGCCATGAACAGGAACTTGTACGTGCCGCCGTCGGTGGCGTACAGCTCGATCTGGGCGGGGAGGTTGGAGCCGGTGTTCTTCTCCTCCCACATCGTCAGCGGCGCCATCTGCGAGTAGCGCAGGTTGAGGTTCTTGTACGCGTCGTAGACGCCGCGCGAGAGGGCCGCCTCGTCGCCGCCCTGCGTGAGGACGTTCTGGCCGCGCTTGCCCATGACGATCGCCGTACCGGTGTCCTGGCACATGGGGAGCACGCCGGCGGCGGCGATGTTGGCGTTCTTCAGCAGGTCCAGGGCGACGAACTTGTCGTTGCCGGACGCCTCGGGGTCGTCGATGATGCGCCGCAGCTGGGCGAGGTGCGCGGGCCGCAGGTAGTGCTGGATGTCGTGGATGGCCTCCTCGGCGAGCTTGCGCAGCGCCTCCGGCTCCACCTTGAGAAACGTCCGCCCGTCGGCCTCGAAGGTGGAGACACCCTCGGAGGTCACCAGCCGGTAGGGGGTGGTGTCCTCTCCCATGGGGAGCAGATCGGTGTACGCGAACTCAGGCATCGCAGCCCATTCCTCACTCGACAGACGGCCGCCCGCCGACACTGGCGGGCGCCCACCAGCGTAGAACCTGCCTCCGACAGCGGGCTTGTGAGGTTGTCCTCAGTCGGGGGGTAGTCGCGATCTATCGCGTTTCGCTACGCTGCTGCCGTGGACCTTCAGAAGCACACCGAACCGACGTCCTCGGCGGCCGGCCTGCGCGCCTCGGACGCCGACCGCGACCGTGTCGCCGACCTCCTGCGCGAGGCCCTCGCCGAAGGCCGCCTGACCGCCGACGAGCACGCCGAGCGGGTGGAGGGCGTGCTCGCCGCCAAGACGGTCGGGGAGCTGGAGGTCTTCGTACAGGACCTGCCCGCCGCCCACCGCCACCGCGCCGCCCCCTCCTTCGCCGCCGCCCCCGACCGGCCCCCGCTGGGCAGCGTCCCGGTCGACGCCGACGACCATGTGGTGGCGGTGCTCAGCAGCGCCGTGCGCAGGGGCCGGCGGCGCGCCGGCCGCCGTATCCACGCGTACGCGGTCTTCGGCAGCGTGGAGATAGACCTCAGCGAGGCGCTGTTCGAGTACCAGCAGGTCGTGATCAAGGCGGTCGCGGTCTTCGGCAGTGTCGAGGTCCGCGTCCCGGAGAACGTCTCGCTGCGCGGCACGGGCGGCGGGGTGCTCGGCAGCTTCGAGGTGGCATCGCTGGACGCGGACGACGCCAACGCCCCCGTGGTGTACGTCGACGGCTGGGCCGTGCTGGGCAGTGTCGAGGCGAAACCGAAGCGCGGCAGGTTCGTCGCGGACATTCTCGATCGCGTGCAGCACAAGGTCGACAAGAGTTTGCGCAAATACCTGGACCGTTGACGGATGTGAATCACGGGTGACTTGGGCGGTTCGGAACTCAGTGCATAGGCGTGCGCACAGCGGGTAGGGCTTGCTGCATCGTCGCTCGCTCGCGAAGCCGTCGTCAGGAGTAGACCGTGCTGCAACCGCCGCATTCGTCCCTGCAGGTAGCTGCCGTTCCGGCCCAGCGGGTGCCAGTGCCAGTCAGGGACCAGGACGCCCCTTGGCACACCGAGGCGGTGTGCCGGCGGGACGAGGCCGGTCTGTTCTTCGCCCCCTCCAAGGAGCCCACCGCGGCACGCCTGTCCCGCGAGGAGGCGGCCAAGCGCGTCTGTGCCCGCTGTCCGGTGATGGTCGAGTGCCGTGAGCACGCCCTGCTGCAACCCGAGCCCTACGGCGTCTGGGGCGGCCTCACGGCCGCCGAGCGCCGCGTGGTGCTCGCCAGGCGGCGGCGCCGCGAGATGGAGCTGAAGAAGACGGCGCGAGCGCAGGGCCGTATAGCGGCGGCGGGATAGCACCCGTGCATACGAGAAGTGGGCGCCCCCTGCCGCACCAGGGGGCGCCCACTTCTCGGCTCGGCGGCCGATCCCGGCCGGAGCGCGCTACTTGGCGCGGTCGAAGTCGATCGCGCTGTAGGCCCGCAGCTTGCTCAGCCGGTGGTCGGAGGCGATCCGCCGGACGGTGCCCGACTTCGAGCGCATCACGATCGAGTCGGTCGTCGCGGTCTCCGACCGGTACCGCACACCCCGCAGCAGCTCCCCGTCGGTGATCCCGGTGGCGACGAAGAACACGTTCTCCCCGGCCACCAGGTCGTCGGTCATCAGCACGCGGTCCAGGTCGTGCCCGGCGTCGATCGCCCGCGCCCGCTCCTCGTCGTCCTTGGGCCACAGCTTGCCCTGGATCGTGCCGCCGAGACACTTCACGGCGCAGGCCGAGATGATCCCCTCGGGCGTGCCGCCGATGCCCAGCAGCATGTCGACGCCGGTGCCCTCGCGCAGCGCGTAGATCGACCCGGCGACATCGCCGTCGGAGATCAGCTTGATCCGTGCCCCGGCCTCCCGGATCTCCTTGATGATCCCCTCGTGCCGCGGCCGGTCCAGGATCACCACCGTCACGTCCTCCGGGGTGGACCGCTTGGCCTTGGCCACCCGGCGGATGTTCACCGACACGGGCGCGTCGATGTCGACGAAGTCCGCCGCCTCGGGCCCGGTGACCAGCTTGTCCATGTAGAAGACGGCGGACGGGTCGAACATCGACCCGCGGTCCGCGGCCGCCAGTACGGCGATCGCGTTCGGCATGCCCTTGGCCGTCAGCGTGGTTCCGTCGATCGGGTCCACGGCGATGTCGCACTCGGGGCCGGTTCCGTCGCCGACGCGCTCCCCGTTGAAGAGCATCGGCGCCTCGTCCTTCTCGCCCTCGCCGATGACGACCACGCCGTTCATCGACACGGTGGAGACGAGGGTCCGCATGGCGCGGACGGCGGCGCCGTCGGCGCCGTTCTTGTCGCCGCGTCCGACCCAGCGGCCCGCGGCCATCGCGGCGGCTTCGGTCACCCGGACGAGCTCCAGGGCGAGGTTGCGGTCGGGGGCTTCGCTGGGAACTTCGAGCTCGGACGGCAAGTGATGATGCTCGGTCATCGGAGCGCACCTTTCTGATACGACGACGGCCGGATGAGGGTTCGACCCTCGACTCTATCGTCAGTCCGACAAAATGAGCAGGGGACCCCACGGATGAGCGGACCGGGCACCTGCGACGATAGAGGACGTGGCAGGTTCGAACGGCAGGCAGAAGACGGTCCGGGACATGATTCTCTCCCTGGGCCTCATCGGGATCGCGGCGGCGCTCATCTACGTCTTCATCCCCCACGACGACTCGGCTCCCGACATCAAGCGGGTGGACTACCGCGTCGAGCTGCTCACGGCACGCCGCGCCGCGGCCTACCCGGTGGCCGCGCCCGAGGGTCTGCCCAGGACCTGGAAGGCGACGTCCGTGCGCTTCGACGGCGCGAACAACGACGCCTGGCACCTGGGCTTCCACGCCCCCGACGGTCAGTACGTGCAGATCGAGCAGTCGACTCAGAAGCCGTCGGAGTTCATCGACCAGGCCACCCAGGGCGGCAAGGCGACCAAGGCGACCCAGGACATCGACGGCCGGACCTGGACGCGCTGTACCGGCGGCCGCTACGACGCCCTCGTGCTGCCCGGCAAGGGCTCGACGACGGTGGTCGCGGGCACCGGCTCCCTGCGGCAGCTGACCGAGATGGTGCAGGCCCTGAAGATGTCGTGACCGGAACACCCGCATGCGAAGAGGCCCCCGACGGTGATCGCCGGGGGCCTCTTCGCATGCGGGGTTCGCTCAGACCGTGGTGACGACCTGCTCGTAGTCCAGGCGCGGGGAGCGCGGGAACCAGGCGTCCTCGCCCGGCTTGCCGATGTTGACGACCATCAGGGGGGTGTGGTCGTCGTCCAGGAACTCCTTGCGGACGCCCTCGAAGTCGAGGCCGGTCATCGGGCCGGCGGCGAGACCGGCGGCACGGACGCCGATGATGAAGTAGGCGGCCTGCAGGGCGGCGTTCAGCGCGGCGTTCTTCTCGCGGGCCTCACGGCTGCCGGCGAAGAGGTCCTTGGCCTGCGGGAAGTGCGGGAAGAGGTGCGGCAGCTCCTCGTGGAACTCGTTGTCCGCGGAGAGGATCGCGACCAGCGGGGCGGCGGCGGTCTTCTTCTGGTTGCCCTCGGCCAGGTGCTGCACCAGACGCTCACGCGCCTCGGGGGAGCGGACCAGCGTGACGCGCAGCGGCGACTGGTTCATTGAGGTCGGGCCGTACTTGACCAGGTCGTAGATCGCCTGCACCTGCTCGTCCGTCACCGGCTCGTCGGTGAAGGTGTTCGCGGTGCGGGCCTCACGGAACAGCAGGTCCTGGGCGGCGGGGTCGAGCACGAGAGACATGCGGGATCTTCCTCGGGGTGACGTTCGATCCGTACCGGACCGCGGTCCGGATCGGCTGACGACACCGAAGGTACGCCAAGGGAGGTTCAAGTTTCAACGAATGTGAGGGCGTGGTGATCCGCTTCACAGCAGAACGGCTCGCGCCCCTATGCGTCGTCCTCCCGGACGTCGTCCCCGTCCGGCTCTTGCTCCTCGGCCAGAGCGGCGTCCAGGCGGGCCCGAGCGCCGTCCAGCCAGCGCCGGCACACCTTGGCCAGCTCCTCGCCGCGCTCCCACAGGGCCAGCGACTCCTCCAGCGTCGTGCCGCCCGCCTCCAGCCGCCGTACGACCTCGATCAGTTCGTCCCGCGCCTGCTCGTACCCGAGCGCCTCTTCCGCCACCTTGCTGGTCATCCACCCACCCTATGTGTCGACTCGGACAACGAACTCGCCCTCGCTGACCCGCGCCCGCAGCGTCTCGTCCGCCGCGACCTCGTCCGGATCCCGCACCACGTGCCCGTCGGCCTTCTGCAGCACCGCGTACCCGCGCTTGAGGGTGGCGGCGGGGGAGAGGGCCACCACGCGTGCGTGCGTGTGCGTGAGCTCGGAGTCGGCACGGTCGAGAAGGTGACCGAGGGTCCGGCGCGAGCGCTCCACCAGCGAGGTCACGTGGTCGGCCCGCTCGTCGACCATCCGGTGCGGATCCTGTATCGCGGGCCGGGCGAGGGCGTGCGCGAGCCCGCGCTCCTCCCGCTCCACCAGGGCCCGCGCACAACGCCGGGCCCGGTCCCGCAGCATCCGCACCCGCTCGTACTCCTCGCCCACGTCCGGGACGACCTTCTTGGCGGCGTCCGTCGGTGTGGAGGCACGCAGGTCGGCCACGTGATCGAGGAGGGGATTGTCCGGCTCGTGCCCGATGGCCGACACCACGGGCGTACGGCACTGCGCGACCGCGCGCACCAGTTGCTCGTCGGAGAACGGCAGCAGGTCCTCCACGCTGCCGCCCCCTCGGGCGACGATGATCACGTCCACGTCCGCCAGCTCGTCGAGCTCCTTCACGGCCTGCACCACCTGCGGGACGGCGTGCACGCCCTGCACCGCGACGTTGCGCACCTCGAAGCGGACGGCGGGCCAGCGGTGCCGGGCGTTCTCCAGCACGTCCCGCTCCGCCGCGGAGGCCCGCCCGCACACCAGCCCGATCAGCTGTGGCAGGAACGGCAGCGGCTTCTTGCGCTCCGCCGAGAACAGCCCCTCGGCGGCCAGCGCCTTCTTCAACCGCTCCAGCCGCGCGAGCAGCTCACCGACACCCACGGGCCTTATCTCGGTGGCCCGCAGGGAGAGCTGGCCGCGCGGGGCGTACCACTCCGGCTTGGCCTGCACGACGACCCGCGCGCCCTCGCCGACCACGTCGGCGACGGCGTCGAACACCTGCCGGTAGCAGGTCACGCCGATCGAGATGTCGTACGACGGATCGCGCAGGGTCAGGAATACCACTCCGGCCCCGGGCCGCCGCGACAGCTGCGTGATCTGCCCCTCGACCCAGACCGCCCCCAACCGGTCGATCCACCCCCCGATGAGCCGCGAGACCTCACCGACGGGCACGGGCGCTTCGGCGGACGTGTTGAGAGCCATGCGGCGAGGGTAACGGCCCGCTCCGACAACGCGGGGCCGGCGGACGCGATCTTCAGGCCCCCGGGTGTGGCCCTACGATGGACGCATGACTGCTTCGCCTGGCCGCCGTGTCCTGCTCGCCGCTCCCCGTGGCTACTGCGCGGGTGTGGACCGCGCCGTGATCGCCGTCGAGAAAGCCCTCGAGCAGTACGGGGCTCCGATCTACGTCCGCCACGAGATCGTCCACAACAAGTACGTCGTGCAGACCCTGGAGAAGAAGGGCGCGATCTTCGTCGAGCGGACCGAGGAGGTCCCGGAGGGGAACATCGTGATGTTCTCCGCGCACGGCGTCGCCCCCGTCGTCCACGAGGAGGCCGAGCGTGGCAGGCTCGCCACCATCGACGCCACCTGCCCGCTGGTGACCAAGGTCCACAAGGAAGCCGTCCGCTTCGCCAATGAGGACTACGACATCCTCCTGATCGGGCACGAGGGTCACGAGGAGGTCATCGGCACCTCCGGCGAGGCCCCCGACCACATCACCCTGGTCGACGGCCCCGGCGACGTCGCCAAGGTCGAGGTCCGCGACCCCGCCAAGGTCGTGTGGCTGTCCCAGACCACGCTCTCCGTCGACGAGACCATGGAGACCGTCGACGCGCTGAAGGAGAAGTTCCCGCAGCTGATCTCCCCGCCCAGCGACGACATCTGCTACGCCACCCAGAACCGCCAGCTCGCGGTCAAGCAGATGGGCGCCGAGGCGGACCTGGTCATCGTGGTCGGCTCCCGCAACTCCTCCAACTCCAAGCGCCTGGTCGAGGTCGCCAAGCTGGCCGGCGCCCGCGCGGCGTACCTCGTGGACTTCGCCGACGAGATCGACGAGGCCTGGCTGGAGGGCGTGACCACGGTCGGCGTCACCTCCGGCGCCTCCGTCCCCGAGGTCCTCGTCGAGCAGGTCCTGGAGTGGCTGTCGCAGCGCGGCTTCGAGGACGTGGAGATCGTCAAGGCGGCCGAGGAGTCCATCACCTTCTCGCTGCCCAAGGAACTCCGCCGCGACCTGCGCGAAGAGGCCGCGGCCCTGATCGCCGAGCGTACGGGCACCTCGGCCGAGTGACTGTCAGTCGTTCGTCGTAACGTAGAGCCATGCAGATCTTCGGTGTGGACATCGGCGGTTCCGGGATCAAGGGCGCCCCTGTGGATCTCGACAGGGGCGACCTGGCCGAGGAGCGCCACAAGGTGCTCACCCCCGTCCCGGCGACGCCCGACGGCGTGGCCGACGGGGTCAAGCAGGTCGTGGAGCACTTCGGCTGGACCGGCCCGGTCGGTCTGACCTTCCCGGGCGTGGTCACGGACAGCTCGACGATCCGTACGGCGGCCAACGTCGACAAGAGCTGGATCGACACGGACGCGCGCGCGTTGTTCAGCGAACGCCTGGGCGGCCTGCCGGTGACGGTGGTCAACGACGCGGACGCGGCGGGCGTCGCCGAGATGCACTTCGGCGCCGGAAAGGACCGCAGGGGCACCGTCATCCTGCTCACCTTCGGCACGGGCATCGGCAGCGCGCTCTTCGTCGACGGCGTCCTGGTCCCCAACACCGAGCTGGGCCACCTCGAGCTGCACGGCCACGACGCGGAGAAGCGCGCCTCCAGCAAGGCCAAGGACGACGGCGACCTGACCTGGGAGCACTGGGCGCACCGGGTCCAGAAGTACCTCGCCCACGTCGAGATGCTCTTCTCGCCGGACCTGTTCATCATCGGCGGCGGTGTCAGCCGCAAGTCCGCGAAGTTCCTGCACTTCATCGAGGGCATCAAGGCGGAGGTCGTCCCGGCGCAGCTGCAGAACAACGCGGGAATCGTGGGGGCGGCGATGAGGGCGGTCACGGAGCCCCACTAGGCCCGGGAAGGGCAGGCGCCGGTCAGCGGTAGGGGTCGCTCCGGCGCCGGACGGCCTGACGGCGCATCAGGGCGATCTGCCGCACGGTCACGATCAGTCCGGCGATGAGTGTCCCTCCGTACAGCCATCCCGCCTGCGTGGCGAGCGCCGTCACCAGGCCCATGAGCCGGCCCAGCATCCCGCCGCTGCTGTCGGCGACGGGGAGCAGACCCACCGCGAAGGCGATGGGCACGACGACGGGGGCGGTCACCAGGTCGCCCTTGCGCACCCAGGCCGCGGTCAGCACGCACACCGGCAGGAACAGCACGCCGTACACCGTCAGCGAGCCGCCGAGGAGCAGGTCGTCGAGGCAGCCGAGGACGAACATCACGGCCCCGCAGAAGAGGCCGCCGCCCAGCCCGGTCAGCCGCGGGTTGGGCAGCTGCCGTGCCCTCACCGTCAGGGGGGCGCGGGGCTGCCGTACCCCCGCGGGGCGGGCGGCCGGGCGTTTCTGCGCGGGGCGCGGCGCAGGTCGCGCACCGCCGTCCGCGGCGCCGCCGCGGGCCGCCTGCGGGGGCAGCGGGGGCGTACCTCGTCGCGTGCCGTCGTGCGGGGGGCGCGTCCTGTGTTGCTCCACCCGACCAACTTAGGTCTGTTTATGTGTCGAATCGCCCCTGGGACACGCCGTAGGAAAGACCTTGGCCATGCGTTCGATCGGTAGCCGGGGCGCGGTTCGGCACGCCGTAGACTGGTGGATCGGCCCAGCCCCTCCAGTCCTCTCCTCTCACGTACGGGAAGTCGCAACGTGTCGCTCACGATCGGAATCGTCGGTCTGCCGAATGTCGGCAAGTCGACCCTGTTCAACGCCCTGACCAAGAACGACGTGCTCGCGGCCAACTACCCGTTCGCCACGATCGAGCCGAACGTGGGCGTGGTCGGCGTCCCCGACGCCCGGCTGACGAAACTGGCCGAAATCTTCTCCTCGCAGCGCATCCTCCCGGCGACCGTCGACTTCGTCGACATCGCGGGCATCGTGCGCGGCGCCAGCGAGGGCGAGGGCCTGGGCAACAAGTTCCTGGCGAACATCCGCGAGTCCGACGCGATCTGCCAGGTCATCCGTGCCTTCAAGGACGAGAACGTCGTGCACGTCGACGGCAAGGTCTCGCCGAAGGACGACATCGAGACGATCAACACCGAGCTGATCCTCGCCGACCTGCAGACCATCGAGAAAGTCCTGCCGCGCCTGCAGAAGGACTCGCGGATCAAGAAGGACATCGCGCCGAAGGTCAAGGCGGTCGAGGAGGCCAAGGAGATCCTGGAGAAGGGCGACACGCTCTTCGCGCACGGCATCGTCCAGGGCAGCGAGCGTGCGGAGCCGCTGCACGACCTCCACCTCCTGACGACGAAGCCCTTCCTGTACGTCTTCAACGTCGACGAGGACGAACTGGTCGACGACGACTTCAAGAACGAGCAGCGCGCCCTGGTCGCCCCCGCCGAGGCGATCTTCCTCAACGCCAAGCTGGAGGCGGACCTCGCCGAGCTCGACGAGGCCGACGCCATGGAACTGCTGGAGTCCGTCGGCGCCGAGGAGCCCGGCCTCGCCACCCTCGCGCGCGTGGGCTTCAACACCCTCGGCCTGCAGACCTACCTCACGGCCGGCCCCAAGGAATCCCGCGCCTGGACCATCAAGAAGGGTGCCACCGCCCCCGAGGCCGCCGGTGTCATCCACACCGACTTCCAGAAGGGCTTCATCAAGGCGGAGGTCATCTCCTTCTCCGACCTGGTGGAGACCGGCTCGGTCGCCGAGGCCCGCGCCAAGGGCAAGGCCCGCATGGAGGGCAAGGACTACGTCATGCAGGACGGCGACGTGGTGGAGTTCAGGTTCAACGTGTGATCACGGCGGGGACCGGGCTTGTGCGGGCCCGGTCCTTCGTGCGCTCGCCGGCTCAGGTGCGGGGCGGGGTGAGCTTGTCCAGGTCGAGGCTGATCTCGAAGGGTACGGGTCGTTCGAGGGTGCCCCGGAAGATGCCCGCGGGCGCGTAGACGCCGGTCGGTTCGTCGAGTTCGTAGACGTGGACGACGGGGGCTCCGTCCTCGTCCTCGATGCACCAGTAGTGCGGGATGCCGGCCTGCGCGTACTTGCGCAGCTTCACCGTGCGGTCGCGGTGGGCGGACTCGGGTGAGACGACCTCGACGACGAGCTGCACCTCGTCCGGCGCGAACCAGGTACGGTCCGCGTCGTAGCCGGCCGTCGTCAGCAGCAGGTCCGGCTCGGGCCGGTTTCGCTCGTCGAGCTTTATGGTCATCTCGCGGCCGACCCTGACATCGCCGGGCGCCTGCTCCATGAGAGCGACGGTGAGCATGGTGACGAGGTGGCCGTGCCACCACCTCTGGGGCGACATCATGAAAACGAGTGCTCCGTCGATGAGCTCGGTGTGGCGAGGTGCCTCGGGGAGGCGGTCCAGGTCCTCCGCGAACCAGCCTTCCTCGCGCGGCGGGCGCATCCAGTCGGGCAGTGCGGTCATGGCTCAACGGTAGCGACTCGGCGAGGGCCGAGCCACGAGATCATCGACGGTGTGATCGAGCCGGTCACCCCAGAGCGGCCTCGGCCGCCGCCAATACCGTGCGGGTCTGGTGGGCGATCTGGTGGTGGACGGGAACCCAGCGCAGGCGCAGGGACTTCTCGAAGTCCGCGCACCAGCTGGTGAACAGGTCGTCCAGGTCGCGGTACAGACCGGGGGCGGCGGGGTCGTCCGCCGTCTCCAGCAGGCGCAGCAGGAGACCCGCGGCCCGCAGGGGCTGCCGGCGGGCCACGATGTCGAGGGCCGAGACCTGGGCGCGGGTCGGCGCGGGTCGCTCGTCCTCGGCCGCCTGCCGGGCCAGTGGCTGCCAGGACTCGGCGACCAGGTCGTAGAGGCCGTCGGCCATCCACTCCAGCACCCGTCGCGGCGCGCTGTCCCGGGGCGGGGGCAGGAAGGCGCGTGCCTTGTCGAGGACCGTGGTCACCTGCCGGCCGCCGTCCCGGACCAGGCCGGCCAGATCGCGCAGTGCGGTGGCGGCCTCCGGATGGGGCGCGGAGTCGTCGGCCAGGTCGCTCGCCCACATGGGCACTTCGATGATCGCGGTGAGGCCGCCGTGACGCTGGGGCGCGCACCAGGTGGACAGCCCGATGTTCTCGGAGCCGGCCGCCAGCCGGGCGGTGCTGTCCGGCGGGGGCAGGACATGGATCCCGGGGCTCGGGTTCTCCCAGTACAGGGCGTCGAAGGTGCCGAGCTGGACGGGGATGCCGAGGTCCGCGGCCGACGCCTGGAAGGGCGCGGCGAGTTCGGGCAGATCCCGGGTCAACTGCACCCAGCTGCCGCCCGCTTCGACACTGTGCAGGGAGCACTGCAGAACCGGACGCAGTTCGTCGATCACCGTGAACAGTGCCTGGCTCTCCGGGAGTTGACGCGCCAGGATCGGTGCCCACTCCGGCTGTTCGGCCGCGACCGGGCGGTAGGCGGCACGGTAGTAGCCCGCCAGGGAGTGGTCGGGGCCGGCCGTCGCCTCTTCGATTCCCCGGCTCAGTGCCGCACCGTCCGGGTCCAGGCACAGCACGATGTCCCAGGTCACGCGGGAGAGATCGGTCGCCACGCCCGGTCCGTCGCCGCGTGCCAGCCGCTCCGCCAGGGCGAGCGCGGTGGCGGGGCCCACGGGTTCGTCGGGGTGCGGCCCGGCGACGACCAACACATGGCGCGGCCCGCGTCCCAGGGACAGCATCGTCATCGGGCGGCCCGCACGGGACGTACCGATCCGGCGCAGCCGGCCGACGGCACCGGGGAACCGGGACACCAACCGCCGCGCCGAGTCGGTGACTTCCTCGACCGTCGGATAACGGTCCGCGACCGTCGGGGAACGGTCCATCGTCCGCGTCCGGTCAGGCGCCGCCGTTGCCACCGGACTCGCCGGTGGTCTCCTTCTTGTCCAGCGGGCGGATCTCGATCTTGTTCGGCATGCCGTGTCCTCCTGACGATGGCTGCGGCCTGCGGTGGTCCGACGTGCTCTTGCCAGAGTTGGTCAGTCGGACGATTGTTGTCAATGTCCGTTGTCCAGCGGTGAGTTGGGGCCGACGAGATTGGCGTGAAGATGACTGTGCACGCGCTGTGGCGGCCCCGGATCAAGCCGGAGCACCGGGCCTATCGGACGGTCGACGGCAACGTACGGATCGGGAGCGTCGTGCACGGCGTAGGCGCCGAGGTCAAGGACCCCGACGGCTGGGTGTGGACGCTGGTCGAGGCCTTGGACGGCACCGGGAGCGCCGCGGACGTCGTCGCCGAGGTCGCCCGCCGCCATCCGGAGCTGCCGGAGCCGGACATCACCCGGGCGATGACGGACCTCACCACGGCCGGGTACGTGGAGGACGCCGGCGCCCCGCCGCCGGCGGACCTGTCGGAGCGGGAACGGGAGCGCTACGGCAGGGGCATGACCCTGTTGCGCTGGATGGACCTCCGGCCCAGGGAGAGCGCCTGGGAGCCGCAGCTCCTGCTGCGCCGGGCCCGGGTCCTGCTGGTCGGCCTCGGCGGCACCGGCTCGGCCGCCGCCCGGGACCTGGTGGCCTCCGGGCTGGGGCGGCTGCACTGTGTCGAACCGGACGTCGTCGAACTGTCCAATCTCAACCGTCAGACCCTCTTCCGCGAGGCCGACCTGGGCACCCCCAGGATCGACGCGGCGCTGTCGGCACTGCACGCCCTGAACTCGGACACGACGGTCACGGGCGAACGCCGGGAGGTGCGCGGCCCGTCGGACCTCGAGGACCTCCTGGCAGGCGGCGCTCCCCGGTACGACCTGCTGCTCCTGGCCGCCGACCGGCCGCCCGTGATCCGCCGATGGGCCAATCGGGTATGCCTGGCCTCCGGTGTCCCGTGGGCCGAGGCGGGCTATCGCGGGCCCCTGGTGAGTGTCGGGGTGTTCACACCTGGCCGGGGCGCGTGCTGGGAGTGCCTGCGCAGTGCCGAGATCGAGCGCCGCGACCTGCGTCTCGCGCCCGGCCAGGACGAGGAGGCCGCCTCGCCGCGGATGCCGTGGAACCCGGTCAACGCCGTGACCGCGGGCCTGTCCGGCGGTCTGCTGGCCCATGCCGCGATCGCGCTGCTGTGCGGGATTCCGCCGGTCGAGCCCGGCTGCCGGTTCGGCCTCAACCTCATGGTCCCCGGCGAGGCGATCATGCAGCGCTCGGAGCGACGCCCCGACTGCCCGGCCTGCGGGACGTAGACCCCCAGGGCCACGGACCCCGGTGACGGGCGGTCAGCCGCCTCACGCGTGACACGCCTCCGGATGGCCCATCGCACAGGCCCGCGAGGCATCCGGTCATAACGTGTGGAATATGACTAAATGTCGCATCGCGTATCTGGCGTGCACCGCAGCGATCCTCGGGGCGGGCCTCGGTGCCGCCCCACCGGACTCCGTCCCCGGTATCCACCTGGTGTTCCCCGGCCAGTCCATCCAGAAGGCGGTGGACGCCGCCGTCCCCGGGGACACCGTGCTGGTGACCCCCGGCATCTACCACGAGAGCGTCAAGGTGACGACGCCTCACCTGACCCTGCGGGGCACGGGCCGCGAAACGGTCGTCGAACCGGGCACCGACAAGACAGGCGCCTGCGCGGCGCGCGGCAACGGCATCTGCGTGGTCGGCGCCAAGGACCACAACCTGCCGGGCGTCACCGTGGCCGACCTGACGGTGACCGGCTTCAGCCACAGCGGCGTCTTCGCCATGGCCACCGACCGCCTGACCGTGCGGAACGTGACCGCCGTGAAGAACGGCGTGTGGGGCATCGCCCAGGAACGCTCGGTGCACAGCGTGATCCGCGGCAACACCGCCCGCAACAACGGCGACGCGGGTGTCTTCCTCGCCAACACCATCACGCGGGAGGAGGGCGCCGCGGACACCCACGGCACCCTCGTCGAGCACAACCGGCTGGAGGGCAACCGGATCGGCATCACCGTCCGCCGCCTGCGCGACCTCACCGTCGCCCGCAACCACCTCACCGGCAACTGCGCCGCCGTGTTCGTCGTCGGTGACGAGAACAAGCCCAGGACCGGCGACCTGACCGTCCGCGACAACCGCATCGTGAGCAACAACAAGTCGTGCCCCAAGACCGAGCGGCTGCCCGCGCTCCAGGGCTCCGGCATCGTCCTGACCGGCACCGAGAACACCCTCGTCACCCACAACACCATCCGGGACAACGCCGGTGACTCGCCGTTGTCCGGCGGCATCGTGCTGTTCAAGAGCTTCGTGGGCGCCGCCAGCGACCACAACCGCATCGAGGACAACGTCCTGCGGAACAACGCCCCGGCCGACCTCGTCAACGGCGACACCGGCCAGGACAACACCTTCAGCGGCAACAACTGCCGGGCCTCCAGGCCCGCGGGCCTGTGCTGACCACCGTACCGTCCGACCCCAGGAAGGAGGGCGGCACATGACGACCGCCCAGACCGCCCCACCGCCTTCGATGCGGCTGCGGGAACTCGCCTTCGGGGCGGCCTGTGCCGCCGCCCTGCGCGCCGCGGCACGGCTCGGCGTCGCCGACGCCCTCGGCGACGGCCCCATGGCCGCGGAGGACCTCGCCGCCGCGGTGAAGACCGAACCGGGGCCGCTACGAAGGCTGTTGCGGGCCCTGTCCTGCTACGGCGTCTTCGCCGAGCGGCCGGACGGGACGTTCGCGCACACCGACGTCTCCCGGCTGCTGCGCGAGGACGACCCGCACAGCCTGCGGGCCATCGCCCTGTGGTGCACCGAGCCGTGGACCTGGGACGCCTGGCCCAAGCTGGACGAGGCCGTGCGCAGCGGCCGCAACGTCGTCCAGGAGCTGTACGGGAAGGAGTTCTTCCAGTACCTCAACGAGGACGCCCCCGAGTCCGCGCACGTCTTCAACCGCGCCATGACCACCTCCAGCAAGCAGTCCGCCCAGGAGGTCGCCGAACTCCTGGACCTGTCCGGGAGTTCGTCGGTCGCCGACATCGGGGGCGGCCAGGGGCACGTCGTGGCGAGCCTGCTGGAGAAGTACCCGTCGATGCGCGGCACCCTGCTGGACCTGCCGCAGGTGGTGGAGAACGCCGACCCCCGGCTGCGGGAGGGCGGCGCGCTCGCCGACCGGGTGCAGATCCTGGGCGGCGACTGCCGGGAGTCCGTGCCGGTCCGGGCCGACACGTACATCATCAAGAACATCCTGGAGTGGGACGACGAGAGCACGGCCCGCCTGCTGCGCAACGTCCGCGAGACCGGCGGGCCCGGGGCCAGGGTCGTGGTCATCGAGAACCTGGTCGACGACACGCCCTCCATGCGCTTCAGCACCGCCATGGACCTGTTGCTGCTGCTCAACGTCGGCGGGGCGAAGCACACCACCGAGAGCATGGTGAGCCGGATCACCGCGGCCGGGCTGGTCATCGACGACATCAGCCCCGTCAACCCCTATCTGCACGCCTTCGACTGCCACGTCCCGGGCTGAGCGGGGCCGCACACACCGGTCGCCGGACCCGCGGCGCTGCGGGTCCGGCGACCGGTGAGATGCCGGCTCAGCCGGCCGGGTCGCGCTCCCAGAGATAGAAGCGCTGCGCCATGGCGTCCTTCGGGGAACGCCACGTCTCGGGGTCGTACGCGCTGACGTACGAGGCGAGACGCTCGCTGACGCCCCGGAACTCCGGGTGGTCGACGACCTTGGCGATGGCGGGTCCGGGATCGCGCTCGGACTCCACGAGATGCATGTACACATCTCCGAACTGGAACAGGCTGCGCCGGACGACTCCGACGAGGTGCGGCAGCTCGCCCCGGTCGGACTCCGCGAAGATCTTCGCGATGTCCGGGGCCGAGCCCGGGGCCATCCGGGCGACGATCAGCGCCTGGTGCATGGGCGGGTCTCCGTCCGGCTCAGTCGGTCAGGCCGGGCGTGAGGCCCTGCTCGGCGGCGGTCTTCTCGATGCGGTCGCGGATCAGCGCCAGCTGCACCTTGGAGTTGCGGTTGATGTTGTCGGTCATCCAGTCGTCGTCGACCGGCGCCTCGGGCTTCATCGCGAAGTCCTGCGTCCAGACCATCCGCACGCCCTGCGGGACCTCCTCGTACCGCCACAGGATGTTCATGTGGTCGAACGGTCCCGTCTCGACCCGGCGGGCCCGGACGGTGAGGGTGTCGCGGTCCGCCTCGCGCTCCGAGACCCAGCTCCACACCTTGCCGTTGTCGTCGGGGTGCATGGTCAGCCGGAAGGTGACCTTGTTCCCCTCCCGGGAGAGGATCTCGGCGGAGGCGTACTCGCTGAACAGCCGCGGCCAGCCCGCCACGTCGTTCGTGATGTCCCACACCAGGTCCAGCGGTGCGGCGATGGTGATCTCGTTCTCGGTGTGTCCGGTCATGTCACGCCCCCGCCAGCAGGGCGCCGTTGACCTGCTCGAGGAACCGCCGGGGCGTCTTGCTGCGCTCGGCGTCCGGCGGCATCGGCGTGCCGTAGCGGTTCTCCAGCTCGCCGACGATGCCCAGCAGCCCCAGCGAGTCGATGCCGAAGGTGTCGAAGCCGGAGTCGTAACCCCGCTGCAACTCCTCGGGCGCGACGGTGACGCCGGCTGCCTTCTTCATCAGCTCGGACAGCTCTTCCACAGTGATGCGGTCACTCATGCGGTGGTTCTCCTTCGCTCTGTGACGGTTGATCAGGTGGCGCCGTGCCGCAGCACGAGCGCCGAGTTCGACCCCATGAGCCCTCGGCTGAGGACCAGCGCCGTGCGCGGCTCGGCGGCGCGGGCCGCGCCGGTCACGAGGTCGAGGTCGTGGCAGACGTCGAAGACGTTCGGGGTGGGCGGGATCACGCCGTGCCCCATCGCCAGCACCGCCGCCGCGACGTCCAGCACCGGCGCGGCGCCGTAACCGCGGCCGATCCCGGTCTTCGGCGCGGTGACCGGCACCCGCCGCCCGTGCGCGCCGAACACGTCGGCGATCGCCAGGGCCTCGGCCCGGTCGGCCTCCGGCACGCCCAGGGCGTCGGCGAAGACCACGTCGATCTCCTCGGGCGCGCAGCGGGCCTCGGCCAGGGCACCGCGGATGGCGTGCGCGAGCCCCTCCCGGGACCGCTCCCAGCGGCCGGCCCCGGTGAACGTCGCCGCGTGCCCGGCGAGCCTGGCCCGCACCTCGGCACCGCGCTCGCGGGCCGACCCCTCGTCCTCCACCACGAGCATCGCGCCGCCCTCGGCGGGCACGAATCCGCAGGCCGCGGAGGTGAAGGGGCGGTAGGCGCGGGTCGGGTCCTCCTCGGTGCTCAGCTCCGGGTAACCGAGCTGGCAGACCACCGAGTACGGGGCGAGCGGCGCCTCCGTGGACCCCGCCACCACCACGTCGGTGCCACGGCGCACCGCCCGTGCCGCGTGCGCCAGGGCGTCCAGGCCGCCCGCCTCGTCGGAGGCGACCACACCACAGGGGCCCTTGAAGCCGCGGCGGATGGAGATCTGGCCGGTGCTGGCGGCGTAGAACCAGGCGATCGACTGGTACGGGCCGACGAACCGGCTGCCCTTGCCCCACAGTTGCTGCAGCTCCCGCTGTCCGAACTCGCCGCCGCCGGAACCGGCCGCCGTGACCACGCCGACCGAGAACGGAGCGTCGTCGGTGTCGGCCCGGCCGAGCCCGGCGTCGTCCAGCGCGCGGTCCGCGGCGGCCAGCGCGAAGTGCGTGAAGCGGTCGGTCTGCACGAGATACCGCTCCTCGACCGCCTCGACGGCGTCGAAGTCCCGGACCTCGCCGGCCACCCGCAGCGGCAGGTGCTCACAGCCCTCGCGGGTGACCCGGCCGAGGACGCTGAGGCCCGCCTCGGTGGACTTCCAGAAGGCTTCCGTGCCGTTGCCGTTGGGCGCGACCACGCCGATTCCGGTGACGGCGGCACGCCGTGGATACGGTTCGCTCATCGTCTTGGCTCCCTCGACCGGGACAGGACCACCGCGGACTGGAAGCCCCCGAACCCGCTGCCCACGGACAGCACGCTGTCCAGCCGGCGTTCGCGGGCCGTGCGAGGGACGTAGTCCAGGTCGCACTCGGGGTCCGGGGTCTCGTAGTTCGCGGTGGGCGGTACGACCTGGTGGGCCAGGGCCAGCACGCAGGCGACGACCTCTATCGCGCCGATCGCGCCCAGGGAGTGGCCCACCATGGACTTGATGGAGCTCATCGGGGTCTCGTAGGCGTGCGGGCCCAGCGCCCGCTTGACCGCCGCGGTCTCGTGCCGGTCGTTCTGCTGGGTGCCCGACCCGTGCGCGTTGACGTAGTCGATCGCCGTCGGATCGAGTCGGGCGTGGTCGAGGGCGTCCTTGATGGCACGGGCCATCTCCACTCCCTCGGTGGTCAGACCGGTCATGTGGTAGGCGTTGCCGAAGGTGGCGTAGCCGCTGAGCTCGCAGTACACGTGCGCGCCCCGGGCTCGCGCGTGCTCCAGCTCCTCCAGGACGAGTACGGCGCCGCCCTCGCCCATGACGAAGCCGTTGCGTTCGGCGTCGAAGGGGCGGGAGGCGTGGGCCGGGTCGTCGTTGTTGGGGGAGGTGGCCTTGATCGCGTCGAAGCACGCCATGGTGATCGGGGAGATCGGCGAGTCCGAGGCGCCGGCTATGCAGATGTCGGCCCGGCCCTCCTCGATCGTGTGGAAGGCGTAGCCCACCGCGTCCAGGCCGGAGGTGCAGCCCGTGGAGACCGTCTGCACCGGCCCGCCCGCGCCGAACCGTTCCGCCACCGTGGCGGCGAGCGTGCTCGGCGCGAACGCGCGCTGCAGGTGCGGGCCGGCCTGCCGGTCGTCCACGTCCCAGCGCTGCCCACGATGGCTGACCAGGACGTAGTCGTGCTCCAGCCGGGTGGTCCCGCCGACCGCGGTGCCCAGAGACACCCCGACCCGCCAGGGATCCTCCCGGCCCAGGTCGAGACCCGCGTCCCGGACCGCCTCCTCGCCCGCCACCAGGGCGAACTGGATGTAGCGGTCGCACCGCGCGGCCTGCTCCGCGTCCAGCCCGTGCGCGCCAGGCTCGAAGTCGCACTCGGCGGCGATCCGCGACCGCAGCCCGGACGGGTCGAAGAACGTGATGCCCCGGGTCGCGGTGCGCCCCTCGGCCAGCAGGTTCCAGAACGCCGGTACGCCGATGCCGCCCGGTGCGACGATGCCTATGCCGGTGACCGCGACGCGCCTGCTCATGACGCCACCCGATCTCGGCCGGCCACCGGGGCGGAGTCCGTCTCCTCGGTGTCCACGTGCCCGAGCGGCGGGGTCGGGGCCAGCGGGCCGAGGTGGAAGACGAGACGGGCCTCGACGTTGCCCACGTTGCGGAAGCGGTGGCGCATGTGGGCGGGGATCATCAGCCCCTGCTCGGGCTGCAGCGGGTGGGCCTCGCCGTCGAGGTCCACCTCCAGCTGCCCGCACAGGACGTACACGAACTCCTCGGAGTACGGGTGGTAGTGCTCACCGATGCGGTCGCCGGGCTGCACGATGGCCACACCCATGAAACCGCTGGTCGAGCCGACCGTGGCGGGGGTGAGCAGGGCGCGCAGATCGCCGCCACGGCGGGTGTTGGGCTCGATCTCGTTCAGAGCCACGATTCTGGGACGGGAAGTGGTCACGACAGTGCTCCGATTCATGCGCTGCACGGGTCGGGTGGGGGAGTGGCCGTCGCGGTCGACCGGTCAGGCGTCGGGCGAACGGCGGTCGGTGACGAGGTCCATACGCGCGGTCTCGAGCACGCGCGCCGGGTCGTCGTCCGGGAACGTGGTCAGTTCGGCCACCTGCCCGGGGTCGGTGAGCCCGAGGAACGGCCCGGGAGCGGCGGTGTCGAGCGCGCCGCGCACGTCGATCAGCCGGACAACGATGTCGTCGCGCTGGAAGATGGTGCTGCGCAGGACCGGACCGTGCGGGTGGTCCGCCGCCGCCGCGTCCTGCCGGGCCAGCACCTCGGCCAGCCGCATCCCGTGTCCCGGACGGGCCGGGTAGTACAGGGCGTGCCGCTCCACCTGCGTGTCCCGCTGCTCCGCCGTCACGTGGTGCACGGCGGGCAGGGCCGCACGGGTGAAGAACATCCGGGCCGACTCGGGGTCGTCGAGGTCCCGGTCCTGCTCCAGGTAGGGGTTGATGGCCTCCTCGACGGCGCGGACCTCGGGCTGGCGGGCGACGTGGCGCAGCGCGGCCAGCAGGTCGCCCTTGACCTCGACGGCCCGTACCACCCGGTTGCCGTGCATGAAGAGGGACGTACGGCACAGCCGGGTGTTGTCGTCGACGCGGGGCTCGGGGGAGGCGTAGTCGGCGAGGATCTTCTTGACCTGCTCCTCGCTTCCCGGCTTGACGGTGAAGGTGAGCGCGTGCCGGATCACACCGTCACCGATGCGCGGCATGCTCTGCAGCCGGCGCTTGTCGCCCACGGCGGGACCGCCGGTCTCGCGGACGACGTGGAAGCGCAGCGACCGCGTGTCCCGCACGCAGCTGTGCAGCGGCTCCACCATCCGCACGTGCTCCTCGCTGTTGACCCAGGCGAGGAACGGCGGGGCGCTCTCCCACTCGCTGGTGATCAGCCACTGGGAGGGGTTCTCGATGGACTGGCACAGCTGGTCGCTGACGTGCCCGGGGACGGACGCGACCTGGTGGCACAACTGCTCGTAGGCCTCCAGGAACTGCTGCTGGGCGCCGTCGTAGACGTCCACGAGCAGCACGACCCGCAGCTGGGAGCCGTCGAACACGGACTGGGACACACGGGGCGATGCCTGGGGGGCACGTTCGGACGTGGTGGTCATCCTGCGCACATCTCCTTCTCGGGGGATTGCTTGCTTCTCGGCGTTCTCGATCCTGAGCCCGTCCTGTGAAGCGCGCGACTCGCGTGAACTACGCGGGTGACCGTGGCTCACACCAGGTGCGCGAAGACGACCAGGTTGTCGGTGTAGTCCCGGACCGTGCGGTCGTAATCGCCCGCACAGGTGATGAGGCGCGCCTCGGCCCGCGGGGTGTCGCCGTAGACGCGGTCGCTGGGGAAGTCCGCCTTCGAAAAGGTCTCCGCGCCGTCGACCTGGAAGGTGGCGGTACGGCCGTCGGCGCGCTCCACGGAGAACACGTCGTCCTTGCGCAGTTCGCCCAGGTCGGCGAAGACGGCGGCGGACGTCTTGGTGTCGACGTGCCCCGCGATGACCGCCGTGCCCGTCTGTCCGGGCGCGGCGCCGCCGGCGTACCAGCCGACGAGGTTGGTGTCGGCCGCCGGCGGTGGCTGGAGCTGCCCGTTCGCGCCGAGGGACAGGTCGGTGAAGGGCGCGTCGACGCCGATCTTCGGGATGCGCAGACGCACCGGCCTCGACCAGGGCAGGTGCGGTCCCGCCGAACTCCCCGACGGAGCCGCCTGGGCGGGTGGGGCCGATACGGCGGCCTGCTCGGCGCGCGGGGCCCGGGAGGTGCCGGGCGCGGGGTCGTGGCCCGCGATCAGGGCGATGGCCAGGAGCAGCCCGGCCGCGGCCCAGATCATGACCGGGCTCGTACGCGAACTCGCGGTGGAGGCCGGGTCGTCGCCGGAGGGGGGAGAGGAAGGGGCTGCCATCGGGAAGAACACCTCACTCGGACACGGCAGTCGAGCGGACGGGGCGAGGGCGGGAGCGGCCGGGCCGCCACGGGGGCGCGTGTGGCGGCCCGGGCCGCTATCGCGTCCGGCATGGCTAGGCCAGGCTTCCTGCGGTCTTCCTGCGCCGCGCCGCGTACAGGCCGGCCCCGGCGAGGCCCAGGACGGCCAGCCCGCCCGCGGTCACCGTCGGCGTGGCGAGCGCGCCGCCACCGGTGTGCATGCCCCCGTGCGGCTTGTCGTGCTCACCGTGCCAGCCGTTGGAGTCACCGGAGCCGCTCGACGAGCCGTCGCCGTTGTTGCGGTAGGTGTTCGGGTCGAACCGGGGGTCCGAGGAGCCGCCCCAGTCCCCCTTCACGGCGGTCAGCGCCCCGCCACCCGTGTGCATGCCACCACGCGGTCCGTCGTGGCTGCCGTCCTTGCCGTGCTCCTTGGACCAGGAGGAGGAAGAGTCGTGCTCCTTGCCGGAGGACGAGGAGGAAGAGGAGGCGTCCGGACTCCAGCCGCCGTCGGCCGCGTAGGCGCCGGGGGCGGTGATCGCCAGGACGGCCGTGGCCGCCGCGGTGGCCAGAAGCATGCGAGCAGAGCGCATAGGTGGATTTCCTTCCGTCGCGGGCCTGGGCAGCTGTCGTCGTGTCAGCTGAGGTGACCCGGCCCCGACATGAACCACCGTCAGCGCGGTGGCGCTCCCCCACCACTCAAGACGATCACGCGGGTGAACGGAATGGGCCGGCCGGGCGGTGTCGCACCGCCCGGCCGGCCCTCCTGCCCCGAGATCAGGTCAGTGCCGTCACCTCCGTCAGAACATGACGCAGCGTCGACTCGGCGTCCGGCACCGGGCCCGGCGAGCGCCAGGCCACGAACCCGTCGGGGCGGACCAGCACGGCGCCCCCGGGCTCCGTGCCGTGGCACTGCGCCCAGTCCGCGCCCTCCTCGGGCACCAGCTCGGCGTCGGGCCCGCTGCCCACGCGGTACGACTCGACCGGGACGGACGTCTGCGCCGCGAGCCGGAGGGCCGCCTCGTGCCAGCCACCCGGCTGACCGGCCCCGCTCAGCAGGACCAGGGACTTCTCGTACAGGTCGAGGGTGGAGATCCGCTCGCCGTGGTGACGCAGCCACATGTGCGGGGCGCGGCTGCCGGGTTCACCCGTCAGGGCGAGGCCGTCCGGGACGACCGGGGCGGTGGGCTCGGTGCCGACGACGGCGCCCTGCGGATAGCGGTAGCCGAGGGCCACGTTGAGGATGCCCCGCTGGGGGCCGCCGGCCCCCGCCCCGGGCGGCGGCGCGAAACCGGGGTGGCTGTGCTCGGCCGACCGGGCGGCGGCCCGGGCGCTGGTCGCCTCCGCCACCGGCCGCCGCTCGGCGTCGTACGTCTCCAGCAGTCCCTCGCCGGCCCAGCCACCCAGCACCGCGGCCAGCTTCCACGCGAGGTTGTGCGCGTCCTGGATGCCGGTGTTGGAGCCGAACGCCCCGGTGGGGGACATCTCGTGGGCCGAGTCGCCGGCCAGGAAGACGCGGCCCGAGCGGTAGCTGCGGGCGACGCGCTGGGCGGCGTGCCAGGGCGCCCGCCCGGTGATCTCCACGTCCAGGTCCGCCACACCGACGGCGCGCCGGATGTGCTCGACGCACCGCTCGTCGGTGAACTCCTCCAGCGTCTCGCCGTGTTCGGGGTGCCAGGGCGCGTGGAACACCCAGTTCTCGACGTTGTCCACGGGCAGCAGCGCGCCGTCGGCGTCCGGGCTGGTCAGGTAGCAGACGATGAAGCGGCGCTCGCCCACCACCTCGGCCAGCCTGCGGGAGCGGAAGGTGACGCTGACGTTGTGGAACAGATCGCCGGGGCCGCTCTGGCCGATGCCGAGCTGCTCGCGGACCGGACTGCGCGGGCCGTCGGCGGCGACGAGATAGTCCGCGCGGATGGTCGTGTGCTCGCCGGTCTCACGGCTCTTGACCACGGCGGTCACGCCGTTCGGACCGGCGTCGAAGGACATCATCTCGGTGGCGAACCGCAGATCGCCGCCCAGCCGCCGGGCGTGCTCCAGCAGCACCGGCTCCAGGTCGTTCTGGCTGCACAGGCACCAGCCGCTGGGGCTGAACCGGGCCAGCCCGCCGCCCGGGTCGATCTGCCGGAACAGCCACTCGCCGGCGTCCCCGACCAGGGTGGGCGTCTGCAGGATGCCGTGGTTGCCGGACAGGGTGGCCGCCGCCCGGTGGATCGCCGGTTCGACGCCGGCCACCCGGAACAGTTCCATCGTGCGGACGTTGTTGCCGCGGCCGCGCGGGTGGATGGAGGTGCCGGCGTGCCGCTCGACCAGCGTGTGCTCCACCCCCAGCCGTCCGAGGAACAGCGACGTCGACAGGCCGACCAGGGACCCGCCGACGATCAGGACCGGCGTCCTGTGGACGCGGGCGCCCGTCTGCTCCGCTTCTTCGTTCATCACTCGCCTCCGGCGCGTCGTCTCCACCGACTCGGCCGTGTTGGGGTCGGCCCTCCATCCATGCCCCGCAGAGCTGACAACGGGTCAGATTTCACCCGTTGGCAGGCGCGCACGGCCGGCCGGTGTGCGGGGCGTGTGCTTCGCGCACCACCGGCCGGCGCTCCCGCGATCTCCGTACGAACCCCAGGTGGATCTTGCCCAAGTGGGTAGGCTGGTAACGGCGTTGGGGCGGACCGGGTGTGACCGGCCCCGGCGCACACGGCAGATCGGACCTCGACGCGGGGGCGTTGGCATGGCTGTGAAGATCTCGGTCTCCGTCAAGGGACCGCTCGGGCTGGACGATCCGGACCGCATGCTCGGCGAACTCGCGGCGGAGACCGGCCTGGCCTGGCACCGCCGGGAGGTCGAGGAGGACGGCGTCCTCACCGGCGGCATCGTCGAGATCATCCTGGTCGCCGTGGTCGGCAAGGCCACCGAGATGACCGTCTCGGCGGCGGTGGACGCGGCCAAGCAGGTCGTCGAGCGGTGGCGCGGCGAGCGCCTCGACCCGCTGGACACCTCCGTCGACACCGAGCCGGAGTCCGGCACGACCGACCGGGACGGCTGACATGGCATCCAGGGCGGTGGTCATCGGACCGGCGACGTACGCCGTGAACTCGGGCATCGACTCCCACCCGTCGATCGGCGAGAGCGCGCGCATGTACGGCGAGGTGCTCTCCGGCGACGCGATGTGGGGCCCCGACAGCTGCCGCGTCCTCGGCTCCGACGAGGTCGGCACCGCGGACGGCGTGATGCGGGCCCTGCAGCAGGCGGCGGACGAGACGGAACCCGAGGACATCTTCCTCGTGGTCTACGTCGGCCACGGCCAGTACTGGAGCGACCTGCCCGGCGCCCAGGTGCACTTCTCCGTGGGCTCCTCCCACAAGAACCAGCCCTGGACCTGGCTGTCGAGCTGGTACGTCTACCGCGTGATGCGCAGGGCCAGGGCGAAGCTGAAGGTCCTGATCGCCGACTGCTGCTACTCCAACCTGCTGCCGCAGCTCGGGGAGGAGCCGGTGCTGCCCGGCGTCCTGGGCGAACTGGACGAGGGCACCTGCGTCTTCACCGCCGTCAAGAACGCCAACTTCGCCTCCGCCGAGGGCTGTTCCTCGCTGCCCGGAGACCTCGCGCGGTGCACCCCGTTCAGCGGGCACCTGCTGCGGATACTGCAGGACGGCACCAAGGACCACGAGTCCCGGCTGACCATCGGCCTGCTGCGGGAGGCCGTCAAGCGGGAGATGGACAGCTGCGCGGCCGCCCGCCACCAGGTGCCGCGGATGTCGCTGAACGACGCCCGCGACGGCACGCCGCTGTTCACCAACCGGATGGAACCCACGCGGCGCGACCGGGCCCCGTACCTCCCCGTCGATCCGCAGGACTGGGTCAGGACCCTGATGCTGGACCGCGACTCCCGCCTCGACGAACTGCTCCGCGACGAGCGCAAGACCGGTGACGTGGTCGCCATCCTCCGCTCCCGGCGCGACGAGGCCAGCAGGCACCTCGCCCGGCACATCGACGCCCGGGCCAACACCTCCTTCAGCGATCCGCACGCCTTCGCCCGGTACTGGAACAGGGCGGAGAAGGCACTGCGCGTATGAGTGACGGCCGTACGGCCGCGGGCTTTGAACCGGCCCTCGCCGCCGAGAGCGAGGACGGCGAGGCATGGAGCTCCGGCTACGAATGGGTGACCAACTGCACGGTCGACGGCTTCGTCGGCCGTGTGCAGGCCATGCGGGAGGGCGACGCGCCGGGCACCGAGGGCGGGGTAGGGCCCCGGCCGGCCGCAGCGGTCCGTGCCCTGCACGCCTTCGCCGTGCGCCGGTCCGTGGACGAACTCATCCGCTCCGCGGCCCGGTTCGACGACCGGGACGCCGTCACCGTGCTGGCCACCGCGGCCCTGTACCGCAACATCCTGCAGGCCGCGGAACTCGCCATCAAACAGTGGGACGTCGAGCACCAGCCGGGCGGGGCCGCCGACGGAGGCCCCCGGCTCATCGACGGCGTCATCCACGACATCGCCTGCCAGCGCACCGTCCTCGACGTCGCCGTGTTCGTCCGCCGGTGCCGCGACGCCGGCCGGCACGAGATGGTCGACCGCACGGTCCGCGTCTTCACCACGCCCAGCTCGGGCCGCACCAACCTCGACAAGGCGCTGCTCTACGTCGCCCTGCGCGACGAGGAGTGCGTGGAGGAGGCGGCCGAGCTCCTGCGCCGGTCCCTCGTCGCGATCACCGAGAACGGCGCGCAGACGCCGGACACCGTGCCGAGGCAGTTCCACGACCTCGCCGGAGCGCTGCACCACGTCAGCCCCCGCGAACGCATCCTGGAGGAGTGGGCCGACGCCCAGCTCCAGCTCGACGACGACTTCGTGCACGAGACCCGCCAGATCATCGCCCAGCTGATCGCCACCCGCACCGACGGCCCCGACACCCTCGTGGAGCACGTCGGCAAGCGGCGCACCCGGCACGACATCGCCGAGATCTGCGGCCGGCTGAGCAGGCCCCCGCACGCCGCGAAGTGCGCCGAGATCCGCCGGCACGCCGCCGCGCGCGAGAAGACGGAGGACCTCGCCGAGATCGTCCGTACCTGGTACGAGTCCGACGCGCTGAAGGGGACGACGGAGGAACTGCTCGCCGACATCGTGGCCCGCGGAGCGGCCCGGGACGCCGGACCCCGGTCGCTGCGCGAACTCGACCGGCTGGACACGGCGCTGAGCAACGTCAACGCCCCGGCGGAGTGCCGGCGGATGCTGCGCGTCGCCGCGGCCGTGCACACCGACGGCCGTACCGGCGCCGAACTGGTGGCGCTGCTGGGCAAGGTGGAGCGGCCGCGGGACCGTAACCGCGCCGCCCGCACCGTCGCCCGCCGCCTCGCCGCCCGCGTCCTGGCGAACTCCGCGGAGGCCGATCTGTTCGTCGAGTACGTCCACGGACTGCGCGGCGCCGGCCGCACCGAGGCCGTCTACCTGGCCTGCAAGGAGCTCGCGGACCCGTCCGACCCCGTGCCCGCGCCGGACGGCTCGGGCGCGGTGGTCGCCAGGATCGCGGCCCGGCTGTACGACGCCGACCTGCGCCGCGACGGCCGGGACCCGCGCCGGGACGGCTGGGACCTGCTGGAGCGCTGCCTGGAGAACGAGCAGCGGATCACCCCGCAGGAAGTGGCGGTCGTCGTCGCGCAGTTGCGCCTCAGCGCCATGAACGAGGAGGACCGGCACTTCCTGCTGCGGGCCACCGTGGGCCGCTGGTCCGACGCCCGGCGCCGGGAGGAGGCGGTCGCCGAGCTGAGCGAGAAGGGGTTCGACGCGGAAGCCAGGGAGGTCATTCGCTCACTGCGATAGGCGTCGGCGCCGCAGCGGGCGAGCCGATCCCCGGCGTCGGCAGCATGGGCGGCACCTGCCGGATGTGCCGCCGGGACGCCCTGACCAGCCCCTCGAAGGACACCAGTGCCGTGACGACGGCCAGGAAGCCGCCCAGCACCTTGTGGTGCAGGCCGACCGGGGAGTCGCCCAGGAACAGGGTCAGCAGCATCAGCACCGTGAGATGGCCCAGCAGCCACACCGCCGCCTGGGCGGAGGGTCTGGTACGCCACTGGCGGAACTGCGTCACATGCACCTTGGCGTCGTATATCCGGCCGAACGCCGGCAGCCACTGGGCCAGGCTCGGCAGCCACAGCAGCAGCACGCAGCCCACCGTGAGCGCCGCCAGACCCTGCCAGAGGAAGGCCCAGCCCGCCCCGTAGAGGATCAGCGCGACCAGGGCGAAGCTCGCCCGGGCCAGCACCTCGTGGGCGTCGCGCCGCCGGCCGGAGTAGCCGGGCAGATGCTCGCGCAGCGACACCAGGGCCACGCCGGGGACGGCGTAGACGACCAGGGTCAGCACCCCGGTGGCGGCGACCAGGGCGCTCCAGCTGCCGCCGAGTGCGCGCAGGGCGACGGCGGCGATGAAGAAGTCGACGACCAGGACCAGCCAGTACACGTCGTAACGCCGTTTCAGGGACGCCTTGCGGGCCGTCTGCAGCCCCCGGTGCGTCAGATGCGCCCGGCTGAGCGCCGCGACCTCGCGCGTGAGGGCGTGCGCGAAGACGAGCCCGGCGCCCATCGGCGAGACCACGCCGTTGACGCGGAGCAGCACGCCGAGCCAGAACAGCCCGGCGGCGTACGCGAAGTGCGCGTACGGCGAGGACCCCATGTTCGCGCCGCTCCACTCGGTGTCGTGGTACCGGGTGAAGACGGCCTGCAGCGCTATGTACAGCACCATCGAGCCGACGATTGTCCCGAAGACCGCCCGCCGCAGCCGGGCCGCCTCGCCCGGCGGCCGCCGTTTGACGTTCCCGGCGAAGTCCAGCGGCCCCTGGAAGCCGACGTAGGCGTAGATCACACCGCTGCCGACCACCGCGCTCAGCGCCGCGGCCGCGCCCTTGCCGTCGCTGTGCGCGCTCGCCGTCAGCCCCCGGTCGTCGAAGCCGGCGACGATCAGCAGGACGACGGTCAGCACGGGGACGAGGACCTTCAGCACGGTCAGCCAGGAGTTGATCCGGAAGAAGATGCGCGGGGCGACCAGGTTCACCGCGGAGATCACCGCCATGAACACCAGCGCGTAGCACCAGCCCCGGTCGGTGAGCGTGTCCGAGCCGTCCAGGAGCCCGTGCACCCGCCACCCGGACAGCGCCTTCGTCATCGCGACGGCCTCGCTGGCCAGGTTGATCGCGTACACCAGCCACAGCCCGGCCGCGACGACCGTCGCCACCACCTCGCCGCTGCTCTGCAGCGGCAGGAAGATCAGCCCGCCGGTCTTGGGCGCCGCGGTGCCCAGCTCGACCATGACGCCCGCGATCAGCAGCATGAGCAGCCCGCCGAACAGCCAGGCGAGCCAGGCGTCCGAACCGGCCTTGCGGAACGCCTCGCCGGCCCCCAGCATCCAGCCCGAACCGATCACACCGCCCGCGGCGAGACCGACGAGGTGGAACACCGACAACCGCCGCTGTTCGTCCTCGTCCTCGAACGGCAATGCCCGGAGACTCATCCGCCCTATCCCCCGCGTAGCGTCGGCAGCTCCTCACGCACAGTGGCGACAAGGGTACAGCCGGGGGCATGGTGGCGCCCCGGAGTTGATCGCACGTCAGGGGCTGCCCGCCCCTCAGGGCCCCTTCTGCCGTCGAGGCCCGGTTGTCAGTGCCTGGTGCGAGGATGTGGGCAGTGGGACCGGCGGCGCGGGAGGGACGGCGGAGTGGGCGTGGGGGAGGTGCAGGCGGCGCCCGTGGGCCGGCGGGCCCGGGAGGTCTGCGAGCAGGGCACGCGGCTGTACGAGGCCGCGCGTGCCGTTCTCGACGATCACGCCCGCGCCCTGGAGGCGGTGCGCTCCGCCCTGGCGCCGCTCAGGGACGAACTGGTGGCCGGGGAGCTGGAGTCCATCCCGGTCGCCCGGCTGAAGGACGCCACCGAGGGCAGGCTGCGGCTGGCGGCCGTGGAAGCGGCCGGGTTCACGACGGTGCGGTCGGTGCACGAGGCGAGCCGCCACGAACTGCGCCGGCTCCCCGGTGTCGGCGCCCAGACCGCCGACCAGGCCCTCGCCGCCGCCCACCAGATCGCGGCGGCCGTCGCGGAGACGGTCTCGGTCCGCATCGACGTCGACCGTCCCGAACCCCGGACCACCGCCCTGGTCGTCGCCCTGCACCGGCTCGTGGAGGCCGGGCCGGAACTGCGCAGCGCCGTCGACACCGCCGGGCGGCTGGACGGTGAGCTGGCCGGACTGCTGCCCGCCGCCCGCCCGGCCACCGGCCGGCTCCGCCTGGCACTCGCCGGCCACCGCCGCAGGGAGGTCGCCCTCGCCGCGACGGCCCGGCTGCGCGCGCTGACGGCCGAGGCGGAGGCGCAGGGCACCCGGTTGAAGCTGGCCCAGGCCTCGACCGACCTGCTGCGCGGGCCGGCCGACGAGATCGAGGCCTGGGTCGACTTCGAACTGCGCTCCGCCGAGTACTACAGCCAACTCGCCGAGGTCTCCGCCCACCGCACGGACGAGGCGGCCGCCGAGGGCTTCCTGCCGTCGGAGGTCGCCGAGCGGGTACGCGCGCAGCCCCTGGACGACATCCACCGCCGGGTCTCCCTGCGCGGCTACCAGTCCTTCGGCGCCCGCTTCGCCCTCGCCCAGCGCCGCGTCGTCCTCGGCGACGAGATGGGCCTGGGCAAGACGGTCCAGGCCATCGCCGCGCTCGCCCACCTCGCGGCCGAGGGACAGACGCACTTCCTGGTGGTGTGCCCGGCGAGCGTGCTGATCAACTGGACGCGGGAGATCCGCTCCCGCAGCACGCTGCGGGCGGTGCCGGTGCACGGCCCGGACCGTCAGGACGCGTACGCCGAGTGGCGCGAGCGCGGCGGCATCGCCCTGACCACCTTCGACCTGCTGCACACCCTGCCCGCCCCGGACGACGGCACCGGTCCCGGGATGCTCGTCGTGGACGAGGCGCACTACGTCAAGAACCCCGACACCCGCCGCACCAGGTCGATCGCCGCCTGGACGAAGACCTGCGACCGCGTGCTGTTCCTGACCGGAACCCCGATGGAGAACCGCGTCGAGGAGTTCCGCACGCTCGTCCGCCTCCTGCGCCCGGAACTGCTCCCCGGGATCCGCGACAGCGACGCGGTCGCCGGCCCGCACGCCTTCCGCAGAGCCGTCGCCCCCGCCTACCTGCGCCGCAACCAGCAGGACGTGCTCACCGAACTCCCCGCCGTGCTCCAGGTGGACGAGTGGGAGGAGTTCGGCGCGGCCGACGAGGACGCCTACCGCACGGCGGTCGCCGCGGGGAACTTCATGGCGATGCGCCGGGCCGCCTACGCCGACCCGGAGAAGTCCGCGAAGCTGCAGCGGCTGCGTGAACTGGTCGCGGACGCGGCGGCGAACGACCTGAAGGTGGTGGTGTTCTCGTACTTCCGCGACGTGCTCGCCGCGGTCGGGTCGGCCCTGGACGGCACGACCGTGGGTCCGATCGCGGGCAACGTTCCCGCCGCCCGCCGTCAGCGCATGGTCGACGACTTCACGGCGGCCGACGGCCACGCGGTCCTGCTCGCGCAGATCGAGGCGGGCGGTACCGGCCTCAACCTCCAGGCGGCGTCCGTGGTGATCCTGTGCGAACCGCAGGTCAAACCCACCCTGGAACACCAGGCCGTGGCCCGCGCGCACCGCATGGGCCAGGTCCGCCCGGTCCAGGTGCACCGCCTGCTGTCGCCCGACAGCGTCGACGAACGCCTCCTGCGCATCCTGAACGACAAGAGCCGCCTCTTCGACGCCTACGCCCGCCGCAGCGACACCGCCGACGCCACCCCGGACGCGATCGACGTCTCGGACGCCGACATCGCCCGCCGGATCGTGGAGGAGGAGCAGCGCAGACTGGCGGCCGAACCGGCCGGGTGACGCCGGGCCTCAGGGACACTCTTCGGCGTACTCCGGGTACGGCTGAGGGTCCGTCACCCACCCGGCCGCCAGCACGAGCCGGGAGTGGCGGTGCAGGGCGAGGAAGCCGAAGGGGCGGTCGTAGACGGCCTCGACGACGGTGGTCGCCCAGCGGAGCCGGGGCATCGCGCCCCCCGGCATGCCGAATGCCGTCACCGCCGCCGCCTCGAAGCCATGGGCGAAGAACCGGGCCATCGCCGACTGCCGGGCCGACCCGACGAACAGCGGGTCGCCGCTGATGCCGGGGAAGGGGCCGGGGGTGTGGTCCAGCATCGCCGCGCCCAGCCCGAACAACTCGGGCCGCGCCAGCAGATCGTGCTCGGCCGTCACCCCGAACGCCACCGTCTGCACGTCCAGCGACGGCGGCAGGGGCCTGGTGGACAGCTCCTTCACCACGCGCAGCCCCGGCCCGGCCTCCCCGTACGGCAGCGCCGGCCCCGGCAGGACCGGACACCTGCGCGCCAGGACCTCGACCCCCGCCGCCAGGACCTGCCCGGCCGTCATCCGCTCCTCCCCGAGCAGCAGATGGACGTCGACGGCGTTGTCGCCCAGCACCTTCAGCTCGGTGACGTGCCCCCACCGGGTGTCGGCCACGCCGATCCGGTCCAGGACCTCGGTGCGCCGGTGAAGCCCCAGCAGGGTCCGGCCGAACCACGGACCCGCCTCCGGCTCCGTCGCCCTCTCGGTGAAGGGGCGCAGCCAGCGGGTCCGCAGCGCCAGCGCGCTCGCCAGCACCAGGTCGGTGTCCTCGTACAGCGCCACCGGCATCCGCTCGATCAGTCCGCCCGTCCGCTCGGCCGCCCACGCGTCCAGCGCCGCCTTGTCGGCCACCGGGTCCGCCGTCAGCACGCCGTGCGCCCCGGCCGGCAGCCCCGCCGCCCAGGCCTCCCGCAGCTCCAGCGTCCGCCGGGTCCACAGCCCGAGCGCACGGTCGAGCCCGCGCATCGCGCCCATCGCTCCGAGCAACTCCCGTGCCGCCGCGCCCGCTTGCCCGTCGGGCACACCCAGCGCCTCCACCAGCTCCGTCCGGGCCGCGCCCCCGGCCCCGTCGGCCAGGAGACCGAGCAGCGGCCACACCCCGGCCGCGGAGAACACCGTGCCGCCGGGCGCCACCGCCGCCCACCGGGCGGTCAGGTCGTTGACCGCCCGGATCGTCTGATTCGTGATCCGCATTCCGCCCCCACCAGCCCCGCGCTTACCATGCGCCCAGCCGTACACCGCTCCCGCAAGGCCGGTCGTTACGTACGTCTCCGCACCCCTGCGCGCAGCTCCCGCAGCGCCGCCCGAACCAGGAGCACGGTACCCATGTCCATACCGCCGCCCCCAGGGCCCCAACAGCCCCAGGAGCCCCAGCTCCCCGCGCAGCCGCCGTATCCGCACCCGTACCCGTACCAGCCCTGGGGCCAGGGCTACAGCCCGTACAACCGCCCCGCCCCGGTCAACGCTCTCGCCATCGCCTCCCTGGTCCTGGGCATCCTGTGCTGCGTCCCCGCCCTCGGGCTGCTGTTCGGCCTGATCGCGCTCGGGCAGATCCGCCGGAAGGGCGAGCGAGGCAAGGGCATGGCGATCGCCGGGTCGGTCCTGTCGTCGGTCGGACTCGCCCTGTGGGTACTGGTACTGGCCACGAACGGCATCTCCGAGTTCTGGTCCGGCTTCAAGGAGGCCGCGCACGACAACGGCAGCGCCTACACCCTCACCAAGGGCGAGTGCTTCGACTCGCCGGACGGGTCCCTGGAGGGCGTGGCCTACGACGTCGACAAGGTGCCCTGCGCCGGACGGCACGACGGCGAGGTCTTCGCCGCCTTCAAGATGTCCGGCCCTGCCGTCTACCCCGGCGACGAGAAGGTCACCGGCATCGCCGACACCCGCTGCTACGCGCTGCGTTACTCCTATGCCATGGACGTCTGGGCCGTGCCGGACGACGTCGACGTGTACTACCTCACCCCGACCCGGGACAGCTGGCGCTACGGCGACCGGGAGGTCACCTGCGTGTTCGGCAGCACCGACGACGGTGGCAACCTGACCGGCTCGCTGCGCAACGACGGACGCTCGCTGGACACCGATCAGATCGCCTACCTCAAGGCCGTCAACATCGAGAACAAGGCCCTCGACACCCAGCCCGTGGACGGCCCCGACGACGATCTGCGGGCGAGCACGGACTGGGCCGTGCGGATGGCCGGGGCGCTCGCCGAGGAGTCCCGCACGCTGCGCGGCCACACCTGGCCCGCCGACGCCAGGGGCCCGGTCACGGCCGTCGCCAAGGAGGTGGAGACGATCCGCAAGCAGTGGACCCGGGCCGCCGCGGCGACCGGCGCGGACGGCTTCTACGCCGCCTACGACCGGATCATGGTGCTGTCCGCCCCCGGCAGGTCCGTCACCGCCCGCAAGGCTCTGGGTCTCGCCACCACCCCGCCTTCCGGCGACGCGCGGGACGGTGGAGGGGGTGGCGGGGGAGACACTTCCGAACTGGAGGTGTGACGGCGGCTATAGCGGAGAGAAAGTGCCTGCGTAAAGCCCTCACCCGGCACATGTCATCACATCGAGTGATTCCCTGGCCTTTGCTTGCATGGCGGAACCCACGGTTGCCAGGCTGTTGCTGTCTGTACAACCTGATGGGAGTGGCCAGTGACTTTCGGTGAGCAGCCGGCGTACTTGCGTGTCGCGGGTGATCTCCGCAAGAAGATCGTCAGCGGTTCACTGCCACCCCACACCCGGCTGCCCTCCCAGGCGAGAATCCGCGAGGAGTACGGCGTCTCGGACACCGTGGCCCTGGAGGCGCGCAAGGTCCTCATGGCCGAGGGTCTGGTCGAGGGCCGCTCGGGTTCGGGCACGTACGTCCGCGAGCGGCCGGTGCCCCGCAGCATCGCCCGCTCCGGCTTCCGTCCGTCGGGCGGGGCGACGCCCTTCCGGCAGGAGCAGGCCGACGGTGATGCGCGCGGCACCTGGGAGTCCCGCAGCGAGCAGACCGAGGCCGGCGGCGCGATCGCCGAGCGGCTGTCCATCAAGCCCGGCGACCGGGTGATGTGCACCCGGTACGTCTTCCGGGAGGCCGGCGAGGCGATGATGCTCTCCACCTCCTGGGAGCCCCTCGCGGTTACCGGCCGCACCCCGGTGATGCTGCCCGAGGAGGGCCCGCTCGGCGGCATGGGCGTCGTCGAGCGCATGGCGGCGATCGACGTGATCGTCGACAACGTCACCGAGGAGGTGGGCGCCCGCCCCGGCCTCGCCGAGGAACTCCTCGCCCTCGGCGGAGTGCCCGGCCATGTCGTCCTCGTCGTCCAGCGGACCTTCTACGCCTCGGGCCGCCCCGTCGAGACCGCCGACGTGGTCGTCCCGGCCGACCGCTACCGGGTCGCGTACCACCTGCCGGTGAAGTAGCGCACACCTTTACGGCTGTTACCGCCGGAAGCGCCCCCCTGGAGGTCTGCTCCGGTGGTGCCCAGGGCCGCCCGCGCGCCGGTGGAATCTGGCCGTTTTCGCAGGTGGTTCCCTTCCTGTCCGGAGTGCCCCTGACCGGATGCGTCGCCCCTCACGGACGGCGCATCCGGCGTCGTGCGCCCCCTTCGGTCTGGCCGGTTGCGTACCTCTTTGTGAAAAGCCGTATTCGCTGCGTGAAGCGAAGGCGTAGGCTCGGGCATATGCGGATTGCGGTTTCCTCAGCGGGCGGGGGCGGTGGAGCGCGGTGAACGACGGCACGATCACTCTTCCCTGGCTCGTCATACGACAGGACGACAACGGCAATCGCTACCGAGTGGGCCGGTACGCGACTCGCGCGGAGGCCCAGAAGATCGCGGACAGCCTCGACGACCGCGGTCACAAACAGCTCTACTGGGTCGAGCGGATCGGCCAGAACGGAGCGAGCGCGGTCAACTGATCCCGGTGCCGTAGGCTCCCGCGCATGACGGATCGGATCGTGGTGGTGGGTGCGGCCCTGTTCGACGGCCCCCGCCTCCTGGCCGCCCGCCGCAGCGCGCCCCCCGCCCTCGCCGGACGCTGGGAACTCCCCGGCGGCAAGGTGGAGCGGGGCGAGACGCCCGACGCGGCCCTGGTGCGGGAACTGCGCGAGGAACTGGGCGTCGAGGCGGAGGCCCTGGCGCGCGTGACGGGCGAGTGGCCGCTGAAGCCGCCGTACGTCCTCCAGGTCTGGACGGCCCGTCTGCTCTCCGGCTCCCCGGCACCCAAGCCGCTCCAGGATCACGACGAACTGCGCTGGCTCGGACCGGACGAGATCTGGGACGTCGACTGGCTCGACCAGGACGTGGAGGCGGTCCGCCAGGTGACCGCCGGCTGAGCCCCACATCTCTTCTGCGCCGTTCGTGCCACAGTGCGCCCCACTTGACGGTACTCGCCCCTCGATATCGGGTATGTGCCCATTAACCCCAAGAAACCGGACATGGGGTGTATCTGGCCCGGGAAGTGATCGGCGTGATCGACACCGACGGCGACTGCGCCGAGTGGAGCTTCCCCGCCCAGCCCGGCGCGGTCAGAACCGCCCGCCACGCCGTTCGCGGCCAACTGCACAGCTGGGCCCTGGACACCCTGGGAGACCTCACGGCCCTGCTGGTCAGCGAACTCGTGACCAACTCCCTGCGGCACGCCACCGGACCCATCGGCGTCCGTCTCGTCCGGCCCGCCGGCCTGCCCGGCGTGCTCCTCGTCGAGGTCTCCGACCCGCTCCCGGACCCGCCCCGCGAGCGCGCCGCCCACCCCGAGGACGAGAGCGGCCGCGGCCTGCAACTGGTCGCTCATTCATCCCGTCGCTGGGGTACCCGGCCCGGACAGTCGGGCAAGACCGTGTGGTTCGAACTGGCGGTCCCCGGATAGGGCCTGCGGACGCTGTACGCGGGCGCCCTCCGTGTCGGTCGCGGGACGGGCCCCGTCGACGGTTGGAGGAGAGTGGGTTCGACGCCGTGTCCGCTGGTTAGAAGACTGGAAGTGTTGTCACGGCCGGGACCGAAAACCGCCGGGAACGTGCTGTGATCGTGAACACCGTGTTGTGCGGCGCCGTAGTGCTGGATACTGCGGGCAGCCGCCCCCGGTGACCGGTGCCGGGCGCGGTGAGCTGGAGGGGACGGTTCGCGTGAGCGAGATACCAGCGAAGGCCACGGAGTCCGAGGACCCGTCGGACGGCGCGAGGAGGAGCGCCGCGGGCGATGCCGCGGCGTCCACCATCCGCGCGACGACGGGCGGGCCCGGGCCGACCTCGTCCGGTGCGTCCTCCCCGGACAGGGCGACCCGCGACACCGGCCTCGGGGACGAGCCCACCGCCGACGCCATGTGGCAGAGCAGCCCGCCCGGCTCGATCTACGACTACATCAAGGTCGCGTCCTTCTCCATCGGCCCCGACGGCCTCGTCGACCAGTGGAGCCTGCGCGCCGAGCAGCTCTTCGGCATCCCCGCCCGGCGCGCCCTCGGCATGGACCCCATCAAGGCGTTCGTCGACCCCGACCTGCGCGAACACGGCCAGCGCAAGATGGCCGAGATCCTCGACGGCCGGGAGTGGACCGGCGTGGTGCCGTTCCGGACGCCCGGGACCGCCGGGGAAGCGGACGAGAAGGAGGGCCTGGCCGAGGTCTACGTCATGCCGACGCGGACCGAGGAGGGCGAGAAGGCCGCCGTCTGCATCGTCGTCGACGTGCGCACCCTGCGCAGCATCGAGACCGACCTCGCCGCGTCGCAGTCGATTTTCGGTCAATCCCCCTTCGGCTTCCTGCTGATCGACCCCGATCTGCGGATCCGCCGCGCGAACCAGCAGTTCGCCCAGACCTTCGGCGGCGCCTACGGCAGCTCGCCCGAGGACCACCGCGGCCGCGGCGTCCACGACTACCTGCGCAGCCCAGAGGCCGAACGCGTCGCCGCGACCCTGCGCCGGGTCCTGGAGACCGGCGACTCCATCACGGACATGCACGTCACTGGCTTCCTGCCGGGCTCGGAGGAACGCCGGCACTGGTCGGTCAACCTCTACCGGGTGCACAGCGGCTCCGGACGCCCGATCGGTATCGCCTGGCTCGGAATCGACATCACCTCCCGTCGCGCCGCCGCCCGCGAGGCGGCCGCCGCACGGCGCAATCTCGCCCTTCTCAACGAGGCCGGCGCCCGCATCGGCAACTCCCTCGACCTCGAGACCACGGCCCGCGAACTCCTCGACGTCGTCGTCCCCGGCTTCTGCGACCTCGCCACGGTCGACCTCTACCAGGGCCTGCTGGCCGGCGACGAGACACCGCCGGGCCTCGCCGACGGCAGCGCGGAGCTGCGCCGGGTCGCCTTCGCCAGCGCGGTCTCCGACGCCCCCTTCATCGGCTCCGGGCCGCCCGTCGCGGTCGGCGCCGTCCACCACTACCCCTTCAACTCACCCTGCGCGGACGCCCTGCGCACCGCCCGCCCCCAGCTGGTGCCCGCCGAGGAGGGCGGCCTCGTCCAGTCCACCCTGGCCGTCCCGATGGTCGCCCACGACACCGTCGTGGGACTCGCCCAGTTCGCCCGGACCAAGGGCAGCGAGCCGTTCGGCGACCGGGACCGCGATCTGGCGGTGGAGCTGGCGGCCCGGGCCGCGGTCTGCATCGACAACGCGCGCCTGTACCGCCGCGAGCACGAACGGGCGTTGATACTGCAGCGCTCCCTGCTCCCGCCGGGCGACCCGGTCGCCGCCGGCCTCGACATCGCCTGCCGCTACCTGCCCGGCAACTCCTCCTCCGACCGCCCCAGCGAGGTCGGCGGCGACTGGTTCGACGTCATCGAACTGCCCGGTCACCGCACGGCCTTGGTCGTCGGCGACGTCATGGGCCGCGGGCTGCGCGCCGCGGTGGCCATGGGCGAACTCCGGTCCGCGGTCCGGACGCTCGCCCTGCTCGACCTCGAACCCGCCGAGGTGCTCAGCGCGTTGGACGAGATCGCCCGGGGCCTCGGCGCGCCGGGCGGGGTCCAGCAGGCGACCCGCGCGGCCCGCCGCCCGCGCGAGGCGGACCTCTCCGAGGTGTATCTCGCGACCTGCGTGTACGCGGTCTACGACTCGGTGACGCGCCGCTGCACGTTCGCCAACGCGGGGCATCTGCCGCCGGTTTTGGTCGAGCCGGGCGAGGACGCGTTGATGCTGGACGTGCCGCCCGGGATGCCCCTGGGCGTGGGCGGGGAGCCCTTCGAGGAGGTGGAGGTCGAACTGCCCGAGGGCGCCCTCCTCGCGCTCTACACGGATGGACTGGTCGAAAGCCGCGATCACCCCCTGGACGAGGGTCTCCAGGCGTTCGTCGGCGCCCTGACCGATCCGGCCCGCCCACTGGAGGACGTCTGCGACCACGTCCTCAACACCCTCGACACCCACCACGGCGAGGACGACATCGCCCTGCTGATGGCCCGCGTCCAGGGCCTGCCGGCCGACTCCGTCGGCGACTGGACGCTGCCGCGCGAGCCGCGCAGTGTCGGGCGGGCACGGGAGTACGCGCGCGGTCAGCTGCTGTCGTGGGACCTGGAGCCGCTCGTCGACACGACGGAACTGCTGGTCAGTGAGCTGGTGACGAACGCCCTGCGGTACGGCGAGGGGGAGATCCGGCTGCGGCTGCTGCTCGACCGGACCCTGGTGTGCGAGGTGTGGGACTCGGGGCTGGTGCAGCCGCGCCGGCGGCGGGCCCGCGACACCGACGAGGGCGGCCGAGGGCTCCAGCTGGTGGGGTTGCTGAGCGCGGCCTGGGGATCGCGGCGGACCCCGCGGGGCAAGACGGTCTGGTTCGAACTGCCGCTGCCGGACGGGGAGACGGGGCTCACGGACCCGGCGGAGGCATTGCTGAGCCTGTTCTGAGACACATCCGGTCGTCGCAGCGCGTGCGGGTCCGTTGTGGCTGGTCGCGCAGTTCCCCGCCCCCCTAAGGGGGCGCCTGGGGCGAACGGCGGGTGTCCTGTTCCGCCAGTTTCAGGGCCAGGACTGCCATCGTGTCCGCCGTCGGCGGTTCGGAGAGGAGGAGCCTGCGGGCCTCCGCCAGGCGGGTGCGGGCCTCGGCGCCCACCAGTCCTCGGTGCGTGATGACGAAGTCGTCCGCGGTGCTGACGGAGGTGCGCGCGACCAGCCACGCGGCGGCAGACAGCACACCGTCCCGTGGTGCTCCGGCCGCCCGCACGATGTGCCGCAGGGCGTCGAGCGGATCGTACGGCCCGCCGGTCAGGTCCTCCCGCACCGCGGCGAGCACCCGGTCGGCCGCGGGGTCCGGCCTCCCGGCGAGTGCCGCCTCCGCGCCCGTGAGCGCGGCCGGAACCAGGGACGCGGCCGAGGTCAGCGCCGACTCGAGGCGGTCGATGCCGGTGACGAGCGACGCGGCCAGCGCGATGTCCTCCTCGGCGGTACGAAGGTGTTGCGCGGCCTGCTCCGCCTCGCCCAGGTCGGAGCTCTGACGGGCCTGGTTGAGGCGGGTCGTGGCGGACACCAAACGGTCCTTGGCCTGCTCGACGTGGCCGGTGACGGAGGTGGTCGCGGTGCGGCCGTGGCGGCCGGTGAGGCCGGCGACGGTCGCCTCCGCGGCCGCGATACGGCCGGTGAGGTCCCGGAAGCGGGCCTCCGCGATCTCCAGCGCCGACCCCAGCCCGTCGCTCTCCAGAGCGCGCAGCCGGTCGAACGCCTCCCTCTCCGCGTCCAGGCGCCGGACCGCCTCCGTGCACCGGCCGACGATCCCGGCGAGCGTGTGCCGTCGGGCTGTGTCGTCGTCCGGGACCCCGTCGTCGTACCGCTGCCGCATCCGGAAGGCGGCGGAGAGTTCGGCCTCGGCGCTCTCCAGCGCCCGCGCGAAGGGTGCGACGGCCTCGGCGCCCGCCCGTTCACCGGCGAAATCGAGTTCCTCCCCGGCCGCCCGCACCCGGTCGTCCGCCTCGGCGAGCAACTCGCGCGTGCGTCCGTCCAGTTCGGAGGGGTCGGGCAGGGCGGCGGGCACCAGGTGGCCCCCGGCGGGTGTCGTACGGGTCCGGCCCCGGCGGAGGCGCCGTACGTACCCGTAGCCGGCGAGTATCCCCGCCGCCCCCACGGCGGCCAGCGGCAGCACCAGATCGGTGGCCGACGTCTCGTCCCGCACGGCGGCGCTCGCGCTCGCGGCCGGCGGATGCGCACGTGTGTCCGGAACCGGGACGGCGGCGTTGATCGTCATCCCCGGCAGCACCAGCCACACCACCCCGGCCAGTCCGCCCACCAGGGTGGGCACGACCCGCACGGGTATGTGGGACGGCGTGGCCCGCCGCGGCCGTCCCCGGATCAAGGATGACGTCACATTTCGGAGCGTATGGGCAGGAATGCGGGCCCGCGACCGGTATGCGTCCGGGGCGGCGGAGGGGCGGCGCACCGGGACGGGCGAGGGGGGAGACGGGATGGACACCGCGGAACGCACGGAGAACACCGGCGAGGAGGTGACGGGACGCCGCCGCTGGAACCTCCGGCCCCGGTTCCCCCGATGGCCCCGCTGGGCCCGTCGGGTCCGTCGGATCACGGTCGGTGTCCTCCTCGCCGTGCTCCTCCCGCTGCTGGCCGCCGAGGCCACCCTGCGCGTGAACTACACGGGAGATCCGGCCGAGGGCACCCGCACCCGCGACCGCGACGCCCTCTGGCTCGGCCACGCCTGGGTCGACGGGCGCAGGACCGACGCGGACGTCACCGCCCTCGCGCGCCGGCTGCGGGACACCGGCGTGCGCGACCTGTACGTCCACGCCGGTCCCCTGGAACACGACGGCACACTGCCGGAGTCGGCCTACCCGAAGGCGCGTCGGCTCGTCGACAGCCTGCGGCGAAAGGCGCCGCGGCTGCGCGTGCAGGCCTGGCTGGGCGACGAGGTCGCCCCCGAGAAGCCGTACGCGATGCATCTGGAGCGCCCGGCGACCCGCGCGGCCGTCGTCGCCTCCACCCGGCAGATCCTGGCCGCCGGATTCGCCGGCGCGCACTTCGACCTGGAGCCCCTGCACTCCGGCGACCGGAACTACCTCACCCTCCTGGACGCGCTGCACCGCGTCACCCACGCCCATGGCGCCGTGCTCTCCGTCGCCGCCCACCAGATCGACCCGCTGCCCGGCTTCCACTCCTTCTGGGGCACGGTCACCGGCCACCCCAAGTGGTGGTCGCAGGCGTACTTCGGGCAGGTCGCGCGCCGGGTGGACCAGATCGCCGTGATGTCGTACGACACGATGCAGCCGACGCAGAGCCTGTACGGCGGCTATGTGGCGCAGCAGACCTCGCTGGCCCTGGAGGTCACCCCGGACTCCACCGACCTCCTGATGGGCCTGCCCTTCTACCACGAGAACCGCTTCGGCCACTGGGCGCGTGCCGAGACCGTCCCCGCCGCCGTCCGCGGTGTCCGCCTCGGCCTGTCCCGCACGGACGCACACCGCCCCGCCTTCGGTGTCGCGCTGTACGTCGACTTCGCGGCGACGGAGGCGGACTGGACGGCGTACGAGGAGGACTGGGTCCGGTGAGCCGTACGGTCCGTCGACCCGGGCGCTCCCTCAGTCCGCTGCGGAGCGTCTCCTGATCTTCGAGCCCAGCCACACCAGGGGGTCGTACTTGCGGTCCACGGCCCGCTCCTTCAGGGGGATCAGGGCGTTGTCCGTGATTTTGATGCCCTCGGGGCACACCTCTGTGCAGCACTTGGTGATGTTGCAGTAGCCGAGACCGTGCTCGTCCTGGGCGGTCTTCTTGCGGTCGAGGCCGTTGTCGGCGGCCGCGTCCAGCGGGTGCATGTCCAGCTCCGCGACCCGCATCAGGAAGCGCGGCCCGGCGAACGCCGGCTTGTTCTCCTCGTGGTCGCGCACGACATGGCAGGTGTCCTGGCACAGGAAGCACTCGATGCACTTGCGGAACTCCTGCGAGCGGTCCACATCCTCCTGCATCATCCGGTACTCGCCGGGGCCGAGACCGGCGGGCGGCACGAAGGCCGGGACCTCCCTGGCCTTCTGGTAGTTGAAGCCCACGTCGGTCACCAGGTCCCGGACCACCGGGAAGGCGCGCAGCGGGGTGACGGTGATCGTCTCCTCCGGCGTGAACACCGACATCCGGGTCATGCACATCAGCCGCGGACGTCCGTTGATCTCGGCGGAGCACGAACCGCACTTGCCCGCCTTGCAGTTCCAGCGGACCGCCAGGTCGGGCGCCTGGGTGGCCTGGAGGCGGTGGATGATGTCGAGGACCACCTCACCGTCGTTGACCTCGATCTCGAAGTCCTCCAGGCCGCCGCCCTTGACATCGCCCCGCCACACCTTGAAGCGGGCCTTGTAGCTGCTCACTCGTACAGCTCCTCTTCGGCGAGGTACTTGACCAGCTCTTCCTTGTCGAAGAGGGCGAGCAGGTCGGCGCGGATGGGGTCGGTGGTCTCGCGGGTGAGCTCGATCTGACCGCGGACGGGGTCCGTCGCGGCCAGCCCGCCCGTGGGGTCGGTCAGCCGGCACAGCAGGTTGATGTTGCGCCACTTGCGGTCCATCGCCCCGAAGTCCTCGCGGGTGTGGCCGCCGCGCGACTCGGTGCGCTCCAGCGCCGCCCGGGCCACGCACTCGCTGACCAGCAGCATGTTCCGCAGGTCGAGTGCGAGGTGCCAGCCGGGGTTGAACTGGCGGTGCCCCTCGACGCCGGCCCGGCGGGCCCGTACGCGAAGCTCCGCGAGCTTCTCGAGGGCCTGCTCCATCTCGCCCTCGCGACGGATGATGCCGACCAGGTCGTTCATGGTCTGCTGGAGTTCCTGGTGCAGGGTGTACGGGTTCTCCGGCGGCCTGCCGTCGTCCTCGCCCGGCGCCGGGCCCTCCGCGGAGAACGGCCGCAGCGCCTCCGCCGCCGCCGTGTCCACCTGCACGTCGTCCACCGCCGGGCGCGATTCGGCCGGTCCGGTCGCGTACTCGGCCGCGTGCCAGCCGGCCCGGCGTCCGAAGACCAGCAGGTCGGACAGGGAGTTGCCGCCGAGGCGGTTGGAGCCGTGCATGCCGCCCGCGACCTCGCCGGCCGCGAACAGGCCGGGGACCCCGCGCGCAGCCGCCGAGTCGGAGTCGACGGCGATGCCGCCCATCACGTAGTGGCAGGTCGGCCCGACCTCCATCGGCTCCGCCGTGATGTCGACGTCCGCCAGCTCCTTGAACTGGTGGTACATCGACGGCAGCCGGCGCCGGATGACCTCGGCCGGCATACGCGTCGACACGTCCAGGAAGACACCGCCGTGCGGCGAGCCGCGGCCGGCCTTCACCTCGGAGTTGATCGCGCGCGCCACCTCGTCACGCGGCAGCAGTTCCGGGGGCCGCCGGTTGTTGTCCGGGTCCTCGTACCAGCGGTCGCCCTCCTCCTCCGACTCCGCGTACTTCTCCTTGAAGACGTCGGGGACGTAGTCGAACATGAACCGCTTGCCCTCGGAGTTCCTGAGCACCCCGCCGTCACCGCGGACCGACTCGGTGACGAGGATGCCCTTCACCGAGGGCGGCCAGACCATGCCCGTCGGGTGGAACTGCACGAACTCCATGTTCAGCAGGGGCGCGCCCGCCAGCAGCGCCAGCGCATGGCCGTCGCCGGTGTACTCCCACGAGTTCGACGTCACCTTGAAGGACTTGCCGATGCCACCGGTGGCGATCACGACGGCGGGCGCCTCGAGGACGAAGAAGCGGCCGGTCTCCCGCTCGTACGCGAAGACACCGGAGACGCGCGAGCCGTCCTTGAGGATCCGGGTGACCGTGCACTCCTGGAAGACCTTCAGCCGGGACTCGTAGTCGCCGGTCTCGCGGTGGTCCTCCTGCTGCAGGGAGACGATCTTCTGCTGGAGCGTGCGGATCAGCTCCAGGCCCGTCCGGTCGCCGACGTGCGCCAGGCGCGGGTACTCGTGGCCGCCGAAGTTGCGCTGGGAGATCTTTCCTTCCTTCGTACGGTCGAAGAGCGCGCCCCAGGTCTCCAGCTCCCAGACCCGCTGCGGGGCCTCCTGGGCGTGCAGCTCGGCCATCCGCCACTGGTTGAGGAACTTGCCGCCGCGCATGGTGTCGCGGAAGTGGACCTGCCAGTTGTCGTGCGGATTGGCGTTGGCCATCGCGGCCGCGATGCCGCCCTCGGCCATCACCGTGTGCGCCTTGCCGAACAGCGACTTGCAGATCACGGCCGTACGGGCGCCTCGCTCGCGCGCCTCGATGGCGGCCCGGAGGCCCGCGCCCCCGGCGCCGACCACGACGACGTCCCACTCCTGGCGGTCGACCACGGACATCAGTTAGGCCCCACTCATCTCAGTCAGAAGAAGCGCGGATCGTCGAAGGCACCGGACGCGAGCAGATAGACGTAGAAGTCGGCGAGTGCCACGCTCACCAACGACGCCCAGGCGAGCAGCATGTGCCGGGCGTTGAGCTTCCCGACGAACTGCCACGCCTTGTAGCGCACGGGGTGTTTGGAGAAGTGCTTGAGCTTGCCGCCGACGATGTGCCGGCAGGAGTGGCAGGAGATCGTGTACGCCCAGATCAGCACGATGTTGATCAGGAAGACGACCGTCCCGAGGCCCATGTGGCCCCAGTTCTCGTCCGTGTCGCGGAAGGACAGCACGGTGTCGTAGGTCAGCACGCCGGCAACCAGGATCGCCGCGTAGAAGAAGTACCGGTGGATGTTCTGCAGGATCAGCGGGAAGCGGGTCTCGCCGGTGTACTTCTTGTGCGGTTCGGCGACCGCGCAGGCCGGGGGCGAGGCCCAGAAGCCCCGGTAGTAGGCCTTGCGGTAGTAGTAGCAGGTCAGGCGGAAGCCCAGCGGGAAGATCAGGATGATGATCGCCGGGGAGATCGCCCACCAGCTGCCGAAGAGGTCGGCGTTGGGGCCCGAGGGCATGTCCCTGCAGTTCTCCGCCAGACACGGCGAGTAGAACGGCGAGACGTACGGCGCCGAGTAGTAGTCCGCGTTCGCGAACGCCCGCCACGTCGAGTAGACGATGAAGGCGAGCAGACCGGCCGCGGTGGCGGCAGGCGCCAGCCACCAGCGGTCGGTGCGCAGGTGCGGTGCGCCGATCGCGGCGCGCGTACCGGTGCGTACGCCGCCGCTGTTCAGATGTGGTTCCGTACCAGTGGCCAATTCTTGACTCCGGTCGGTTTCGGGGGTGCTGCTCAGCGGCGGTGTTCGGGCCCGTGGTGCGCGCCGAGACCCTCGTCGTCGCAGTCCGTCCACTGAGTGTCGTCGTACGGCTGGTCGGGGATCGTGACGAGCTCGGGCTTGCGGGGGGAGGCCTGGAGCGTGGCCGACGCGCGCAGCAGCGCGACGCTCTCCCGCAGATGGTCCGCGTCGGCGCGGACACGACGTATGTCCAGGCCACCGCTGCCGAGCTGCTGCTCCAGGCGGCCCACCGACCGGCTCAGGTCGTCGAGGCAGCGCTGGACTGACGTCAGGTCGTCTTGCACGGACATGACGTGACCTCACTTCCTTGGGCCCTGCGGGCCTCAGGTGGCAACGTTCATGCGCCTGCGAGTGTTGCGCGTCACACCTGTCGGTGGGAAGGGATGTGCAGCGATTGGCGGATTGCACGCCTCCAGTGCACGCCCGCAGGCGCTTCTTGTGCGCCGGGATGCGCGTTGCGCCCATCGGGTGGCCTTGGCCGCCCCGTCGCCGTGTCGCCCCCGGCAGGCGAACCCTTTCCTCTTCAGTGGGGCCGTACATCTGATCAACACCAAAATACCGCCAAATGTGATCAGAAGCCTTATTCGTGGCTTGGGCGGGAGCGGCTCCCCGGAGGTAACCAGAGATGTCCCACGACGGCGTCGGACCGCGCGCAGTGATGCGATCGGTCGCCTTCCTCACCGCGGGCGCCCTGGCGGTGCCCCTGCTCGCCGGATGCGGTTCCGACGACGAGGCGGGCAAGCCGCTCGCCGAGCCGGACATCGCCCCCGCCGCCCGTGCCCTGGTCGCCGACGGCGGCACCCTGCGCTGGGCCGTCGACGACGTGCCGGAGACCCTCAACACCTTCCAGGCGGACGCCGACACCGTCACCGGCCGGATCGCCCAGGCCGTCCTGCCGTCCATGTACCGGCAGGACGCGGCCGGCCGGCCGGTGCGCAACGCCGACTACCTGGAGTCCGCCAAGGTCGTCGACACCGAGCCCAAGCAGGTCGTGCTGTACAGGCTGAACCAGCAGGCGGTGTGGAGCGACGGCCGCGAGATCGGCGCCGCCGACTTCGCCGCCCAGTGGCGCGCCCTGTCCGGCAAGGACGGCGCCTACTGGACCGCCCGCAACGCCGGCTACGACCGCATCGAGAAGATCGAGCGCGGAGCCAACGACCTCCAGGTCAAGGTCACCTTCGCCCGGCCGTACGCCGACTGGCAGTCGCTGTTCTCGCCGCTGTACCCCAAGGACGTCATGGGCACCCCCGACTCCTTCAACGACGGGGCCCGCCGCGCGCTCAAGGTCAGCGCGGGGCCGTTCGCCGTCAAGAAGGTCGACCGCAAGGCCGAGCGGGTCACCCTCGTGCGCAACCCGCGCTGGTGGGGGCGCCCCGCCAAGCTCTCCGAGATCGACCTCGAGGCCGTAGCGCTCGACAAGCGCGCCGATGCGCTGGCCGCCGGGAAGATCGACCTGGCCGAGATCGACCCCGCCGGCGCCGAACGCATCGACCTCGCGGCACGGTCCAAGGGCACGAGCACCCCCCTGCAGGGCTCGTCCCCGCTGCTCGGCCCCGGCGGCGGGCGGCTCTCCGCCAAGTCGCTGCGCTCCTGGACGCGGGCCCACGAGGACGAACTGTCCGACAGCCGGCTGCGCGCCCTGAAGAAGCGGCTTCGCACGCTCGAGCGGTACGAGAAGCAGGCGAACCTGCGCGGCTTCGAGGTCCGCAAATCGCTGGAGCCCGCCTACACCCAGCTCGCCCTCAACGGCTCCGCGGGCCCCCTCGCCGACGAGCGCGTCCGCCGTGCCGTCGCCCGCGCCCTGGACCGCAAGGCCCTCGCCGCGGCAGTCCTCAAGCCGCTCGGGCTGCCCGCCCAGCCGGTCGGCAGCCACCTCGCGCTGGCCGGACAGGCCGCCTACGCCGACAACAGCGGCGCCGTCGGCGGCCAGGACACCGCGGAGGCGCAGGCCCTGCTCGCCGACGCCGGATGGGTGCGCGGCGGCCCCGTGAAGCCGCAGAAGAAGAAGGGCGACAAGGCCGCGGGCCCCCAGAGCAAGAAGGCCCGCGAAAGGTCCGAGGACGGCGACGGCACCTACATCGTCGGCGAGGACAACAAGGCGGACGACCGCAAGGAGCGCGGCGGCGAGGACGGTGCCAAGCACCTCGCCGACGGCAAGCAGTACGGCGACGGACACCTGCGGCAGGGCGGCGCGGCCGGCGCCTACGCCCCCAAGGGCACGGCCGCGCCGGCCGGTGCCTCCTCCGGTCTGCTCGCCAAGGACGGCAAGCCGCTCGTCCTGCGCTTCGTGATCCCCTCCGGCCCCGGCTCCGAGAGCCTGCGCACCGTCGCCGACCGGATCGGCCGCATGCTGGCGCGGGTCGGCATCCGTACCGACATCAGCAAGGTCTCCGACGACAGCTACTTCAAGGACCACATCGCCAGCGGCGAGTACGACCTCGCCCTGTACTCCTGGCCCGCGTCCGCCTTCCCCGCGACCGACGCCCGGCCCATTTACGCCAAGCCGGTCCCGGCCGCCGACGGCTCCCTGAACGTCGAGCAGAACTACACCCGCGTCGGCACCGATCAGGTCGACCAGCTCTTCGACCAGGCGGCGGCCGCGCTGGACAGCGGTGAGAACCACGCCCTGCTCCGCAAGGCCGACTCCCGCATCTGGGCCGCGGCCGGCTCCATCCCCCTCTACCAGCGTCCCCAGCTGGCGGCGGCCCGCAAAACCCTCGTCAACACCGGCGCCTTCGGCTTCCGGACCCCGCTCTACGAGGACATGGGCTTCCTGAAGAAGGGAGCGAAGCCGTCGCCGAGCGGGTCGCCGAAGGGGTGAGGGGGCGGTAGCTCAGGGTTGGCTCAAATCGCTTGCCGTGACCGTCCGGCGCCCGCAGCATGAGTCACTATTGATCATGCGGCGGGCGCCGGACGTCCGCGCACGGGGGAACGGGGACAGGACGTGCGGGGTATCACACGGGGGACGTGGGCGGCGGGGCTGGTCGCGGTGACGTTGGCGGCGGGACTGACCGCCTGCACCGGGGGCGAGAGCACGCAGGGGACGAAGGCCTGCTCGAAGGGGACGTACGCCTGGTCGGGCGTCCGGCGCACCGAGCGGCTGACCGCGCTCGGCGCCCCCGTCTCCTTCAAGAAGAAGACGGCGTCCTACCGGGCGCACCTCAAGCCCGTGGGCGACGCCGTCCACCGGCCCACGGTGACCGGCGTGCCGGCAGGCGCCGGCGCGGCCGGAGTGATCAAGGCGCTGGGCGCGCATCTGAAGGTGAGTGAACCCCTCGCCGGTCCGTCCGAGACGGATGACGCCGAAGCCGACCACTACTTCGAGGCGGCCACCGGCGACCTGAAGGGCGCCTACTACTCCTGGTCGTGGATCGGTCTGGTGGACGCCGACTTCACGTACACCTGCGGGGGAGACGCGCCGGTCAGGGGCCATGTCCGCACCTGGGACAAGAGCGGAAGCGGCTTCATGTCCTGCTCCGACGGCCCCGCGGACCGGGCCTCCGGACGGACGGCCGCCCGCCAGACGTGCCCGGACGGATCCAAGGCCACGAAGGACGCCTGATACCGCCCGTCGGCGCCGCCCCCGGCGGCCCGCGGAGGCCCCTCACCCCGATGCCCCGTACCATGGGGTGAGGCCGTGGCGTGTCCAGCCCGGCAGGGTCCGCGTATCACCGACGTACGTGCTGGCCTTCCTCACACTCCAGGAGTACGCCTTCATGGCCACGCGCCACGACATCCGTAACGTCGCCATCGTCGCCCACGTCGACCACGGCAAGACGACCATCGTCGACGGAATGCTGAAGCAGGCCGGTGCCTTCGCCGCCCACCAGCTCGACTCGGTCGACGACCGCATGATGGACTCGAACGACCTGGAGCGTGAGAAGGGCATCACGATCCTCGCCAAGAACACGGCGGTGAAGTACCACCCCAAGGACGGGGGGGACGTCATCACCATCAACATCATCGACACCCCCGGCCACGCCGACTTCGGCGGCGAGGTCGAGCGCGGTCTGTCGATGGTCGACGGTGTCGTCCTCCTCGTCGACGCCTCCGAGGGCCCGCTCCCGCAGACCCGGTTCGTGCTGCGCAAGGCGCTCCAGCAGCGCCTGCCCGTCATCCTGTGCATCAACAAGACGGACCGCCCGGACTCCCGCATCGACGAGGTCGTCAACGAGACCTACGACCTCTTCCTCGACCTGGACGCGGACGAGGAGCAGATCGAGTTCCCGATCGTCTACGCCTGCGGCCGTGACGGCATCGCCTCGCTGACCAAGCCGGAGAACGGCACCGTGCCGGCGGACTCCACCAGCCTGGAGCCGTTCTTCTCCACCATCCTGGAGCACATCCCGGCCCCCACGTACGACGAGGACGCCCCGCTCCAGGCCCACGTCACCAACCTGGACGCCGACAACTTCCTCGGCCGTATCGCTCTGCTCCGCGTCGAGCAGGGTGAGCTGCGCAAGGGCCAGACCGTCGCCTGGATCAAGCGGGACGGCTCCATCGCCAACGTCCGCATCTCCGAGCTGATGATGACCGAGGCGCTGACCCGCAAGCCGGCCGAGAAGGCCGGCCCCGGTGACATCTGCGCCGTCGCCGGTATCCCGGACATCATGATCGGCGAGACGCTGGCCGACCCGGAGAACCCGATCCCGCTGCCGCTGATCACGGTCGACGAGCCCGCGATCTCCATGACCATCGGCACCAACACCTCGCCGCTGGTCGGCCGTGGCGGCACCGGCAAGGGCGCAGAAAACAAGGCGGCCGTCAAGGACCGCAAGGTGACCGCCCGTCAGGTCAAGGACCGGCTGGACCGGGAGCTGGTCGGTAACGTCAGCCTGCGCGTGCTGGAGACCGAGCGCCCCGACGCCTGGGAGGTCCAGGGCCGTGGTGAGCTGGCGCTGGCCATCCTCGTGGAGACCATGCGCCGGGAGGGCTACGAGCTGACGGTCGGCAAGCCGCAGGTCGTGACGAAGGACGTGGACGGCAAGGTCTACGAGCCCGTCGAGCGCATGACCGTCGACGTGCCCGAGGAGCACATGGGCGCGGTCACGCAGCTCATGGGCGTCCGCAAGGGCCGGATGGACAACATGTCCAACCACGGCTCGGGCTGGGTGCGCATGGAGTTCGTCGTGCCCTCGCGCGGACTCATCGGCTTCCGGACCGAGTTCCTGACCCAGACCCGCGGCACCGGCATCGGGCACTCCATCCACGAGGGCTTCGAGCCCTGGTTCGGCACCCTGCAGACCCGTAACAACGGTTCTCTGGTCGCCGACCGCGCGGGTGCCGTCACGGCCTTCGCCATGACGAACCTTCAGGAGCGCGGCGTGCTGTTCGTCGAGCCCGGCACCGAGGTGTACGAGGGCATGATCGTCGGCGAGAACTCCCGCGCCGACGACATGGACGTCAACATCACCAAGGAGAAGAAGCTCACCAACATGCGGTCCTCGACGGCCGACGTGGCCGAGTCGATCGTGCCGCCGCGCAAGCTGTCGCTGGAGCAGTCGCTGGAGTTCTGCCGCGACGACGAGTGCGTCGAGGTGACCCCGGAGGCCGTCCGCATCCGCAAGGTGAACCTGGACGCCCGCGAGCGCGCCCGCGCGGCCAGCAGGGCCAAGCACGGCTGATCCGGGCCGTCGTACGACGTTGCCGGGCGTTCCGCGAGGCGGGGCGCCCGGTTTCGCGTTGTGACGGGGCCACCGGGATGCGGGGTCGGCGATGCAGGGGCGCAGACGCAGGGATAGGGAAAACCCTACTTCTGGTTCCGGATCGGCAAAACGCGGAAGTGGCCGCATTACCCTGCTGGCAGTGTGGTCCTTTGCTCCCCCTGTGAATGCCGTTCAACGGCATTACGGCGCAGGTCCGTTGGCCGGAAGCCGTGCGGGCGGAGGAGCTGTCGGCGTCGATACACAGCCGCTGCGGATCCGCAAGCGAATTTTCATGCCCTCCGCGTCCGGTATACGGACATGCGGGTCCGATAGGTGTGTAACAAGTCCGTTTCGCAGGGATCTTTCGGCAAACCCTTTGTCCGGATTTTGGAAGATGTACGCGTCAGGTGTGATCGAACCGAGACCTTGTGGGTGTGGTTCGGCCACGGCGCATGGCAGATAGTTAGGCGCGTAGAGCTCGGATCAACGGGTCACGCGCTGCAGGCGGCGCCGACTCACGAGCGCGGGGGACACCTGACCGTTTCAGGCACCGGTGACGGTGACGTGTCATGTGTCCCTCCATGCGGTGAACCAATGGACTCATGAGGAGGAGCCCCATGCGTGGTGCCAAGAGCGCCAAGTGGGTTGCGATAGCTGCGGTTGTGGCGCTGGGGGCCACTGCGTGTGGCGGTGGCGGCGACAGCAAGGGCGACAGCAAGGCCGCGGTCGACCCGAACGGGATTTTCTCGGTCGAGTCCGGTGAGCCGCAGAACCCGCTGCAGCCGGCCAACACCATGGAGTCCTACGGCAGTCTCGTCGTCAAGTCGCTGTTCTCGCAGCTGGTCAGCTACGACTCCGCGGGCAAGATCGTCATGGTCAACGCCCAGTCGGTGGACAGCAAGGACAACAAGACCTTCACGGTCAAGCTGAAGTCGGGCTGGAAGTTCCACGACGGCACCCCGGTCACCGCCACGTCCTACGTCAAGGCGTGGAACTGGGCCGCGAACCCGGCCAACAAGCAGACCAACAGCTTCTGGTTCTCCGACATCCAGGGCTACGACGAGGTCGCCCCGGCCAAGGGCAAGCCCAAGGCCACCGAGATGTCCGGTCTGAAGGTCGTCGACGACAACACCTTCACCATCACGCTGTCCAAGGCCATGCCGTACTTCGTGTACAAGCTCGGCTACGAGGTCTTCTCGCCGCTGCCGGAGTCCTTCTACAAGGACCCGAAGGCCGCGGGCGAGCACCCGATCGGCAACGGCCCGTACAAGTTCGTCAGCTGGCAGCACAAGAAGCAGATCCAGGTCGCGAAGTACGCCGACTACAAGGGTCCGGACGCGGCCAAGAACGGTGGCGTGATCTTCAAGAACTACGCCAGCCCCGAGACGGCGTACGAGGACCTGAAGTCCGGCAACGTCGACGTCCTCACCCAGATCGCCCCGAAGGACCTGCCGGTCTACAAGCAGGACCTCGGCAGCCGCGCGATCGACCAGTCGTTCTCCGCGATCCAGACGATCGCCGTGGCGTACTACACCAAGCAGTGGAAGAACATCGACCCCAAGGTCATCCAGGGCCTGTCGATGGCGATCGACCGCAACACCATCACCAAGACCGTCCTGAACAACACCCGTGAGCCCGCCACCGGCTGGGTCGCCAAGGGTGTCCTGGGCTACAAGCCGAACGTCGCGGGTGACGTCACCACGTACAACCCGACGAAGGCCAAGCAGCTCATCAAGGAAGGCGGCGGCGTTCCGGGCAACAAGATCTCGATCCAGTTCAACGCCGACGGCGGGCACAAGGACTGGGTGGACGCGGTCTGCAACTCCATCACCAACGCGACCGGCGTGAAGTGCGTCGGCGACTCCAAGGCCGACTTCCAGGCCGACCTGAACGCGCGTGACGCGAAGCAGGTCAAGTCGCTGTACCGCTCCGGCTGGGTGCTCGACTACCCGTTCATCGCCAACTTCATCCGTGACCTCTACGGCACGAAGTCGGACGGCAACCAGGGCGGCTTCTCCAACAAGAAGATCGACGACGAGATCGCCGCCGCCGACAGCGCCAGCACGCTGGAGGAGTCGGAGCAGAAGTACCAGGAGATCGAGGCCCAGCTCAAGGACTCGATGCCGAGCATTCCGCTCTGGTACTACAAGGTCAACGCGGGCTACTCCGAGAAGGTCAGCGGCGTCAAGTTCAACCAGGCCGGCGACCCGGTCCTGGAAGGCGTTCAGGTCGCGAAGAAGTAACCACAAGCCCGTATCCGGGGCGCGGAGGAGTCGCGCCCCGGCAACGGCCGTGGCTGGGGGGCCCTTTCCGCACGCATCATTCAACGGTGCGCGGGGAAAGGGCCCGTCGGCTGCCGCTGTGACTGACATGGAGGCACGATGGGGCGCTACGTCGCACGACGACTGCTCCAGATGATCCCGGTTTTCATCGGGACAACCCTGCTGATTTTCCTCATGGTCTACGCCCTGCCCGGTGACCCCGTGCGCGGGTTGTTCGGCGACAAGGGCGGCAGCCCGCAGGTGATCGCCCAGTTGAGACATCAGTACGGTCTGGACCAGCCGATCCTGGTCCAGTACTGGCATTACATGAAGAACATGGTTCTGCACGCCGACTTCGGCACGCAGATCGCGAGCGGCCGTCCCGTCACCGACGTACTCGGCGACGCCTTCCCCGTCACCCTCCGTCTGGCCGCTCTCGCGTTCCTCATCGAGATGGTGTTCGGCATCGCGCTCGGCATCGTCGCCGGCCTGCGCGCCGGGCGGATCACGGACAACGCGATCCTGCTGGTCACCCTGCTGCTGATCTCGGTGCCGGTGTTCGTCCTCGGTTACATCCTCAAGGTCATCTTCGCCTTCGACCTGAACTGGCTGCCACCGAACGTCAACGACTCCACGAACGTCAACGAGTTGCTGATGCCCGCGATCGTGCTGGCGACCGCGTCACTGGCGTACGTGACCCGGCTCACCCGCACCTCGATCGCCGAGAACCTGCGCGCCGACTACATCCGCACGGCCGTCGCCAAGGGTCTGCCGAGGCGCCGCGTCGTGGGCGTGCACCTGATGCGCAACTCGCTGATCCCGGTGGTCACTTACCTGGGTACCGACATCGGCGCGCTGATGGGCGGCGCGGTCGTCACCGAGGGCCTGTTCAACATCCAGGGCGTGGGAGGCACGATCTACCAGTCGATCGTGCGCCGCGAGGGCACGACCCTGGTGGGTCTCGTGACCATCCTGGTCCTCGTGTACCTGCTCGCCAACCTGCTCGTCGACCTGCTTTACGCGGTCCTTGACCCGAGGATTCGCTATGCCTGACGTGACCAAGACCGTGCCCGAGGCCGCCGCCGAGGACGCCGCAGTCGCGGCGGCCGGCGGAACGCTGCCCGAGCCGAAGCCGGAGAAGACCCGCAGCCTGTGGGGCGACGCCTGGCAGGACCTGCGGCGCAGCTGGATCTTCATCGTCTCGGCGGTGCTCATCCTGCTGCTGCTGACGATCACCTTCTTCCCCGGCTGGTTCACCAGCGTCGACCCCGCCCACGGCGACCTGGCCAAGCACTTCCTGCAGAAGCCGAGGCTGGGCAAGTTCTTCGCCCCGGACTGGCTGGGCTACGACCAGCAGGGCCGCAGCGTCTACGCCCGCGTCATCTACGGCGCCCGGGCCTCCATCGCGGTGGGCTTCGGCACCACCGTCGCGGTGACGCTGGTGGGTGGCCTGGTCGGGATGATCGCCGGCTACTTCGGCGGGGTCGTCGACTCGATCCTGTCCCGGCTGACCGACGTGTTCTTCGGCATCCCGTTCCTGCTCGGCACCATGGTCGTGCTCAACTCCTTCCAGGACCGCACGACCTGGGTCGTCATCGGCGCGCTGAGCTTCTTCGGCTGGACGCAGATAGCCCGCGTGATGCGCGGCGCGGTGATCACCACCAAGCAGGCCGACTACGTGCACGCGGCCCAGGCGCTGGGCGCGAGCACGCCGCGGATCATGTTCCGGCACATCCTGCCGAACACCCTGGCCCCGGTGATCGTCGTCGCCACCATCTCGCTCGGCATCTACATCTCCGCCGAGGCGACCCTGTCGTACCTGGGCCTCGGCCTGAACGGCGTGTCCTGGGGCAACGACATCTCGGACGGCGGCAGCCAGATCCGAGTCGCCCAGTGGATCATGATCTACCCGTCGATCCTGCTGATCATCACCGTGTTGGCGTTCATCATGCTCGGTGAGGCCGTCCGCAACGCCCTCGACCCGAAGATGCGCTGAGGGAGGCGTACGTGACCATCATCGAAGAAGTTTCCGTGCCCTCGCCGCGCGAGGGCGACAACGGCCCGCTCCTCGAAGTGCGTGACCTGCACGTCGAGTTCCACACCCGCGAGGGCGTGGTCAAGGCCGTCAACGGCGTCAACTACAGCGTCGCCGCGGGCGAGACGCTCGCCGTCCTCGGCGAGTCGGGCTCCGGCAAGTCGGTGACCGCGCAGGCCATCATGGGCATCCTCGACATGCCCCCGGCGAAGATCCCGCAGGGCGAGATCCGCTTCCTGGGCGAGGACATGCTCCAGATGTCCGGTGAGGACCGCCGCAAGATCCGCGGCCGGCGCATCGCCATGATCTTCCAGGACGCGCTCAGCTCCCTGAACCCGGTACTGTCGGTCGGCTACCAGCTCGGCGAGATGTTCCGCGTTCACCACGGCATGTCCAAGAAGGACGCCAAGGCCAAGGCCATCGAGCTGATGGACCGGGTGAAGATCCCGGCCGCCGCGGCCCGGGTGAACGACTACCCGCACCAGTTCTCCGGCGGTATGCGCCAGCGCATCATGATCGCCATGGCGCTGGCCCTGGAGCCCGAGCTGATCATCGCCGACGAGCCGACCACGGCTCTCGATGTGACGGTCCAGGCCCAGGTCATGGACCTGCTCGCGGACCTGCAGCGCGAGTACAACATGGGTCTGATCCTCATCACCCACGACCTCGGCGTGGTCGCCGACGTCGCGGACAAGATCGCCGTGATGTACGCGGGCCGGATCGTGGAGACGGCCCCCGTCCACGAGCTGTACAAGCGGCCCGCGCACCCCTACACGCGCGGTCTGCTGGACTCGATCCCGCGCCTGGACCAGAAGGGCCAGGAGCTGTACGCGATCAAGGGTCTGCCGCCCAACCTGCTGCGCATCCCCACCGGTTGCGCCTTCAACCCGCGCTGCCCCAAGGCGCAGGACATCTGCCGCACGGACATTCCTCCGCTGCTGCCGGTGACCGAGCAGGACGGCGCGGAGCTGCCGGGCCGCACCTCGGCCTGCCACTTCTGGAAGGAGACGCTCCATGGCTGAGCTCAGCAAGAACGACGAGCCGCAGGACGTCACTCCGAACGTCTCCGAGGTGGACGTGGTGGACGCCCACTCCGAGGCGGAGTCCGTCGCCGCCATCGAGGCGCCCGTCGAGCGGGGCGAGCCGATCCTGCAGGTGCGTGACCTGGTCAAGCACTTCCCGCTGACCCAGGGCATCCTGTTCAAGAAACAGGTCGGCGCGGTCAAGGCCGTCGACGGCGTCTCCTTCGACCTGCACCAGGGCGAGACCCTGGGCATCGTGGGCGAGTCCGGCTGCGGCAAGTCGACGGTGGCCAAGCTCCTGATGAACCTGGAGCGGGCGACGGCCGGCGAGATCTTCTACAAGGGCCAGGACATCACCAAGCTGTCCGGGCGCGCGCTGAAGGCGGTCCGCCGCAACATCCAGATGGTGTTCCAGGACCCTTACACCTCGCTCAACCCCCGTATGACGGTGGGCGACATCATCGGCGAGCCCTTCGACATCCACCCCGAGGTGGCCCCGAAGGGCGACCGGCGCCGCAAGGTGCAGGAGCTGCTGGACGTCGTCGGCCTCAACCCCGAGTACATCAACCGCTACCCGCACCAGTTCTCCGGCGGCCAGCGCCAGCGCATCGGCATCGCCCGCGGCCTGGCGCTCAACCCCGAGATCATCATCTGCGACGAGCCGGTCTCGGCCCTGGACGTCTCCGTCGAGGCCCAGGTCATCAACCTGATGGAGCGACTGCAGGACGAGTTCAACCTCTCCTACATCTTCATCGCGCACGACCTGTCGATCGTCCGGCACATCTCGGACCGGGTGGGTGTGATGTACCTCGGCAAGATGGCCGAGATCGGCACCGACGAGCAGATCTACGACCACCCGACGCACCCCTACACCCAGGCGCTGCTCTCCGCCGTGCCCGTGCCCGACCCGGAGGCCCGCGAACACCGGGAGCGCATCATCCTCACCGGTGACGTGCCCTCCCCGGCCAACCCGCCCTCCGGTTGCCGCTTCCGCACCCGGTGCTGGAAGGCCCAGGACAAGTGCGCCGAGGAGGTCCCGCTGCTCGCGATCCCGGAGCGCTTCAAGGACACCGACTCCCCGGCGGCCCACGAGTCGGCCTGCCACTTCGCGGAGGAGAAGGACGTCGTCCACGCGTAGCCTGCGGCGGCTGAGCAGTTGTCCCCGGTACCCGGTGTTGTAGGGGTGCCGGGGACTTGCGTTCAGGGTGCGGGCCGTCGCGCGACCGCGGGGCGCTTGTGGCTGGTCGCGCAGTTCCCCGCGCCCCTTGGGTGATTCGGGCGTCTCTGCTCGTGGGGTGCCAGGTGCCGGCGACTTGGGTTTCGGGTGCGGTGCCGTCGTGGCTGGTCGCGCAGTTCCCCGCGCCCCTTGGGGGGTTCAGGCGCGCCCTTCTGTGGGGTGCCGGCGTTTTCGTTGGAAGAGGGCGAGTTGCTGCATCACGTCGAGTTGTGGGTGCCGGATCTGGGGCGGGCAGTGGGGGAGTGGGGCTGGCTGCTGGGCAGGCTCGGCTGGGCGCCGTACCAGGAGTGGGAGCGGGGCAGGAGCTGGCGGGCGGCCGGGACCTACCTGGTCGTCGAGGAGTCCACGGCGATGAGCGGCACCGCCCATGACAGGATGCGGCCGGGCCTCAACCACCTGGCCTTTCACGCCGGTTCGCGGTCCGACGTCGACGCGCTGGCCGAGGACGGTCCGGCCCACGGCTGGCGGCCCCTCTTCGCCGAGCGCTACCCGTATGCCGGCGGACCTGGCCACTACGCCGCCTATCTCGCCAACTCGGACGGCTTCGAGGTCGAGTTGGTGGCGGCCGAGGCTACGTAGTCACCCGGGCCAGGGCCCAGTGGCAGGCTACCTGGGTCTCGTCGGAGCCGGTCAGGATCTCCAGGTCCTGGGTGCGGCAGGCGTCCGCCACCCCGGCGCGTTCCGCCTCGCCGCTCGCCAGGATCTGGCAGCGGGCGTGGAAGCGGCAGCCGGAGGGGATGCGGGAGGGGTCGGGGGGCTCGCCGGTCAGGACGACCGGGGCGCCGGGCGCCTCCGGGAGGACCGACAGCAGGGCCTGGGTGTACGGGTGCCGGGGCGCCGTCAGGACCTGCTCCACCGTGCCCGTCTCCACGATCCGCCCCAGGTACATCACCGCCACCCGGTCGGCGACGTTCCACGCCAGCCCCAGGTCGTGCGTCACCACCAGTGCGGACAGGCCCAGTTCGGTGCGCAGACGCAGCAGCAGGGCGAGGATCTCCCCGCGTACGGAGGCGTCCAGCGAGGCCACCGGCTCGTCGGCGACGATGAGTTCGGGCTGCAGGACCAACGCGCCCGCGATGACGACCCGTTGGCGTTGACCGCCGGACAGCTCGTGCGGATAGCGCAGGAAGAACCGTTCGGGTGGGCGGAGCCCCGCGCGGGACAGGGCCTCGGCCACCGCCGTGCGTTCGTCGCCCGGATGCCCGTGGATGCGCAGGCCCTCGGCGACCGCCTCGTACACCGTGTGCCGCGGGTTCAGCGAGCCGCTGGGGTCCTGCAGGACCAGCTGGACGCGCCGGCGGTAGGCCTTCAGTGCCCGGGAGGAGTACTCCAGCGGCTTCCCGTCGAAGCGGACGCTGCCCGAGGACGGTTCGACCAGCCCCAGCAGCGAGCGCGCCAGCGTCGTCTTGCCGCAGCCCGACTCGCCGACCAGCGCCACGATCTCCCCGGCGCCGATGTCGAGATCCACGCCGTCCACAGCCCGGGCGGGCGCGGCGCCGTGGCGGCCGGGGAAGGTCACGTGCAGGTCCCGTGCGCTCAGCAGGGGTGCCGGAGTCGTCATGTCGTGCTCCTCACGTCCTCCGTCGGACCGGCAGGCGGCGAAACCGTCGCCCCGACGTGTACACACGCCGCCCGCCGGCCGGGTCCGGCCTCCCTGAGCGGCTGGTCCAGCACCGCGCACTCGTCCAGGGCGACCGGGCAGCGCGGGTGGAAGGTGCAGCCGGACGGCAGGTCCGCCGGGTCGGGCGGGTCACCGGCCAGCCCGCGCGGGGCGAACCGGGACACCGGGTCGCCGATGCGCGGGAACGCCGACGACAGGGTCTTGCCGTAGGGGTGCAGCGCGTCCTCGTACACGGCCCGCGCCGGGCCCTCCTCGACCACCCGGCCCGCGTACATCACGGCCAGCCGGTCGCAGGTGTCGGCGAGGACCGCCAGGTCGTGGCTGATCATGATCAGGCCCAGCTCCTGCTCGGACACGAGCTGTTCGATGAGCCGGAGGATCTGCGCCTGGATCATCACGTCCAGGGCGGTGGTCGGCTCGTCGGCGATGACGAGCCGCGGGGCGCAGGCCAGCGCCATGGCGATCATGACGCGCTGCCGCTGACCGCCGGAGAGCTCGTGCGGATACGCCCTCGCCCGCGCGCCCGGCAGGCCCACCTGTTCCAGCAGCTCACCGGCCCGCCGCTTCGCCGCCGCCGGCGTCGCGTCGCCGTGCAGCAGGATCGGCTCGGCGATCTGGTCGCCGACGCGGTGCACGGGGTTGAGCGAGTGCATGGCCCCCTGGAAGACGATCGAGGCGCCCGCCCAGCGCACCGCGCGCACCCGGCCCCACCGCATCGTCAGGACGTCCTCGCCGTCGAGCAGGACCTCACCGCCCACCTTCGTGCCGGCCGGCAGCAGCCGCAGCAGGGCGAGTGCCAGCGTGGACTTGCCGCAGCCCGACTCACCGGCGACCCCGAGCTTGCGGCCCGCCTCCAGGGACAGGTCCACACCCCGTACGGCCTCGGCCCCGCCCGGATACGTCACGGTCAGACCCCGGACCTCCAGCAGCGTCAACGGGTCACCCCCAGCCTGGGATTGAGCACGGACTCCACCGCCCGCCCGCACAGCGTGAACGCCAGCGCCACCAGCGCGATCGCGATGCCCGGCGGCACCAGGTACCACCAGTCGCCGGCGCTGACCGCGCCCGCCTCGCGCGCGTCCTGCAGCAGCCCGCCCCACGAGATCACCGTGGGATCGCCGAGCCCGAGGAAGGCGAGCGTCGCCTCGGCGAGGACGGACGAGGAGATCATCAAAGTGGTCTGCGCCAGCACCAGCGGCATCACGTTGGGCAGCACGTGCCGGCTCATGATGTGCCAGTGCCCGCCGCCCAGCGCCTTCGCCCGTTCGATGTACGGCCGTGACTCCACCGCCAGTGTCTGGGCGCGCACCAGCCGGGCGGTCGTGGGCCACGAGGTGACGCCGATCGCGAGGATCACCGTGCCCAGGGAGCGGGTCATCACGGTGGCCAGCGCGATGGCGAGCACCAGCGCCGGCATCACCAGGAACCAGTCCGTGATCCGCATCAGCACGGTCGCGTAGGCGCCCTTGAAGTGCCCGGCGGTGACCCCGACGACCGTGCCGATCACCACCGACAGCACGGCCGCGAGCAGCCCGACCAGCAGCGAGATCCGCGAGCCCCACACCACAAGCCCCAGCACACTGCGCCCGAAACGGTCGGTGCCCAGCGGGAGGTCGAGGCTCGGCGCCTGCAGCGGAGCGCCGGGAGCGTCGGTCACGCCGGCCACACCCGAGCCGACGGTCAGCGGCGCGGTCAGCGCCATCAGGGCGAACAGGACGAGCGCGGCCAGGCCGATCACTCCGGCGCGGTGGGTGCGGTAGCTGCGCCAGAACCGGGCGGCGGACCGGCGGCGGCGCTGCCAGGTGAGCCGGCCGGGGGTCGCGGGTGCCGCGTCGGCCGTCATCGGCCCACCCGGGGGTCGAGCAGCGGATAGAGCAGGTCGGCCAGCGTGTTCATGACGATCACCGCCGAGGCGAAGAAGAGGAACAGGCCCTGCACGAGCGGCAGGTCGGGCACGCTCAGCGCCTGGTAGAACAGTCCGCCCAGGCCCGGCCAGGAGAAGACGGTCTCGACCAGGATGACGCCCGCGACGGTCCGGCCGAGGTTGACGAAGACGAGGGTGACCGTGGGCAGCAGCGCGTTCGGTACGGCGTGCCGGCGGCGCACCAGGTCGTCCCTGAGCCCCTTGGCGCGGGCCGTCGTGAGGTAGTCGCTGCCCATCTCGTCCAGCAGCGCCGAGCGGGTGACGAGCAGCGTCTGGCCGTACTCGACCGCGACCAGGGTGATCACCGGCAGGACCAGGTGATGGGCGACGTCGCCGACGTAGGCGAAGCCCTCCTTGCCGCCCGACTCCATGCCGCCGGTCGGGAACAGTCCGGGGATCGGGCCGAGCCCCACGGCGAACACGATGATCATCAGCAGGCCGAGCCAGAAGGACGGGACGGAGTAGAGGGTGAGCGCCAGGCCGGTGTTGAGCTTGTCGCCGAGCCTCCCGTGCCGCCAGGCCGAGCGGGTGCCGAGGAACATACCGAGCGCCGTGTAGAGCACGAAGGCGGTGCCGGTCAGCAGCAGGGTGTTCGGCAGCGCCTCCGTGATCTTGTCGATGACCGGGGCGCGGAACTGGTACGAGGTGCCCAGGTCACCGGTGAGCGCCTTGCGGCAGTAGTCGGTGAACTGTTCCCACATCGGCAGGTCGAGCCCGAACTCCTTGCGATACTCGGCCAGTTGGGTGGCCGAGACCGGCCGGCCGCCCGTCATGGTCTTGACCGGGTCGCCCGGGATCAGCCGGAACAGGAAGAACCCGGTCACCAGGACTGCCAGCAGCGAGACGGCGGCACCGCCCGCCTTGCCGGCCACGTACCGGGGATAGGCGGTGCCGGTACGGGGCCGTCTCGCCCGGGCGACGGGCGCGGTGACTGCGTCGGAGACCATGAACCACCTATTCGCGGTCGTCGGCGGTCGTACGGCGGCGCATCGCGAAGAACACCCCGGCGGCGGCGAGGACCACGACCCCCGCGACGACACCGACGATCACCCCGGTCGAGGAACCCCCGGAGGAGGAACCGGAGTCCGCCGGCACGGCCGACCACCAGCTCCAGTAGCCGTCCTGGCCGTAGATGTTGCCTGCGGACTTCGGCATCGTCGTGATCGACTTGATCTGGTCGGTGCGGTAGGCCTCGACGGCGTTCGGGTACGCCATGACGTTCATGTACCCCAGGTCGTACAGCCGCGACTCCATCTGCTTGACGATGTCGGCCCGTTTGGCGGAGTCGTACTCGGCGAGCTGCTTGGCGTACAGCTCGTCGTAGGTCTTGTCGCAGATGAAGTTGTCGGTCGCCCCGGTGTCCTTCGGGGCGGCCGGCAGGGCCCCGCAGGTGTGGATCGACAGCACGAAGTCGGGGTCGGGGTTGACCGACCAGCCGTCGAAGGCGAGGTCGTACTTCCCGGCGAGCCAGGGGTCGGTGACGTTGTCCAGGCAGTCCAGCGTCATGCCGATGCCGAGCTTGCCCCACCACTCCTTGAGGTACTGGCCGACCGCCTTGTCGTTGGGGTCGGTGGCGTGGCACAGGACGCGGTAGTTCAGCGGCTTGCCGTCCTTGCCGGTCCGCTTGCCGTCGGCGTTCTTCTTGTAGCCCGCCTCATCGAGGAGTTGAGCGGCCTTGGCGGGATCGTAGGAGAGGTCCTGGCTCGCGGAGGGCTTCCAGAAGTACGTCGAGAAGCGGGGTGGGATGTAGCCCTGGCCCTCGACCGCGTGGCCCTGGAACACCTTGTCGATGACGGCCTTGCGGTCGACCGCCATGAACAGCGCGTTGCGCACCCGCTGGTCCAGCAGGGACGGGTCGCCGTCGCCGAACTTCTGGCCGTTCCGCGCCTTCGCGCCCGGGTTGGTGGCCAGGGCGTAGAAGCGGCGGCCCGGGCCCTCGTTGACCTGGATGTCCTTCTGGCCCTTGAGGGACGACGCCTGAGCGGGCGTCAGGGCGGGCTGGCCCGCCACGAAGGAGACCTCGCCCTTGCGCAGAGCGGCCACCGCGGCGTCCTGGTCCTTGTAGTACTTGAAGACCAGCTCGTCGAACTTGGGCGCCCCGCGCCAGAAGTCCTTGTTGGCCTTCAGCCGGACGTAGCTGTCCGCCTTGTAGTCGGTGAGCACGAACGGGCCGTCACCGACGATCGGGAACTTCTTGTCGTTGTTGAACTTCGAGAAGTTCTTGACGTCCTTCCAGATGTGCTCGGGCACGATCGGCACGTCCAGGGCCGTCATCGTCGCCTGCGGCTTCTTCAGCCGGATGACCAGCTGGGTGGGGCTCGGGGCGGACACGGTACGGAAGTTGGCGACGAAACTGCCGTTCGCGGTGGCCGCCGCCTCGTCGGTCATCATCTTGTCGAACGTCCAGGCCGCGTCCTTGGCGGTCACCTTCTGCCCGTCCGACCACTTGGCGTCGGAGCGGATGGTGTACGTCCAGGTGAGCTTGTCGGCGGACGGCTTCCAGCTGGTGGCGAGGCCCGGCACCGGGTGCGCGTCCCCGGGGTCGTAGTCGGTGAGGTACTCGTACGTCAGCCGCAGGATGCTCGTGCTGAGCAGTCGGACCGCGAGGAAGGGGCTGAGCGAGTCGACGCTCTGGGCGACGGCGACGGTGAGTGTCTTCTTGCCCTCGGCCGCCTGGGCCCGCTGGGGCGCCGGGTTGAGCGGGGTCGCGAGGCCTGCCGAGACGGTCAGGGCGACGGCGCCGGCGGCCGCGACGAGCCGGGCCGTGCGGTGACGTGGGCTTCTCGTCTGTGAACGCCTGGTGCCGTGCTGGTCTTGTGGACTCATGAATCGTGACCTCGCGTCATCGCTCGCACAGGGAGGGCTTGTTCGGACTTCAGGACCGGGTTCCGCCTGGTGACGCCAGCTGGGTGATGAGTGTGTCTATCAGCGGGTGTCTGCGCCCGTCAACGGCCCGCCAAACATGATGTGGCCTGCGGAAACGATGATTTGATGTTCGATCCGGCCAATATTGGTCGAGACCGGTGAAGGGGCCCTGGTGGAGGGCTGGCGCTGTCAGCGGACGGATTCGGCCACCGTGATGATCTCGTGACTGTCGGCCCTCAGGGGGCCGCGTTCCCAGTCGCCGTACTGTTCCGTCACGCGAAGCCCCGCGCCGCGGAGCGTCCTTGACAGGGCGTCGGCCGAAAAGAAGCGCCGGGTGGCGCGGCAGGTCTGCGGGCGGGGCCAGGGGCCGCCCTCGAACGTCGTCGTGAAGGTCACCCGCTCGCCGCCGCCGGTCCCCTCCACCTCGCGCCACACCCGTACGGCACGGCCGTCCGGGCCGGTGACGCGGCGCACGTGCTCCGGCGTCCACTCGGCCCAGGCGCCCGCCGCCGGATTCCGGGTGCCGAACACGAACCGCCCGCCGGGAGCCAGGGCGGCGCGCACACCGCTCAGCGCGAGCCGCAGCTCCTCGTCGCCCACGAACACCTGGAAGGTGTGCCCGGTCATCAGGACCAGTTCGAACTCGCCGTTCCACGCCCGCGACCGCAGATCCCCGAGCACCCATTCGACCCCGGGCTCGCGACGCCGTGCCTGGACGAGCATCGCGGCGGCCGGATCCAGACCGGTCAACCGCCCCCGGTGCCCCTCCCGGCGGGCCCGCGCGAGCAGCCGGCCGGTGCCGCAGCCCGCGTCGAGCACCGACCGGGCGGACATCACCAGCCCCAGACAGAAGTCGTCGCCCGGCCCCCACGGGTGGAGGGCGTCGTAGAGGGAGGCGAGGGAAAGATCGGCGAACGATCGGTCGACCACGCGCGGAAGTGTGTCACAAGCCACCGAACGCAAGGACGTGAACAACCGTCTTCTCACCACCCCCGAGCCCGCATCTTGCCTTGCCCGGATATCGGGCCCCGCCCGGCAAGCCGGAACCGGCCACCGTCCTGCGAACGGGTGCGTCGGAGTGCGGGGGGTTCGTGTTGATCACATATTGACCGGTAACGGACCGGCATTCCTGAGGAGGCACTCCATGCGCGGAGCCACGCACGCCAAGTGGGCCGCATGCGCGACGGCGGTCGCGCTCGCCGCGACTGCCTGCGGAGGCGGTGGGAGCGACAGCGGGAGCGGGAGCGGGTCCGGCGGTGGGGTGCTCAGCTCGTCCTGGGGCGATCCGCAGAACCCGTTGGAACCGGCCAACACCAACGAGGTGCAGGGCGGCAAGGTCCTGGACATGATCTTCCGCGGGCTGAAGCGGTACGACCCCAGGACGGGCGCCGCCAAGGACATGCTCGCCGAGAAGATCGACACCACGGACTCACAGAACTTCACTGTCACCGTCAAGAGCGGCTGGAAGTTCAGCAACGGTGAGGCCGTCAACGCCAAGTCCTTCGTCGACGCGTGGAACTACGGCGCCAGCCTGAAGAACAACCAGAAGAACGCGTACTTCTTCGGATACATCGAGGGCTACGACAAGACGCACCCGGACACCGGCAAGCAGACCGCGGACACCCTCTCCGGTCTCAAGGTCACCGGCGACCGCACCTTCACCGTCAAGCTCACCCAGAAGTTCTCGACCTTCCCCGACACCCTCGGCTACGCGGCCTACTCCCCGCTGCCGCAGGCGTTCTTCACCGACCACGCCAACTGGATCAAGAAGCCGGTCGGCAACGGCCCGTACACCGTGCAGTCGTACACCAAGGGCTCGATGATGTCGCTGCGCAAGTGGGACACCTACCCCGGCAGCGACAAGGCGCAGAACGGCGGCGTCGACCTCAAGGTCTACACCGACAACAACACCGCCTACACCGATCTGATGGCCGGCAACCTCGACCTCGTCGACGACATCCCCGCCGCCCAGCTCAAGAACGTCAAGAACGACCTCGGCGACCGCTACCTCAACACACCCGCCGGCATCATCCAGACGCTCGCGTTCCCGTACCACGACAAGAACTGGAACACCAGCGGCTCGGTGAAGGTCCGCAAGGGCCTGTCCATGGCGATCAACCGCAAGCAGATCACCGAGACGATCTTCCAGAAGACCCGCACACCCGCCACCGACTGGACCTCGCCCGTACTCGGCACCAAGGGCGGCTTCCAGGACGGGCTGTGCGGAGACGGCTGCACCTACAACCCGAGCGAGGCCAAGAAGCTCGTCCAGGAGGGCGGCGGCCTGCCCGGCGGCCAGGTCAAGATCACGTACAACGCGGACACGGGCTCGCACAAGGAGTGGGTGGACGCCGTGTGCAACTCCATCAACAACGCCCTCGGCAAGGACAAGGCCTGCGTCGGCAACCCGTTCGGCACCTTCGCGGACTTCCGCAACCAGATCGGCCAGCACAAGATGACCGGGCCGTTCCGCACCGGCTGGCAGATGGACTACCCGCTCATCCAGAACTTCCTGCAGCCGCTCTACTACACCAACGCCTCCTCCAACGACGGCCAGTGGTCCAACAAGGACTTCGACAAGCTCGTGAACCAGGCCAACGCCGAGACCGACACCGCCAAGGCGATCGGCATCTTCCAGAACGCCGAGAAGGTCGTCCGCGACAACATGGCCGCCATCCCGCTGTGGTACCAGAACGGCAGCGCCGGCTGGTCCGACCGCCTCTCGAACGTGGCCCTCAACCCGTTCAGCGTCCCGGTGTACGACGAGATCAAGGTCGGCTGAGCCCGCATGGGCAGGTACGTGCTCCGGCGTCTGCTCCAGATGATCCCGGTGTTCATCGGGGCCACGCTGCTGATCTTCCTGATGGTGAACGTGATGGGCGACCCCATCGCGGGCCTGTGCGGCGAGCGGCAGTGCGACCCGGCCACGGCCGCCCAGCTGAAGAAGGAGTTCGGGCTCGACAAGCCCGTGTGGCAGCAATACCTGACCTACATGGGGAACGTCTTCACCGGTGACTTCGGCACCGCCTTCAACGGGCAGAAGGTCACCGAGCTGATGGCGACGGCGTTCCCCGTCACCATCCGGCTGACGATCGTCGCGATCCTCTTCGAGATCGTCATCGGCGTCACGCTGGGCGTCATCACGGGCCTGAAGCGGGGCCGCCCCGTCGACACCTCCGTCCTCCTGCTCACCCTCGTCGTCATCTCCGTCCCCACCTTCGTCACCGGCCTGCTGCTGCAACTGCTGCTCGGCGTCGAGTGGGGCTGGATCAAACCCTCGGTCTCCCCGGAGGCCACCTTCAGCGAGCTGATCGTGCCGGGCCTGGTACTCGCCTCGGTCTCCCTCGCCTACGTCACCCGGCTGACCCGCACCTCCATCGCGGAGAACCGCCGCTCCGACTACGTCCGCACCGCCGTCGCCAAGGGCCTGCCCCGGCAGCGGGTGATCGTCCGGCACCTGCTGCGCAACTCCCTGATCCCCGTGGTCACCTTCATCGGCACCGACATCGGCGCCCTGATGGGCGGCGCCATCGTCACCGAGCGGATCTTCAACATCCACGGCGTCGGCTACCAGCTCTACCAGGGCATCCTCCGGCAGAACACGCAGACCGTCGTCGGCTTCGTGACCGTCCTCGTCCTCGTCTTCCTGGTCGCCAACCTGCTCGTCGACCTGCTGTACGCCGTACTCGACCCGAGGATCCGCTATGCCTGAGCAGCCGTACGAACAGGAGGGCGCCATCGCCGGCACCGGAATGGGCGGCGCGATGGACCTCGCGGCGAGCGAGGCGACGACGCTCGAGAAGACGCCGGGCGGACCGGATGGCACCGGCCCGGCCGGCAAACCCCGCTCGCTGTGGTCCGACGCCTGGCGCGACCTGCGCCGCAACCCCGTCTTCATCATCGCGGGTGTCGCCATCCTCTTCCTGGTCTTCATCTCGCTGTGGCCCTCGGCCATCACCTGGATGAGCCCCCTCAAGTGCGACCTGGCCAAGGCCCAGCAGGGCTCCCAGTCCGGCCACCCCTTCGGCTTCGACGGCCAGGGCTGCGACGTCTACACACGCACCGTCTACGGCACCCGTACGTCCGTCACGGTCGGCGTCTGCGCCACGCTCGGGGTCGCGATCCTCGGCTCGGCACTCGGCGGCCTCGCGGGCTACTTCGGCGGCGCGTGGGACTCGTTCCTCTCCCGCGTCACCGACATCTTCTTCGCGATCCCGGTCGTGCTGGGCGGCCTGGTCCTGCTGTCGGTGGTGACCAGCAACACCGTGTGGCCGGTCGTCGGTTTCATCGTGCTGCTGGGCTGGCCACAGATCGCCCGCATCGGCCGCGGCTCCGTCATCACCGCCAAGCAGAACGACTACGTCCACGCCGCCCGCTCCCTGGGCGCCTCCAACTCCCGCATCCTGCTCAGGCACATCGCGCCCAACGCGGTCGCCCCGGTGATCGTCGTCGTCACCATCGCGCTCGGCACCTACATCGCCCTGGAAGCCACCCTGTCCTTCCTCGGCGTCGGCCTGAAACCCCCGAACGTCAGCTGGGGCATCGACATCTCCGCCGCCTCCCCCTACATCCGCAACGCCCCGCACATGCTCCTGTGGCCGGCCGGCGCCCTCGCCATCACCGTCCTCGCCTTCATCATGCTCGGCGACGCGGTCCGCGACGCCCTCGACCCGAAGCTGAGGTGAGCCGTCGTCATGCTGCTCGAAGTGCGTGACCTGCACGTGGAGTTCCGGACCCGGGACGGGGTCGCCAAGGCCGTCAACGGGGTCGACTACAGCGTGGACGCGGGTCAGACGCTCGCCGTGCTCGGGGAGTCCGGGTCCGGCAAGTCGGTCACCGCGCAGGCCGTGATGGGCATCCTCGACATCCCGCCCGGGAGGATCACCGGCGGCGAGATCCTCTTCCAGGGCCGGGACCTGCTGAGGCTCAAGGAGGAGGAGCGCAGGAAGGTCCGCGGCGCCGAGATGGCGATGATCTTCCAGGACGCCCTGTCGTCCCTGAACCCCGTTCTGACCGTGGGCGACCAGCTCGGCGAGATGTTCGTCGTGCACCGCGGGATGTCCAGGAAGGACGCGCGCGCCCAGGCCGTCGAGCTGATGGACCGGGTCCGCATCCCGGCCGCGGCGGCCCGGGTCGGGGACTATCCGCACCAGTTCTCCGGCGGTATGCGCCAGCGCATCATGATCGCCATGGCGCTGGCCCTGGAGCCGGCTCTCATCATCGCCGACGAGCCCACCACCGCCCTCGACGTCACCGTCCAGGCCCAGGTCATGGACCTGCTCGCGGATCTGCAGCGCGAGTACAACATGGGGCTGATTCTCATCACCCACGACCTCGGCGTGGTCGCCGACGTCGCGGACAAGATCGCCGTGATGTACGCGGGCCGGATCGTCGAGTCGGCGCCGGTGCACGACATCTACAAGGCTCCCGCCCATCCCTACACGCGCGGACTCCTCGACTCCATCCCGCGTCTGGACCAGAAGGGCCAGGAGCTGTACGCGATCAAGGGTCTGCCGCCCAACCTGATGCACATCCCGCCGGGTTGCGCCTTCAACCCGCGCTGCCCGATGGCCCAGGACGTGTGCCGCACCGACGAGCCGCCGCTGTTCGAGGTCGACGAGGACCGGGGCAGTGCCTGCCACTTCTGGAGGGAGTGCCTCGATGGCTGAACGGGCCGAGCCGATCCTCGAAGTGAGCGGACTGGTCAAGCACTATCCGTTGACCCGGGGCATCGTGATCAGGAAACAGGTCGGTGCCGTCAAGGCGGTCGACGGCGTGGACTTCACGCTCCACAAGGGCGAGACCCTCGGCATCGTCGGGGAGTCCGGCTGCGGCAAGTCGACCGTCGCCAAGATGCTCGTCAACCTCGAGCGGCCGACCCAGGGACTGATCAGGTACAAGGGCGAGGACATCGGCAAGCTGTCCGCCAGGGCCCTGAAGTCCGTCCGCCGCAACATCCAGATGGTGTTCCAGGACCCCTACACCTCGCTCAACCCCCGTATGACGGTGGGCGACATCATCGGCGAGCCGTACGAGATCCACCCCGAGGTGGCCCCCAAGGGCGACCGGCGCAAGAAGGTCCAGGAGCTGCTCGACGTCGTCGGCCTCAACCCCGAGTACATCAACCGCTATCCGCACCAGTTCTCCGGCGGCCAGCGCCAGCGCATCGGCATCGCGCGCGGGCTGGCGCTGCGCCCGGAGGTCATCGTCGCCGACGAGCCGGTCTCCGCGCTCGACGTCTCCGTGCAGGCCCAGGTGGTCAACCTCCTCGACCGGCTGCAGAGCGAGTTCGAGCTCAGTTACGTCTTCATCGCGCACGACCTGTCGATCGTCCGGCACATCTCCGACCGGGTGGGCGTGATGTACCTCGGGCGGATCGTGGAGATCGGCAGGGACGAGGAGATCTACGACCACCCCACGCACCCGTACACCCAGGCGCTGCTCTCCGCCGTCCCCGTGCCCGACCCGGAGGCGCGCGAACACCGGGAGCGCATCATCCTCACCGGCGACGTCCCCTCCCCGACGAACATCCCTTCCGGCTGCCGCTTCCGCACCCGCTGCTGGAAGGCGCGGGAGCGGTGCGGGCTGGAGGTGCCGGCGCTGGCGGTGCCGGCGGAGTTCAGGCACACGGGCGGCCCGGCCGCCCACGCCTCCGCCTGTCACTTCGCCGAGACGCTGACGATGAGGCGCTCCGCGCCGGGGCAGGTGGTCCCGCCCGAGGAGGCGCAAAGCAACGGACCGGGGTGACATGGCGCACCCCGGTCCGTTCACGGCACCCGCACGGCCGTACGTTCTTCAGAGTGGCGCGTCCGTATATCGGGACCGGGTCGGCCAAGTTGCCTGTGTGTTAACGCGGTTCATGCGGATTTGTGCGGATGCGCAAGCCCCAGTGACCGCTTGAGGAAGTCGACCTGGAGCAGCAGCAGGTTCTCCGCGACCTGTTCCTGCGGGGTCATGTGCGTCACGCCGGACAGCGGCAGCACCTCGTGCGGACGGCCCGCGGCCAGCAGTGCGGAGGACAGGCGCAGGGCGTGCGCGACGACCACGTTGTCGTCCGCCAGGCCGTGGACGATCATCAGCGGGCGGTGCGGTTCGGCGGGCGCCGACAGGCCGTCGTCGGTGACCAGCGAGCTGTTCGCGTACGCCTCCGGGCTCGCCGCCGGGTCGCCCAGGTACCGCTCCGTGTAGTGCGTGTCGTACAGCCGCCAGTCGGTGACCGGGGCGCCGGCGATGCCCGCGTGGAAGACGTCCGGCCGGCGCAGCACCGACAGGCCCGCCAGCCAGCCGCCGAAGGACCAGCCGCGGACGGCCACCCGGGAAAGGTCCAGCGGGAAGGTCTTCGCGAGGGCCTGCAGTGCCTCCACCTGGTCGTCCAGGGAGACGGTGAAGTCGCCGTGGACGGCCTTCTCCCAGGCGGGGGAGCGGCCCGGGGTGCCCCGCCCGTCGGCGACGACCACCGCGAAGCCCTGGTCGGCGAACCACTGCGAGGTGAGATGGGCGTTGTGCGCGGCGACCACGCGGGGTCCGTGCGGACCGCCGTACGGATCCATGAGGACCGGCAGGGGGGTCTCACCGTCGTGATCACGGGGGAGCAGGACGGCGCACGGGATGCGCCGTGCGCCCCCCTCGGTGAGCCTCACGCGCGGGGACATACCGGGATCTTCCGCGTACGAGGTGATCGTCGCCATGTGCTTGTCGCCGCGCAGCACCCGCACGCGGGCGCCCGGCCGGTCCAGTGCGGACGACGCCAGCACGGTCACGCCCCCGGCGCGCACCGCGGAGTGCACGCCGGGTTCCTGCGAAAGGCGCTCCACACCGAGTTCGTTGACGCGATAGACGTGCACCTCGCCGACCTCGGCGGCGCCCTCGGGGGCCTCCGCGCCGGCCGAGGCCGAGACCAGCACGTCCTCGGCCGTTACGTCCAGGACCGCCCGGACGTGCAACTGCGGTCCCGTCAGCGGGCGTTCACCCACCGCGAGCACGCGCGCGCCGCCCTCGTCGGCGATCCGCACGAGCTGCCCCGAGGGACTCCAGCAGGGCACCCCGGGGAAAAGATCCAGCCAAACTGGATCTTCGTCCGCGTGCACCAGCCGGGTCGCCCCGGTGCCCGGGTCCACGGCCAGGTAGAGCTGACTCCGCTGGTCGCGCGCCTGTACGAGCAGCAGGGGTGCCCCCGCCTCTGACCAGTGGACATGCGCCAGGTACGGATAGCGCGCCCAGTCCCAGACGACCTCCGTGCGCGACCCGTCCAGGCCGATCACGAACAGCCGTACGTCCGCGTTGTCGGTGCCCGCCGCCGGATAGGGGACGTGCTGTGGATCACGTTCCGGATGGGCGGGGTCGGAGATCCACCAGCGCCGCACCGGCGTGTCGTCCACGCGCGCCACCAGCAGCCGGTCCGACTCCGGCGACCACCAGAAGCCCCGCGAACGGCCCATCTCCTCGGCCGCGACGAACTCGGCGAGACCGTAGGTGACGTTCTCCGACTCCGGCTCCGCGAGCGCCCGTCCGCCCTCGCCCTCGGCGCCCACGACCCGCAGGGCGCCCCGGGCGACGTACGCGACGAACCGGCCGTCGGGGGAGGGGCGCGGGTCGATCACCGGTCCTGGCGCGGGCAGTTCACGTGCGGTGCCGGCCCTCAGCTCGGCCGTGAAAAGCCGCCCTGACAACGCGAAAGAGGCCAACTCCACGGCCGCGTCGGTGGCATAGCCGACGATGCCCGCACCGCTCTCGCGGCTGCGCTCGCGGCGTGCCCGCTCCTCGGCGGACAGCTTCTCGTGATCTCCTCCGAGCAGGGCGCGCGGATCGGCCGCGACGCGCTCCCCGCCCCCCGACCCGTCCAGCACCCACAGGGAACTCGCCCTGTCCGTACCGGAGGTGGAGCGCAGGAACACGACACGGGCGCCGTCGGGCGCCACCGTGAAAGCCCGCGGCGCGCCGAGGGTGAAACGCTGGGTGCGCGCGTGCCGGCGGGGGAAGGAGTCGGACCTCGTCGTCATGGACCGACCATATTGGCCATGCGCCCCCTTGTGCGGCCGTGCGCCGATCGATGCGCAGGCCCGGATAGTTATGATCACTAGCGCATAGTGGGTATGAACCTGCTGGTCCTTGTGGATTTATCTGCGAGGAATGCGTTGCCCCTTGGTCCGACCCCCGTGTACTTGGGATCTTTGGAGGTGAGCCGCCGTGGCACTCTCGATTTCGGCGGTGGTGCTGCTGGCGATCGTCGTCTTCCTGTTGGTCAAGAAGTCCGGACTCAAGGGCGGGCATGCGCTCGTCTGCATCCTGCTGGGGTTCTATCTCGCCTCATCGACCGTCGCACCCACGATCAACGATCTGACGACGAACATCGCCAGCATGATCGGCAGCATCAAGTTCTGACATGCGTAGGGTGGGGGCCATGACGGAATCCCCCGCCCGGCGCCTCCTCCTGGTGCACGCGCACCCGGACGACGAGTCGATCAACAACGGCGCGACCATGGCCAGGTACGCGGCCGAGGGTGCCCGGGTGACCCTGGTCACCTGCACGCTCGGCGAGCGCGGCGAGGTCATCCCGCCCGAGCTGCGCCACCTCACCGGCGCGGCCCTGGGCGAGCACCGGCTGGCCGAGCTGACCGCGGCCATGGGCGAGCTGGGCGTCGAGGACTTCCGTCTGCTGGGCGGCCCGGGCCGCTACGGCGACTCGGGAATGATGGGCATCGCCGACAACGACGACCCCGCCTGCTTCTGGCAGGCCGACGTCGACGAGGCCGCCGCGCTGCTCGCCGAGGTGATCCTGGAGGTGCGCCCCCAGGTCCTCGTCACCTACGACGAGAACGGCGGCTACGGCCACCCCGATCACATCCAGACCCACCGTGTCGCCATGCGCGCCACCGAACTGGCCGCCGCGCAGGGCTGGGACATCCCCAAGGTGTACTGGAACCGGGTGCCCCGGTCGGTCGCCGAGGAGGCCTTCGCCCGGCTCGCGGGCGAGTTGTCCGGTACGCCCTTCTCCAAGGCCGCCGCCGTCGACGACGTACCGGGCGTGGTGGCCGACGACCGTGTCACCGCGGAGATCGACGGCACCGCGTACGCGGTCGCGAAGGCCGCCGCGATGCGCGCGCACGTCACGCAGATCGACGTCGCCCCGCCGTACTTCGCCCTCTCCAACGAGCTCGCGCAACCCCTCTTCACCACCGAGTACTACGAGCTGGTGCGCGGGAAGGCCGCGGCGCATTGGGAGAACGACCTGTTCGCCGGACTGGGCCCCGGCAAGGAGGAGTCATGAACGACCGGGGCTCCGCGCTCGCCCAGCCCCTGCGGCCCCCGTCCGTGGGGCGGGTCCTGCTGTACCTCGGCCTCTTCCTGCTCGGCGCGGTCGTCGGGGCGGCCGGTTCGCTCGTGCAGGGCGGCTGGTTCCCCGGCGGGCTGTTGCTCGCGCTCGCCGGCGAGGCAGGGCTCTGCCTCGGCGGCGGATGGGCCGTCCGCGGCCGGGGCGGGGCCGTCGCGCCGGCCGCCGGCTGGATCGTCGCCGTCATCCTGCTCACGGCCAGTCGGCCCGAGGGCGACTTCCTTTTCGGCGCGGGAGGCGGCTCGTACCTCTTCCTCCTCGGTGGCATGGCCGTTGCTGTGATCTGCGCCACCATCGGGCGGGGGTGGCAACCGGGTGGCGGTGACGTCCGACTTGGCAAGTGACGTACCACTTCGCCATTAACCATGCGTGGGAGTCCCGTGTGGGTTTCCCCGGCGGTCGTGGGATACGGGCCAGAAGTGGCCAGTATGGTGGTGCGCGCCGCCGAGCTGCCCGTGAGGTCGTGTCGGGCGGTGGAGCCAACCGGGAGAACCTGCCTTGAGTCGTGAAACTGACACTCCGTCCTCCGGGCCCAACGGGCGCGGCGGAGCCGCATACCCGTCGGGGACGCCCCCGTACGGCACCCCCACGGCTTCCGATGCCGGTGCGGACGCGGCCCGTTCGGCCGAGCGGCCGGAGGAGCGCAAGACCGAGACCACGCTGACGACCCGGATCCGGATCAACATCCCCGGGTCGCGGCCCATCCCGCCGGTCGTCGTGCGCACGCCCGTGGCAGAGGCCGAGGGCGGCTCCGAGGAGACCGGCGAGACCGAGCTCCCCACGTCGGGGACGACCCAGACCATGGGCGTCGTCGAGGCCCCCGCCGAGCCGGCCGGGCCCGCCGACGACAAGACGAGCGACTGGTTCGCGCCACGCAAGTCCGGTCCGGCCAAGGGCGGTCAGGGCGCCGGCGCCACCAACGGCGCGGGTCTGCCGGGCGGTTCGCCTCCGGCCCTGCCCGGCGCCGCGGGCGCTCCCGCGGCCGGTGCGCGACCGAACGGTCCCGCGCCTTCCGGTGGTCCGCGGCAGAGCGGCGGCCGCCCCGGCGGTGTGGTCGGCTCCATGAGCGTGCCCGGCGGCTCCCGGCCCGGCGGCCCGGGTGCACGGCCCGGCGGGACGAACGGCGCCGGACTCCCCGGCGCGACCGGCGGACCCGTGGCTCCCGGGCACGGCGGCGGCACCGGCTCCTTCGACGTGACCGAGGCACTGGCCGCCGGACCGCTCGGCGGCAACGGCGCCCGCACCGGCGGCGAGCCGCGCCGTGACGAGCTGCCGTACTTCGCCGAGGGCGACCGCGGCGGACAGAACGGGCACAACGGCCAGAACGGTCAGGCTGGTTACGGCGGCCAGGGCGGCGCCGACGGCTTCGACGCCCAGGGCGGCCAGGGCGGTGCCCAGGGCCCCGCGGGACCGACCGGCGGCCCAGTGACCGGCGACGGCCCGAACGTGCCGCCCATCAGTGCCGGCCCCTCCGGCTTCGCGGGCCCGTCCGGCCCCGGCACGGGCACCGGACCGCTGGGCCCCGGCGCCGGCCATCGCCCCGGCCCCCTCGGTCCGGGCGCCGACACCGGCGCGGGCCCCTTCGGCCCGGGCTCCGGCAACGGCCCCCTCGGTCCTGGCTCCGGCATCGGCGTCGGCCCCCAGGGCGCCGGCCTCGGTCCCGGCGGCGGCCTCAGTGACGACACCGCGATCCTGACCCCGCAGAAGCCGGCCCCCGAGCCCGGTCCGCAGGGCTACCCGGCTCCCGACAACATCTCCGGGCAGACCGTCACCAGCGGCATCCCGGTCGTGCCGCCGGGCGCCGGCTCGCCGTTCGGCCAGAGCGAGCGTCCCGAGGGCTCTGGGCCGCACACGCCCCCGAAGCTGCCCGAGCCGAAAGCGCAGAAGCAGAAGGCGTCCGGGACCTCCGCCCCGAAGAAGAAGGGGCGCAACAAGCTGGTCCTCCTCGCCGGTGTGGCGGTCGTCGTCGGCGTCGGCGCGTACGGTGCCGGGCTGCTGATGAACCACTCCGACGTCCCCAAGGGCACCACCGTGCTGGGCGTCGACATCGGCGGCGGCACCCGCGACGAGGCCGTCAAGAAGCTCGACGCCGCCTTCGGCGACCGGGTCGACAAGCCGCTGAAGCTGAACGTCGGCGGCAAGACCGTCGCCCTCAAGCCGGACCAGGCGGGCCTGCAGTTCGACGAGCAGTCCACGGTCGCGAACGCCGCGCAGGCCGACTACAACCCGGTCTCCGTCATCGGCTCCCTCTTCGGCAACCACCGGGTCGTCGACCCGGTCATGCCGGTCGACGAGGAGAAGCTGAACGCCGCCCTGCAGTCCGTGGCCGGCGGCTCCGGCTCGATGACCGAGGGCACGATCAAGTTCGAGTCCGGCAAGGCCGTCGCCGTCTACGGCAAGGCGGGCAAGGGCATCGACGCCGCCAAGTCCGCGCAGGCCGTCGTGGAGGCGTACCGCAACCAGGTCGAGACCGACTCCACCGACCCCGTCGCGGTCGTCACCACGACCAAGCAGCCGACGATCTCCAACGCCGAGGTCGACCGCGAGATGAAGGCCTTCGCGAAGCCGGCGATGTCGGGGCTCGTCTCGGTCAAGACCGACACGGGCGTCACGCTGCCGCTGAGCCCGCAGAACTCCCTGTGGAAGTTCCTCAGGGTCGAGGCCGTCAACGGCAAGCTCGTCGACAAGCCCGACCTCAACGCGCTCAAGCAGCTCTACGGCGGTCAGTTCGACGGCGTACTGATCACCCGCGGCACCGGCAAGAAGACGGCCGTCACCCCGCAGGACGTCTACGTCGCCCTGCGCCAGGCCCTGCTGAGCAAGACCAACCGGGTCGGGGTCATCCAGACCAACCCCTGACCTCAGGCCCGCGAAGGGGCACCCGGCACACGCCGGGTGCCCCTTCGTCGTATGACATCTGTCATCCGGCAGTCAGGACCGCCGACACTGCCGGGGCCCGGGCCGTCGCGGCCACGATGGATCACATGACGACGACAGCGAAAGCCGCCACCGGCACCCCGGTGGTCGGCTTCGACCAGGTGAGCAAGACCTACGGGACCGTACGGGCCGTCGACGGGCTGACCCTCGCACTGCACCCCGGGGAGACGGTGGCCCTGCTCGGCCCGAACGGGGCCGGCAAGTCGACCACCCTCGACCTGCTGCTCGGCCTGAAGAACGCCGACAGCGGATCGGTGCGGGTCTTCGGCACCAGCCCGCGCGAGGCCATCGTCGCCGGACGCGTGGGCGCCATGCTGCAGAGCGGCGGGCTGATGGACGAGGTGACGGTCGCCGAACTGGTCCGGCTCGGCTGCGACCTGCACCCCAGGCCCTACAAGCCGGCCGACGTCCTCGCCCGCGCCGGCATCACCCAGATCGCCGACCGCAAGGTCAACAAGCTCTCCGGCGGCCAGGCCCAGCGCGTCCGTTTCGCCCTCGCCGCCGCCGGAGACAGCGACCTGATCGTCCTGGACGAGCCGACCACCGGCATGGACGTCTCCGCCCGCCAGGCCTTCTGGGCAACCATGCGCGAGCAGGCCGACCAGGGGCGGACCGTGCTGTTCGCGACCCACTACCTGGAGGAGGCGGACGCGATCGCCGACCGCGTGCTCGTCCTGCACCGGGGACGGCTCCTCGCGGACGGCACCGCGGCCGAGATCAAGGCGAAGGCCGGGGCGCGCAGGGTGTCGTTCGACCTGGAGGGCCCCATCGACGAGGCGCCCCTGCGCGAGCTGCCCTTCCTGACTTCCCTGGACGTCTCCGGCCAGACCGTCCGCATCCAGTCCGCCGACGCCGACGCGACCGTGCACGCCCTCTACGGCCTCGGCCTCTACCCCCGCAACCTCGAAGTCGCCGGCCTCGGCCTGGAGCAGGCCTTCGTCGCCATCACCGCGGCCGAGGAGGCCAAGCAGTCGTGAACAGTCTCATCAAGCTGGAACTCACCCGCGCCCTGCGCAACCGCAAGTTCCTGTTCTTCTCGGTGATCTACCCCTCGGTGATCTTCCTCCTCGTCTCCAACCAGACCGGGAACGTCGACGGCTCCGGGCTGAGCGTCGCGAAGTACGTCATGGTCTCCATGGCCTCCTTCGGCGCCCTGACCGCCGTCCTGATGGGCAACAGCGAACGCATCGCCAAGGAACGGGAGGGCGGCTGGGTACGGCAGCTGCGGCTGACCACGCTGCCCGGGCGCGGATACGTCCTCGCCAAGACCGCCGGCGCCGCAGTGATCAGCCTGCCGTCGATCGTGGTCGTCTTCCTGGTCGCCGCCGCCGTGAAGGACGTACGGCTGGACGCCTGGCAGTGGTTCGCCCTCACCGGCGCCATCTGGGCCGGCAGCCTGGTCTTCGCCGCGCTCGGCGTCGCCATCGGCTACCTCGCCTCCGGGGACGCGGTCCGCCCGATCACGATGATCGTCTACTTCGGACTGTCGATCCTCGGCGGGCTGTGGATGCCCTCGTCCACGTTCCCGGACTGGCTGCAGGACATCGCCAAGTGGCTGCCCACGCACGCGTACGCTGCCCTCGGACGGGCCATCGAACAGAGCCGGGCCCCCCACGCCCAGGACATCGCCATCCTCGTCGCCTTCTTCCTACTCTTCGCGGGCGGCGCGGCCTGGCTGTACCGGAAGGACACGCTGAAGGCGTGAGCACGATGACGGACGACGGGCTGCCCGAGGAACTCCGGGCCGAGAACGCGATCCGGGTGGGGCAGCCGCCCCGCAACCGGGCCGAGGCGATGCGCAAGATCGTCTGGATCCTGCCCTGGCTGATCTTCCTCGGTTCGCCGGTGCAGGACCTGAACTCCGGCCACCACACCCCCGCCGCGACCGCGGCGGGCTGGGTGGCCCTGGCCTGCTTCACCGGCATCTACTTGACCCTGGTCTTCCGGAACATGGGCCGGCCGTTCTCCGGCGGGGCCGTGGGGGCGTTCGTCGTCCTGCTCGGCGCGCTCGCCGTGGCCCTGACCCTCACCCTCGGCGGCAACTGGATCGGGCTGTTCGTGTACGTCTCCGTCACCTGCGGCGCGACCCTGCCGCAGCGGATCGCGTACTGGGCGGTCGGGGCGAACACCCTGGCGATGATCCTGGTCGGACTGCGCGTCGGCGAGGACGACTGGAGCCTGGTCCTGGTCGTGCTGCTGCTCGGCTTCGCGATGATGGGCGTCAAGCAACTGGTGCGCACGACGATCGAGTTGCGCAAGGCACGCGCGACGGTGGCCCAGCTGGCCGCCAACGAGGAGCGGCTGCGGCTCGCCCGCGACCTGCACGACCTCCTCGGCCACTCGCTCTCCCTGATCACGCTGAAGAGCGAACTCGCCGGCCGGATGCTCCCCGACCACCCCGACAAGGCGGCCCAGCAGGTCGCCGACATCGAACAGGTCAGCAGGCAGGCCCTCGTCGACGTCAGGGCGGCCGTCTCCGGCTACCGGCGCACCCGCCTGACCGACGAACTCGCCGGCGCTCAGGTCGCCCTGAAGGCGGCCGGTGTCATCGCCGAGGTACCCGCCGAGCCAGACCTCACGGACGTCCCGGAGGAGAGCGAGTCCGCCCTCGCCTGGGCGCTGCGCGAGGCGGTCACCAACGTCGTACGGCACAGCGGCGCCGCGCGCTGCACGGTGGAGCTGCTGCGCCGCCAGACACTGGACGGCGCGGTGCTCGAACTCTCCGTGGAGGACAACGGCTCGGGCGGCTCCGGCAAGGGCCCCGGCAACGGGCTGACAGGCCTGAGCGAGCGGCTGGAGAAGGTCGGCGGCACCCTGGAGGCGGCCCGCGTCAGGAAGGGCTTCCGGCTGGTCGCCCGCGTCCCCCTGGGGGCCGCACCGGCCGTAGGATCCGGTGCATGAGCCCTACGATCAAGGTGCTGCTCGCCGAGGACCAGTCGATGGTCCGCGAGGCCCTGGCCGCCCTGCTCGGCCTGGAGGCCGACATCGAGGTCGTCGCCCAAGTGGCGCGCGGCGACGAGGTGCTGGCCGCGGTGCGCGAGCACGAGGTGGACGTGGCCCTCCTCGACATCGAGATGCCGGGCTGCACGGGCATCGAGGCGGCGGCCCAGGTCCACAAGGCACTTCCGGCGGTCAAGCTGGTGGTCCTCACCACCTTCGGCCGCCCCGGCTATCTGCGCACCGCCATGGAAGCGGGCGCCGACGCCTTCCTGGTGAAGGACGCTCCCGCCGCCCAACTGGCGCAGGCGGTACGGAAGGTGCTCGCGGGGGAGCGGGTCATCGATCCGACGCTGGCGGCGGCGGCCCTGGCGGAGGGCGCCAACCCGCTGACCGACCGCGAGCGCGAGGTGCTGCGCGCGGCGGCCGACGGCTCGACGAACGCGGAACTGGCCGCGACCCTGCACCTCTCGCAGGGCACGGTCCGCAACTACCTCTCCACGGCGATCCAGAAACTGGCGGTCCGCAACAGGGCGGAGGCGGTACGGATAGCGAGAGAGAAGGGCTGGCTGTAACACCCTAGGGGCGCGGGGCTGTTTCGATATGCGGCTCCGCCGCGTGGGCGCGACAAGCCACGACTCACCCGCACTCGCGCCGCCACCGAAACCCCGACGGCGAACCGGCGAACGGCGGAACGCCAACCTCAGTTGAGCATCGCCCGCGCCGACCGGGCCTGCCCCCGCACCCGCTCCGCCGCCCCCTCGTCCACCGCACCGATCAACTCCGCGTACTCCTCCAGCTCCACGGCCCCCTCGACGAAGTCACCCCGTTGGACGAGCAGTTGCGCCCGCTCGTACCGCAACCGTGCCGGATGCGCGGGCAGCAACAGCGACAGCTCCACCGCCCACAGCGCCACGTCCGACCGCTCCGGCCGGGCGGCGGCCCAGGCGCGGATGTTGTTCAGGATCCGCAGGATCACCTCCAGCGGGTCCGCGGGCGTGAGCATCGACGGATGCAGCGGCGCCCCCGTGGCCCCGGCGACCAGCAGTTCGGCATCGCTGCCGCTCAGCACCCGGCCGCCGTCGAACGGGTCGGCGAGCACCTGCTGTTCCTGCGGACCGAAACCGACCACGAAGTGCCCCGGCAGCGCCACCCCGTACACCGGCGCGCCGGCCCGCCGCGCGACCTCCAGCCACACGACCGACAGCAGGATCGGCAGCCCGCGCCGCCGCAGCAGCACCTCGTGCAGCAGTGAGGACTCCAGGCGCTGGTAGTCGGCCGGGGAGCCGCGGAAACCCTCCCTCTCGCCCAGCAGGTGCCGCAGCGCCGTCGCCCACGACAGGGGGCCGCCGGGCCGGTACGGCAGCTGCCCGGCCAGCCGGTCCAGCTCCATCTGTGCCGCGTCCATGCCCGTCTCGTCGAGCGCCCCGTCGGCCTCGGCACCCAGCAGCAGGCAGAGCGTGGACAGGTCGGGCCGCTCGGACCGGGCCTCTTCGGCGAACCGCCGCCGCAGTTCCGCGGACCGCTCGGGCGGCGGGGGATTGGGGGGACGCATAGCAGGCTCGTGCCCTCTCACGGCGATCCGTTACCGGCCGGCGTCGCCGGCGGCCGGTTCCCGGTAGTGGTGGTACGCGTGGTGCGCGGCGAACCCCATTCCGGCGTACAGCGCCCGCGCCCCCGCGTTGTCCTCCTCGACCTGCAGCCAGGCGGCCGAGGCGCCCTCGTCCAGCGCCCGCCGGGCCAGCGCGGCCATCACGGTCGTCGCGAGGCCCCGGCGCCGCATCGCGGGATCCACCTCGACGGCGGCGAAGGAGGCCCACCGCCCGTCCACGACACACCGCCCGATCGCGGCGGGAGCCCCGGCCCCCGGCACGGTCGCGAACCACACCGAGGGGCCGCTCCCCAGCACCTTCAGCGCCACCTCGCTCACTCCCTTGCGCCGGTACCGCGCGAGCCACGCCTCGTCGGCCTCCCGGGACAGCACGACACCGGTGCCCTCCGCCCGGTCGGCGAGCGGCGCGAGCGCCCCGGTCCACAGCTCGGCCGTCACCTCACGCACCCAGCCGCGCCGCTCCAGCTCGGCACAGAGCAGCTCCTGGGTGCCCTCGCCGCCGGTCGCGGTCTGGACGTACGCGGGCAGCCCGCGGTCGCCGTACCAGCGTCGTACGACGGTCAGGGCCTCGTCGAGGGGCAGGCCGGGGTCGCCGAGCGGCAGCACGGAGTTGGCCCGGCGCGTGAAGCCGGCGGCCGCCCGCAGCTCCCACTCGCCGAGCCGCTCGCTCTCCACCGGCCGCCACGCGCGCGCGGCGACGAGCGCCAGCTCCTCGTAGGAGGCGGCGGGCCCCCGGCGGCGGGCCGGAGCCGCCGGCACCACCTTTCCCGCGACCAGCGAGGATTCCGGGATGCGGACGCCCTCGCCGCTCTTTCGTGTGATCAGCAGCACACCGTCGTCCCATGATGTGAGAACACCCACCGTGTCGGTGAACTTCTCGACGGAGTCCCCAGGATCGCTCAAGCGTCGTACAGAGACACGTTTTCCCACGTCAGCAGCGGTGATACGGACCTCGAGACGTCCGCCGGCCGAGATTTCCACAGGTCAGTTCACCCCTCCTGTTCGGATCATGCCCCGGAACGGAGATACTAGGGGCGGGCATCGACGACGCCGCGCTCCCGCGCGCCAGGCGGCGGAGCCTGAGGAGGCCCGCCAGCGCCCTATCGAGGAGGAACGACAGCGTGACCTACGTCATCGCGCAGCCTTGTGTCGACGTCAAGGACAAGGCGTGCATCGAGGAGTGCCCGGTCGACTGCATCTACGAGGGCCAGCGGTCCTTGTACATCCACCCGGACGAATGCGTCGACTGTGGTGCCTGTGAGCCGGTATGCCCGGTCGAGGCGATCTTCTACGAGGACGACACTCCGGAGGAGTGGAAGGACTACTACAAGGCGAACGTCGAGTTCTTCGACGAGCTCGGCTCCCCGGGCGGCGCAAGCAAGCTGGGTCTGATCGAGCGCGACCACCCCTTCATCGCCGCGCTGCCGCCGCAGGCCTGACGGGGCGGCGAGCCCGCAGCATCTCTGCCGCCTCGGTCCCGTACGGCCCGATCACCCCTGATCGCCGCACGGGACCGAGGCGTTGCCGTACGACCCGAAAGCGAGCGTTGGTCCCGTGTCCGCAGTCTCCGACCGCCTCCCCACCTTCCCCTGGGACAAGCTGGAGCCGTACAAGAAGACGGCCGCGGCGCACCCCGGCGGCATCGTCGACCTCTCCGTCGGCACCCCGGTGGACCCGGTCCCCGACCTGATCCAGAAGGCCCTGATCGACGCGGCGGACTCCCCGGGCTATCCGACGGTGTGGGGCACCCCGGCGCTGCGCGACGCGATCACCGGCTGGGTCGAGCGCCGTCTGGGCGCCCGCGAGGTCACCCACCGGCACGTGCTGCCGATCGTCGGCTCCAAGGAGCTGGTCGCCTGGCTCCCCACCCAGCTGGGCCTGGGCCCCGGCGACAGGGTGGCGTACCCGCGCCTGGCCTACCCCACCTACGAGGTCGGCGCCCGCCTGGCCCGCGCCGAGTACGAGGTCTACGACGACCCGACCGAGCTGGACCCGCGAGGCCTGAAGCTCCTGTGGCTCAACTCGCCGTCCAACCCGACCGGCAAGGTTTTGTCCAAGGCGGAGCTGAACCGGATCGTCGCCTGGGCCCGCGAGCACGGCATCCTCGTCTTCTCCGACGAGTGCTACCTCGAACTGGGCTGGGAGGCCGACCCGGTCTCGGTCCTGCACCCGGACGTCAACGGCGGCTCGTACGAGGGCATCGTCTCCGTCCACTCCCTGTCCAAGCGCTCGAACCTCGCGGGCTACCGCGCCGCCTTCCTGGCCGGCGACCCGGAGGTCCTCGCCCCGCTCCTGGAGATCCGCAAGCACGGCGGCATGATGACGTCGGCTCCCACGCAGGCGGCCGTGGTCGCGGCCCTCGGCGACGACACGCACGTGCGTGAGCAGCGGGAGCGGTACGCGGCCCGCCGCACGGCCCTGCGCGCGGCGCTCCTCGCCCACGGCTTCCGCATCGAGCACAGCGAGGCCAGCCTCTACCTGTGGGCGACCCGGGACGAGTCCTGCTGGCAGACGGTGGCCCACCTGGCCGAGCTGGGCATCCTGGTGGCCCCCGGCGACTTCTACGGCACGGCGGGCGCGAAGTTCGTCCGAGTGGCGCTGACGGCGACGGACGAGCGCGTCCGCGCGGCAGCCGAACGACTGGCGTGAGATGACGCCCCCGGGGGCGCGGGGAAGCACACGACGAGAAGGGGCCCAGGGAATCACCCTGAGCCCCTTCGACGCGCGGTGGCGTCAGCCGACCGGCAGTCCCTTCAGCGGCAGCGTCTGGGCCGACGGCAGGCCGCCGCCCTTGGCCACCGAGTCGGTCGGCAGGGCGCCGCCCTTGGTCGCCGACTTGGCGGTGTCGCCGAGCAGGTGCCCGGCCGACCTCGCGGCCTGGCCCGCGGTCTTCTGCGCGGTGGGCGTCGCCTTCTTCACGGCCTGTCCGCCGGTCTTGCCGGCGACGGGCACAGCCTGCTTGACCGCCTTGCTGCCGGCGTCGCCCGCGAGCCCGGTGACGTGCTGCGTCGCCCCGTCGGCGGTGCCGCCGACATTCGCGCCGTCCAGGGCGGTCAGCCCGCCGAGGCCGGGGGTGGCGGGCAGTTCGGTGGCCGCGCTCGCGGAGCCGGCCGCACCTACCCCGGCAGCCGCTCCCGCTGCGACGAGCAGCGCGGCACGGGCGATCCGACGGGTCAGGGGGAGGGACATGATGCTCCTGTTGATCGACTTGATGTTGATCGTCCGGGCTCGGACGCAGTGACTACCGCTCGAAGCCCGCGAAGGTTGCGGAGCACAAACGTAAAGAGTTGGCAATGTGTCGCATTATCGGCTGCGGATAAAACCGGGCAAAGGTCGCGCGGTCCGAAAGTGTGCGGAATCCTTCCCGCCCTTTGTTCCCAAGGGTTTTTGCAGTTGCGAGGGTGACGGCGCGAAAACCTGCGCACAGCACCGTGCCGACGGCTTCGGCTAACTCGCCCGGGTGAATCCCCGCACTACTGCCCAGTGACGATTCGGACGGCTCCCGTGTCCTTTTCCGACCCGTCGCCGCCACGCGCGGAGGTCGTGCGCCACTGGCTGTCGGTGTTCCCGGCGACCCACTCGCGCCCCCCGAACGAGACGCGCTCGATGTGCAGGGCGGTGGCGTTGGCCACGGCCCAGTGCGCCAGCTGCCAGCCGCGTCGGTGGGCCGTGGCCCCCTTCGCGGGACTGGTGCCGGCGTCCACCGGCAGCGTGACCGTCCGGGCGCTCGCGCTCGGAGCCGGCGAGGACGCCGACGTGCCGCCGCCCACCTCGGCGCCGGCCGGCTGCAGCACGTCGCGGCCGAAGTCCCGTACGAGGGCGGCCCGTACCGCGTCCGGCCCGGCCGCCCGCACCGTGCCGGCGTCCACGCGGCCCTGGCAGGTCAGCGTGGCCGGCGAGGACCCGGTGAGGGCGGCGGCGAGCAGCGTGGCGTCCGGCTCGTGCTTGGCGTACGCCTCCGGGAAGCCGCTGCGCTGCACCCGCTGGGCGGCCACGGTCAGCGGCAGCTCGGTGTAGTCCGGCACCTTGGCGAGGTGCTCGTAGAAGATGTTCGCCGCGTACGTCGGGTCCAGGATCTGCTTCGTGGTGCCCCAGCCCTGCGAGGGGCGCTGCTGGAAGAGACCGAGCGAGTCCCGGTCGCCGTGCTCGATGTTGCGCAGCCCCGACTCCTGGATGGAGGTCGCCAGCGCGATGGCCACCGCCCGCTCGGGCATGCCGCGCCCGGTGCCCACGGCGGCGATCGTCGCGGCGTTCACCGCCTGCTCCGGCGTGAACTCGTACTCCTCCCCGTCATGCCTGACCGAGACCACCTTGCAGCCCGGCCCGTGGCCTCCGGTGACGTACTGCACGACGAGGTAGCCCGCGAGGGCGAGCAGGACCACGAGCGCCGCCCCGATTCGCACGAGGCGGCCACGGCGCTTGAGGGTGGATGACGGCTCCGGCACGCCGTACAAGGTAGCCGAGGCGGTCGAGGCCCCGGCGTCTGGTACGGGCCAGTGGGCCGGCGCCCGGCGGGTTAGGGTCGAGGCCATGGCCGACAGCCCCCTTGATCTCACCCTGAACGCCGCCGAGCTCACCGCGCGGCTCGTGGACTTTCCTTCCGAGAGCGGCTCCGAGAAGCCTCTCGCCGACGCGATCGAGAGCGCCCTGCGCGCCCTGCCCCACCTCACGGTCGACCGCCACGGCAACAACGTCGTGGCCAGGACCGACCTGGGGCGCCCGGAGCGGGTGATCCTGGCCGGCCACATCGACACGGTCCCCATCGCGGACAACGTGCCCTCGCGGCTGGACGAGGACGGCGTCCTGTGGGGCTGCGGCACCTGCGACATGAAGTCCGGGGTGGCGGTCCAGCTGCGCATCGCGGCCACGGTCCCGGCCCCCAACCGCGACCTGACGTTCGTCTTCTACGACAACGAGGAGGTCCAGGCCGAGCTCAACGGCCTCAGGCACGTCGCCGAGGCCCACCCCGAGTGGCTGGTGGGCGACTTCGCGGTGCTGCTGGAGCCGTCGGACGGCCAGGTCGAGGGCGGCTGCCAGGGCACACTGCGGGTGCTGCTGAAGACGAAGGGCGAGCGCGCCCACTCCGCGCGCGGCTGGATGGGCTCCAACGCGATCCACGCGGCGGCGCCGATCCTCGCGAAGCTCGCCGCGTACGAGCCGCGCCACCCGGTGATCGACGGCCTGGAGTACCGCGAGGGCCTGAACGCGGTGGGCGTCTCGGGCGGCGTGGCGGGCAACGTCATCCCCGACGAGTGCGTCGTGACCGTGAACTTCCGCTACGCCCCCGACCGCACGGAACAGGAGGCGATCGCGCACGTCCGCGAGGTCTTCGCGGACTGCGGGGTCGAGGAGTTCGTGATCGACGACCACAGCCCCGGCGCCCTGCCCGGCCTCTCCCACCCCGCGGCGGCGGCCTTCATCGAGGCCGTCGGCGGCACCCCGATGCCGAAGTACGGCTGGACGGACGTGAGCCGCTTCTCGGCACTCGGCGTCCCGGCGGTCAATTACGGCCCCGGAAACCCGCACTTGGCACACAAGCGGGACGAAAGGGTGGAAACCACCAAGATCCTCGCCGGTGAGGAACGCCTGCGCAACTGGCTGACACGCTGAGGTCCCTCCTCCGTAACCCGCGTAGACCTACGCTGAGGTGGAAACACCCGCAAGTGGAGGGAGCGCATATGGCTACCGGGAACCCCGAGGGCAAGAAGGTGCCACCGCACGAGCAGCGCCTGGGCCCCGTCCTCCGGAGGCGGGGTCAGGTGACGGCGAGCACCACCGACCAGCGGCTGCTGGACGCGGGCGGCCCCTCGGACTGGGTGCACACCGACCCCTGGCGGGTGCTGCGCATCCAGTCGGAGTTCATCGAGGGCTTCGGCACCCTGGCCGAGCTCCCGCCCGCGATCAGCGTCTTCGGTTCGGCCCGCACACCCGTCGACTCGCCCGAGTACGAGGCGGGCGTGCGGCTGGGCAGCGCGCTCGTCGACGCCGGCTGGGCGGTCATCACCGGCGGCGGCCCGGGCGCCATGGAGGCGGCCAACAAGGGCGCCTGCGAGGCGGGCGGCACCTCGGTGGGCCTCGGTATCGAGCTCCCCTTCGAACAGGGCCTCAACCCCTACGTCGACATCGGCCTGAACTTCCGCTACTTCTTCGTCCGGAAGATGATGTTCGTCAAGTACGCGCAGGGCTTCGTCGTCCTGCCCGGCGGCCTCGGCACCCTCGACGAACTCTTCGAGGCCCTCACCCTCGTCCAGACCCAGAAGGTCACCCGCTTCCCCATCGTCCTGTTCGGCACCGAGTACTGGGGCGGCCTCGTCGACTGGCTGAAGAACACCCTGATCGCCCAGGGCAAGGCCTCCGAAGCGGACCTGCTCCTCTTCCACGTGACGGACGAGGTGGAGGAGGCCGTGGCCCTGGTGTCCAAGGAGGCGGGCCGCTAGAGCGTGTGTCGAGCGGGGGCTACGCCAGCCCCCGCCGGGCCACCGCGGGCGGGCGGTGCCCCGCGATCGACGCCACCATGTCCAGCACCTGGCGGGTCTCCGCGACCTCGTGCACCCGGTACACCTGCGCCCCCAGCCACGCGGAGACGGCGGTGGTGGCCAGCGTGCCCACCACCCGCTCCTTCACCGGCTTGTCCAGCGTCTCGCCCACGAAGTCCTTGTTGGACAGCGACACGAGCACCGGCCAGCCGGTGTCGACCATCTCGCCCAGCCGCCGCGTCGCCTCCAGGCTGTGCCGCGTGTTCTTGCCGAAGTCGTGCCCGGGATCGATCAGCACGGACTCCCGCGGCACCCCCAGGGCCACCGCCCGCTCCGCCAGCCCGAGCGTCACCCCCAGGATGTCCGCCATGACGTCGTCGTACGTCACCCGGTGCGGCCGCGTCCGGGGCTGCGCGCCCCCCGCGTGCGTGCACACCAGCCCCACCCCGTACCGCGCCGCCACCTCCGCGAGCCCCGGGTCCACACCGCCCCACGCGTCGTTCAGCAGGTCCGCCCCCGCCTCGCACACGGCCTCGCCGACCTCGGCCCGCCAGGTGTCGACGCTGATCACGACGTCGGGGAACCGCCGCCGCACCTCCGCCACGAAACCGACGGTCCGCCGCGCCTCCTCCTCGGCGGTCACCTCCTCGCCCGGCCCGGCCTTCACGCCCCCGATGTCGACGATGGCGGCCCCCTCGGCCACCGCGTGCTCCACGCGCGCGAGGGCGGGCTCGTCGAGGAACGTCGCGCCCTGGTCGTAGAAGGAGTCCGGAGTCCGGTTCACGATCGCCATGATCACCGGCTCGTGCGCCCCGAACTCACGCCCGCCCAGCCTGAGCATCCGCTGTGACCTCTCGTAGTACGACCTGGGTGTCCTGGCCTTTCGGCCGTCTGCGACCCTAACTGTCAGACTCGCATGGCACGATCGGACCCTGACACACGAGGCTTCGTCGAGCTTCCTGACACCGAGCGTGGGGACCACCGCGATGGTTATGTTCTTGTTCCTGGTCGTCGCTCTCGCCGTCGTGGTCGCCGCGGTCACCCTGGCCGTGGTGGGCGGCGGCGAGGGCGAGGGCCCGTTGCCCGAGGCGGCCCCGGACCGGCTGCGGGACCCGTTGCCGCTGGACCGCCCGGTGGGCCGGGCGGACATCGACGCCCTCCGCTTCCCCCTGGCCGCCCGCGGCTACCGCATGGCGGACGTCGACGACGCCCTCAACCGGCTCGCGGCCGAACTCTCCGAGCGCGACGCCCGCATCGCCGACCTGGAGTCGGCCCTGGCGGGCGCCCGGGCGGCGGCCCACGCCCCGCACATCTCCATGGAGAAGCCGACGCACGAGCAGGGGGAGCAGCGGTGACCGACGGCGCCGCCATCGCCGGCCCGGACGGCGCGCTGCGCTGCCCGTGGGCCCTGTCCACCGAGGACTACGTGGCCTACCACGACGAGGAGTGGGGCCGCCCGGTCCACGGCGACGACGCCCTCTTCGAACGCCTCAGCCTGGAGGCCTTCCAGTCCGGACTGTCCTGGATCACCATCCTGCGCCGCCGCCCCGGCTTCCGCGCCGCCTTCGCCGACTTCAGGATCGGAAAGGTCGCCGCCTTCACCGAGTCCGACCGCGCCCGGCTGCTCACCGACCCCGGCATCATCCGCAACGCCGCCAAGATCGACGCGACCCTGTCGAACGCGCGCGTGCTGGCCGAATGGGCGCCGGGCGACCTGGACGAACTGATCTGGTCCCACGCCCCGGAGCCGGGCCCGGCCCCGAGGACGCTCGCGGACGTCCAGGCCGTCACACCGGAGTCGACGGCCCTGTCCAAGGCCCTGAAGAAGAAGGGCCTGCGCTTCGTGGGCCCGACCACGGCATACGCCCTCATGCAGGCGTGCGGCCTGGTCGACGACCACCTGGAGGCGTGCGTCGCCCGCCTCGCGTGAGGGCGCGGGCGGTGATCAGCGGCCCAGGTACTTCGGCTTCTCCTTGTTGACGAACGCCTGCACCGCGATGACGTGGTCCTCGGACGACCCCGCCCGGGTCTGCAGTTCGTCCTCCTTCTCCAGGCTCTCCTGAAGGGAGTGGGACAGCGCGTAGGCGAGGGACTCCTTGATCGCCCCGTACGCCACCGTCGGCCCCTCCGCCAGGGCCCGCGCCACCTTCTCTGTCTCGGCACGGAACTCGCCGGCCGGCACCAGACGGTTCACGATCCCGAGCTCCTGCGCCTCCTGCGCGGTGATGCTTCGTGGGAAGAGCAGCAGATCGGCGGCGCGGCCGGGCCCGACGACCCGCGGCAGCGTCCACGAGATCCCGGAGTCGGCGGTCAGCGCCACCCCGGCGAAGGACGTGTTGAACGCGGCGTTGTCGGCGACGACCCGGTAGTCCGCGGCGAGCGCCAGCCCGAAGCCCGCGCCCGCGGCCACCCCGTTCACCCCGGCCACCACCGGCTTCGGCATCGCCACCAGGGCCCGCACGATCGGGTTGTAGTGCTCCTTCACCGTGCTCATCGTGTGCGACGACCCCGTCTCCCGGTCCGACGCCAGCAGCCCGATGTGCTCCTTGAGGTCCTGGCCGACGCAGAACGCCCGTTCCCCGGCGGCGGTCAGCAGCACCGCCCGTACGGCGTCGTCACCGGCCGCCTCCTGGACCGCCTCCCGCAGCGCGACCTTCGTCGCGATGTTCAGCGCGTTCATCGCCTCGGGGCGGTTCAGCGTGATCGTCGCGAGTCCGGCGCTCACCTCGTAGAGCACGGTGTCGGCCATGGTGTGTCCCCTCCGCTGTCGCGGCTGCGGGCGTACCGGCCGGTACGCCCCTGTCCACAGGACAGCATGGCGGAGATCACCGCCGTAGAACCGGAACGGACGTGTGACCTGCGTCAAAGAATTCTGCGGGGTTTTTCGCCGTCGGAAACCCGCAAGGTCGCGCAGTATCGCAGTCACATCGCCGAATTGAGTGGTTTTGCTCGCGCGCGTTGCCCAAGCGATGCCGACTGATGTTGGTCATCGGGTCCTGAGATGCGGGATAATGGCTTGGAAGCAATGTGTTCGATGCCGGTGTCGCGTGTCCAAGTCCCACGCCTGGACCGCGCGTGCCCTCCAGGGCCGTCGGCTTTGACGATGAGCTGGTTTCAGGAAGGGGAACGAGCATGGCGGCCATGAAGCCGCGAACGGGTGATGGCCCGCTCGAGGTGACCAAGGAGGGGCGGGGCATCGTCATGCGCGTTCCGCTCGAAGGCGGCGGTCGGCTCGTCGTCGAGCTGACCCCTGACGAGGCCGACGCGCTCGGCGACGCCCTCAAGAAGGTCGTCGGCTGACGCGGAAGCGACCATACCCCTACAGCCGCCCCGGCATCCAAACGATGCCGGGGTCGCTGTTTTTCCCGGCGCGCGTACGTCCCTCACGTGCCGTTCGCGGCACGGTCAGCGCTTGACCGCGCACAGCAGGCCGTCGCCGACGGGCAGCAGCGAGGGCACCAGTTCCTGGCTCTCGCGCACCGCGCGCAGCAGCTCCCGCAGCCGCAGCACCTCGGTCGGCTGCGGGCCCGAGTCGACCGTGCGGCCGTTGGCGAAGACGCCCTCGAAGACCACCAGACCGCCCGGACGGAGCAGGCGCAACGATTCAGCGAGGTAGTCCATGACCTCCTGCCGGTCGCCGTCGCAGAAGACCAGGTCGTAGCCGGCGTCCGCGAGGCGGGGCAGCACGTCCAGGGCACGGCCCGGGATGAAGCGCGCCCGGTTGCTGGCGAAACCAGAGGCACGGAAGGCCTGACGGGCGAACTGCTGGTGCTCCGGCTCCGGATCGACCGTGGTCAGCACGCCGTCCGGGCGCATGCCGTGCAGGAGATGGATGCCGGAGACGCCGGTGCCGGTGCCGATCTCGGCCACCGCCTTGGCGTCCACCGAGGCCGCCAGCAACCGCAGCGCGGCGCCCGTGCCGGGCGACACCGAGCGCAGCCCCGCCTCACGGGCCCGGTCGCGGGCCCAGCGCAGGACTTCGTCCTCGGCGACGTAGGCGTCGGCGAACGCCCAGCTCGTCTGCCGGTTGCCGGTAATGACCCTCTCCTGTCCCCGTGGTTGCCTGGGCGTGACTGTATCCGTTGGGCCCGGGAACCCGCAGATGGGACCGGGCGTTTACAAGGGTGTGGACGACGGCGGGGGGACACAGTTGGATCACGACGACGGACGGACCGCCGAGCAACTGCAGACGCAGCGGGCCGAGCCGTATCAGCCCAGATCAAATTCTCGTAAAACCGCTTATCCGGTCCTAACGGGCGAGGTGGCTATGGTAGGGGCTCCACTGGACACCACCGGAGATGACAGGGGAGGTGCGGCCGCGCCCAACGGGGATCGGGGTGGAGTGCTGCGGCGCTTCCTCGGATCGGCGGGCAGGCCGAAATCCGTGAACGACACCGCTGCTGACCCCAGCCACGCCGCTGACCAAGCCCAGACCGCGACTTTCTCCACCGACGCGGACGGGCAGGCGTGGACTCCGCCCACGTGGGAGGAGATCGTCAGCATGCACAGCGGCCGGGTGTACCGGCTGGCCTACCGCCTGACCGGCAACCAGCACGACGCCGAGGACCTCACGCAGGAGGTCTTCGTCCGCGTCTTCCGCTCCCTGTCGACGTACACGCCGGGCACCTTCGAGGGCTGGCTGCACCGCATCACCACCAACCTCTTCCTCGACATGGTCCGCCGCAAGCAGCGCATCCGCTTCGACGCGCTCGGCGAGGACGCGGCCGAGCGGCTGCCCAGCCGCGAGTCCAACCCCCAGCAGATCTTCAACGACGCCCACTTCGACGCGGACGTCCAGCAGGCCCTGGACACCCTCGCGCCCGAGTTCCGCGCCGCGGTCGTCCTGTGCGACATCGAAGGACTCTCGTACGAGGAGATCGCCGCGACCCTGGGCGTCAAGCTCGGCACGGTCCGTTCCCGGATCCACCGGGGCCGTTCGCAGCTGCGCAAGGCCCTCGCGCACCGTTCACCCGAGGCCCGGGCGGCCGAGCGCCGCTCCTTCGTGCCCCGGGTGGCCGCTCTGGGAGGAGGGGGCGCGACCGCGTGAGTGGATCACGACCCAACCCGGCGGAACGCCGCCTGGCCGAACAGCATCTGGGAGACCGGCTCTCCGCCCTGGTGGACGGAGAGCTCGGACATGAGACGCGCGAGCGGGTCCTCGCCCACCTGGCCACCTGCGCCAAGTGCAAGGCGGAGGCGGACGCGCAGCGCCGGCTGAAGAACGTCTTCGCGGAGGCGGCCCCGCCGCCCCCGTCCGAGAGCTTCCTGGCCCGACTCCAGGGGCTTCCCGGAGGAGGTGACCCGGACGGCGGTGGCTCGCCGTTCGATGGGGGTGGATTCGCCGGACTGTCCGGACGCCTCCAGGGCCCGGCGACGACCGGGGTCTTCGGCCTGAAGCGCGGTGACCGCTTCGCGTTCGACTACGTCCCCTCGGGGCCGGGGTCGCACGCTCCCGTCCTGCCCGCCTCCGACCCGCGTGACGCCGGCCGGGGATTCCGCATCCACGACGTCAGCCGTCACGAGAACGACCGTCCGGCCTCGCGCGGCATGCGGTTCGCCTTCGTCGCCGCCGGCGCGGTGTCGCTCGCCGCGATCGCGCTGGGCGGTGTCACAACCGGCACGCCGACCGACACCGCCGCGGACGCGCGCGGCGGAACGGGCGCCGGCAGCAACGTGACACCGGCGCGCACGCAGGGTTCGGGAGCCGCGACGGCCCCCGAGAGCCAGCGGCGCCGGGGGGTGGGCCCCCTCCTCACCCAGCAGGGCCAGACCTCGCTCGGTGACACCCCGGTGGCCCCGACAGAGGTGTCCGCCCCGTTGCTGCCGGGAGTACCGCGTCCGGCGGCCGCCGCGCAGACCCTGCACACGCTGACCGCCCCGGTGGTGGCCGGCGCGGCAGTGATGTCCCCGCTGATACGCCCGCTCACCGCGTCCGCGCCGCTCACGCTCACCACGTGGTCGGCGGTCCCCGAGGCGACCCGCCCCGGGCTGCTCGCCGCGCCCGTCCCCGCCCCCGACTCCGCTCCCTCCCCCTCCGCGTCCTCCCGCTGACCCGGCTCCGTGAACCTGGTTGAATCCGGGGTGGACCGCGCCCACGGCAGGCAGCCGGGTGCGGAGTCGAACAACCGCGGCCACCGAGACGAACCGTGCCGCGGTGAGCTGTGGGGAGAGCATGGACGAGGGGAAGCCGACGAAGCCGAAGTGGTGGAACCGCACGGGCCGCCAGGCCTCTGCCGACGCCGACGGCGACTTCGAACTCCAGCGGCCGGCGGTGCCGGGGGCCGACGGCGACTTCGAGCTGCAGCGCCCCCGGGATACGGCCGCCGCCGAGGGAGTTCCGGAGCCGGAAGGACCTGACGCGCCCGGCGTACGGGGCGACGCCGACGCGGCCCGGGCCGCCGAGACACCGGCGGCCGGCCAGGCCCCGGAGGCACCGGCCGCCCCGGCGGCCGACTTCGCTCCCGCGGCGACCGCCGCCCCAGCCCCGCCCGTGGAGCTGCGCAAGCCGCTGCACGACCCCGACCCCTACAGCACCCCGCCGTACGGCGAGCCCGGCCCCTGGGCCCCGGCCCCACCGGTCCAACACCCGGCGACCCCGACGCCGCATGGAGCATCGCCCGCAGCGCCACCCCACGGCGCGGCCACACCGGCCCACGGCACGGCGGCCCCGACGCCGCATGGCGCGGCCACACCGGCCCATGGCGCGGCGCCCCCGGCCCCGCATGGCACGGCGGCCCTGGCCCCGCATGGCGCGGCGGTCCCTGCGCTCCACGGCACGGCGACCCCTGCCGCGGCCCCGCCGGTCCAGCCCCCGGCGGCCACACCGGCCCATGGCGCGGTGCCCCCGGCCCCGCATGGCGCGGCGGTCCCTGCGCTCCACGGCACGGCGACCCCTGCCGCGGCCCCGCCGGTCCAGCCCCCGGCGGCCACACCGGCTCACGGCACGACGACCCCGGCGCCCCATGGCACGGCGGCCCCCGCGCCCCCGGCGGACCCCGGCCCGCAGCCGGTGGCGCCTGGGGCGGACGCCGTGCCTCAAGGGCCGCCCGGCGTGGCCCAGGCGCCGTCGGCCGACCCCTGGCGGAACTACGACCCGTGGGCGCAGCCCCCCACGCCCGGTCCCCTCCAGCAGACCGGTGCCTCGCTCGCCGGCGGGCCGCCGCGGCGGGGGCGGAGGGTCCTGGTGCTCGGGGCCCTGGTCCTCGCCCTCGTGGCCGGAAGCGTCGGCGGGGTCATCGGGGCGTATCTGGAGCGGAACGGCGGCGTCGGTGCCGTAGAGCTGCCGCAGGCCGGGAAGGAGCCCGCCGGGCGGGCGCCGGACAGTGTGGCCGGGATCGCCGCGCGGGCGCTGCCCAGCGTGGTGACCCTGCATGTGACCGGTGCCGAGGAGTCCGGTACCGGAACCGGCTTCGTACTGGACGGTCTCGGGGACATCCTCACCAACAACCACGTCGTCGAGCCCGCCAAGTCCGGCGGCCGGATAACCGTCACCTTCAACAGCGGCGACACCGCCAAGGCCACCGTCGTGGGCCGGGACAGCGGGTACGACCTCGCCGTCGTCAAGGTGAGCGGGGTGCGCGGGCTCAAGCCCATGCCCCTCGGCAACTCCGACAACGTCCAGGTCGGCGACCCCGTCGTGGCCATCGGCGCCCCCTTCGACCTGGCCGGCACGGTCACGTCCGGCATCATCAGCGCCAAGGAGCGGCCCATCACGGCCGGCGGGGACAGCGCCGACGGGACCGACGTGTCGTACGTCGACGCCCTGCAGACCGACGCGCCGATCAACCCCGGAAACTCCGGCGGCCCCCTGCTGGACTCGCGGGCCCGTGTCATCGGCATCAACTCCGCCATCCGGTCCGCCGACGACGGCTCGGACTCCGGCAGCGGGCAGGCCGGTTCGATCGGCCTCGGGTTCGCCATCCCCGTCAACCAGGCCAAGCGCGTCGCCGAAGAGCTCATCAACACCGGCCACGCGACCCACCCCGTCATCGGCGTGACCCTCGACATGAGCTACACCGGGGACGGCGCCCGCGTCGGCACGAAGGCCTCCGGCGGCGGCCCCGCCGTCACCACGGGCGGTCCCGGCGACAAGGCGGGCATCGAACCGGGCGACGTCATCACCGCGGTCGACGGCCAACGCGTCCACTCCGGCGAGGAACTGATCGTCAAGACCCGCGCCCACCGCCCCGGCGACCGCCTGGAAGTGACCCTGCGGCGGGACGGCAAGGAGAAGAGGATCTCCCTGGTGCTCGGTTCCTCCGGCAGCGGCTGATTGACACGAACCTCACAGGTGCGCCCCGCAACCCCCGCCCACAAGGCAAACAACCCCCAAAACCGCACACGCGGCCACATTCCAAGGCCCCGGGACAGTACCGGTCGTACAGGATGGCCGGGTACCGTGGACCCGGCCCGGACCACGGAAGACCGCACAGACCGCGAGGGCCGAGGACCGAGGACATCGCTAGGAGCTTCAGGTGTTCAATGACGTAGGACCGCTCGAGCTGGTCACGCTCGTTGTCCTTGCCGTGCTCGTCTTCGGTCCGGACAAGCTCCCGAAGGTCATCCAGGACGTCATGCGGACGATCCGCAAGATCCGGGAGTTCTCGGAGAGCGCCAAGCAGGACATCCGCTCCGAACTCGGCCCCGAATTCAAGGACTTCGAGTTCGAGGACCTCAACCCCAAGACGTTCATCCGCAAGCAGCTGGACAACGACGACCTGGGGCTCAAGGAGATCCGCAACGGCTTCGACCTGAAGAAGGAGATGGCCGAGGTCACGGAGGCGGTGCAGACCCACGACTCCGACTCCTCCGTGTCGGCGGCGAACGGTTCCCCCGGGGCCTCCGGCGGCCGCGTCGACATGACGAAGAAGCCCGAGGAGGACGACCGTCCGCCCTTCGACGCGGACGCCACCTGAGCCGTGTCGCGGGGGCTTCGAAGCCGTCGTACGTGACGCGTTTCATACTCCGTCCTGCCCTCCGGGGCCTGAACCGGCCTTCCTCGGCGCCCCGCGCGGCGGGCGGTTTCCCGGCTGTCCGGAGCGGGGTGGCTATGCTGCCGAGTTGTTGTGCGGACCGGACGAGTCAGCCCGAAGGGGGGCGGGCCGCTTCGGTCCGACGAGAGCGAGGAGGCGTCCGGGCACATGGAGACGACGAGTCGGGCAGTCGCGCAGGCGCCGGCCGCGGAGGGCGGACAACACGTCCCCTCCGCCCGGCGCACGGTCGACGGCTACCTGCAGGCGCCCTTCCCGTGGTACGGCCTCGACGAGGCCTTCACGGGGCCGCGCTGGCTGATGCAGGTCGGAACGGCGGCCGACGGTGCCGTCGAACACGGGTCGATCGGGCACGGCGACGAGCCCTCGGTCAAGAACGAGGTGGGCAACACCGGTGAGCCGCGGGAGAAGTTCGCGGTCGTGGTGACGGTCGCCGCGAACCCGTCCCGCAGGAGCGCCGACGGCACCGGCCTGCTGGAGGCCACGTCGGTCTCCTCGGCGGCGTGGCTGGCGGGCGTGGGGCTGCTGTCGTTCACGTGGCCCGGCCAGATGGACCACACGCTGCGGGACGACTGGCTGGAGCAGCAGACGGAGACGGCCTGGGCGCTGGCCGACGACCTGGAGGGCCCGGAGTGGTCGACTCTCTCCCTGCCCGTGGACGGCGTGCCCACGCCCTTCCACTACCGGGAGTCCGAGTTCGGCTGGGTGCTCGCCGGGTCCACGCAGGAAGGCGTGCACGTGGGCGCGTACGGCAGGGGCATGAGCGCGTACGGGCTCGGCTTCGCCATGATCAAGGACATCGCGGCGTACGAGTAGCGCCGAGTGGGGAACTGCGGGCCGGAAGCGGCCGGTCGCGCAGTTCCCCGCGCCTCTGGGGCGATGATCTAGAACTTGTTCCTGGGGGTGATCCCCAGGGACATCCCCGAAAGGCCCCTCTGGCGGCCGCCCAGCTTGCCCGCGATGCCCCGCAGTGCGGTGCCCGCCGGGCTGTCGGGGTCGGTCAGGACCACCGGCTTGCCCTCGTCGCCGCCCTCGCGCAGACGGACGTCGATCGGGATGCTGCCCAGCACCGGGACCGTCGCGCCCGTCGTGCGGGTCAGGCCGTCGGCGACCGTCTGCCCGCCGCCCGTGCCGAAGACGTCGACCATCTCGCCGCAGTGCGGGCAGGGCAGCCCGGACATGTTCTCGACCACGCCGACGATCTTCTGGTGGGTCTGGACGGCGATGGAGCCCGCCCGCTCGGCCACCTCGGCGGCCGCCTGCTGCGGGGTCGTCACGACCAGGATCTCGGCGTTCGGGACCAGCTGGGCCACGGAGATCGCGATGTCGCCGGTGCCCGGGGGCAGGTCCAGGAGCAGGACATCCAGGTCGCCCCAGTAGACGTCGGCGAGGAACTGCTGCAGCGCGCGGTGCAGCATCGGGCCGCGCCACACGACCGGCGCGTTGCCCGGCGTGAACATGCCGATGGAGATGACCTTCACGCCGTTCGCGGACGGCGGCATGATCATGTTCTCGACCTGGGTGGGACGGCCGTCCGCGCCCAGCATGCGCGGCACGCTGTGACCGTAGATGTCGGCGTCGACGACACCGACCTTCAGGCCGTCGGCCGCCATGGCCGCCGCCAGGTTCACCGTCACCGACGACTTGCCGACGCCGCCCTTGCCGGACGCGACCGCGTACACGCGGGTCAGCGAACCCGGCTTGGCGAAGGGGACCTCGCGCTCGGCCTGGCCGCCGCGCAGGGCGTTCGCCAGCTCCTTGCGCTGCTCGTCGCTCATCACGTCGAGCGCGACGTCGACGCGGGTGACGCCCTCGACGCGGGAGACCGCCTCGGTCACGCGCTGCGTGATGGTCTCCCGCATGGGGCAGCCGGAAACCGTCAGGTACACGGTGACCGCGACCGCGCCGTCAGCCCCGATCTCCACCGATTTGACCATCCCGAGCTCGGTGATGGGGCGGTTGATCTCGGGGTCGTTCACCGTCGCCAGTGCCTCGCGCACCGCGTCTTCGCTAGCCATAGGAACGATGGTACGGCTCGCTAGCCTCGCCCCGGTAAGCCCGTCACCGGTCTTCTACGTCACGTGCCCGCGACCGTTCCGTCGGGAATACGGCATGTTCGTGGTGCCCGTCCTTGCGGTACTCCAGCTCCTTCATCAGGTCCTGCAGCTCGGAGCGGATCCAGTCGCGGGTCGCGACCTCGCCGAGGCCGATGCGCAGGGCGGCGATCTCCCGGGTCAGGTACTCGGTGTCGGCGATGGAGCGCTCGTTCTGCTTGCGGTCCTGTTCCAGGTTGACCCGGTCGCGGTCGTCCTGCCGGTTCTGCGCGAGCAGGATCAGCGGGGCCGCGTAGGAGGCCTGCAGGGACAGCATCAGGGTCAGGAAGATGAACGGGTAGTTGTCGAAGCGCAGGTCCTTCGGCGCGAAGACGTTCCACGCCACCCACATGATGATGACGACCGTCATCCAGACGATGAACCGCCCGGTGCCCAGGAAGCGCGCGATGCGTTCCGACAGCCGCCCGAAGGCCTCCGGGTCCCACTCGGGCAGCAGCCGGCGGCGCGGCGGGCGCGGCTGGTCCAGCCTCGGCCGCGGGCGGGTGCTCGCCGTGGCGCCCGCCGGGGTCCGCTCACGCGTGCTCTCGCGCTCAGGAGCCATGCGCGGCCACCCCCTCCGCATCCTCGTCGTCCAGGTGGAACTCAGTCTCCCGCCAGTCCTCGGGCAGCATGTGGTCGAGTACGTCGTCCACGGTCACCGCGCCCAGCAGCGACCCGGCCTCGTCCACGACGGGCGCCGCGACCATGTCGTACGTCGCGAAGAACCCGGCGACGACCTGCAGTGGATCGTCCGGGTCCAGCGGCTGCAGGTCGTCGTCGATGATCGAGCTGACCAGGGTGTACGGCGGGTCGCGCAGCAGGCGCTGGAAGTGGACCGTGCCCAGGTACTTGCCGGTGGGGGTCTCGTCCGGCGGGCGGCAGACGTAGACCTGGGCGGCGAGGGCGGGGGAGAGGTCGGCGTTGCGTACCCGGGCGAGGGCGTCGGCGACCGTGGAGTCCGGCCGCAGCACGATCGGCTCGGTGGTCATCAGACCGCCCGCCGTGTGCTCCTCGTACGCCATCAGGCGCCGCATGTCGGCCGCGTCGGCGGGCTGCATCAGGCTCAGCAGCCGCTCCTTGTCCTCCTCCGGCAGTTCGGAGAGCAGGTCGGCCGCGTCGTCGGGGTCCATGGCCTCCAGGACGTCCGCCGCCCGCTCCTCCTTCAGCTTGCCGAGGATCTCGATCTGGTCGTCCTCCGGGAGCTCCTCGAGCACGTCGGCCAGACGGTCGTCGTCGAGGGCCGCGGCGACCTCCGCGCGCCGCTTGGCGGACAGATGGTGCAGCACGTTGGCGAGGTCGGCCGGGCGCAGCTGCTCGAAGGTGGCCAGGAGGCTCTCGGCGCCCTGTCCGTGCTCCTCCAGGGAGAAGCCGGTCACCGCGGACCACTCCACCGTCAGTGCCTCGCCCTTGGCCCGCCGGAAGGCGCCGCCCTTCCTGCCCTTGCGGACGAAGACGCGGTCGACCTCCCAGTCCCGACGGGCCGCCAGGTGATGCACCGACAGATCGAGGACGGTGACCTCCTCGCCGGTCTCCACGAGCGTGACGCGCCGGTCCAGGAGCTCGCCGAACGCGAGGCGCTCGGTGGGCCGTTGCTCGAACCGGCGGACGTTGAGCACACCGGTGGTGATGACCTGTCCGGACTCGATGCCCGTCACCCGGGTCATCGGCAGGAAGATACGGCGCCGGGTGGACAGTTCCACGACGAGACCGAGCACGCGCGGGGGCCGCCGCCCGACGCGCAGCATGACGACCAGATCGCGTACGCGACCCACCTGGTCGCCGCTGGGATCGAAGACGGCGACACCGGAGAGGTGCGAGACGAAGATCCGGGGGGCGCCCGCTGCCATGGCCGCGCCTCCTTTTCTGACGGGTTCTCTTACGGGTGTTTCGGCTTGCGTTTCTTTTCCGCTTTGCCCACTCCGGTGGGCTTCAGGCTAGCCCGTCACGATCGCGGCCGCCCTGGTGGGAGGTCCGGACGGACTGCCTCCGCCCCGGCCCGGGGACCCCCGGTACGCTGCCGTACGCCGCTCACGTCCCACGACCGGAAGGCAGCCCGACCTGTGTCTGTGATCCCCCAGGACCGTATCCGCCGGACCACGCTGCTGAGTGCGATGTGCGCCCTGGTCGTGACGGGCACGGGGTTCCTCACGGGATGCAGCGAGGACCCCGATGCCGGCACCAACGGGGTCGGCAAGCTGTCGGCCGCGCAGATCCAGTCGAGAACCCGGGCGGCCGCCGAGTCGGCGCAGACCGTGCGGCTCTCCGGCACCGTGGTCACCAACGGGCGCACGTACACGCTCGACATGCGCCTCAAGCCCGACGGCGGCACCGGCTCGGTCACCGCCAAGGGCGTCGCCTTCGGGCTGCTGCGGATCGGCGAGAAGCTGTATCTGAAGGCGGGCGCGGGCTTCTGGAACCACGCCGACGGCGGCACGGGCGCCACGAGCGCGGGCAAGCTCGACGGCAAGTACGTGAAGGTGCCGCAGGGCGACCCCTCGTACAAGAGGTTCAGCGGTTTCACGGACAAGGACGTCCTCCTCGAAGGCCTGTTGAACCTGCACGGGTCCCTCGCGACCGACGGTCATCACGAGCAGTCGGGTACCCGCACCATCCGCATCACCGGCGACAAGGGATCCGGCGGCACCCTCGACGTATCCCTGGAGGGCAAGCCGTACCCCCTGCGCCTGCAACGCGCGGGCGGCGCGGGCACGCTGACCTTCTCCTCCTGGAACAAGGACTTCGCGCTCGACGAACCCGACAAGAGCGAAACGGTCGACTACGGCAAGCAGCTGCCGACGTCCTGAACGGCTAGCCGCGCCCGCGTTTCCTCTTGAAGAGCAGGCGGGGAAGTCCCGCGGGCGCCGGCCGGCGCGTGGTGGCGGGGGACGGCAGCGGTGCCTCGGCCAGCGAACCGTCCGGCAGGGGCGCGGGCGTCCCCGCCGGCTCCAGGCGCAGCACCCGGCACTCGCGGGCCCAGCGCTCGGGCATCGCCTCCCCGTCGGGCGCGTTGAGACGCTTGCCCTTCAGTTCGGCGACCGCGGCCTGCCACGCCTCGGACCCGGACGCGAGCTCCACGACCCTCGCCGGCCAGGTCACCAGCCGGCCGCCCTTGTCCTTGCTGCGCACGGTCACCTCGGCCGGGCCGCCGTCGGCCAGTCCGGACAGCGGCTGCTCACCGGGGCCGTCGCCGACCACGCACGCGGCACCCTCGTGCCACACGTGCCACAGCGCGCGGGCGGGCACCCCGGCACCCCGGACCCAGATGAGGCCGGACTTCTTCGTGGCCTCCTCGACGAGGGCCTGGTCGAGCAGCTCGCTTGTCATGGGCCCAGCCTATCCAGGCCGTCTCACAGCCAGCCGTTCCGCTTCAGGCTGCGGTGGATGCCGACGCACAGGGCCACCGTGACGCACAGGACGGTCGGGTAGCCGTAGTGCCAGTGGAGTTCGGGCATGGAGTCGAAGTTCATGCCGTACACCCCGGTCACCATCGTCGGGACGGCGATGATGGCCGCCCACGCGGTGATCTTCCGCATGTCCTCGTTCTGCGCGACCGACGCCTGGGCGAGGTTGGCCTGGAGGATGGAGTTCAGCAGCTCGTCGAAGCTGAAGACCTGCTCCTGGACACGGGCCAGGTGGTCGGCGACGTCCCGGAAGTACTTCTGGATGTCCGGGTCGATCAGCCGCATCGGCCGCTCGCTCAGCAGCTGCATCGGCCGCAGCAGCGGCGACACCGCCCGCTTGAACTCCAGTACCTCGCGCTTGAGCTGGTAGATCCGCGCCGAGTCGACACCGCGCGCGACACCGCCGCGGCCCGGCGAGAAGACCTCGGTCTCCACCTCGTCGATGTCGTCCTGCATGGCGTCGGCGACCGCGAGGTAGCCGTCCACGACATGGTCGGCGATCGCGTGCAGCACCGCCGAGGGGCCCTTGGCCAGCAGCTCGGGGTCGTCCTGGAGGCGGTGGCGCAGCGCGCGCAGCGAGCCCTGGCCGCCGTGCCGGACGGTGATGAAGAAGTCCCGCCCGGTGAAGCACATGACCTCGCCGGTCTCGACGATCTCGCTGGTGGCGGTGAGCTCGTCGTGCTCGACGTAGTGGATGGTCTTGAAGACGGTGAACAGGGAGTCGTCGTACCGCTCCAGCTTGGGCCGCTGGTGGGCCTGGACGGCGTCCTCCACGGCCAGCGGGTGCAGCCCGAACTCGCTTGCGATGCCGGAGAATTCGGACTCGGTCGGCTCGTGCAGCCCGATCCACACGAAGCCCCCGTCGCGCCGCACCGAACGCATCGCCTCGTGCGGGGTCAGCGGCTGCGGGGTCTGCACCCGGGAGCCGTCGCGGTAGACGGCGCAGTCGACGACGGCCGAGGGGGTCGCCGGGTCACGGGTGGTGTCGTAACCGCCGTTGTCCAGGTGCAGCGCGCCCTTGCGCAGCACGGGCCGGGAGGGACGGACCGCGGCGCGGAGGTCACGGATCATCGACATGGCTGGCTCCTTCGTGACAGGCAACGAAAGGGCGCCGACGACGGATGGAACTACCCGGAATGGGGACGTCCTGGGCCGTGGGTGTTTGGCACGTCCACAAAGCGGGGAGCACCGCACCGTCGCGGTGGCGGGTTTCGCTGCTGATTCAGATCGGACAGATCAGGCAAGGCGAGACGAAGTGCTCTTCCGCGTGAGGACGCAGACCTGAAAGGAGGCGGTCAGCCAGAGCCGGACCAGCTACATCAGCGGCGGGAAGAGCGAGTGGTACTGCACGGGTGACTTCGATCCATGACAGCCCCACCTCCTCCGGCCGGTCCCTCGTAAGGGACGATCCACTCCCGCAAGGGAGTTCCACAGTGTCGGGACTCGATGCAAACGCTTCTGCGTGCTGCCCCGACGACCGGGCCAGAGTATCAGCCGCCCAAAGTGTCAAGGCCCTGCTTTGCCCGGTACTGACGAGTTCTATGCTCGCCGCATGGTTGATGTTCTTCCTCTGGTCGAGGCAAGGTTGCGCACCGCCCTGGGCGAACCGGACGCCCGCGCGGCCGTCACGTTCCTCGGCACGGACCGCATCGAGGTGCTCCGTTTCCACGAGGACGGCATCGTCCGCTACGCCACCCTCGGCATGTCCGCGCAGCCGATGAGCGACCCCACCGCGGTGCTCGCCGACCCGGTCAAGGGACCGCGCGCCGAGCTGGTCCTGTCGGTGCGCGCGGGTGTCGCCGACACCGACAAGGCGCTGCGCCCGCTCGCCGTCCTCGCCGCGTCCCCGCAGGTGGAGGGCGTGATCGTGGCTCCGGGGGCCTCGCTGGACGTGGGTGAACCCCTCTGGCCCGGCGCACCGTTCAGCTCCGTCCTGGTCGCCGAGCCCGGCGGCCTGGTCGAGGACCTCGCGCTCGACGAGCCCCTCGACCCCGTCCGTTTCCTGCCGCTGCTGCCCATGACGGCGAACGAGGCGGCCTGGAAGCGCGTGCACGGCGCCCAGGCCCTCCAGGAGCGCTGGCTGACGCACGGGACGGACCTCAGGGACCCGTCCCGGAAGTCCGTCCCGCTGGACTGAACGGCGAGTGAGCAAGCTCACCAACCGACGTCTGCGAAGCGTCAGTTGGCGAACACCGTGACACCGTCCTCGGTGGCGTGCGCGGTCTCCAGCTCCTCGGCGTCGTGCGTGAGCGCCCGGCGTCGTACGACGACGATGAGCGCGCCGACGACCGCCGTCACCGCCGCCACCACGAACGGGACGTGGATGTCGGTCCACTCCTCGATCTTCGGCGCGAAGTAGGGCGCCGCGGCGGCGGCGAACCAGCGCACGAAGTTGTAGCCCGCGCTCGCCACCGGGCGCGGCGCGTCCGACACGCCGAGGGCCAGCTCGGTGTAGACGGTGTTGTTCACGCCGATGAACGCGCCGGACAGGATCGTGCAGACGACGGCGGTGGTGTGGTCGCCGTAGCCGAGGACGAGTACGTCCACGGCCAGCAGCACCAGCGAACCGCCGAGCACCTTCAGGGAGCCGAACCGCTCCTGCAGGCGCGGCGCGACGACCACCGAGAACACGGCCAGCAGCAGACCCCAGGCGAAGAAGACGGCTCCCGACTTGTAGGGGGTCATGTTCAGCACGAACGGCGTGAAGGCCAGCACGGTGAAGAACGTGTAGTTGTAGAAGAACGCGGAGGCGGCGGCGGAGGCGAGCCCTCCATGACCGAGCGCCCTGATCGGGTCGAGGAGCGAGGTCTTGCGGGCCGGCTTCGGCTGCTCCTTCAGGAAGGCCGTGATGCACAGGAAGCCGATCGCCATCAGCGTGGCCGTACCGAAGAACGGGTAGCGCCAGCTGACGTTCCCCAGCACCGCGCCCAGCAGCGGGCCGCAGGCCATGCCGAGGCCCAGGGCGGACTCGTAGAGCAGGATCGCCGCCGCGCTGCCGCCCGCCGCCGCGCCCACGATGACCGCGAGGGCCGTCGAGACGAACAGCGCGTTGCCGAGGCCCCAGCCGGCACGGAAGCCGACGAGTTCGCCGACCGAGCCGGAGGTGCCGGCCAGGCCGGCGAAGACGACGACGAAGGCGAGGCCGAGCAGCAGCGTCCTGCGGCCGCCGATGCGGCTGGAGACGAAGCCGGTCAGCAGCATCGCCACGGCGGTGATCAGGAAGTACGAGGTGAAGAGCAGCGAGACCTGACTCGCGGTGGCGTCGAGGCCCTGGGCGATGGACGGCAGGATCGGGTCCACGAGTCCGATGCCCATGAAGGCGACGACGGACGCGCCGGCCGTCGCCCACACCGCCTTCGGCTGCCGCAGGATGCCGCCGGCTCCCGCGTCGAAGGGGTCAGCCATGCTTCCTCCACTTCCCGTCGAGATAGTTGGTGTTTACACATACTAAGTTAGCCCGGCTAATTAATGCAAGCGGCATCTAGTTTTGGGCGGGGATTGTCGGGAACGGTTCCGTCCGGACGGGTGATCGTCCTTGACGTGGCGGAGCAGTGGTAGGACCGTGGGGCCCTATGAGGGGCGAACCCAGTTGCCCGAAGTGTGGTGGCCGGGTCAGGGCTCCCGGACTCTTCGCCGATTCCTGGCAGTGCGATGCGCACGGCACCGTGCACCCGGTGCAGCCCGTGGTCCCGCCCAGCGTCGAGGCCCTCAGCGTCGTGGTGCACCGCACGCAGGTGCCGGTGTGGATGCCGTGGCCCCTGCCGGTCGGCTGGCTGTTCACGGGTGTGGCCTGCGCGGGCGACGACCGGCACGGCGGCCGGGCCACCGCGGTGGCCTGCTCGGGGCCGGGCCCGCTCGGCGGCATGGGGGAGCTGATCCTCGTCGCCGAGGAGCTGGGGGTCGGACTCGGCGCGCGGTACGCGGGCGTCGACGGACCGGACCCGGGGCCCTACCTGAACGTCGAGAAGCCGTCCGAGGCCAAGGTGCTCGCCGGCGGCCGGCCGACCCCGCTGTGGCTCGTCTCCGGCACCCCCGAGGACCGCGCGGTCTTCGCCGGGGAGGCGCGGGGGATGTGGCTGTGGGCCGTGGTGTGGCCCGAGCAGTCGGGGCTGCTGATGTACGACGAACTGGTGCTGACGGATCTGCGGGACGCGGGGGCCGAGGTCGAGCTCGTTCCCTGCGGCGCGCTCTCACCCAGACTGTTGAAACCCTGAGCGTCGGCTGTAGGGGGCGCACAGTGGATTCGGGTGTGACAGAGGCGTCCGTAAATCCGGTTATCCTTGAGCCTCCCGATCCGTCCCGTCACCGCCTGGAGCCCGCCGCGTGCGCATCGACCTGCACACCCACTCCACGGCCTCCGACGGTACGGACACCCCCGCCGAACTCGTGCGCAACGCCGCCGCGGCCGGGCTGGACGTCGTCGCGCTGACCGACCACGACACCACCCGCGGGCACGTCGAGGCCACCGCCGCGCTGCCCGCGGGCCTCACGCTCGTGACCGGGGCCGAGCTGTCCTGCCGTGTCGACGGCGTCTCCATGCACATGCTCGCCTACCTCTTCGACCCCGAGGAGCCGGCCCTGCTCGCCGAGCGCGAGCTCGTGCGGGACAACCGGGTGCCCCGCGCCCAGGGCATGGTCGCCCGGCTCAACGAGCTCGGCGTGCCGGTCACCTGGGAGCAGGTGCGGCGGATCGCCGGGGACGGGTCGGTCGGACGGCCGCACGTCGCCACCGCCCTCGTCGAACTGGGCGTGGTGGCGACGGTGAGCGACGCGTTCACCCCCGAGTGGCTGGCCGACGGCGGCCGGGCCTTCGTCGAGAAGCACGAGACCGACCCCTTCGAGGCGATCCGGCTGGTCAAGGCCGCGGGCGGGGTCACTGTCTTCGCGCACCCGGGCGCCAGCAAGCGTGGCCGTACCGTGCCCGAGGCGACGATCGCCGAGATGGCCGCCGCCGGACTCGACGGCATCGAGGTCGAGCACATGGACCACGACCCCGACACCCGGGCGCGGCTGCGGGGTCTGGCGCGGGAACTCGGGCTGCTCGTCACCGGGTCCAGCGACTACCACGGCAGCCGCAAGACGTGTGTCCTCGGCGAGTACACGACCGACCCCGAGGTGTACGGCGAGATCACGCGGCGGGCGACCGGGGCGTTCCCCGTTCCCGGGACCGGCGGGGCCTGAGCACCACCCCGCCTCCCCGCTCACCCTCGTCACTCAGCTAGGCCCTCATGTTCGACCTCGCCGTCTTCGGCTCCCTGTTCTTGACCCTTTTCGTCATCATGGATCCCCCCGGGATCACCCCGATCTTCCTCGCCCTGACCGCCGGGCGCCCCGGCAAGGTGCAGAAGCGCATGGCCTTCCAGGCCGTCTGCGTGGCGGGCGGGGTCATCGCCGTCTTCGGGGTCCTCGGCCACCAGATCCTCGACTACCTGCACGTCTCGGTGCCCGCGCTGATGATCGCGGGCGGGCTGCTGCTCCTGCTGATCGCGCTGGACCTGCTCACCGGCAAGACCGACGAACCGAAGCAGACCAAGGACGTCAACGTCGCCCTCGTACCGCTGGGCATGCCACTGCTGGCCGGACCCGGCGCGATCGTGTCCGTCATCCTCGCCGTGCAGAAGGCCGACAGCATGGCCACGCAGGTGTCGGTGTGGTGCGCGATCCTCGCGATCCACGTCGTGCTGTGGCTGGTCATGCGCTACTCGCTGCTGATCATCCGGATCATCAAGGACGGTGGCGTCGTCCTCGTGACACGGCTCGCGGGCATGATGCTGTCCGCCATCGCCGTGCAGCAGATCATCAACGGGGTCACGCAGGTGATCAAGGGCGCCTGAGCCCCGTAAGCGCAAAGCCCCTGTACGGCGTCAGTGCCGTACAGGGGCTTCGAAGCTTCGGCGGTGATCCGCGTCAGTGTCTGTTACAAGGCCGTGGTGTCGGCCGGACGGATCCAGAGTCGCTGCCCGATGGCGGCGGCCTGCTGGACGATTCGGTTGACGGAGGCGGCATCCACGACGGTGCTGTCCACGGGCGTTCCGTCGACCTCGTCGAGTCGCATGATTTCGAAGCGCATGGCCTCTCCCTTCGTCTCGTGGTTCTGATTCAGTCAACGGGCTGCGTGTTACAAACATTCCCTACGCTAAGGAAATTTTTCGAACAGCTAACTACTAGCCGGTAAGGGACCGTCGAGACGGCTGGACGAGACCGACCGGGACCGGTTGTGTTCGCAGCGTGACCGCCGGGACAATGGAGGCGATGAACGACGACCTCGCGGCCCTCAGTGCCCGCATCGACCGCACCAACGAGCTGCTGCAGCGCATGCTCGCCGAGGTGGCGAAGACGCCCTCGACGCATGCGATCTTCGTCGACGCGGGATACCTGTACGCGGCCGCGGGGCGCCTGGTCGCCGGGACGGAGGACCGCCGTGCCTTCGACCTCGACGCCGAGGGCCTGATCGAGGCACTCATCGACCGGGCCCGCACGATCTTCGCGGACAGCCGGCTGCTGCGCGTCTACTGGTACGACGGCGCGAGACGCCGCATCCACACTGCCGAGCAGCAGTCGATCGCCGAGCTCCCCGACGTCAAGGTCCGGCTGGGCAACCTCAACGCCAACAACCAGCAGAAGGGCGTCGACTCACTGATCCGGACCGACCTGGAGTCCCTGGCCCGGCACCGCGCGATCAGCGACGCGGCACTGCTGGGCGGCGACGAGGACCTGGTGTCGGCGGTCGAGGCGGCGCAGGGGTACGGCGCCCGGGTCCACCTGTGGGGCATCGAGGCACCCGAGGGCCGCAACCAGGCCGAGCCCCTGCTCTGGGAGGTCGACAGCCAGCGCACCCTCGACCTCGACTTCTTCAAGCCCTACGTCGCCCGGCGCACCGCCCCCGCCTACGAGGCCGGCACCACCCGGCCGACCCGCGAGAACGTCCGCTTCGTCGGCGCGCAGATCGCCGCGAAGTGGCTGGCGGCCCGGGGGCGGGAATCGCTGGTCGAGCTGCTGCCCGGGCATCCGTACCTGCCGGGCTCGGTGGACCAGGACCTGCTGGTCGAGGCCGAGGGCCTGCTGCAGTACTCGCTGCGCGGGCAGGCGGATCTGCGGCGGGCGCTGCGGGACGGGTTCTGGGACCACCTGCAGACGCAGTACTAGCCGACGCCGCTCCCGCCCTGGGCGGCGCCCGTCCCGTCCCAGAAGTCGGCGAACGCGCGGGCCGTTTCGAGGGGCCTGTCGGTGTTCGGGGAGTGCTCGGCGCCCTCGATGACCGTGCGGTGGGCGCGCAGCCTCTGGGCCATGTCGTCCAGGAGCGGCACGGGCCAGGTGTCGTCGCGCTCTCCCGACAGGACGTGGAAGGGCAGCGGCACGGCGGCGAGTTCCGCCACACGGTCCGGCTCGACGCACAACTGGCGGCCCGTGGCGAGGAGTTGGGCGGGCTTGTTGCCGAGCCAGCGGCGCCGCAGGTCCTCCTGGTCGTCCAGACCGGCGTCGAGCTCGCCGGTGTCGGTCTCCTCGGGCGCCTCCATCGCCTGGATCGCCTCCCACACCTCGGCCATCGACATCACGGCGAGGGCGTCGCGCAGCAGCTTGACCCGCTGCTGCTGGGAGGCGGAGATGTGCCCGGGGCCGGAGGCCATGAGGGTGAGCGAGCGGAAGGGGGAGTGGTCCAGCAGGACGGCCGCCCGGGCGATCTGCCCTCCGAGGGAGTGGCCCACGAGGTGGAGCGGCGTGCCCAGGGCGGCGGCCTGCGCGAGGACGTCCTGCGCCAACTCGCTCTGCGCGTAGGCCGACTCGTCGTGTTCCGGGCCGTCGGACTCGTACTGCCCCCGCCCGTCCACGGCGACGGTCCGGTAGCCGCGGGCCGCGAGGGGCGCCTGCAGGGGGTTGAAGTCCTCCTTGCTTCCGGTGAAGCCGGGAAGCAGCAGAACGGTGCCCTTCTCGGCAACGCCGGCCGCAACGGGCGCATCCACGACGGCGAACTCCCCACGCCCGGTACGCAGGTCATACGCACGGGCACCGGGCGGCGGGGTGAAGGACGGAGGCCTGCTCATAGGGGTGAGGTTATCCGGCCGGGGGGAGGGGGCGGGGAGGCGGGCGGGGTGGGGTGCCGGGTCCGGGTCGCGGGGGTGTGCTGCGTGCCGGGTCCGGGTCGCGGGGTGTGCTGGGCGTGGGGCGGCCGCTCGTGGTGTCGCGGGCTGGGTGTCGCGGTGCGGCGGGAGCGGGCTGCTTGCCCGGCGTGTGTTGGCCGTGGGCTGGGCGCTGGGGGTGTGGCGGCGGGCTGAGTGCCGCGGGGCGGGGGAGCAGGGTGCTTGCCCGGGTGTGCTGGGCGCGGGCTGTGCGCAGGGGTGTGGCGGGCCGGGCGCGGCGGTCCCGGCCGGAGCGGGCTGCTTGCCCGGGTGTGCCGCACGGGTCGGCCGCCGGGGGCTGTGGTGCCCGCGGGGTGGAGACGCCGACGGCCAGGGCGCCCGCGGGGTGGAGACGCCGACGGCCCGGGCCACGTGATGTGGGCCGGGCCGTCGGGTGGGTGAGCGGTCAGCTCTCCGTGGGCTCCGCGGTGGCCGCCACCTTGCGGGTGCGGCGCGTCCTGGGCTTGGCCTCGGCCGCGTCGGCGGGAGCCTCGGCGGACGCCGCGGCCTTCCGCGTGCGCGTCCGGGGCTTGGGCTCCGGTTCCTCGGAGGCCTGGGCCGGGATCTCGGCCGCGACGGCCTTCTTGCGGGTGCGGCGCGGCTTGGCCTCGGCGGCCTCCGCCGTGTCGACGGCGGTCTCCGCGGCGGCCGCGGCCTTGCGGGTGCGCGTGCGCGGCTTGGCCTCGGCGGCCTCGGGCGCCGTGCCGGCCTCGACCGACTCGGCGGCCTTGCGCGTACGCCGACGGGGCGCGGCCTCGGCGGTCTCGGCCGGAGCCTCGGCCGCCACGGCCTTCCTGCGGGTGCGCGGCTTGGTCTCCACGCCCTCCGTCTCGAGCGCCGTCTCCGCGGTCGCCGCCGCCTTGCGCGTACGGGTACGCGGCTTGGCCTCGGCGCCTTCCGCCGTGTCGACGGCCGCCACCGCGGCCTTACGGGCGCGGGTGCGCGGCTTGGCGTCCGGCTCGTCGGCGGCCTGCGCCGGGATCTCGGCCGAGACCTCGGCCACGGCGGCCTTCTTGCGCGTACGGGTACGCGGCTTGGCCTCGACGGCCTCCGCCGTGTCGACGGCGGTCTCCGCGGCGGCCGCAGCCTTGCGGGTGCGCGTGCGCGGCTTGGCCTCCACGGCCTCCGCCGTGTCGACCGGAGCCTCCACCGCAGCCGCCGTCTTGCGCGTGCGGGTACGCGGCTTCGGCTCCGTGGCCTCGGCGGTGTCCGCGAGCGGCTCGGCGGCCGTGGCCTTCTTGCGGGTGCGGCGCGGCTTGGCCTCGACGGCTTCCGCCGTGTCGACGGCGGTCTCCGCGGCGGCCGCCGCCTTGCGCGTACGGGTGCGCGGCTTGGCGTCGGCGGCCTCCGCCGTCTCTGCGACCGTCTCCGTGCTCGCCGCGGCCTTGCGGGTACGGCGGCGCGCGGTGGTCTGCGTCGCCTCCGGGGCCGACTCGGTCGCCGGAGCCCCCTCGGCCGTGTCCAGCGCGGTCTCCGCGGCTGCCGTCGCCTTGCGCGTACGACGACGCGGCTTGGCCTCCGACGCCTCGGGCTCCGCGACCGCCGGGGCCGGGGTCTCGGCGACGGTCGTCTCCGCCGAAACCACCGTCGGCTCCGCGGACTTGCGGGTGCGGCGGCGGCGCGGCTTCGCCGCGCTCTCCGCAGCGCCGTCCAAGGTGGGGCCCTCGGCGGTCTCCACGGCGGACTCGGCGGCCGTCGCGGCCTGCGTGGGCGTGGTCTCCGGAGCCGTCGCCGTGGCGGTCAGCGGCTCCTGGGACGCCCCGCTGCGGGTGCGGCGACGTCGGCGCGGGGTACGGGTACCCGTGGCCTCCTCGGGCGCGGTGACCTCGGCCGGGGCCGTCGTCTCCGACGTGACCGCGTCGTCCGTCAGCGCCCCGCCGCGCGTACGACGGCGCCGTCGCGGCGTACGCGCCGGACGCTCACGGTCGGCGGAGTGGGACTCGCCCCGGCCGCCCCGGTCGCCACCCCGGCCACCGCGACCGCGCGCACCGCGGCCGCCGGTCTCACCCAGGTCCTCGAGCTCCTCCGCGTCGAGACCCGCGCGCGTGCGCTCGGCACGCGGCAGGACACCCTTGGTGCCGGCGGGGATGCTCAGCTCCTCGTAGAGGTGCGGGGAGGTGGAGTACGTCTCCGGCGGGTCGTTGAAGTTCAGCTCCAGCGCCTTGTTGATCAGCTGCCAGCGCGGGATGTCGTCCCAGTCGACCAGCGTGATCGCCGTGCCCTTCGCACCCGCGCGGCCCGTACGGCCGATGCGGTGCAGGTACGTCTTCTCCTCTTCCGGCGACTGGTAGTTGATGACGTGCGTCACGCCCTCGACGTCGATGCCGCGCGCGGCGACGTCGGTGCAGACGAGGACGTCCACCTTGCCGTTGCGGAAGGCGCGCAGCGCCTGCTCACGGGCGCCCTGTCCGAGGTCGCCGTGGACCGCTCCGGCGGCGAAGCCGCGCTGCTTGAGCTGGTCGGCGAGGTCGGCCGCGGTGCGCTTCGTACGGCAGAAGACCATGGCCAGGCCCCGGCCCTCGGCCTGCAGGATGCGCGCGACCATCTCGGGCTTGTCCATGTTGTGCGCGCGGTAGACGAACTGCGCGGTGTTCGCGACCGTCTTGCCCTCGTCGTCCGGCGCGGTGGCGCGGATGTGCGTGGGCTGCGACATGTAGCGGCGCGCGAGACCGATGACCGCGCCCGGCATGGTCGCCGAGAACAGCATGGTCTGGCGGCGGGCCGGCAGCAGGTTGATGATCTTCTCGACGTCGGGCAGGAAGCCCAGGTCGAGCATCTCGTCGGCCTCGTCGAGGACGAGCGCCTTGATGTGGCTGAGGTTGAGCTTCTTCTGGCCCGCGAGGTCCAGCAGCCGGCCCGGGGTGCCGACGACCACGTCGACGCCCTGCTTCAGGGCCTCGACCTGGGGCTCGTAGGCCCGGCCGCCGTAGATGGCGAGAACGCGTACGTTGCGCACCTTGCCCGCGGTCAGCAGGTCGTTGGTGACCTGCGTGCACAGCTCGCGCGTGGGGACGACGACGAGGGCCTGCGGGGTGTCGGTGAGGTCCTCGGGCTTCGCGCGGCCCGCCTCCACGTCCGCGGGGACGGTGACGCGCTCGAGGAGCGGGAGGCCGAAGCCCAGCGTCTTGCCGGTGCCGGTCTTGGCCTGGCCGATGACGTCCGTGCCGGAGAGGGCGACGGGGAGGGTCATCTCCTGGATGGGGAAGGGGTTGATGATGCCGACGGCCTCGAGGGCCTCGGCGGTCTCGGGAAGGATTCCGAGATCTCTGAACGTCGTAGTCAGGGTGCTGCCTCTTCTGTGTGCGCGGTGCGAGGCGAGCGCGGGGGTCTTGACGGACCGTGCCGGGGACGTCGGCTGCCTTACGGGATGGCCGTAGGGCACGGGACCACTGCCGACGCTCTAGCGCTCGTACCGCTGAGGGTGTCCCTCCGGAGGCCGTACGCGATGTGCCGTACGGTTGGGAGGTCTGTCGGGTCGGAGCCGATCGGGCCACCGACCGGGCATCCTCATACGTGCGGCCTGTCGAGTCCTCGGCAGGCGCATTACCACTGTACCCCGGAATCGCGCACATGCGATGGCCGATTTGGTCACGTAGCCGTCATCACACTGATTGACCAGGGCCTTCCGCAGCCCGGCGAGCGGACTATTGTGCGCTTCATGACGACGCCTGACAACACCTCTGACGCACCCGCCGAGCACACCGGAGTGGCGGCCCAGGACTGGGCCACGGCCTCCGCGGAACCGCAGTACCGGGCCGCCGTCGTGGACCTGCTCGGCGCGCTCGCCTACGGCGAACTCGCGGCGTTCGAGCGGCTCGCGGAGGACGCGAAACTCGCGCCGACGCTGGCGGACAAGGCGGAGCTGGCGAAGATGGCGTCGGCCGAGTTCCACCACTTCGAGCGGCTGCGCAACCGGCTGACCGAGATCGGCGAGGAGCCGACCCAGGCGATGGAGCCGTTCGTCGCCGCCCTGGACGGCTTCCACAAGCAGACGGCACCGTCGGACTGGCTGGAGGGGCTGGTCAAGGCGTACGTCGGTGACTCGATCGCCAGCGACTTCTACCGCGAGGTCGCGGCCCGCCTCGACTCGGACACGCGGGAGCTGGTCCTGGCCGTCCTGGACGACACGGGGCACGCGGGGTTCGCGGTGGAGAAGGTGCGCGCCGCCATCGACGCCGATCCGCGGGTCGGCGGCCGACTCGCCTTGTGGGCACGGCGGTTGATGGGCGAGGCGCTGTCGCAGTCGCAGCGGGTCGTCGCCGACCGGGACGCGCTGTCCACCATGCTCGTGGGCGGGGTGGCCGACGGGTTCGATCTGGCCGAGGTGGGGCGCATGTTCTCGCGGATCACCGAGGCGCACACCAAGCGGATGGCCGCGCTGGGACTGGCCGCCTAGCGCAGGCCCCTGGCGGGGGAGCTCATGGTGAGCTTCCCCGGCCGTCGTCGGGAGGATCTATGCCGGTGCCTGGCGCCGGCGGAGTCTTCCCGCGGGGCGCAGGAGCAGGGACAGGGACGCCGCCGAGACGATCGCCGCGCCGATGAGGACGAGCAGGGAGTTGCCGGGGTCGAAGGCGCTGTGCGTGAGGAAGGCGCCGAAGAGGGCTCCGGCGACACCGGTCGCCAGGACCAGGGAACGGGCCGGCAGACGGTGGGCGAGGCGGCGGTTCGCCGTCCACGCCAGCACGAGACCGAGCAGAGCGGAGCCGAGTGCTTCGATCAACATCATGAGGTTCCCTCCCACACGGCCACACAGCGCGCAAGGCGCGTATCACGGTCGTAGCCCGTCATACCCGTGACCTGCGGAATGCAATCCTCCTCTGTGTACGACCTGTGCTCCATCCGTGGAGGAGAAAATCCGCTCGGGGTGAGGAGGCGATCAGCTCGGGGTGGAGGAGGGACTCCGCTCGCCGCGGAGGGGGGAATCCGCTCGTGGCGGCCCAACGGAACGCGAAAGGGCCCGGCGACTCTACGGTCGCCGGGCCCTTCGTCGCGTGTGACTACAGCGCGCCGAAGCCCACCTTGCGCGGGGCCGGCTCGCCGAGCTCGACGTAGGCGAGGCGCTCGGCCGGGACGAGGACCTTGCGGCCGTGCTCGTCCACGAGGGTCAGCAGCTGCGACTTCCCGGCCAGTGCCTCGGCCACGATCCGCTCGACCTCCTCGGCACTCTGACCGCTCTCCAGAACGATCTCGCGGGGCGCGTGCTGCACGCCGATCTTGACCTCCACGGCTATGTCCCTCCGACGGTCGGTGAAGTGCGCGACCAATCCGCGCCGTACCCAGCACACATTAGCCCGGTGAGGGGAGGTACACGTTCCGCACGAGAACGCCAGGAGCGAACAGCCGACGGGAACAAACGACCCTCACGCGCGCGTGCATGCCCTCAGTGACGTGGTGTCCTGTACGACGCCCACGCGCGCGTGCCGGTCAGTGGTTCTGGTCCGTGCCGTGCAGCGGGAAGCCCGCGATGCCGCGCCAGGCCAGCGAGGTCAGCAGCTGCACCGCCTGGTCGCGCGGGACACTGCGGTCGCTGTGCAGCCAGGAGCGGGCCACGACCTGGGCCAGCCCGCCGAGCCCGGAGGCCAGCAGCATCGACTCCGCGCGCGAGAGGCCGGTGTCCTCGGCGATCACGTCGCAGATCGCCTCCGCGCACTCGTTCGTGACCTTGTCGACGCGCTCGCGCACCGCCGGCTCGTTCGTCAGGTCCGACTCGAAGACCAGGCGGAACGCGCCGCCGTCGTCCTCGACGTACGCGAAGTAGGCGTCCATGGTCGCCCGTACGCGCTGCTTGTTGTCGGTCGTCGACGCCAGCGCGCTGCGCACCGCCTGGATCAGCGACTCGCAGTGCTGGTCCAGCAGGGCCAGGTAGAGGTCGAGCTTGCCCGGGAAGTGCTGGTAGAGCACCGGCTTGCTGACACCGGCGCGCTCGGCGATGTCGTCCATCGCGGCCGCGTGGTAACCCTGTGCCACGAAGACTTCCTGGGCGGCGCCCAGCAGCTGGTTCCGTCGGGCTCGGCGCGGCAGGCGCGTGCCCCTCGGGCGCGCCGCCTCTGTCTGCTCGATGGCTGTCACGCCGCCTCCCAAATTCGTCCACATGCGGTGTGCGCCGCGCGGCCATCGTACTTTTCGGTAACCCTGAGCGCGCGGTGCGAGCGCAGAATTTCACGTACCGGACGGCGGCGAAAGCCGGACGGGGGGTTTCAGACCGGGGCGGAGTGGGCAGGCGAGGGCTCCTTTCCTGCTCGGTGGCGCCCATGAGCGCACTCGCGTCCCTGGTCAGCGGTAGTCGTCCTCGTCGATGGAGACGATCCGGCGCTGCTCGACGAGGTCGGCCTCGTTCGCGCGGGCCGGGTCGACGTCGTCGAGCGGGTCGTCCTGGTCCGGCGTGAGGTCCGCCTGCTGCTCGGCGGCGTCGTTCTCCGGTGCCTCGACGTCGAACTCCGATGCCCTGCGGGCCTCTTCGTCGGCGAACGTCTCGGGATCGGTGGGGTCTACGGTCATGGTGGGCTCCCTTCCTACGAACGTCCCTGGGAGAAGCAGGGGCCACAGCGGGTGCCCTCTGTACGAGCCTAGGCAACACCCGATGCGGACGCCATGCGATCCGCACGTCACCTGTTGTCATCTGTGACGGCGAACACATGAACCAGTACGTGATCGTCTCGTAACATTGCCGCATGTCCTCGACCGAGCTGCCGTCCGTACCGGCGATCAACGTGCTCCCGAAGGTGACGCCCGTCAGGGTCGCCGAGGGCGAGCGGCTCAGGTCGGTCGGGTTGCCCGGAATCACGCTCACCATTCGTGCGAGACCGCCCGCGCGCGAGGGGCTGCCGCCCGCGCTCTACGTCCACGGACTCGGCGGTTCCTCGCAGAACTGGTCGGCGCTGATGCAGGAGCTGGAGGGCGTCGTCGACGGCGAGGCCCTCGACCTGCCGGGTTTCGGCGACTCACCGCCGCCGGACGACGGCGACTACTCGGTCACCGGGCACGCGCGCGCGGTGATCCGTCATCTCGACGCGGCCGGGCGGGGCCCCGTGCACCTCTTCGGCAACTCGCTCGGCGGTGCCGTGACGACGCGCGTTGCGGCCCTGCGGCCCGACCTGGTGCGGACCCTGACCCTGGTGTCTCCGGCCCTGCCCGAGATCCGCGTCCAGCGCAGCGCGGTGCCCACCGGACTGCTGGCGCTGCCCGGAGTGGCCGCGTTGTTCTACCGGCTCACCCGGGAGTGGTCCGCGGAGCAGCGCGTCACCGGGGTCATGGCGCTCTGCTACGGCGACCCCGGACGGGTGACGCCGGAGGGCTTCCGCCACGCCGTCGAGGAGATGGAGCGGCGGCTCCGGCTGCCGTACTTCTGGGACGCGATGACGCGCTCCGCGCGCGGCATCGTCAACGCGTACACCCTGGGCGGCCAGCACGGCCTGTGGCGCCAGGCCGAGCGCGTCCTCGCCCCCACCCTGCTCATCTACGGCGGCCGGGACCAGCTCGTCGGCTTCCGCATGGCCCGCAGGGCGGCCCACGCCTTCCGTGACTCCCGCCTGCTGACCATGCCGGACGCGGGGCACGTGGCGATGATGGAGTACCCGGACACCGTGGCCCGGGCCTTCCTCGAACTCCTCGAAGAGACCGGGCAGTTGCCGGACGGCGTACCCTCCAGGAGCCGCCGGGCCCGTGCGGGCGAGGCGGGTCATGGGCCGGCTTCCGTTGGTTACGGTGAGGTCGTGCGTGAGAACGAGGCCGCTGCCGAGAGCGCGGGGAGCTGAGGGGCGACGTGGGACGCCACAGCCGCCGCGGGAGTGCTCCCGCGGCGAAGAGCGAGGCCGAGGCCGAGCGCGCCGGTCGCGGGAACCGGGCCGCGCAGGGGCCGCCGGGCGCACAAGAGCGCGGGGCGGCGCAGCGGGCTGACGGCGCGCCCGCACGAGGGGTACCCCGCCCCGCCGACGGCACACCTGCCGGCGGCGTGCCCGGATTCGCCGACGGCACGCCGGCCCGCGGCATGCCCCAGGTCCGTGGTGGACACACCCAGCAGCGTGAACCCGGCGGTGCCTGGGGCGAGTTGCGGGGGCAGGCGGGTAACGGGCGCGCGCCCTCCGCCGGACGCGGACCCTCGTACGGACCTTCCGCCGGACGCGGATCCTCCGCCGGGCCCGGTCTGGCCATACCGCGGCAGCGGCAAGAGCCTCGGTTCGGCCCCCGGCAGGACTACCTCGACGCCTTCGACGAGGACGAGGACGACGACGTCTTCGCGCGCCGTTCCGGTGTCTCCGCGCACGCCGCCGACCCGTATCCCTCCGTCGCCGAGCGGACCCCCCGTAGCGGCGCAGGTGTCCCCGCCGATACGGACGGCGACGAGGACGACGCGCCGCCCACCGGCGTCCCCGCGCAGAACACCGGCTCCAAGGGGCGGACGTTCACCGGGATCGCGGCCGCCGCGGTCACCACCGTGCTGGCCGTCGTGGTGGCGGGCCAGGTCACGCACGGACGCGACGACACCGCCGTGGGCACGCAGTCGGCCACCGACCAGGCGCGGGACGTGCGGTCGACTCCGTCGGCGGCACCGTCGCCGAGCGTCGCCACGCTGACGTACGAACAGGCGATGGGCCAGAGGTACGCGCTGGGCGCCACGCTCCGGGGCCCGGGGAAGTTCGACACGGTCCCCGGCACCGACCGGGCGCCCGGCAAGGGCCGGAAGTACACGTACCGCGTCGACGTGGAACGGGGACTGGGGCTGGACGGGGCCCTCTTCGCCGAGGCCGTCCAGAAGACGCTCAACGACGACCGCAGTTGGGCCCACGACGGCGCCCGGACCTTCGAGCGTGTCGACAGCGGCAAACCCGACTTCGTCATCACGCTCGCCAGCCCCGGAACCACGGCCACGTGGTGCGCCAAGTCCGGCCTGGACACCACCGAGGACAACGTCTCGTGCGACTCGGCGTCCACCGAGCGAGTGATGATCAACGCCTACAGATGGGCCCAGGGGTCGAAGACGTACGGCGACCGGATCCACGCCTACCGGCAGATGCTGATCAATCACGAGGTCGGCCACCGGCTCGGCTACGGCCACGTCAGCTGCAGCAAGAACGGCCAGTTGGCGCCCGTGATGCAGCAGCAGACCAAGTTCCTCGACCACGACGGGATCCACTGTCTGCCCAACCCCTGGCCGTATCCCGGGAGTTGACGGGCGCCGACGGCGCCAGCGAGCGGTCGATCGTCGGCCGCCACGCCCTGCGCGGCGCCCTCGCGCCGATCATCGCGCTGAACGCCAACGACGTCGGCGCGATGGTGGGCGGCGCCGTCCTCACCGAGACCCTCTTCGGCCTTCCCGGCATCGGTCAGGAACTCGTCCACGCCGTCAACGTGGTCGACCTGCCGGTCGTCGTCGGCATGGTCCTGGTCATCGGCTTCTTCGTGGTCCTCGCCAACGCCGTCGCGGACGTCCTGTACGCGGTGGCCGACCGACGGGTGGTACTGACGTGAGTCTCGTCGAAGTCACGGACCTGACCGTCGGGTTCGGCGCCCTGAAGGCCGTCGACGGCCTCTCCTTCGGGCTGGCGCCGGGCGCCGCGCTTGCCCTGGTCGGCGAGTCCGGCTCCGGCAAGTCCACCGTCGCCTCGGCCCTCCTGGGCCTGCACCGCGGCACGGGCGGCCGGGTCGGCGGCTCCATCGAGGTGGCCGGCACCGACGTACAGCGGGCGTCAGAGGACGAACTGCGGCGGCTGCGCGGAGGGAAGGCCGCGATGGTCTTCCAGGACCCGCTGTCCTCCCTCGACCCGTACTACGCCATCGGCGACCAGATCGCCGAGGTGCACCGCTTGCACACGCGCGTGTCACGGCGAGCGGCACGCGCGCGTGCGGTCGAGGTGCTGGAGCGGGTCGGCATACCCGACGCTCCGCGCCGGTCCCGCTCGCGCCCCCACGAGTTCAGCGGTGGCATGCGCCAGCGGGCGCTCATCGCCATGGCGCTCGCCTGCCGGCCCGACCTGCTGATCGCCGACGAGCCGACCACCGCCCTCGACGTGACCGTCCAGGCCCAGATCCTCGACCTGTTGCACATCCTGCGCGAGGAGACGGGCCTGGGGCTGCTGCTCGTCACGCACGACGTCGGCGTGGCGGCCGAGAGCGTCGACGAGGTGCTGGTGATGCGACACGGGCGCGTGGTGGAACAGGGCCCGGTCGGCGACGTACTGAGGTCGCCCACCCAGGCGTACACACGCGGCCTGCTGGACGCTGTACCGCGCGTGGACGCGCCGCGCGCCCCCTCGCGGGCCTCCGACGAGATCGTCCTGGAGGCGACCGGACTCCGGCGCGAATTCGGGCGCGGCAAGCGGGCGTTCACGGCCGTCGACGACGTGTCGCTGCGCGTCCACCGGGGCGAGACCCTCGGCGTCGTCGGCGAGAGCGGCAGCGGCAAGACGACGCTCGGGCGGATGCTCGTGGGGCTCCTGGAGCCGACGGCCGGGCAGGTCCGTTACGAGGGCCACGCGCGCGTGGGCGTGAACCCGGCCGTCCAGATGGTCTTCCAGGACCCCGTTTCCTCCCTCAACCCGCGCCGCAGCGTGGGCGAGTCGATCGCCGACCCGCTGCGCGCGCGGGGCGAGCGCGACGAGACGCGGATCAGGGGGCGCGTGACGGAACTGCTGGAGCGCGTGGGGCTCGAAGCGGCGCACTACGACCGCTATCCGCACGAGTTCGCGGCGGTCAGCGCCAGCGCGTGGGCATCGCGCGGGCGCTCGCGGCCGACCCGCGCGTCATCGTCTGCGACGAGCCGGTCTCGGCCCTCGACGTGACGACCCAGGCCCAGGTCGTGGAGCTGCTCGGCGAACTCCAGCGCGAACTCGGCCTGGCGCTGGTCTTCGTCGCCCACGACCTCGCCGTCGTGCGCCGGGTCAGCGACCGGGTCGCGGTGATGCGCCAGGGCCGCATCGTCGAGTCAGGTCCCGCCGAGGAGGTGTACGACAACCCGCAGGACCCCTACACCAAGCAGCTCCTGGCCGCCGTACCGGCGCTCGACCCCGAGGTGGCGGCCCGGCGCAGGACGGCCCGGCGCGAACCGGCCTCCCCCTGACAGAACGTGACTGCGTGATCTCGTAGCGCGATCGAACGCAACTCGCACGGGAAAGTTACGACCGTTCACCCCTTTTGGTGGTGCGATGGACAACCGTCCATCGCGCCACCGCCTTGTCCGCATACGTTCTTCCCGCTGCGAGCCGCCGGGTCAACGGCGGCTCCCCAAACGGGAGATCGGGGGTGCGCACGTGCGCATCGGACTGCTTACGGAGGGTGGCTATCCGTATGTGAGCGGTGACGCCACGCTCTGGTGCGACCGGCTGGTGCGCGGGCTCGAGCAGCACGAGTTCGACGTCTACGCCCTCAGCAGCAGCCGGAGCCAGGAGGACGAGGGCTGGGTCGCATTGCCACCGCAGATCGGCCGGGTACGTACCTCCCCGCTGTGGGCGGCCGAGGACGACGGGGTCGTGTACGGGCGGCGCGCCCGCCGGCGATTCATCGAGTGCTACGGCGAACTGGCGGCCGTCCTGTGCGCGTCCGTTTCCCAGGAGGCCGTGTCGAACCTGGAGGCGGACCGTTTCGCCAGCGCGCTGTACGGGCTCGCCGAACTTGCCCGCGACGACGGGGGCGGCCTAGGGGGCGCACTGCGCTCCGAGAGCGCCGTGCGCGCCCTGGAGCGCGCCTGTCGTGCGCCCGGCGCCCAACGGGCGGCGCGCGAGGCGCGCGTATCCGATCTGCTCTCCGTCGCCGCGCACCTCGAACGCGCTCTGCGCCCCCTCTCGCTCGACTGGTACCAGGACGACGACCTCGGCGCGGTCGACCTGTGCCACGCCACGACCGGCGGTCCGGCGGCGCTGCCCGGACTGCTTGCCCGCCACTTCTTCGGCGTACCCCTGCTGCTGACCGAGTACGGCGTGCGGCTGCGCACGCACTACCTGGCCGCCACGGACGCCCCACCCGCCGTACGCTCCCTGCTCGCCGCCTTCCACGGCAGGCTCGCCGCCGAGACCTACGACCGGGCCGCGATCGTGACACCCGGCAACGCGCACGCCCGCCGCTGGCAGGAGCGCTGCGGCGCCGACCGCGCCAAGCTCCGCACGGTCCACCCCGGCATGGACGCCTCGCCCTTCGCCGAGGTAGGGGAGTCCACGGACTGCGCCGACCCCGACACGCTGGTCTGGGTCGGCCGCGTCGAACCCACGAAGGACCTGGTGTCGCTGCTGCACGCCTTCGCCGAGATCCGCAAGGAGGAGCCCAAGACCCGACTGCGGATCATCGGCACTCCGGCCGGCCCCGAGGGCGAGGCCTACCTCGGCCACTGCCGCGCCCTCGCCGCACAGCTCTTCCCCGACGAGGCCGAGGGCCCGCACACCGTCGGCGACAACCCCGTCTCCTTCGCCGAGATCGGCGGCCCCGAACTGCCGACCCCCGCCGACGCCTACGCCGCCGGCGGCGTGACGGTTCTCTCCAGCGTCGTGGAGGGATTCCCGATCAGCCTGGTCGAGGCCATGTTCTGCGGCCGCGCGACCGTTTCCACGGACGTCGGCGCGGTCGTGGAGGTCATCGGCGGAACCGGACTCGTCGTTCCGCCCCGCAATCCGCGGGCGCTCGCCGAGGCCTGCGTGGCGCTGCTGCGCGACCCAGCGCGCCGCGAGCGGCTGGGCGCGGCCGCACGCGCGCGTGCACTCGAACTGTTCACCGTCGAGCAGAACACCACGGCATTTCACGGCATTTACCTGGAGATCGTCGCGCGCACCCCGGTGCGCCGGGTCGTCGTCGACGAGACCGGAGAGCCCCGGCCCTTCGCCGTCCCCGCCGAGGCCCATGTACCGGGCCGCTGGACCGGCGCCCACGTCGCGGCCCGCAGCGCCCCCGCCTGGGCGACGGAAGCACAGGTCCGCGCCACGGAGGGTGCGCGATGAGCGAGCTGGGAGAACTGGACGGCCCGGGCACACCGCACAGCCCCGGCGCATGGGACGAGCGATCACAGGAGTCGATGACGGACGAGGCGCCCGCACGCACGGACGGCGAAACCACCCCACGCACCCGTGCCGACGCAAAACCGCCCGCCCCCCGCCGCACCGCGGCCGACCCCGTGAAGGCACTGATGCACCGTCACCGGGAACTGTGCGCACGGGCGGTGGACCCCCTGGAGATCGCGGCCGGCCTGGAGGCCCACGGCATCACCGACCGCACCGCCACGCGTTTCCGTCACCGCGACGTCTTCGCGCTCGCGGAGGAGATGTTCGCCCGAGCCGCCCGAGACGAGAACCCGTCCGAGCCCCCGAAGACCACCAATGCCTCCCGCGTACGCGCCGGCTGGGCACTGCTCACCCTCCTCCCCGGCGTCCTGGCCACGGCGACACTGACGGCCCTTCACCTCACCGACGGACAGACACACACGGCCATCGCGGCAGCCGCCGCCCTGGCCACCCCCCTGACCCTGCGCGCAGCACTCTCCCGCGGCCCCCTGGCCCCAACTCACCCCACACCACCGGGCTCCACCTCACACGCCCCCGGCACCACCCTCTGGACCGCCTGGCTCCTCACCTACGCCCTACTCGGCGACGGCCTCCTGCAAGCAGCCCTCACCGGCGGCCCCGACGGCCTGCCCACAGCCGCCGCCGACGCCTCCTGGCCCCTCATCACGGCCCCCCTCCTGGCCCTCGCGTGGTCCTGCGCCCCCGCGGCCTGGACGGCCCACCTCCTGGCCGCACGCGCCCACCGCAGACTGACCACCAGCCGCGCCCTGGACGACTTCTCCACAGCGGTACGCCCCCTTCTCCTCGCCACCCTCACGCTCTACCTGATCGCCCTGACGACGCTGCTGGCCCTGACCGGCGCGGCCCTGGGCGAGCCCGCACCCTACGCAAGCACGCTCCCCCTGGGCGCCCTGCTGTTCCTCGCCCGCCTCCTGACGACCCACGGCTTCACCCACGTCCCCGCCACCGTCCTCATGGCGACGGCCACCACCGAAGCCACGGCACTGGCCACGGTCTTCGCAGCCCGCCTCCCCGGCTGCACACCGCTCGCCACCCCCGTACAGACGCTGGCCGACACCTGGGGACCAGCAAGCATCCCGACCCTCACCTGCACCACAGCGGCACTGATCCTGCTGATCCACTCCGCTCGCACCCTCACCAGGGCCTCGGCCCACACCCCACCGGAGCCCCCGTGCTGAGCCGGCCATCACACGCCGGCGACAGCCTCGTACGGCGAGGAGGGGCCGTGCCGGGGGGTGCCCGCCCGCAGTGCCGGGCGTCAGGACACTGCACCACACGGCCGACAGCACCGCCCGACCGAGGACGGACACCCCCCGGCGCGGCCCCGACCCACCCACCATCCCCAGGCGCCACGCGCAAAACCACGAAAGCCGCACAGGCGCCGCAGGCATCCCGGCGCTACCGCCCGGAGGCCCCCGCCTCCGTGCGACCGCCCGGAGGCCCCCGCCTCGAAGGAGCACCACAGATGACCACCGCCCACCCCACCCCCGACGGCGCCCAAGGAGCCGCCCGATGAGAGTCCTGCTGATCGGAGCCAACGGCTACCTCGGCCGCTTCGTGGCCGACCGCCTCCTCGCCGACCCGGCCGTCCAGCTCACCGCCCTCGGCCGGGGCGACGACGCCGACGTCCGCTTCGACCTCGCGTCCGGCAGCCCCGGCGCCCTCACCCGCTTCCTCGACGCGGTACACCCGGGGGTCGTCGTCAACTGCGCGGGCGCCACCCGGGGCGGTGCCCGCGAACTCACCCGGCACAACACCGTCGCCGTCGCCACCGTCTGCGAGGCCCTGCGCCGCAGCGGCTGCGGCGCCCGTCTGGTGCAGATCGGCTGCGGCGCCGAGTACGGCCCCAGCCAGCCCGGCTCCTCCACGGCCGAGGACGCCGTCCCGCGTCCCGGCGGCCCGTACGGCGTGAGCAAGCTCGCCGCCACCGAACTCGTCCTCGGCTCCGGCCTGGACGCGGTCGTCCTGCGCGTCTTCTCGCCCGCCGGCCCCGGCACCCCGGCCGGCTCGCCCCTGGGCCGCCTCGCGGAGGCCATGCGCCGAGCCATGCAGTCAGGCGACGGCGAGCTCAAACTCGCGGGCCTGGGCGCCCAGCGCGACTTCGTCGACGTACGCGACGTGGCACGGGCCGTCCACGCCGCGAGCCTGTCCGCCGCCCAGGGCGTCATCAACATCGGCTCCGGCCGCGCCGTCCGCCTGCGCGACGCCGCCGCCACCCTCGCCCGCGTGGCCGGATACGGCGGCGCCCTCCACGAACTCGACGGCCCGCCCGGCCCGCTGCGCGCCCCGATCGGCCACCCTCGCGGTGATTCCGACCACGTGGCCTCCGTCGCGTACCCGTACCCGGACGGCTGCGGCAGCTGGCAGCAGGCCGATGTGCGCACCGCACGCGACCGGCTCGGCTGGCGGCCCCGGATCAACCTCGAAGAGTCCCTCGCCGACATCTGGATGGAGGCGGCATGCCGCATCTGACCAGCACCAAGACGTACTCCCCGAGCACGGCGTTCCGCACCGTCTTCGGCATCCCCGGCTACGCGCACCCCCTCGTCGCCCCCACTGAATGGAGCGAACTGACCCGCCCGGGCACACCCCTGCACTGGGTGGTCCTCAACGTCGCCGACGGCCCCGGCAGCCGCCCCGACCCGCACTGCCTGGAGGCGGCCGGCCGCCTGCGCAACGCGGGCGTCCGCGTCCTCGGCCACCTCGACGCCACCTTCGGCGCCCGCACCTTCGGCGAGATGATCTCCGACGCGCACCGCTACATCGACTGGTACCGGGTCGACGGCTTCCTCCTCGACCGCTGCCCGACCGAACGCACGTCGCTTCCCGGGATCCGCCGCACCGTCACCACGCTCCGCGCCGTCCGTGACGACGCCCACATCGTCCTCGGCCACGGCACCCACCCGTACCCCGGATACGCGGAGGCCGCCGACCAGCTGGTCACCTTCTCGGGGCCGTGGAACGACTACCGCTGGTCGCAGGTGGCCGAGTGGACGGCCGACTACCCGCCCGACCGCTTCTGCCACTTCGTCCACGGGGTCCCGGGCCCCCACCTCGACGAAGCGCTCCGCATCGCCCGCTGGCAGGGCGCCTCGACCATCTACTTCACGGACCGCACCGACCGCGGCGGACGCACCGACCCTTGGGAGACCATGCCCGGCTACTGGGACGACATCGTCTCGCGGATCGGAACGGGTGTCTCGGAATGAAAAAGGCCATGGCACTGTTACACGGAGAACAACCGTACTGATTGACCGACCAACGGAGTCCCCGTGTCGCTGCCACCCCTGGTCGAGCCAGCCTCTGAGCTCACCGTAGACGAGGTTCGCAGGTACTCCCGCCACCTGATCATCCCCGACGTCGGGATGGACGGGCAGAAGCGGCTGAAGAACGCCAAGGTGCTCTGTGTGGGCGCCGGCGGCCTGGGCTCGCCGGCGCTGATGTACCTGGCCGCCGCGGGCGTCGGCACCCTCGGCATCGTGGAGTTCGACGAGGTCGACGAGTCGAACCTGCAGCGCCAGATCATCCACAGCCAGTCCGACATCGGCCGCTCCAAGGCCGAATCCGCCCGTGACACCGTCAAGGGCATCAACCCGTACGTGAACGTGATCCTTCACGAGGAGCGGCTCGAGGCCGACAACGTGATGGACATCTTCAGCCAGTACGACCTGATCGTCGACGGCACGGACAACTTCGCGACCCGCTACCTGGTCAACGACGCGTGCGTGCTGCTGAACAAGCCGTACGTGTGGGGTTCGATCTACCGCTTCGACGGCCAGGCCTCCGTCTTCTGGTCCGAGCACGGCCCCTGCTACCGCTGCCTCTACCCGGAGCCCCCGCCGCCGGGCATGGTCCCCTCCTGCGCCGAGGGCGGCGTGCTGGGCGTGCTGTGCGCGTCCATCGGCTCCATCCAGGTCAACGAGGCCATCAAGCTCCTCGCGGGCATCGGCGAGCCGCTGGTCGGCCGGCTGATGATCTACGACGCTCTGGAGATGCAGTACCGCCAGGTCAAGGTCCGCAAGGACCCGAACTGCGCGGTCTGCGGCGAGAACCCGACCGTCACCGAGCTCATCGACTACGAGGCCTTCTGCGGCGTCGTCTCCGAGGAGGCCCAGGAGGCGGCGGCCGGCTCGACGATCACTCCGAAGCAGCTCAAGGAGTGGATCGACGACGGCGAGAACATCGAGATCATCGACGTCCGCGAGATCAACGAGTACGAGATCGTCTCGATCCCCGGCGCCAAGCTGATCCCCAAGAACGAGTTCCTCATGGGCACCGCCCTGGAGACCCTCCCGCAGGACAAGAAGATCGTCCTGCATTGCAAGACGGGTGTCCGCAGTGCGGAAGTCCTCGCGGTCCTGAAGTCGGCGGGCTTCTCCGACGCCGTGCACGTCGGCGGCGGAGTGATCGGCTGGGTCAACCAGATCGAGCCCGACAAGCCGATCTACTAGGAACCGCACAAGCCGGTCCACCAGGTTCCGGAAGGGGCTCGGCACCACGGGTGCCGGGCCCCTTTGCGTACCGCGGCCTACCGCGCACAGACCTTGCCGTCCTTCGGCACCCTCCCGTCGAGCAGATACGCGTTCACCGTCGAGTCGACGCAGTCGCTCCCGTTGCCGTACGCCCCGTGTCCCTCGCCCTTCCAGGTGAGCTCCACACCGACGCCCTTGCCCAGTTCGTCGGCCATCTTCCTGGCGCCCTCGTACGGCGTCGCCGGATCGCCGGTGTTGCCGACCACCAGGACCGGCGCCGCGCCGGGCGCGCTCACCTCCGGGGTGTCGTACTGCCCGGCCACCGGCCAGTCGCGGCACCAGCCGGCCGTGTCCCAACCGAGGAAGTCCCCGAACACGGGCGAGATCCTCTCGAACGTCGGCAGCAGCTTCTTCGTCTGTTCGGCGGTCGGCCGCTGCTTGTCGTCCAGGCACGATATGACCCGCTGGGAGTGGGTCGTCGTGCCGTAGTGCCCCGAGGAGTCCCGCTCGTTGTAGCCGTCGGCCAGTGAGAGCAGCTCGGTGCCGTCGCCCCGCTCCGCCGAGTCCAGGGCACTGGTCAGGGCCGGCCAGCCCGACTTGCTGTAGAGGGGCAGGACGATGCCGGTGAGCGCGAGCGTCTGCGTCAGCTTGCGCCCGGAGGAGGTCGGCAGCGGGTGCGCGTCGAGCCGCTCGACCAGGCTCGCGATCTTCCGTGTGCCCTGCGCGGGGTCCTGGCCGGTCGACTTCAGGTAGTCGTCCAGCGCCCGTTGGAACCCCCGGGCCTGGTTCTCCGCGTGTCCCACCGAGTCCGCGCTGGGGTCGACGACCGCGTCGAGGACGAGCCGTCCGACGTTCTTCGGGAAGAGATGGGCGTAGACGCCGCCCAGTTCCGTGCCGTAGGAGATGCCGAAGTAGTGCATCTTCGAGTCGCCCAGCACCTGGCGCATCAGGTCCATGTCGCGGGCGGTGTCGGTGGTCGACACGTGGGCCAGGATCTTTCCGGCGGCCTTCTGACAGCCCTTGCCGAAGTCGACGGCGTCCTGGAAGTACGCCTTCTCCTCGGCCGGGGTGTCGGGTGTGGCGTCGATGTCCTCGGCGGCCTGGATCGCCTTGTCGCCGCGGCAGCGCACTCCCTCGCTGGCGGCGACTCCGCGCGGGTCCCAGCTGACCAGGTCGTAGTGCTCGCGCAGCACGGACACCGTGGCCGCGTACTGCGGCATGGTCGACACCCCCGAGCCGCCGGGGCCACCGAAGTTGAACAGCAGCGACCCGAGGCGCTTGCCGCCGCGGGCCTTCTCGCGGATCAGTGCCAGACCGATCGTCCCGCCGTCCGGCTTCGACCAGTCCAGCGGCACCTTGAGGGTCGCGCACTGCCAGTCGCTGCCCGGCGCGGCTGCGTCCGCGGTCGCCTTGCAGCGCCCCCAGGCGAGCTTCTGCGCGGTCAGGGAGGAGGGCAGGGCGGCGGCCGTACCGGAAGAGCCGGTCGAGGGCGAGGCGGCCGGACTCGTCTTCGAGCCGCCCTTGCCATCGCCGCCGTCGGACGACGAGCCGCCGCTGCAGCCCGCCACCAGCAGTGCGGCGGCGGCTCCGAAAGCCGTCCACCGAGCGAATCGCGCCATGTGCGTCCCCCCTGACAGGCCGTCCGCATCGAGCAGCGGACCGCGGTCAGGCCATACTAGGCAGATCACGCCGAGCTCGCG